>CAZPXQ010000002.1:0-280928 GCA_964590595.1 uncultured Sphingomonadales bacterium | reverse complement strand
GCGAAGGCGGCCGCACCGTCGGCGCCGGCGTCGTCGCGAAAATTATCGAATAGGCATGGAATTGGCCGACGGGCCGGGGTCCAGACGGATCCCGGCCTTGGCTTTGAGGTAAAAGACGATGGACGCGCAAAATATTCGCATACGCCTGAAGGCTTTCGATTACCGGGTGTTGGATCAGGCTACTGGCGAAATCGCCGATACCGCGCGCCGTACTGGCGCGCATGTACGGGGTCCGATTCCGCTGCCGACGCGGATCGAGAAATTCACGGTGTTGCGCAGTCCGCACATCGATAAGAAGAGCCGCGAGCAATTCGAGGTGCGCACGCACAAGCGGCTGATCGACATCGTCGATCCAACCCCGCAGACGGTTGATGCGCTGATGAAGCTCGACCTGTCGGCCGGTGTCGATGTCGAAATCAAATTGCAGGGATAAGACAAATGCGTTCCGGTTTGATTGGCAAAAAGGTCGGCATGACCCGCGTCTATGCGGAAGGCGGCAAACATGTGCCGGTGACCGTGCTTGACGTGTCGGGCTGCCAAGTGGTGGCACAGCGCACGCTTGATCGCGACGGCTATAGCGCCGTGCAGTTGGGCAAGGGCGCGGTCAAGGTCAAGAATGTGTCTAAGGCCTTGCGGGGTCATTTTGGCAAGGCGGAAGTCGAGCCCAAGGCGGAGCTGGTGGAATTTCGCGTTAGCGACGACGCACTGATCGATGTCGGCGCGGAGCTGACGGCGGATCACTTCATTGCCGGTCAAATGGTCGATGTCACTGGAACCACCATTGGTAAGGGCTTCGCAGGTGCGATGAAGCGCTGGAACTTCGGCGGCCTGCGGGCTACCCACGGCGTTTCCATCAGCCACCGCAGTCATGGTTCGACCGGCCAGCGGCAGGACCCGGGCAAGGTGTTCAAGAACAAGAAAATGGCCGGGCATATGGGCGGCAAGCGCGCGACCCAGCAAAATCTGGAAGTCGTGGCGGCCGATGCCGAGCGTGGCCTGTTGTTGGTCAAGGGTTCAATTCCGGGTGCCAAGGGCAGCTGGGTTTTGATCCGCGACGCAATCAAGCGGGCGGCGCCTGAAGGCCTGCCTTATCCCGCCGCAGTGAAGGCGGCGGCGGTTGAAGCGGCGGCACAAGCGGCGCCAGCGGTGGACGGCGATGCATCGGTAGCGCCGGAAGCCGGCGGCAATGACAAGGAGTAAAAGGCCATGAAGGCCGAGGTGAAAACGCTGGATGCAGGCAAGGCCGGCGATATCGAGCTCGATGACGCAATTTTCGGTCTGGAAGTTCGGGCCGACGTCATGCACCGGGTGGTGAATTGGCAATTGGCCAAGCGGCGCGCGGTGGCGCGCGCGGCCAAGGAGCGCAGCGACGTGACCGGGACGGGTAAGAAATTCGGCCGGCAAAAGGGCGGCGGTCGCGCCCGCCATGGCGACCGCAAGGCGCCGATCTTTATCGGCGGCGGCAAGGCGCATGGCCCCCGCGCGCGCAGCTTCGAGTACAGCTTGCCCAAAAAAGTTCGGGCGCTGGGTCTGAAAAGCGCGCTGTCGGCCAAGCAGGCGGCGGGCCAATTGCTGGTGCTGGACGTGGCGGCTTTGGATGAGGCCAAAACCAAGGCGTTGAAGGCCAAGCTGGAAAAATTGGGCCTGCGGTCGGCTTTGGTGATCGATGGCGCCGCCGTCGACGTCAATTTCAAGCGCGCGGCGGCGAATATTCCGCTGATCGACGTGCTGCCGGCGATCGGGGCCAATGTGTACGACATTTTGCGCCGCGACACCTTGGTGTTGACCAAGGCGGCGATTGGCGAATTGGAGGCACGGCTGAAATGACGGATTTGACGCATTATGACGTGGTCCGCAGCCCCGTCATCACCGAAAAATCGACCCAGGGTTCGGAACACAACCAGGTCACCTTCCGGGTCGCGATCGACGCCACCAAGCCGCAGATCAAGGCGGCGGTCGAGGCCTTGTTCGATGTCAAGGTCAAGGCTGTCAACACGCTGGTGTTGAAGGGCAAGGTCAAGCGTTTCCGTGGCGTCAAGGGGCGCCGCAACGACGTGAAAAAAGCGATCGTCACTTTGGCCGAGGGCCAATCGATTGACATTACGACGGGAATTTAAGCGATGGCGCTGAAGCAATATAATCCGACCAGCCCGGCGCGGCGCAATTTGGTGCTGGTGGACCGTTCCGGTCTGCATCGCGGCAAGCCGGTGAAGATGTTGACGGAAGGGCTGTCCAAGTCCGGTGGCCGCAACAATCAAGGCCATGTGACCGTGCGCGCGCGCGGCGGCGGCCACAAGCGGACCTATCGGCGGATCGACTTCAAGCGCCGCAAATTCGATGTCCCGGCGTCGGTCGAACGGCTGGAATACGATCCCAATCGGTCGGCCTTCATCGCGTTGATCAAATATGAGGATGGCGAGCTGGCTTATATCCTGGCGCCGCAGCGCCTGGCGGTTGGCGACAGCGTGATCGCTGGCCGGCGGGTCGATGTGAAGCCGGGCAATGCGATGCCGATGGCGTCGATGCCGGTGGGCACAATCATCCACAATGTAGAGATGAAGCCGGGCAAGGGCGGCCAGATTGCCCGTTCTGCCGGCACCTATGTGCAATTGGTCGGCCGCGACCGTGGCTTGGCGATTTTGCGGCTGGCGTCGGGTGAGCAGCGCTATGTGCCCGCGGAATGCATGGCCACCGTAGGCGCGGTGTCGAATCCCGATCATCAAAACGAATATCATGCCAAGGCCGGCCGGTCCCGTTGGCTTGGCCGTCGCCCCAGCGTGCGCGGCGTGGCGATGAACCCGGTCGATCATCCGCATGGCGGTGGTGAAGGCCGAACCTCGGGCGGGCGTCATCCGGTGACGCCGTGGGGCAAGCCGACAAAGGGCAAGCGCACCCGGTCGAACAAGGCAACCGACAAGATGATCTTGCGGTCGCGTCATCTGAAGAAAAAGCGGTAAAGGGCGCGTCATGGCACGTTCTGTTTGGAAAGGCCCGTTCGTCGACCTTCATTTGTTGAAGAAGGCGGAAGAAATGCAGGCCGATACGAAAAAGCAGCCGATCAAGACTTGGTCGCGGCGGTCGACCATTCTGCCCGACTTCGTGGGCCTCACATTCAATGTCTATAACGGCAAGAAATTCGTGCCGGTTTATGTGAGCGAGGAAATGGTTGGCCACAAACTGGGCGAGTTCGCGCCGACGCGGACCTATTACGGCCACGCGGCCGACAAGAAAGCGAAAAGAGGCTGACGATGGGCAAGAAAGCCAATCCACGGCGGGTGGCCGACAATGAGGCGATCGCGGTCGGCAATATGCTGCGCGGCAGTCCCTACAAGTTTAATCTGGTCGCCGGTCTGATCCGTGGCAAGAAGGTTGAGCAGGCGCTGGCCAATTTGAGCTTCTCCAAAAAGGCGGCGGCGCGGGACGTCAAGAAAGTCCTGCAATCGGCCATCGCCAATGCCGAGAACAACCACAATCTGGATGTCGACAATTTGGTGGTGTCGGAAGCCAGCGTCGGCAAGGCCCTAGTGATGCGGCGCTTCTCGCCGCGGGCGCGGGGCCGCGTCGGCAAGATTTTGAAGCCTTTCAGCCGTGTCCGTATTGTCGTGCGCGAAGTCGAGGAGTCTGCATAATGGGCCAGAAAGTTTCGCCGGTCGGCCTTCGACTGGGTATCAACAGGACCTGGGATTCGCGCTGGTTTGCCGGCCGCAACGAATATGGCAAATTGGTTCATGAAGATTTGCGCATCCGCGACTTCCTGCATAAAGAAGTTCCGCAGGCCGCGATTTCCAAGATCGTGATCGAACGCCCCGCCAAGACCGCGCGGGTGACGGTTTATTGCGCGCGGCCGGGCGTGATCATTGGCAAAAAGGGTGCCGATATCGAACGGTTGCGTCGCAAGATCGCGGCGATGACCTCTGCCGATGTGTCGCTCAACATTGTCGAGATCCGCAAGCCGGAAATCGACGCCCGGTTGGTGGCCGAGAATATCGCGCAGCAATTGGAACGTCGGGTGGCGTTTCGGCGGGCGATGAAGCGGGCGGTGCAGTCGGCGATGCGGATGGGTGCGCAAGGCATTCGCATCAATGCCGGCGGTCGTTTGGGCGGCGCCGAGATTGCGCGCATGGAATGGTATCGCGAGGGCCGTGTGCCGCTGCATACTCTGCGCGCTGACATCGATTATGGCACCGCCGAGGCCAAGACCGCCTATGGCATTTGCGGCATCAAGGTTTGGGTATTCAAGGGTGAAATTCTCGAGCACGACCCGATGGCCCAAGACAAACGCATCATGGACGCGCAAACGGGCGGCCCACGCCCGCAACGCGGCTAAATATTTAGAGAGGCGAGTTAAACGTCATGCTGCAACCCAAACGGACCAAATACCGCAAGGCGCATAAAGGCCGTATCCATGGCAACGCCAAGGGCGGTACCGATCTGAACTTTGGCGCCTTCGGTTTGAAGGCGCTGGAACCGGGGCGGGTGACCGCACGGCAGATCGAGGCGGCGCGGCGCGCCATGACCCGCCATATCAAGCGGGCGGGCAAGGTTTGGATTCGCATCTTCCCGGATGTGCCGGTGTCGTCGAAGCCGGCGGAAGTTCGGATGGGATCGGGCAAGGGTGCGCCAGAATATTGGGCGTGCCGGGTCAAGCCTGGTCGCATCATGTTTGAAATTGACGGTGTGCCGCCCATGTTGGCGCGCGGCGCCTTTGAGCGGGCCGCGGCGAAGTTGCCGATCCGCTCCAAGATCGTGACCCGTCTCGGTGAATCGCTTTAGGCAAGGGAGCGCATCATGAAAATCGCGGATCTCAGGGCCAAGACGGACGATGAATTGGCTGGCGATTTGGCCGGGCTGAAAAAAGAGCAGTTCAATCTGCGCTTTCAAGCCGCCACCGGTCAGTTGGAAAATACGGCGCGGGTGCGCCAAGTGCGGCGTGACATCGCGCGGGTCAGAACCCTGATCAGCCAGCGCCAAGGCGCCAAGGCGTAGGAAAGGAAGCAGGCGTTATGCCGAAACGTATTTTGTTGGGCACGGTGGTTTCGGACAAGGGCGAAAAGACCGTTGTCGTCAGCGTTGAGCGGCGCTTCAAGCACCCGCTTTATGGCAAGATTGTACGGCGTTCCAAGAACTACCACGCCCATGACGACGCCAACGCGATCAAAGAGGGGGATCTGGTCCGGATTCAGGAATGCCGGCCGATTTCCAAGAACAAGACCTGGCGGGTGATTGAGAAAGTTTCTTGACCACTGCCATTTGAGAAGCGCCGGCGCGGCCGGCATGATTAGGACTTAACCGATGATCCAGATGCAGACGAACCTCGACGTCGCCGATAATTCAGGTGCCAAGAGGGTGCAGTGCATAAAGGTGCTGGGCGGTTCCAAGCGGAAGACGGCAAATGTCGGCGACGTCATTGTCGTTTCCGTGAAGGACGCGATTCCGCGCGGCCGTGTCAAAAAGGGTGATGTGCATCGTGCGGTGATCGTGCGCACCGCCAAGGACATCCGGCGGCCGGACGGGTCGGTGATCCGCTTCGACCGGAATGCCGCGGTGTTGATCAACAAGAATTTGGAACCGATCGGCACCCGTATCTTCGGCCCGGTGGTGCGTGAACTGCGCGCGCGCAACCATATGAAGATCATCAGCTTGGCGCCGGAGGTGTTGTGATGACCAACGCGAAATTCAAAATCCGCAAGGGCGACAAGGTGGTCGTGCTGACGGGCCGCGACAAAGGCAAGCGCGGCGAAGTGGTGAAAATGATGCCCAAGGAAACTCGGGCCATTGTTTCGGGTGTCAATGTGGTGCGCAAGCACAAGAAAGCCAGCGCCCAGGGTCCTGGTGGGATCGATAACAAGGAAGCGTCGATCCACCTGTCAAACCTGGCGCTGGAGGACCCCAAGACCGGCAAACCGACCCGGGTCGGTGTGAAGCTGTTGGATGATGGTCGCCGCGTCCGCGTTGCCAAGGGTTCGGGAGAGATGATCGATGTCTGAGGCACAAAGCTATCAACCGCGGTTGAAGCGCCATTATGATGAAGTGGTGCGCGCTAAGCTGATCGAGGCGTTCGGCTATAAAAATCCGATGCAGGTGCCGACGCTGGAAAAGATCGTGCTCAATATGGGTGTTGGCGAAGCGGTGCAGGACAAAAAGCGTCTGGAATCCGCGATCGAGGACATGGCCGCAATTGCTGGTCAAAAGCCGGTGGTCGCCCGGGCCAAAAAGTCGATTGCCGGCTTCAAGCTGCGCGAGGGCATGGCGATCGGCTGCAAGGTGACCTTGCGGCGTACGCGGATGTATGAATTTCTCGACCGCTTGATCACCGTGGCCTTACCGCGCGTGCGCGACTTTCGCGGGGTTAGCGCGAAGAGTTTCGACGGCCGAGGCAATTATGCCATGGGCCTGAAGGAACAATTGGTGTTTCCGGAAATTAATTACGACAAGATCGACAAGGTGCGGGGCATGGATGTGATCATCTGCACCACGGCGCGGACGGATGATGAAGCACGCGAATTGCTGCGTGGTTTCAACATGCCGTTTGCGCAATAGCCGGATCGGAGACTAAAAGAGATGGCAAAAAAGAGTTCCATTTTGAAGAACGAGCGGCGGCGCCGGCTGGTCAAGAAATATGCCGGTAAGCGCGCTCGTCTGCTGGAGCAGGCATCGGACAAGTCGGCGAGCGATGAAGATCGCTTGATCGCGCGGCTGAAATTGGCAGAATTACCGCGCAATGCCAATCCGACCCGGGTGCGCAACCGTTGTGAAGTCAGCGGTCGGCCGCGTGCCTATTATCGTAAATTTCGTATGTCGCGCATCGCCTTGCGGGAACTGGCCTCAAAAGGGTTGGTGCCTGGCGTCGTGAAGTCGAGCTGGTAAGGAGAGCGGCGGCCATGTCGATGACCGATCCTCTTGCTGACATGTTGACCCGCATCCGCAATGGACAGCGGGCGCGCAAGGAAAGCATTGTTTCGCCGGGTTCCAAATTGCGGGCTCGGGTGCTCGATGTATTGCAACGTGAAGGCTATATTCGCGGTTATACCGAAGCGGCGCAAAGCCACGGCGGCACCGAATTGCGGATTGAACTGAAATATGCGGAAGGCGACCCGGTGATCCGGGAAATCAGCCGGGTGTCGAAACCTGGACGCCGCATTTACATGAAAGTGCGGGATTTGCCGCGGGTCTCCAATGGCCTTGGCATTTCTATCGTTTCAACGCCGAAGGGTGTGCTGTCGGATGCGGAAGCACGCGAAGCCAATGTCGGCGGCGAAGTGTTGTGCACGGTATTCTAGTTTGAGATTGGACGGGGTTTAACCATGTCACGGATTGGCAAGAAGCCAGTCGCCATTCCCTCGGGCGTCAGTGTCGAACTGGCGGACGGCGAGCTGAAGGTCAAAGGGCCAAAAGGGCTTTTGGCGATGCAAGTGCTTGAAGAAGTCGACGTCACCGTCGGCGATGGCGAAATTGCCGTCAAGCCGGTCAACGAGTCCAAGCGGGCGCGCTCGCGTTGGGGTATGCAGCGCACCTTGATGGCCAATTTGGTGGAAGGGGTGACCAACGGCTTTTCGATCAAGCTGGAAGTCAATGGCGTTGGCTACCGCGCGGCGGTGCAGGGCAAGACCCTGCGGCTGCAGCTTGGCTTCAGCCATGACGTCAATTTCCCGATACCGGATGGCATCGATATCAAATGTCCGGATCAAACTACGATCGAGATCAGCGGCATCGACAAGCAGCGTGTCGGCCAGGTGGCGGCGGAAATCCGTGCTTATCGCAAGCCCGAGCCCTATAAGGGCAAAGGTATCCGCTATGCCGGGGAATATATCTTCCGCAAGGAAGGCAAGAAGAAGTAGGAACGGCCATGGGTCAGAAACTGTCACTTTTCGCACGTCGTCGGCAGCGGGTTCGCACGCAATTGCGGACCAAGGCCAAGGATCGTCCGCGGTTGTCGGTGCATCGTTCGTCGAAGCATATTTATGCCCAGGTTATCGACGATGTGAAGGGCGTCACCTTGGCGTCGGCATCGACCTTGGACAAGGATTTGCGCGGCGGCACCGGCGCGACGGTAGAAGCCGCCGCCCAGGTCGGCAAAGTGCTGGCCGAGCGTGCCAAGAAAGCGGGCGTCGAACGCGTCGTCTTCGATCGCGGCGGCTTTATCTATCATGGCCGGGTCAAGGCCCTGGCCGACGCGGCCCGCGAAGGCGGGCTGGACTTTTAATGAACGAGGAAGGCAAGTAAGCATGGCCCGTCCAGACAGGATTGAACGCGAGGAAAGCGAACTGGTTGAAAAGCTGGTTCATATCAATCGCGTGGCGAAAGTGGTGAAAGGCGGCCGGCGGTTCGGTTTCGCGGCCCTGGTGGTGGTCGGCGACGGACGCGGCCGGGTCGGCTTCGGCCATGGTAAGGCGCGTGAAGTGCCGGAGGCCATTCGCAAGGCCACCGACGCCGCCAAGAAAACCATGGTGCGGGTGCCGTTGCGCGAAGGTCGCACCTTGCATCATGATGTTTCGGGCCGGCATGGTGCCGGGCGGGTCTATTTGCGGGCGGCGCCGCAGGGCACCGGCATCATTGCTGGCGGTCCGATGCGCGCGGTTTTCGAAAGCCTGGGCGTGGCCGACGTGGTTACCAAGTCAGTGGGGTCGACCAATCCCTACAACATGGTGCGGGCCACGTTCGACGCGCTCAAGCGGCAGATGAGCCCCAAGATGATCGCAGCCAAGCGTGGCAAGAAGGTCGGCGAAATCATTGCCCGCCGGGTTGACCAGAATAAGCAGGCGGTTGAGCTGGACGCGGCTTCGGCGTCCGAATGACGCCGGGCCGGTTGAAAGGAATTTGTCATGGCTGACAAGAAAAAGCAGCTTCGCGTGACCCAAACGGGCAGCCCGATCCGGCGCACCAAGGACCAACGCGCCACTTTGGTGGGCCTGGGTCTGAACAAGATGCATCGCAGTCGGGTGTTGGAAGACACCCCGGCGGTGCGCGGCATGATTGCCCGGGTCAGCCATTTGGTTCGGGTTGAAGACGCGCAGTAAATTCACGAGCGGCCCGCCCTGGCGGCTGCTTTCAGAACTAAGGCATAGGTGAAGATCATGAAGCTGAACCAGCTTTCCGACAATCCCGGCGCGCGCAAGAGCCGCATGCGGGTGGGACGCGGCTTGGGCTCCGGCAAGGGCAAGACCGCCGGGCGCGGCGTCAAGGGGCAAAAGTCGCGGACGGGCGTGGCGATCAAGGGCTTTGAAGGCGGCCAAATGCCGATTCATCGCCGTCTGCCCAAGCGCGGTTTCACCAATTATCCGTTCCGCAAATATTTTGCGGTGGTCAATCTGGGTCGTCTGCAGCAGGCGGTTGACGCAGGCCGTATCGACGCCGGCAAGCCGGTGGACGTTGAGGCGTTGATTGCCGCTGGCCTGGTCACGCGGGTGCGCGATGGCGTGCGGCTGCTGGCCAAGGGCGAATTGAAGGCCAAGCTTGATATTACCGTGGCGGGCGCCAGCAAGGCGGCGGTCGCGGCAGTGGAAAAGGCCGGCGGCAAGATCACGCTGACCGCGCCGGTGGCCGAAGCCGTGGCCGAGGCCGAATAAACCGAGGTATTGAATGGCTTCCGCCGCCGAACAACTCGCGTCCAATTTCAACTTCGGGGCCTTTGCCAAGGCCACCGAGCTGAAGAAGCGTATTTGGTTCACGCTGGGCGCGTTGGTAATCTACCGCCTTTGCACCTATGTGCCGCTGCCGGGTATCGATCCCGTGGCGCTGTCGGAAGTCTTCCGCCAGTTTGAAGGCGGCGTGATGGGCATGTTCAATGTGTTTTCCGGCGGCGCGCTGGAGCGCATGAGTATCGTCGCGCTCAACATCATGCCTTATATTTCGGCCTCAATCATCATGCAGCTCTTGTCCAGCATGTCGCCAACCCTGGCGCAGCTCAAGAAAGAGGGCGAATCAGGCCGCAAGAAGCTGAACCAGTATACCCGTTATGGCACGGTGTTGCTGACCCTCGTGCAGGGGTACGCGATTGCCGTGGGGCTAGAGTCCTGGACCGCCGGTGGCGCCAGCGCGGTGATCGATCCGGGTTGGTTTTTCCGGTCCTCGACGGTGATTACCTTATTGGGCGGCACCATTTTCTTGATGTGGCTGGGCGAGCAGATCACCGCCCGCGGTGTCGGCAATGGCATTTCGCTAATCATTTTCGCCGGCATCGTGGCCGAGCTGCCGCGCGCCCTTGGTGGGACTTTAGAACTGAGCCGCACCGGCGCTTTGTCGACCATTTTCTTGATTGCCATCGCCATTTTGGTGGTCGTGGTGTTCGCCGGCATCGTATTTTTCGAGCGCGCCCAGCGGCGGGTGTTGATCCAATATCCCAAGCGCCAGGTCGGCAACAAAATGTTCCAGGGCGACACCAGTCACATGCCCTTGAAATTGAACACCGCCGGTGTGATTCCGCCGATTTTTGCATCATCGGTGTTGCTGATGCCGCTCACCGTGGCGGGGTTCTCGGCCTCTGGTGGGCCGGAATGGTTGACCACCGTCACCACTCTGCTGGGCCATGGTCAGCCGCTTTACATGGCGCTTTATATCGCCGGCATCGTGTTTTTCTGTTTTTTCTATACCGCCGTGGTGTTCAATCCCGAGGACACGGCGGATAATTTGAAAAAACATGGCGGTTTCATTCCCGGCATTCGTCCCGGCAAGCAGACGGCCGATTATCTCGATTTCCTGCTGACCCGGCTGACGGCGATTGGCGCCGTCTATTTGTCGGTGGTTTGCATCATCCCCGAAATTCTTGTCTCGCAAGCGCAAGTGCCGTTTTATTTCGGCGGCACCAGCGTGCTGATCATCGTCAATGTCACCATGGACACGGTGTCGCAAATCCACGGCCATTTGCTGGCGCACCAATATGAAGGCTTGGTGAAGAAGGCCAAGTTGCGGGGGTCGCGGCGATGAAGGTGATTTTGTTGGGTCCGCCGGGCGCCGGCAAGGGCACCCAGGCCAAGCGGATGGAACAGCGCCACGGCTTGGTCCAACTCTCGACCGGCGATATGTTGCGGGCCGCGGTCGCCGCTGGCACCCCGATTGGCAAAAAGGCCAAGGCCGCCATGGATGCGGGCGAACTGGTGTCCGACGATATCGTTGTCGGCATCATTGCAGACCGTATCGAGGAGCCGGATTGCGCCAAGGGTTTTGTGTTGGACGGCTTTCCCCGCAGTATTGCCCAGGCTCGGGCCTTGGATGACATGCTGGCGTCCAAGCACAGCAAGATCGATCTGGTCATTGAAATCGAGGTCGATGAAGACATCCTGGTCGATCGGGTGACGGGGCGCTTTACCTGCGCCAAATGTGGGGCGGGCTATCACCAGCGCCACAATCGGCCCAAACAGGACGGTGTTTGCGATATGTGCGGCAGCACCGAGTTCACCCGTCGCGCAGACGACAATGAGGCCACGGTGCGCGATCGGTTGCGGGTTTACCGCGAGCATACGGCGCCGTTGGTGAATTATTATCGCGGCCGCGATGTGCTAGTGGGCGTTGACGGCATGGCCGAAATTGATGCAGTAACCGCGGCGATTGACGCCGCGATCGAGAAAGCGCAATCGCGATGAAATGCGCGGTTGACGGGGCAACGGACCTTTCTATAATCACGCGCTTTCTTGGGCGTGCCGGGTGCCGTGGTCCTCGCGGGCGCGCAATAGAAATGTTTGAATAGGAGACTTGAGCGTGGCACGCATTGCTGGTGTCAATATCCCGACCAATAAGCGGGTCGAAATTGCCTTGACCTATATTCATGGCATTGGCCGGACCAGTGCCAAGCGCATTTGCGATCAGCTCAATTTTCCGGTTGAGCGGCGGGTGCATGAGCTGACCGACGCCGAGGTGCTGCAAATTCGCGAGCTGATCGACAGCGCCTTCATGGTGGAAGGTGATCTGCGCCGCGATGTGGCGATGAATATCAAGCGGTTGATGGATTTGGGCTGTTATAAGGGCCTGCGTCACCGCAAGGGGCTGCCGGTTCATGGCCAACGCACCCACACCAATGCGCGGACGCGTAAGGGCAAAGCCAAGCCGATTGCCGGCAAGAAGAAATAAGGGACCAATTCCGCCGCCTGTTTGGGGTGGCCGGCTAGGGTAAAACGATATGGCCAAAGATACGACACGAGTGCGCCGGCGCGAGCGCAAGAACATCACTTCGGGCGTGGCGCATGTGAATGCCTCGTTCAACAATACCATGGTGACGATCACCGACGCCCAGGGCAATACGATTTCCTGGTCCACCGCCGGCGCCATGGGCTTCAAGGGTTCGCGTAAGTCGACGCCGTTCGCCGCACAGATGGCGGCGGAAAGCGCCGGTAAAAAGGCCCAGGAGCATGGCATGAAGACCCTGGAGGTCGAAGTGACCGGTCCAGGGTCGGGCCGTGAGTCCGCGTTGCGGGCCTTGCAAGCGGTGGGCTTCACCATCACCTCGATCCGTGATGTGACGCCGATCCCGCATAATGGCTGCCGTCCGCCCAAGCGGCGCCGGGTCTGATATCCGGCGGCAGAGCGCGCGGGCGAGGTCAAGTCCGCGCATTGGCGGCATGGCCGGGGCGTTGTCCCGGTTCAACCTGTTGAGCACGAAGGAAAGACCGTGATCCAGAAGAATTGGCAGGAACTGATTAAACCCAATAAGCTTGACGTCCGCGACGGCGACAAGGCTTCGCATCGCGCGACCTTTGTGGCTGAACCGTTGGAACGCGGCTTCGGCATGACGTTGGGCAACAGCCTGCGTCGGGTGTTGCTGTCGTCGCTGCAAGGCGCCGCGGTCACCAGCATCCAGATCCATGGCGTGCTGCATGAATTTTCGTCGATCCCAGGCGTGCGCGAGGATGTCACGGACATTGTCTTGAATGTCAAGCAGTTGGCGCTGCGGGTTCACACCGAGGGTGAGAAGCGCCTGGTGCTGAAGGCGACCGGTCCGGGCGAAGTGCGGGCCGGCCAGATCGAGGAAACCGCCAATGTCGAGATCATGAATCCCGACCTGGTGATCTGCACCCTCGATGAAGGGGCCGATTTGCACATTGAATTCATGGTCAATGCCGGCAAGGGCTATGTGCCGGCGGCATTGAACCGGCCTGCGGATGCGCCGATTGGGTTGATCCCCGTCGATGCGCTCTATAGCCCGGTGCGGCAGGTTGCCTATAAGGTGGAAGCCACCCGCGAAGGCCAGGTGCTGGACTATGACAAGCTGACGCTGACTATTGAAACCGACGGCACCGTCAATGCCGAAGATGCCTTGGCCTATGCCGCGCGGATCTTGCAGGACCAGCTGCAATTGTTCGTCAATTTCGAGGAGCCGCGCCCGCAATTGCCGAAGGAAGAAAGCAGCGAGCCGGCCTTCAACCGCAATTTGTTGAAGAAGGTCGACGAGCTGGAATTGTCGGTGCGTTCGGCCAATTGCCTCAAGAACGACAATATCGTCTATATCGGCGATCTCATTCAAAAGAGCGAAGCGGAAATGCTGCGGACGCCGAATTTTGGCCGCAAGTCGCTGAATGAGATCAAGGAAGTGTTGGCGCAAATGGGCCTCAAACTGGGTATGGAAGTGGCCGGTTGGCCGCCGGAAAATATCGAGGAATTGGCCAAGCGCCTGGAACAGGAATTTTAAGCCGCCGGCTAGGCCGGGCAGGGCAGGGCCGCGCCGCGTGGCCCATTAGGGAGACACGACAATGCGTCATGGAAAATCAGGCCGTAAACTGGGCCGCCGCAGCGATCAGCGGCGCGCTTTGTTCATGAACTTGGCCAATGCGTTGATCAAGCATGAGCAAATCACCACCACCTTGCCGAAGGCGCGGGATTTGCGGCCCTATATTGAAAAGCTGATCACCCGCGCGCGGCGCGGCAATCTGGCTGATCGGCGTCTGCTGCTTGCCACCTTGGGCGAACAAGCCATGGTCGCCAAGCTTATTGACGTGCTTGGCCCGCGCTATCAGGATCGCCCCGGCGGCTATTGCCGGATTTTGAAGGCTGGGTTCCGTCAAGGCGATGCAGCGCCGATGGCGGTGATCGAATTGGTGGACCGCGACCCCGATGCCAAGGGGCAGGACTCAGGCCCGGTTCAGGGCGATGAGGACGAAGACGAGCGCGCCGCCGCGTGACAGGTGAATGATAACAATAATCCTCAAAAAGGGGCGCCTTGAGCGCCCCTTTTTTTGTCTGTTAAGCTGGGTTTTGCGCTGGCGCAATAGGCGCCTGGGTGGCAGCCGCTACAACGCATCGGGCTTGAATTTGACGGTAAAATTTTGAAAGGAGCAGGCATGGACATTCCGCATGGCGCATGGGTGGCGGTGGCCGATGGCGCGAAATGGCTGATCTTTCGCAATGACGGCGACCCCGATTATCCGGCCTTGACGCTGATCGACGAAGCGGCGCAGGAGAATCTGCCCGACCGTGAAATCGGCACCGATCGGCCGGGCCGCGCGCATCAATATGGCGTGCCAGGTCGCTCCGCCAAGGAAGAAGCGGATTTTCATCAACAGGCGGAGGACCGGTTCGCCAAGGACCTGGCCGATTGGCTTTATGACAAGGCGCAAAATGGTGATTATCAGCGTTTGATCCTGGTTGCCGCGCCCAAATTGCTGGGGGTGTTGCGTCAGAAATTGCATGGCGACGTGACGCAACGCTGCATTGCCGAGGTGACCAAGGATTTGGTCAAGCACCCTGTCACGGAAATCGAAAAGATCATTGCCGCGCAATAGCCTTGGCCATGTTCATCAAGCTGCTCAACGAGGGGGCCTGCCGCGCAATGCTTGCGCCACCAGCGCGATGACGAACAGCGCCAGAAAAATGAAGAACAGAATTTGTGCAATGCCGGCGGCGCTGGCGGCAATGCCACCGAAGCCAAAAAGTGCCGCGATGATTGCGACGACCAGGAAAATCAACGCCCATCTTAACATGCTGTGCTCCTGAATCCGTTGGCGGGCACGGGCCCGATCCAAACACCAACGTTGCGCGGCGGCGCTCAGTTCCTCTTTGATTTCAGGTCGCCGCGGCAAGGCCAAGCCTGGCGCGGATCGCGGCGGGGGTCAGGCCGGCTTGGCGCAAATCGGCCAGGCTTTCGCTGCCGTGCCGCTTGGCCAGCCTTTCGCCGCCATGATCGCGCAATAAAGGGTGATGGCGGTAGCGCGGTGTCGGCAGGTTCAGCAAGGCCTGCAGCAAGAGGTGGATGTGGGTGGCGTGAAACAGATCTTCGCCGCGAATGATGTCGGTGATGCCTTGCAGCCCATCATCGACACTGACGGCCAGATGATAACTGGTCGGCACATCCTTGCGCGCCAGCACCACGTCACCCAGCAATTGCGGTTGGGCGACAACGGCGCCGTGACCATGCTCCCGCCAATGGCGCGGCCAGGCCTGGCGGGCGCGGGCATGACCGATCGCGGCATCGACATCCAGGCGCAGCGCATAGGCTTGACCCTGGGCGATTTTGGCATTGCGGTCGGCTGTTGTCAGTGACTTGCAAATGCCGGGATAAAGCGCGCCGACGGGCCCATGCGGCGCGTTGGGGCTGTTGGCGATTTCCGTTTCGATATCCTTGCGCGTGCAAAAACAGGGATAAAGCAGCCCTGCTTTGGCAAGGCGGTCGAGGGCGTGTTGATAATCCCGCATATGCGCCGACTGCCGGCGTACCGGCTGTTCCCAGCCAAGGCCCAGCCAATCCAGGTCCTCGATGATCGCGTCGATGAATGACGCGCGGCAGCGGGATCGGTCGATGTCCTCGATCCGCAGCAGAAAGCGGCCGCCGGAGGCGCGCGCGGCGTCATAAGCCAACAGCGCCGAATAGGCATGGCCCAAATGCAGTCGGCCGGTCGGCGAGGGGGCAAAGCGGGTGATGAAAGCGTCAGGCATAAGAATGGAATTCCGCGACGGCACGCGTGGGATCAAGATAGAGTATTGTCATCAGGATGAAAGACTTTATCTTGTATAAGGCGTTTGCCGGTGTTGGAGACCCGGCGAGGCTCCAGCACAACCGCCGGCAATTGGGTTGCCGCCGCTGAACATGTCGCTGCCACAGATGTCGCCGCTGTGATGAGGAGCTCGGATGAACGCCACCGCCGCATTGCCATCGCCCGAAACTTGTCCCGCCTTGGTCTTAAATGCCGATTATCGCCCGCTCAGCTATTATCCATTGTCGCTATGGTCGTGGCAATCGGCGGTCAAGGCGGTGTTCATGGACCGGGTGAATATTGTTTCCGAATATGATCGGGTGATCCGCTCGCCCAGTTTTCAGATGAGACTGCCAAGCGTTATTTGCTTGCGGGAATATGTCAAACCGGCGCGCTATCCCGCGTTCACCCGTTTCAACCTGTTTCTGCGGGATTATTTTAGCTGCCAATATTGCGGCGCCGCCCACGACCTGACCTTCGATCATGTGATCCCGCGTGCTTATGGCGGGCGCACCACTTGGGCCAATGTCACCACCGCTTGCGCGCCGTGCAATGTGCGCAAGGGCGGCCGTTCGCCCGTTCAGGCCGGGATGTTTCCGCGCATCAAACCTTATCGGCCGACCAGTCAGGAATTGATGGCGGCCGGCCGGCATTTCCCGCCAAATTATTTGCACGACAGCTGGCGCGATTATCTCTATTGGGACAGCGAATTGGAGCCTTGATCGCCGCCGCCGTCACAATCGTTTCGACAGGCCAATCGCCAGCCGGCAGCCGACCTTGATGGCGCCCGCCAGCAAGGGAAAGCCTGGGACGTCTTTGGCGCCATGGCTGACCGCAAGATCGCGGTGCTCATTTTCATCGGCACGGAACCGGCTGACAACGTCATGAAATTCCGCGTCTTGACCTTCAAGTTGTTGTTCCTGCTCAGCATAATGCGCATCAATTGCTTCCTCGACCGCCGCGGTGCAGGCCATCGCCGCGCGCGGGCCGGCCAGGGCGGTGGCCGCGCCCAGGGCAAAGCCGGCAACATGCCATAACGGCGCCAGCAGAGTGGGGCGGACATGGCGTTGATTGAGCAGCGTGTCGAAGCGTTCCAGATGCGCGATTTCCTGCTCCCGCATCCGCCGAATATGGGCGGCGGCGGGATGACGATTGCCCATCACCGCCAATTGGCCGTCATAAATGCGCGCCGCGCCATATTCCCCGGCATGGTCGACTCGCAGCATCCGCGCGACATCGTCTTGCCAGGGCCGGTCTCCGGGCAGCCGGGTAGGACCTTCGGCGCCGCCGTCAGGGCTGGGCTGGGTCGTTGTCATGGATGTGCTGCTCCTTCCTGCGCCAATGCCAAGCAGCAGCCAGGGCGGCCGCGCCCAGCAGGGCCGAAAACAGCAGATTATAACCTGCCATCGAGATGCCGAACAAGGACCACATCACCTGTTCGCAACTGACCAGTGGTGCGTTCATCAGGGCCTCGGCCATGGCGGCGGGGTTGTCGGTCTGCAACAGGCCCGCCGCGCAGCTAGAGGGACCGGGCCACCAGCCCCATTCGACGCCGACATGAAAACCGGCGATGCCGGCGCCGGTCCATAGAATCAGCCCCATCAAAGCCAGCAGGAAAGCGGCGATGCGGGCCTGACCGTGTTTGAGCATTAGGAAGGCAAATAGCCCCAATCCCACCGCCGCCCAATGCGGCGGACGCTGCTTCAGGCATAATTCACAGGGCCACAAACCAGCCCAATATTGAAATCCATAGGCGGCGGCCAGCAAAGCGGCGGAGGCAAAGGCCAAGGCCAAAACCAGATAAGGTGAACCGATCAAGCGCTGTAACATGGAAAGTCTGCGAGTCTGGACCATGCGACGGTCATAGCAGATATTTGACCGCGACAAAGCCACCAACCAGCAGCACCGAAAACAAAATCGCCAGCCAATTGAAATAGCGGTCGATAAAGGCCTTCATCGGTGCGCCAAACCGCCACAGCAGCGCCGCCACCACATAAAAACGCAAGGCGCGGGCAACCAGGCTGGCCAGTATGAAGGGGAGGATGGGCAAAGCGGCAACGCCACTGGCAATGGTGATCACCTTGAACGGCAGCGGGGTCAAGCCGAACACCAGCACCGCCAGCACGCCATAGTCGGTGAACCGGGTCTGGAAATCGGTGAAGGCGGCTTCATAGCCATAAACCCGCAACACCGCCTGGCCGACGGTTTCAAACAGCAGCAGCCCGACCAGATAGCCCAACACCGCGCCGATCACCGAAGCGATGGTGCAAATAAAGGCAAAGCGCCATGCTTGGCTGGGCCGCGCCAGACACATCGGCATCAGCATCACGTCTGGGGGAATCGGAAAGACCGAGCTTTCCAGGCACGACACGCCGGCCAGCCAGCGTTCGGCATGGCGGTGGGCGGCCAGCGATAATGTCCAGTCATAAAGCCGCCGCAGCATGTTGGCCTCCCCGCCCGCTATGGATCAGGCCAGCTAGCACCGATCTTGCCAATAAACAATGAATAGCGCGCCAAAATGCGACGCGCTATTGACGCGGGCAATCCTCTGGCTAAGATGCCGCCCTCATCACCCATGTGCGCATGGGCCCTCGTGGCGGAATTGGTAGACGCGCCAGACTCAAAATCTGGTTCCCGCAAGGGAGTGTCCGTTCGACTCGGACCGAGGGCACCATTTTTCTTAGAGCGCCGCTGATGTGCAATTTATACAGCATGACCAGCAATGAAGAGGCGCTGCGGCGCCTGTTTGGCCTGACTGGCGGCGGGCGCGTCAATTGGCCGGTGCTGAACGCGATTTTTCCCGGCCAAGCAGCGCCCATCATTCGCCCGCGCGATGGTGGGCGCGAGCTTGATCCATTGGTCTGGGGATTTCCGCCGCCACCCAAGGGCAACCGGCCGGTGACCAATGTGCGCAATCTCAAAAGTCCGTTTTGGCGGCAATGGCTGCGCGATAATCGCTGCCTGATTCCCGCCACCGCTTTTTGCGAATGGCAAGACACCAAACCGCGCAAGACACCGATCTGGTTCCGCACCCTCGATCAGGAGGTGTTCTGTTTTGCCGGGATTTGGCGGCCAACGGCGGACGGCCCGGTTTTCGCCATGCTCACCACCGAGGCCAATGCCCTGGTACGGCCAATTCACGCCCAGGCGATGCCGGTGATTTTGGCCGCCGATGATGCCGATTTGTGGCTGCAAGGCGATGAAGCGGCGGCGCTGGCGCTGGCGCGGCCTTACCCGGCGCAAGATATGGAAGTCTGCCAGCAAGGCGGGCGCGCATATCATCCAACAGCAGAATGAAAATGATTGTGCATCGCAACTGCAACTAACGAAGTTTTAATCATGAAAATTGCAATGAAAAGCATGGAGAGCGCCTTGCGTCGGGATATTTCCCGCCTATACTGCGCCGCGACGCGCTGGGGCCGCGCCGTCAGGGGCTGGGCCGGGCCCATTCGGTCACCATTCGGAGAGCAGCGTGATGCCGTCTTATCTGGTTGAATATCTGCCGATTCTGATTTTCCTCGGATTGGCGATTGTGCTGTCGCTATTATTCGTGTTCGCGCCCATAGCGCTGGCTTCGCTGGCCGGTGTGCAAAAGCCGGACGCGGAAAAATTGTCGGCCTATGAATGCGGCTTCGAGGCGTTTTCGGATTCCCGCACCCAATTCGACGTGCGGTTTTATCTGGTTGCGATCTTGTTCATCATCTTCGACCTGGAAGTGGCGTTCCTGTTCCCTTGGGCGGTGGCGCTGGGCGATTTGGGCGCCTTTGGCTTTTGGTCGATGGTTGTGTTCCTTGGCATTTTGACTGTCGGCTTTATCTATGAATGGAAGAAAGGAGCCTTGGAATGGGAGTAGAGCGCATGCCGTCTCCCGCCGCGGCGTCGGCCGACGATGCTTTTTTCAGCGACCTCAACAGCGAGCTGTCGGACAAGGGCTTTCTCGTCACCTCGGCGGAGGATTTGATCCATTGGGCGCGGACGGGTTCGCTGTGGTGGATGACCTTTGGCTTGGCTTGCTGCGCGGTCGAAATGATGCAGACGAGTATGCCGCGTTATGATCTTGAGCGTTTTGGGGTTGCTCCGCGCGCCAGCCCGCGGCAGTCGGATGTGATGATCGTGGCGGGCACCTTGTGCAATAAAATGGCGCCGGCCTTGCGCAAGGTTTACGACCAGATGTCGGAGCCCCGCTATGTGATTTCGATGGGTAGCTGCGCCAATGGCGGCGGCTATTATCATTATTCCTATTCGGTGGTCAGGGGCTGCGACCGCATCGTGCCGGTCGATATTTACGTGCCGGGTTGTCCGCCCACGGCGGAAGCGCTGCTTTATGGCGTGTTGCAGCTTCAGCGCAAAATCCGCCGCGTTGGCAGCATTACGCGGTGATGGTGATGAACGAACAATTGCAGTCGCTGGCCGATTATATCTCGGCCGCCCTGGAAAATGACGTGCTGGGTGCCAGCATCGCCCATGGCGAATTGACGCTGGAGGCACGCGCCGATCAAATTGTCAAAGTGCTGACTTTTTTGCGCGATGATTCAGAGTGCAAGTTCAAGCAGTTGATCGACATTTGCGGGGCCGACTATCCGGAACGGGCGCAGCGCTTCGACATCGTTTATCATTTGCTGAGCTTGCACCAGAACCGCCGGATCCGGGTCAAGGTGCATACCGATGAAAAGACCCCGGTGCCCAGCGTTGTCGATGTGTTTCCGGTCGCCAATTGGTTCGAACGCGAGACTTGGGACATGTATGGGGTGATGTTTACCGGCCATCCCGATCTGCGCCGCATCCTCACCGACTATGGTTTTGAGGGCTTCCCGCTGCGCAAAGATTTTCCGCTGACCGGCTTTGTCGAGCTGCGTTACAGCGAGGAGGAAAAGCGGGTGGTCTATGAGCCGGTGAAGCTGACGCAGGATTTCCGCAGCTTTGATTTCATGAGCCCCTGGGAGGGGGCCGACTATATTCTGCCCGGCGATGAAAAGGCCGGCGAACAAGGCAAGGCGTGACGATGGGTGATATTCAGTCCCATAATTATAGTCTCAATTTCGGGCCGCAACATCCGGCCGCTCATGGCGTGCTGCGCCTGGTGCTGGAGTTGGACGGTGAAGTGATCGAACGCGCCGATCCGCATATCGGCCTGCTGCACCGCGGTACGGAAAAGCTGATCGAATATAAAACCTATTTGCAGGCCGTGCCTTATTTCGACCGCTTGGATTATGTTTCGCCGATGTGCCAGGAACATGCCTATGCCCTGGCGGTGGAACGGCTGCTTGGCTGCGAAGTGCCGTTGCGCGCGCAATATATTCGCGTGCTGTTTTCCGAGATCACCCGGATTTTGAAT
Source organism: uncultured Sphingomonadales bacterium (assembly GCA_964590595.1). GTDB lineage: Bacteria > Pseudomonadota > Alphaproteobacteria > Sphingomonadales > CAKZYD01 > CAZPXQ01. Next base: position 259,697 of record CAZPXQ010000002.1, on the reverse strand, counting down.
CATTTGCTGAACCTCACTACCCATGCGATGGACGTCGGCGCTATGACGCCGATTCTTTGGGGTTTCGAGGAACGCGAAAAGCTGATGGTATTTTACGAGCGGGTGTCGGGCGCGCGCATGCATTCGGCTTATTTCCGGCCCGGCGGCGTGCACCAGGACCTGCCGGCGAGCTTGGCCGACGACATCATGGCCTGGACCGAGACGTTCCCGCAAGTGGTTGAAGACATGGAAGCGATGCTGGTGGAGAACCGCATCTTCAAGCAACGCAATGTCGATATCGGCGTGGTCACGGCGGAAGAGGCAATGGCCTGGGGCTTTACCGGGCCGATGCTGCGCGGCTCCGACATTCGTTGGGACCTGCGCAAGGCCCAGCCCTATGATGTGTATGACCGCATGGATTTCGATATCGTCGTTGGCAAGCATGGCGATTGCTATGACCGCTTCATCTTGCGGTTGGAGGAAATGAGTCAATCCTTGAAGATCATCCGCCAGGCGATCAACGACATGCCGCCCGGCCCGGTGACCAGCATGGACGCCAAGGTTTCGCCGCCGCGCCGCGCCGACATGAAGCGTTCGATGGAAGCGCTGATACATCATTTCAAGCTCTATACCGAAGGCTATCATGTGCCCGAGGGCGAGGTTTACGCTGCGGTCGAGGCGCCAAAGGGCGAGTTCGGCGTCTATCTGGTGTCTGACGGTTCCAACAAGCCTTATCGGTGCAAAATCCGCGCGCCCGGATTTGCCCACCTCTCGTCATTCGATTTCGTTTCCAAGGGGCATATGCTGGCCGACGTGCCGGCGATGATCGGCTCCATGGATATCGTGTTCGGGGAGATCGACCGGTGAGCGACGACGCCAACAAGAAAACCTTCGCATTCACGGCCGAGAATGACGCCAAGGCGAAGACCCATATCGCCAAATATCCGGAGGGCAAGCAACAATCGGCGGTCATGCCGTTGCTATATATCGCCCAAGCCCAAATTGGCGACGAGACCGGAACCCAGGGCTGGCTGCCGGTTGAGGTCATCGAATATATCGCGGAATATTTGGGCATGCCCTATATCCGCGTCTATGAGGTCGCCAGCTTTTACACGATGTATAATTTAAAGCCAGTCGGTAAATATCATGTTCAGCTTTGCGGTACCACGCCATGCTGGCTGAAGGGCTCGGACGAGGTGATGCGGGCCTGCAAGGACATGGGCATGGAGAAGGGCAAGACCACCGAGGATGGCGCCTTCACCCTGACCGAGGTTGAATGCCTGGGGGCTTGTGTCAACGCGCCAATGGTGCAGATCAATGACGATTTTTTCGAGGATCTGGACTATGACCGCATGATGCGCGTGTTGCAGGCCTTGAAGGCGGGTGAGACGCCCAAGCCCGGACCGCAGATTGATCGCCATTTGGCCGCCCCGGTCGGCGGCCCCACCACGTTGAAGGATAAGGTTGTCGGCTGATGCTGAAAGACCAAGACCGCATTTTCACGAATGTCTATGGCTATCAGGGCTGGGATGTCGCTGCGGCCAAGGCGCGCGGCGACTGGGATGGTACCAAGGACTTGATCGCTAAGGGCCAGGATTGGATCATCCAGGAGATGAAAGATTCCGGCTTACGCGGCCGGGGCGGCGCCGGTTTTCCAACCGGGCTGAAATGGTCGTTCATGCCCAAGGAATCGCGGGATGGCCGGCCCAGTTATCTGGTGGTCAACGCCGACGAATCCGAGCCCGGCACCTGCAAGGACCGCGAGATCATTCGCCATGAGCCGCAGAAGCTGATCGAAGGTTGCCTGTTGGCTGGCTTCGCGATGCGCGCCAAGGCGGCCTATATTTATATTCGTGGGGAATTCGTGCGCGAGGCCGAGCGGCTCGACGCCGCCATCGCCCAGGCCTATGAGGCCGGGCTGGTTGGTAAGAATGCTTGCGGCTCCGGTTTCGATTTCGACGTTTATCTGCATCGCGGTGCCGGCGCCTATATTTGCGGCGAGGAAACGGCGTTGATTGAAAGCCTGGAGGGCAAGAAGGGCCAGCCGCGCCTGAAACCGCCATTCCCGGCCAATGTCGGCGTTTGGGGTTGTCCGACCACGGTCAACAATGTGGAATCGATTGCGGTGGCGCCGACCATTTTGCGCCGCGGCGCCGCGTGGTTTTCAGGCCTTGGGCGGCCCAACAACACCGGCACCAAGCTGTTCTGCATTTCCGGTCATGTCGAGCGGCCATGCACGGTCGAGGAGGAAATGGGCATCCCGTTGAAGGAATTGCTGGAGAAGCATTGCGGCGGCGTGCGCGGCGGTTGGGACAATCTTTTGGCGGTGATTCCCGGTGGGTCGTCGGTGCCGCTGATCCCCAAGGACGTCTGCGATCATGTGCAGATGGATTTCGATAGTTTGAAAGAACATAAATCTGGACTGGGCACGGCGGCGGTGATCGTGATGGACAAATCGACCGACGTGATCAAGGCGATCGCGCGGCTGTCCTATTTCTATAAGCATGAAAGTTGCGGCCAATGCACGCCTTGCCGCGAAGGCACCGGCTGGATGTGGCGGGTGATGGAACGGCTGGTGAAGGGCGAGGCCGAGGTTTCGGAAATCGATTCGTTGCTGGAGGTCACGCAACAGGTCGAGGGCCACACCATCTGCGCCTTGGGCGATGCGGCGGCCTGGCCCATTCAAGGCCTGATCCGGCATTTCCGGCCAGTGATTGAAGAGCGTATCGCGGCGAAAAAGCGCGCGGCGGCCTGACGAAGGAATTGGATAGGGCGATGCCAAAGCTGACGGTCAACGGTCAAGAAGTCGAAGTCCCGCAAGGCGCCACGGTGCTGCAAGCGTGCGAGGAAGCAGGCCAGGAAATTCCGCGCTTTTGCTATCATGAGCGGCTGTCGATTGCTGGCAATTGCCGGATGTGCCTGGTCGAGATGGAAAAGTCGCCAAAGCCGATCGCCTCCTGCGCGATGCCGGCCGGCGATGGCATGGTCATTCACACCAATAGCGAAAAGGTGAAGAAGGCGCGCGAAGGGGTGATGGAGTTTCTGCTCATCAACCATCCGCTGGACTGCCCGATCTGCGACCAAGGCGGCGAATGCGATTTGCAGGACGAAGCCATGGCTTATGGCCGGGGCCGCTCGCGCTATCAGGAAAACAAGCGCGCGGTCGCCGAGAAATATATGGGACCACTGATCAAGACGGTGATGACCCGCTGCATTCACTGCACCCGCTGCATTCGGTTCGCCGAGGAAGTCGCCGGGGTCGAGGAAATCGGCGCTGTGTTTCGCGGTGAGAACATGCAGATCACCAGCTATCTGGAAAAGGCGGTCACGTCGGAAATGTCGGCCAATGTGATCGACCTGTGCCCGGTTGGCGCGCTGACCTCGAAACCCTATGCGTTCAAGGCGCGCAGTTGGGAATTGCGCAAGACCGAAGGCATTGACGTGATGGACGCGGTTGGCTCCAACATTCGCGTCGACGCGCGCGGCAATGAAGTGATGCGGGTGCTGCCGCGCCTGCATGAGGACATTAATGAAGAGTGGATTTCCGACAAGACCCGCTATGCCTGCGATGGCCTGACCAAGCGGCGCCTGGACCGGCCTTATGTTAAGCGGAACGGCAAGCTTGTGGAAGCCAGTTGGCAGCAAGCCTTCGCCGCGATCAAGGACGCGGTGGCGGCGGTGAAGCCGGAGGAAATCGCGGCCCTGGCGGGTGATCTGTGCGATTTGGAATCGATGGCGGCGCTGAAGGATCTGACCGACGCGTTGGGTGGGGTTGCTGAATGCCGTGTCAATGGCGCCGCGTTAGATCCCCAAAGCCGCGCAGGTTATTTGTTCAACAGCGGCATTGCCGGCATCGAACAGGCGGATCGGATCTTGTTGGTCGGCACCAATCCGCGCAAGGAGGCGGCGATCATCGCCACGCGCATCCGCAAGGCGGTGCGGCACCAGGGTGCTGAAGTTGCCAGCATCGGCCCCGAAATCGATTTGGCTTATCCGGTCAAGGCCTTGGGTGATGACCCCAGCATTTTGGCGGCGATCGCCGATGGCAGCCATGAATTGGCCGCTTGGCTGAACGCGGCGAAGTTCCCGGCCATCATTGTCGGCGAGGGCGCATTGGCGCGGGCGGACGGCGCGGCCATTTTGGCGGCGGCGCGGCAAGTCGCAGAAAACGCCAATATGGTGCGCGAGGACTGGAACGGCTTTAACGTGCTGCACAGCGCCGCCGCCCGTGTGGGCGCGCTGGATATCGGCTTTGTCAGCCCCGGCGGCATCGCGGCGGTGCAGGACAAGGCCAAGCTCGTTTATCTGCTTGGCGTTGATGAGGTTGACCTGTCTGCGTTCAAGGACGCCTTCGTGATCTATCAGGGCAGCCATGGCGATACCGGCGTCGAACATGCCGATGTGATTTTGCCGGGCGCTGCCTATACCGAAAAGTCCGGCACTTATGTGAATACCGAAGGCCGCGTGCAAATGGCGCCACGGGCGATTTTCCCGCCGGGCGATGCGCGCGAGGATTGGGCGATCATTCGCGCCCTGTCGGATGTGCTGGGCCACAGCCTGCCTTATAACGACCTGTTTTCCTTGCGCGAATCGATGGCCGTGCGAGCGCCGCATCTGGCCGCCTTGGATGAAAAACCGGCCGTCGCCTGGGGGCCGTTCGGCACGCCAGGCACGATCGCGGCAACGCCGGTCGCGCTGGCGGTCGATAATTTCTATCGCACCAACCCGATTGCCCGGGCATCGGCGACGATGGACGCCTGTGTGCGGGAAATTCTGCAACAAGACGATGCGGGGGAGGCAACGGGCACCCATGGTTGAGTGGTTTCAGGCAACATGGATGGGCCCCGTTTGGGGCTATTTGACCGCGCAGATCCTGCTGATTTTGGCGATCGTCGTGCCGGTGATGGTGTCGGTCGCCTTCGCGGTTTATTTCGACCGCAAGATTTGGGCGGCGATGCAAATGCGCCGCGGCCCCAATGTGGTGGGTCCGTTCGGCTTGCTGCAGACCTTTGCCGACGCGCTCAAATTGTTCCTTAAGGAAACCATCGTCCCGTCCGCCGCCAATAAGGGCGTGTTCTTGATCGCGCCGATTATTACCTTCGTGCTGGCGATGATTGGCTGGGCGGTGATCCCGTTCGATGCCGGCTGGGTGCTGGCCGACATCAATGTCGGGATTTTGTATTTATTCGCAGTTTCCAGCCTTGGCGTTTACGGCATCATCATGTCGGGCTGGGCGTCGAACTCGCGCTATGCGTTTTTGGGCGCGCTCCGGTCGTCGGCGCAGATGGTGTCTTATGAAGTCTCGATCGGCTTTGTTATCGTCACCGTGCTGCTTTATGTCGGCTCGCTCAATCTGTCCGACATTGTCGAGGCGCAACAAGGCGGCTTTCTTGGCGTCAATGGCTTCATATTCTCGCCCTTGTTTCCGATGGCGGTGATTTTCTTCATTTCCGCGTTGGCCGAAACCAACCGCCCGCCCTTCGACCTGCCAGAGGCCGAGGCCGAGTTGGTTGCCGGCTATCAGACCGAATATTCATCCATGGCCTTCGCGCTGTTTTTCCTGGGCGAATACGGCAATATCCTGCTGATGTGCGCGATGACGGCGCTGTTGTTCTTTGGCGGTTGGTTGCCGCCCTTCGACATCGGGTTTCTCTATGCGGTGCCAGGCATTTTCTGGTTCCTAGCCAAAATCGCGTTCTTCTTTTTCGTGTTCGCCTGGGTCAAGGCGTCAGTGCCGCGCTATCGCTATGATCAACTGATGCGGCTGGGCTGGAAGGTGTTCCTGCCATTGTCGCTGGTCTGGGTCGTGGTGATAGCCGGCTATCTGCTCGCCTTCGACAAATTGCCGGCTTAAGGAGCGTTTCATGGCCCTCGCGCAAGCTGCCAAATCCCTGCTGTTGACGGAATTCGTTTCCGGCATGGCCTTGACCCTGAAGTATTTTTTCAGGCCCAAGGCAACCATCAACTATCCCTATGAAAAGGGCGCGATCAGCCCGCGTTTTCGCGGCGAACATGTGCTGCGGCGCTACCCCAATGGCGAGGAACGTTGCATCGCCTGCAAGCTTTGCGAGGCGATTTGTCCGGCGCAGGCCATTACCATCGAAGCCGAGCCGCGCGAGGATGGTTCGCGCCGCACCACACGCTATGACATCGACATGACAAAATGCATCTATTGCGGGTTCTGCGAGGAAGCCTGCCCGGTGGATGCGATTGTCGAGGGGCCGAATTTCGAGTTCGCGACGGAAACGCGCGAAGAGCTGATGTATAACAAAGAAAAGCTGTTGGCCAATGGCGAGCGCTGGGAAAGAGAGATCGCCCGGAAACTTGCAGCCGACGCGCCTTATCGCTAAGACACGGCCAAGGCCGTGCTGGCAAGCGCGGCGGCGGCTTTCCGAAACAGGGGCAGAAATAGCGTGAGCATCGAGGCCTTCGCCTTTTATTTCTTCGCCGTGATTACGGTGGCATCGGCCTGCGCGGTCATCGCCGCGCGCAATCCCGTGCATTCGGTCTTGTTCCTGATCCTGGCCTTTTTTTCGTCGGCCGGGCTGTTCGTGCTGATGGGCGCCGAATTTTTGGCGATGATCCTGGTCATTGTCTATGTCGGCGCGGTGGCAGTGCTGTTCTTATTCGTGGTGATGATGCTCGACATCAATTTCGCGGAAATGCGAGCCGGGTTTCAGCAATATCTGGTTGTCGGCCTGGTGGTGGGCGCGGTGCTGCTGGCGGAATTGATCGTGATCGTGCAGACCTGGAAACCGGTGGCGGCGCCGGATCTGGTGCGGGCTTCGCCGACGCCTGAAGGCCTGAGCAATACCGAGGCCTTGGGCCGCGTTCTTTACACCGATTATATCTATGGCTTTCAGGTTGCCGGCTTGATCTTGTTGGTGGCGATGATTGGCGCCATCGTGCTCACGCACCGTCGCCGTCCCGGTGTGAAGCGGCAAAACATCGCCGCCCAAGTGGCCAGGCGGCGGTCCGACGCGGTTGAGGTCGTCAAGGTCGAAACCGGGGAGGGCATCTGATGACGGGCGTCGGTCTGGAGCATTATCTGGTGCTGGCGGCGGCCCTGTTCACCCTGGGCGTGCTGGGCATTTTCCTCAATCGCAAGAATGTCATCATCATCTTGATGTCGATCGAGCTGATGCTGCTGGCGGTCAATATCAATTTCGTCGCCTTTTCGGTGGCGTTGGGCGACCTGGTTGGCCAGGTTTTCGCCATGCTGGTGTTGACCGTGGCGGCGGCCGAGGCCGCCATCGGGCTCGCCATTCTGGTGGTCTATTTCCGCAATCGCGGCTCCATCGCCGTGGAAGACGTCAATTTGATGAAGGGCTAAAGCGGCGATGCTTTATCAGGCCATTGTTTTCCTGCCGCTGGCGGCGGCCATCATCGCCGGTTTTGGCCGCGATGTCTTGGGCGTGCGAGGCGCGCAATTGGTGACCGCCGGCGCGGTGACGGCGTCGGCCTTGTTGTCGGTGCCGGTATTTCTCGACATTGCCATCGGCGGTGGCGACGCAGTGAAGGTGCAGGTGCTGCAATGGATCGTCTCCGGCGATCTCGACGTTGCCTGGAGCTTGCGCATCGACGCGCTGACCGCCGTGATGCTGGTGGTGGTCAACGGTGTGTCGGCCTTGGTGCATTGGTATTCAATCGGCTATATGAGCCACGACCCGCACCCGCAGCGGTTCATGGCCTATTTGTCGCTGTTCACCTTCGCCATGCTGATGCTGGTGACGGCGGATAATTTCGTGCAGATGTTCTTCGGCTGGGAAGGCGTTGGCCTGGCGTCTTATCTGCTGATCGGCTTTTGGTATAAAAAGCCCAGCGCCAATGCCGCCGCCATCAAGGCCTTTGTCGTCAACCGCATTGGCGATTTCGGTTTCAGCCTGGGCATTTTCGCCATTTTCGCGGTGTTTGGATCGCTCAGCTTTGACACTGTGTTTGGCGCGGCGTCGGCGCAGGCGGGGCAAAGCGTCAGCTTCCTGGGCTGGCAAGTCGACACGCTGACGCTGATCTGCCTGTTGTTGTTCATTGGCGCCATGGGCAAGTCGGCGCAATTGGGCCTGCACACTTGGCTGCCGGACGCGATGGAAGGCCCGACCCCGGTGTCGGCGTTGATCCATGCCGCCACCATGGTCACCGCTGGGGTCTTCATGGTGGCCCGCTGTTCGCCGCTGTTCGAACATGCGCCGCTGGCATTGGACGTGGTGGCGGTGGTGGGCGCTACCACGGCTTTGTTCGCCGCTTCGGTCGGCCTGGTGCAGAACGACATCAAGCGCGTGATCGCCTATTCGACCTGTTCGCAATTGGGCTATATGTTCTTCGCCCTGGGCGTTGGCGCGTATGGCGCCGGGATTTTCCATCTCTTTACCCATGCCTTTTTCAAGGCGCTGCTGTTCCTGGGGGCGGGTTCGGTGATCCACGCCTTGCATGACGAACAAGACATGCGGCGGATGGGTGCTTTGCGTAAAAAGATTCCCTGGACCTTCGCGGTGATGCTGATCGGCACGCTGGCGATCACGGGCTTTCCGGGTTTTGCCGGCTATTATTCCAAGGACGCGGTGCTGGAATCCGCCTATGCGGCGCATACCGGCGTTGGCAATTATGCGTTCTTGATGGGCATCACCGCTGCGTTGTTCACCGCCTTTTACAGTTGGCGGCTGATTTTCATGACCTTTTTTGGCGCCCCGCGCGGCGATCATCATGCCCATGACCATGCCCATGAAAGCCCTCCGGTGATGCTGGTGCCTTTGGTGATTCTGGCAATCGGCGCGATTGTCGCGGGTTTTGGCTTCTATGAATATTTCGTCGGTCATGAACGCGGCCAGTTCTGGGGCAGCGCCTTGACCGTGCTGGGCCATGATGTGCTCGACGATATTCATCATGTGCCGGCGTTGATCAAATATCTGCCGTTCATGATGGGCATAGTGGGCTTCCTGATCGCCTTTGCTTTTTATATCTGGAAACCTGGTCTGCCAGCGGCATTCGCCGAACAAGCCCGCTTCATCTATCGCTTCCTGCTCAACAAATGGTATTTCGACGAACTGTTTAATGCCATTTTTGTGCGTCCCGCCTTATGGCTGGGCAAGCTATTCTGGAAAGGCGGCGATGGCCGAGTGATTGACGGCTTGGGCCCCGACGGCGTGGCCGCCGCCGTCATCGCCGCCGCCGGCCGGGCGCGGCGCCTGCAAAGCGGCTATCTTTATCATTATGCGTTTGCGATGCTGATCGGGGTGGCCCTGGCGGTGACCTGGTTCATGACACGGCAGGCAGGGGGCTGAGGCAAAGTCATGGATTGGCCAATTCTTTCGACTCTGATTTTCCTCCCCTTCCTTGGCGCCGCCGCCATCTTGGCCATTCGCGGCAAGGATCAAGCGTTGGTCAACGCCAATGCGCGCTGGATGGCGCTGTGGGCCACATTGGTCAATTTCCTGGTGTCGATTTATCTGTGGGCCAGCTTCGACCCGTCGACCAGCGATTTTCAGTTTGTCGAGCACCATGGGGTGTTCGGCGATTATTTCGCCTATCATTTGGGGGTTGATGGCATTTCGGTGCTGTTGATCGTGCTCAGCACCTTTTTGATGCCGATCTGCATCCTGGCGAGTTGGGAATCGATCCAGCACCGGGTCAAGGAATATATGATCGCCTTCCTGGTGATGGAGGGATTGATGGTCGGTGTGTTCGCCACACTCGACCTGTTCTTGTTCTACATCTTCTTCGAAGGCGGGCTGGTGCCGATGTTTTTGATCATCGGCGTCTGGGGCGGTGGTCGCCGGGTCTATGCCAGCTTTAAGTTCTTCCTCTACACCTTGCTCGGTTCGGTGCTGATGCTGCTGGCGATGATCTATATGGCGCAAACCGCCGGCACCACCGACATTCCGACACTGCTGACCTATGATTTCGCGGCCGATGTCCAGACCTGGCTGTGGTTAGCGTTCTTTGCATCCTTCGCGGTCAAAATGCCGATGTGGCCGGTCCACACCTGGTTGCCTGACGCGCATGTCGAAGCGCCGACCGCCGGTTCGGTGATTCTGGCCGGGGTGCTGCTGAAAATGGGCGGCTATGGTTTCCTGCGGTTCTCGATGCCGATGTTCCCCCTGGCAACCCAGGATTTGGCCTGGCTGGTGTTCGCCTTGTCGCTGGTGGCGATTGTCTACACCTCGTTGGTTGCCCTGGTGCAGGAGGACATGAAGAAGCTGATCGCTTATTCCTCGGTCGCCCATATGGGTTTCGTCACCATGGGGTTGTTCGCGCTCAACACCCAGGGCATTGAAGGCGCGATCTTCCAGATGCTCAGCCATGGCATCGTCTCTGGCGCGCTGTTTCTGTGCGTTGGTGTGATTTACGACCGTATCCACACCCGCCAGATCGGCCGTTATGGCGGCCTGGTCAATCGCATGCCGAAATATGCTTTTGTGTTCATGGTCTTCACCATGGCATCGGTGGGGCTGCCGGGGACCAGCGGTTTTGTCGGCGAATTCCTGACCTTGGTCGGCGCCTATAAGGCCGCGACCTGGGTGGCCCTGGTGGCGACCACCGGCATTATTTTGGGCGCAGCCTATATGTTGTGGCTTTATCGCCGGGTGGTGTTCGGCGAATTGGTGCGAGAGGATTTGAAGAATATTCTCGACCTCAATCGCCGCGAGGTCGCGATTTTCGCGCCGTTGGTCGCGGTGGTGATCTGGATGGGGGTCTATCCCACCACGTTCCTCAATCCGATGCGGGCGGCGGTTGAAAATCTGATCGTGCAGGTCGAACGGCAAAATCCGCCGTCCGCGCCCATGCCCACGGCGATGACGGAGATGCCGCAATGACGTCGGTTTTGTCGAATTGGTCGGTTGCCTTGCCGGAAATTGTCGCCGCCTTGGGCGTGATGGGCTTGCTGTTACTGGGCGTGTTTCGCGGTGACGGCGCGGCGGCTTCGCTCAGCCGCTTGACGGTGCTGGTGTTGGCGGTGGTGGGCGTGCTGGTGGGCTTGGGTGACGTATCGGAATCCAGCACCGCCTTTGGTGGCATGTTTGTCGCCGACGGTTTCGCGCAGTTCATGAAGATCGTGATTTTGATCGGTGCCGGCGCCGCGATTTTGATGGCGCTGAGCTATTTGCAATTCGAGCGGATCTTGCGTTTTGAATTCCCGATTCTGGTGATGACCGCGACCTTGGGCATGATGCTGATGGTCTCGGCGGGCAATCTGATCGCGCTCTATCTGGGCTTGGAGCTGCAAAGTCTCAGCCTTTATGTGCTGGCAAGCTTGCAGCGCGACCATCGGCGCTCCAGCGAGGCCGGGCTGAAATATTTCGTCTTGGGCGCCTTGGCCTCGGGCATGCTGCTTTACGGCAGTTCGCTGATCTATGGCTTTACCGGCACCACCTCGTTCGAGGTGTTGGCGACCGTGCTGCCCGAGCAGTTGGCCAATGGCCAGCCGCATTTGGGCCTGGTGTTCGGGCTGGTGTTCGTGCTGGCGGGATTGGCGTTCAAAATTTCCGCCGTGCCGTTCCATATGTGGACGCCGGACGTTTATGAAGGTGCGCCGACGCCGGTCACCGCGTTTTTCGCCGGGGCGCCAAAGGTTGCCGCGATCGCCCTGGTGCTGCGGGTGTTGTATGACCCCTTGGCGGCGATGACCGACCAATGGCAGCAAGTGGTGATCTTTATCTCGATCGCGTCGATGGTGCTGGGCGCGGTGGCGGCGATCGCGCAAAATAATATCAAGCGCCTGATGGCCTATAGCTCGATCGGCCATGTCGGTTATGCGCTGGTCGGCATCGCCGCCGGCACCGCGCAAGGGGTCAGCGCCGTCATCCTCTATATGGCGATTTACCTGACCATGACCGCCGGCACGTTCATTTGCATTTTATCGATGCGGCGCAAGACCGGCATGGTGGAGAATATTCAGGAACTGGCTGGCCTCAACCAAAGCCGGCCGCGCCTGGCCGCGGCGATGGCGATCTTGATGCTGTCGCTGATTGGTTTTCCGCCCTTCGCCGGCTTTTTCGGCAAGCTTTATGTCTTTCGCGCGGCGGTCGAGGCGGATCTTTTCGTGCTGGCGGTCATTGGCGTCGTCGCCAGTGTGATCGGCGCCTATTATTATTTGCGCATCATCAAGATCATGTATTTCGATGAGCCGGCGGCGGAGTTCGAAAAAATTCCCGACCAGCCGTCGCGCTGGTTGTTGGGGGCGTCGGCCTTATTCAATTCGCCCTTGGCCTTTGCCTTTCTGGTGCCGTTGCTGCCTGTGATCGACCGTGCCGCCGCAGCGCTAGCGGGGTGACCAGATCGATGCAGGCCCTGCCTGTTGAACGGTTGGGCACCGCGCCCGCCATCTTCATGGACCGGGTCGACAGCACCAATGCCGAAGCTCTGCGTAGGATCGCGGCTGGCAACATGGCTGACACTTGTTGGTTTGTTGCTAAGTCCCAGGACCGGGGCAGGGGTCGGCAGGGGCGGCCCTGGCATTCGCTTGAAGGCAATGTTTTCGCCAGCCTCGCCCGGCCGGCGGGCAACGATGCCATGGTCAATGCCCAGCACAGCTATGCCGCCGCCATCGCGGTGGCGGAAAGCCTGCAAGCCTTCGGTGTTGGCCATATCGCATGCAAATGGCCAAATGACGTATTGGCCGGCGGCGCCAAGATTTCCGGCATCTTGTTGGAGGCAGCCAAGAACGCGGCGGGCCAGCCCTGGCTGGTGATTGGCATTGGCGTGAATGTCGCGCTGGCGCCGCCGGTTCAGGATACGGTTTGGCCGGCCACCGCCATGGCACGGCATGTGGCGCAGCCACCGACGCCGCGGGCATTCCTGGAAGACCTGGCGCCGCGCCTGGCGACATGGTCGGCGCGGCTGGACCGCGATGGCTTCGCGGCGTTGAGGTCGGTCTGGATGCAGCAGGCTTATGGGCTGGGTGGCCGGGTGCGGATGCAGCGTGCCGACGGGGTGTTGACAGGCCAGTTTTTGGGCATCGATGAAACCGGTGGCGGCCGCGTCAGGCTTGACAGCGGCACCGAGAGGCTTGTTCATGCCGGGGAATTGGCATTCCTGCGGGAGATGGAGTGAACGCCATGCTGCTTGCAATTGATTCCGGCAACACCAATGTCGTGTTCGCGCTGATCCACCCCAATGGCGAGATCGCGCATCGTTGGCGCATTTCCAGTGAAAACGCCCGCACTGCGGATGAATATGTGGTGTGGTTGTCGCAATTGATGAATTTGGCCGGTGTTGGGTTCGACGATGTTAAGGCCGCCGTGGTGGCGACGGTGGTGCCGCCGGTGCTATTCAATTTGCGCACCCTGTGCCGGCAATATTTTGGCGTCGAGCCGTTGGTGGTGGGCGCGCCCGATTGCGATCTTGGCATCAGCGTGATGATGCCCAATCCGGCGGAGGTGGGCGCTGACCGCCTGGTCAACGCCATTGCCGGCCATGCCCGCCATGGCGGGCCATTGATCATCATCGATTTCGGCACCGCCACCACGTTCGACGTGGTTGACGATCACGGCGATTATCATGGCGGCGTGATCGCGCCTGGCATCAATTTGTCGATGGAGGCGTTACACATGGCGGCGGCGAAATTGCCGCGTATTGCAATCGAGCGGCCGGTGACCAACAAGGTGATCGGCAAGACCACGGTGGAGGCCATGCAATCAGGTGTGATCTGGGGCTATATCGGCCTGTTGGAAGGCTTGGTCGACCGCATCACCGCGGAATGGGGAAAGCCAATGAAAGTGATTGCCACCGGTGGGTTGGCGGCGGTTTTTGAAACGCAAAGTCAATTAATTGACCTGGTCGACCGCGACCTCACCCTGCATGGCCTGTATATGGTTCATCAGCGGAATTTGAAGGCATGAGCAAATGGCGCATGCCTAATGATACGCTGATCTTCGTCCCGCTTGGCGGCTCGGGCGAGATTGGCATGAATCTCAATCTCTATGGTTATCAGGGCCAGTGGATCATGGTTGATTTCGGCATGGCGTTCGCCGATGCTGATATTCCCGGCAGCGACCTGATCTTTCCCGACACGGCGTTTATCGAGGCTTTGCGCAAGGACCTGCTGGGCATCGTGCTGACCCATGGTCATGAAGACCATATCGGCGCCGTGCCCTATTTGTGGCCGGATTTGCGGGCACCGCTTTATGCCACGCCCTTCACCGCCGGGCTGGTGCGCTGGAAGCTTAATGAAGCGGGGCTGGCTGATGAAGCGACGCTGGTGGAGGTGCCGCTGGGCGGCGCCTTCAGCTTGGGTCCGTTCGATCTGCGCTATGTGCCCTTGGCGCATTCGATTGCCGAAGGCAACGGTCTGCTGATCGACACGCCGAAGGGGCGGCTGTTTCATACCGGCGACTGGAAGCTGGACGATGAACCGATCATCGGTCAGCCGGCCCTGCCGGCGGAACTGAAGTCGCTGGGCGATGAAGGCATTCTGGCTCTGATCGGCGACTCCACTAATGTTTTCAATCCTGGCACTTCGGGGTCGGAAGGCGCGGTGCTGCGTGCCTTGACTGACTTGTTGGCCAATAAGCGCGGCCGAGTGGTGGTCACCACCTTCGCTTCCAATGTCGCGCGGCTGGATAGCCTGGGCAAGGTCGCCGCGGCGCATGGCAGGCGGGTCGCGGTGCTGGGCCGGTCGCTGGAACGGATCGTGGCGGTGGCCAAGGCCAATGGCTATTTGACCGATTTTCCGCCCCTGCTGGACAGCCGTGCGATTGCCGATGTGCCGCGCGATGAAGTTTTCATCATTTGCACCGGCTGCCAGGGCGAGCCGCGCGCGGCACTGTCGCGCATCGCCCATGAAGAGCATCGCGACATCACGCTCAGCGCTGATGATTGCGTGGTGTTTTCGTCCAAGATCATTCCCGGTAATGAATTGGTGATCGGACGGCTGATCAATCAATTGATCGGCCGTGGCATTGAGGTGATCACCGAGAAAGACGCTTTCGTGCATGTCTCCGGCCACCCTGGTCAGGCCGATCTCAAAACGCTTTATGACTGGTTGCGGCCGGAAATGCTGATTCCGGTGCATGGCGAAATGCGGCACATGGTGGCGCATGCCGCCTTTGCCCGTGCCCATGGCATAGCCCATGGCCTGGTGCCGAAAAACGGCGATGTGGTGCGGCTGGCGCCGGATGGGCCCGCTCTGATCGGCCAAGTGGCCGCGGGCCGCCTGGTTTTGGACGGTGACGACATTCTGCCAGCCGACTCCCAGACTTTGGTTTCGCGCCGCCGCATGGCGCATAATGGGTTTGTCACCGCAACCCTGATCTTGGATGGCGAGCACCGGCAAATCGCGCCAGCGGTGGTCGTGATCGCCGGGGTGCCTGGCCAAGAAGACCCCACCTTGCTCGAAATGTGCCAAGACGCGGTCGCCGACGGGTTGCAACTGGCGCGGGGAAAATATCAAGCCAGCAGCGACAAAATAGCCGAGGCGGTACGCATTGCGCTGCGCCGCGCAATCCGAGATTATTGTGGCAAGAAGCCTGTCACTGAGGTGCGGCTGGCCTATATTGACGATTGAAGGGAGCGACTATGATCGGTGTATTGAACCATGTGGCGATCGCGGTGCCGGATCTGAAGAAGGCCACCGCGATTTATCGTGAAACCCTGGGCGCCAAGGTCTCGGACCCGGTCGATCAGCCAGACCATGGCGTCACCACGGTGTTTGTCGAACTGCCGAATACCAAGATCGAGCTGCTGTATCCGCTGGGTGACAAGTCGCCGATCGCCAATTTCCTGGAACGCAATAAGGACGGCGGCGTGCATCATCTTTGCTATGAGGTCGAGGACATCATAGCCGCCCGCGACAAGCTGAAGGCCGAGGGCGCGCGGGTGTTGGGCGATGGCGAGCCGCGGATCGGTGCGCATGGCAAGCCGGTGTTGTTTCTGCACCCCAAGGATTTTTGCGGCACCCTGGTCGAGATTGAACAAGCATGAGCGAGGGCGGTACGGAAATCGGCTGGTTCGCCGGCGTTTTCACCTATGTCATGATCTGGTGGGTGGCGCTGTTCGCGGTTCTACCCTGGGGCGCCACCAGCTATCATGAAGCCGGCGAAAAGGCCGAAACCGGCCATGCCGAAAGCGCCCCGCTCAAGCCGCGTTTGGGTCGCAAGCTGTTGGCCACCACCCTGGTGTCGGCGGTTGTGTGGGTGATTTGGTATATTTTGATCACTCGCGATCTGTTGCCGTTTTAGCGGCGGCCCATTCCGGAAAATCGAAAAGCTGGCCGGTGGCGGTTTGCGCCGGCGATACCAGGTCCATGATCAAGGGCAGCAGGGCTTCCGGTTTGGGCAGGGTTTTGGGGTCTTCGCCAGGCATGGCGGCGGCGCGCATCACCGTCCGCATTGGCCCCGGATTGACCAGATTGACCCTCAAGGCGCTGATCTGCGCGGTTTCGACGGCATAGGTCTCGACCAGTTTTTCCAAAGCCGCTTTGGCCGCCGCATAGGCGCCCCAAAATGGCTTTTGCTTGCGCGCGACGCTGGAGCTGATGAACACCGCGCGGCCGGCGTCGGATAGCCGCAGCAGCGGGTCAAGCGAGCGGATCAAGCGCCAATTGGCAGTTAAATTGATCGCGATATTGCAATCCCAGTCCTTTGGCGCCAGATGCGGCACCGGCGACAAATCGCCCAAATAGCCGGCATTGCCGATCAGAATATCGAGCTTGCCCCAGCGTTCATGAATGGCGCCGCCCAGCCGGTCAATGCCAGCGACATCGGCCAAGTCCAAGGGCACCAGGGTGGCGGGTTGGCCGCCATTCGCCTGGATCTGGTCGTCGAGTTCCTCCAAGGCGCCGGCGGTGCGGGAAACCAGAATGAGATGCGCGCCCGCCTGCGCCAGGCCCAGGGCGACCGCCCGGCCAATGCCGCGGGAAGCGCCGGTCACCAGCGCCAGCCGGCCGGCCAGCGGTTTATGGCTGTTGTTCATCGCTCAGGCCTCCGCCAACAGGCTGAGCTGCTTTGGCGATTCCAGTTCTTTTTGATCGGTCAGCGGTGTTGGGTATTCGCCAGAGAAACAGGCATCGCAAAATTGCGGATAGACTGCGTCACGCGCGGGCTGGTTGAGCGCCCGATAGAGCCCGTTCATCGACAGGAATGCCAAAGAATCGGCGCCGATATGTTCAGCCATTGCCGGCACATCCATTTTCGAGGCCAGCAGTTTCGAGCGCTCCGGGGTGTCGACCCCGTAAAAGCAGGAAAACCGCGTCGGGGGGCTGGCGATGCGCATATGCACCTCGCGCGCGCCGGCCTGACGCACCATTTCGACAATTTTGATCGACGTGGTGCCGCGCACAATGGAGTCGTCTACCAGCACCACGCGCTTGCCATTCAGTTGCCAGCGATTGGCGTTGTGCTTCAGTTTCACGCCCAGATGACGGATCGAATCCGAGGGTTCAATGAAGGTACGGCCGACATAATGATTGCGAATAATGCCCAGTTCAAATGGGATTTGCGCCTCTTGGGCATAGCCGATCGCCGCCGGCGTGCCGGAATCGGGCACTGGGATCACCACATCCGCCGGCACATGAAATTCTCGCGCCAGCTCAGCGCCGATGCGCTTGCGCACTTCATAGACGCTGAAGCCATCCAAATAACTGTCGGGGCGCGAGAAATAGACATGCTCGAAGATGCAGGGCCGGGGATGCGCAGCCGGGAAGGGGCGGAAGCTTTGCAGGCCATGTTCGGAAATGGTGACGATTTCGCCGGGTTCGACCTCGCGGACGAAATTGGCGCCGAGAATATCCAGCGCGCAAGTCTCCGACGCAAACAAATAGGCGCCGTCTTCTAACTGCCCCAACACCAAGGGCCGCACCCCCAATGGATCGCGCACTCCAATCAAGCCCTCGGCCGTCAGGGCAACCAGTGAATAAGCACCTTCGATTTGTCGCAAGGCGTCGATCAGGCGGTCGAGCGGGCGATCGAAATCGGCATTGGCGATGAGGTGAATGAGCACCTCGGTATCGCTGGTCGACTGGAAGATCGCGCCCCTGTTGACCAATTCACGCCGCAAATGCCAAGCATTGGTCAAATTGCCATTATGCGCGACGGCAAAGCCGCCCGTCGCCAGTTCCGCAAACAGGGGCTGGACATTGCGCATGATGGTTTCGCCGGTGGTCGAATAGCGGACATGGCCAATCGCGGCATGGCCGACCAGCATTTGCATCACCGCGGGTGACGCAAAAATATCGCCAACCAAGCCCATATTGCGGTGACTGTTGAAGCGGGCGCCATCGAAGGCGCAAATGCCGGCGGCTTCCTGGCCGCGATGCTGCAAGGCATGTAGGCCCAGAACGGTATGAGCAGCGGCGTCGCGATTGCCGTAGATGCCGAAAATGCCGCATTCCTCGCGGAGCTTGTCGTCGTCGAACGGATGACTGAGTGGCAAAGCCATGGTCATATTTGATCCGGTGCTTGTTGATGCAGGTCCACCGACCCATGGCGGACGCTATAAAGAACTTGCCACCACACGGCCATCATTTTTCATCGCCTTGGGCGCTATCGCTAGTGGGTGCGGCTTTGTCTTCCAAGCGTTGTAACAGCCCATCCAGCCAGGCGCGCTGTTCATCGCCATAGGCGGGTTCGGTTTGGCTTGGCTGGCTGGCCGCGCCGGTTTCGCCCAAATTCGGCAATAATTGGCGGGCGCGGCGGGTCAGATTGTCGATATCGGGCGTGCTGTCGCCGCGTTCAGCGATCCGATGCATCCATTGCGCGGTATATTGCACCAAGGCCCCGGTCTTGGCGGTGGTGATCCAATCGGGATCGGTTTTGGGCCGGACGAAATAATCGAACAGCAGATATACCGCGCTGATCACGATGAGGCCGCGAATCATGCCAAAAATCGCGCCGAACATACGGTCGACGGGTCCGAGGCTGGATTCTCGCACGCGGTCACCTATTTTGTCAGCAATCCAGCGTAATATAAAGAAACTTATGACGAAAGTTGCGATCAGGGCCGCGAAGTCGGCCAGCCATTCCGGACTCAGCAGCTTGGCCACCCAGGCGCTGGTCCAGGGAAAGCCGAACAAAGTCAGCGCCACCGCGCCGCCCCAAGAGGCCAAGCTCAGCGCTTCGGTGGTAAAGCCCCGCCAGAAGGCAAAGGCGGCCGAAATGGCCAAAATGCCGAGCACCGCAACGTCAAAGGCTGACATAAGCCCTTTATTCTCCCGTTAAAGTGCCCCCACCCCTGGCGCGGGCAGCTTAGGCGTCTGGCGCCAACAAGTCCACCAAGGACGCGACATCGCTCAATTCGACCCGCAGGATGGCGCTGTCGCCGCCGCCCTTGTCGCGTTCGCCCTTCGGCAACCAAGCTTCGGCGAAGCCCAATTTCGCAGCTTCCTTCAGCCGCGCGCTGGCCTGCGCCACCGGCCGCACTTCGCCGGACAGGGCGATTTCGCCGAAAAGCACGGTTTCGGCTTTGACCGGCCTGCCATGCAGCGACGACACCAGCGCCGCCGCCACCGCCAAATCCGCCGCCGGGTCGACAATTTTCAGCCCGCCGGCAACATTCAGATAAACATCGCAGCCGCCTAATCCAAGACCCGTGCGCGCATCCAGCACCGCCAGCACCATCGCTAGCCGGCCGGAATCCCAGCCAACCACGGTGCGGCGCGGATTGGCCGCCGGTGTTGGCGTAACAAGGGCTTGAATTTCCGACAAGATCGGCCGCGAGCCTTCGATGCCGGCAAACACCGCCGATCCGGTCACCGGCGCATCTCGGTTGGACAAGAATAGCTGCGAGGGATTGGCGACCTCGGCCAAGCCCTGGCCAGTCATTTCAAACACGCCGATTTCGTCGGTGCCGCCAAAGCGGTTCTTGACCGCGCGCAAAATGCGGAACTGATGGCCGCGTTCGCCCTCAAAATACAACACGCAGTCGACCATATGTTCCAGCACCCTGGGGCCCGCGATCTGCCCATCCTTGGTGACATGGCCAACCATCAACATCGCGGTATCGCGCTCCTTGGCGAAACGGATCAAAGCCTGGGCGCAGGCGCGGACCTGGCTGACACTTCCGGGCGCGGCTTCCAGCGCGCCGGAATACATCGTCTGGATTGAATCGATTACCACCACATCGGCCGCGGGGCCGGCGTCCAAGGTGGCGAGAATATCGTCCAAATCGGTGGCGGCGGCTAATGCCACCGGCGCATCGGTCAGGTTTAAACGCCGCGCCCGCAGGCGGATCTGCGCCACCGCTTCCTCGCCGCTGATATAGACCACCTTGGCGCCGGCGCGGGCCAGGCGGCCAGTGGCATCGAGCAATAATGTCGATTTGCCGATGCCGGGATCGCCGCCAATCAGCACCGCCGAGCCAGGCACCAAGCCGCCCCCTAGGGCACGGTCCAGTTCGCCGATTTGGGTTGTCAGCCGGCGCGGCGCTTGTGACGGACTGTCCAACCCGGTCAGTGGAATCGGCCGACCCTTGCCCTGGCGGCGGCCAACCGCCCCCGGACCCAGCGCCACCGTTTTTTCCTCAAGCAAGGAGTTCCAAGCGCCACATGCGCCGCATTGTCCCGCCCATTTGGGGAAATGCTCGCCGCAGCTTTGGCAGACATAGCGGATTAGCGGACGGGCGATGACACAAACCTCCTCCTTAAGGCTTTCAGCGCTACGGTCATTGTCACCGCATGGATATGGATTGCCGCGCCGCCTGCCGGCGGTGCGCTATGACGGGTTGGAGCGGTGAGGGCGGGGTACCGCGCCCTATCGTCAATCTTGTGTCCCATGCTGGCGACAAGCATCACCGGAGCGGCTCCCTAGCGTTTGCGCAGCTCCATCTGGATTGGCCCCTCGGCGCGGCCGTGAATGAATTGGTCAACATAATCATTGCCGGACTGGTCAATCTCGTCGCGCGGGCCTTGCCAGATGATTTTGCCAGCATAGAGCATCGCCACCTTGTCGGCGATCTTGCGTACGCTGGACATGTCATGGGTGATGGTAACGGTGGTCGCGCCCAATTCCTTCACTCGCTCGACAATCAAGTCATTGATGACATCGGCCATGATCGGGTCAAGGCCGGTGGTCGGCTCGTCGAAAAAGATGATTTCGGGGTGCGAGGCAATGGCGCGGGCAAGGCCGACACGCTTTTGCATGCCGCCCGACAATTCCGCTGGGGACAGATCCGCGACATCTGGCGAAAGACCGACCAAGCGCAGATTCTCAACCGCTTGTTCGCGCGCGGCTTGGCGTGGCATGCGTTGCGCTTCGATCAGGCCGAAGGCGACATTGTGCCAAACCGGAAGAGAATCAAACAACGCGCCGCCTTGGAACAACATGCCGAATTTGGCGATCTTTCGTCGCCGGGCCTCGCCCTTAACGTGGGTGACATCCTCGCCATCCAGCAGGATTTGGCCGCTGTCAGGTCGGATGATGCCCAAGATCGACTTGATCAACACCGATTTACCGGTGCCCGAACCACCGATCACGACGACGCTTTCGCCTTGGCCGATGTTGAGATCGATGCCGTCAAGCACGACTTTGCGGCCAAAGGCCTTGTGCAGGTCGCGAATGGCGATTTTGGGCTGGGCGCTGGTCATGTGCCGAACACAATCACGGTGATGATGAGATTGGCAAGCAGGATCAGAATGAACGCGGAAACCACGGCATCGGTTGTCGCCCGGCCAACACCCTGGGCGCCGCCGGAACTGTGATAGCCGTGAAAGCAACCCATCAACGCGATAATGAACCCGAACACACCGGCCTTGACCAGGCTGGACACAACGTCGGCGGCCTCCAGATAATCGACGGTGACCTTCAAATATGTCGCGGGGTTAAAGCCCAGACGCTCGGTGCCGATCAGAAAGCCGCCAAAAACGCCAATGATATTGGCCACCAGCACCAAGGCCGGCAAGGTGATGACAGCGGCCAGCAGGCGCGGCGCGATGAGATATTTGAACGGCTCTGTCGACAACGTGATCATGGCGTCGATCTGCTCGGTCACCCGCATGGTGCCCAATTCCGCAGCCATCGCCGATGACACCCGACCGGCCACCATCAACCCGCCCAACACCGGGCCCAATTCCCGCACCAGGGCGATGACGGTGACGCCGGCGACGACGTTTTCGGCATTGAAGCGCTCGGAGCCGACATAAATCTGCTGCGCCAAGGCGGCGCCGGTGAACAGCGCGGTGAGGCCCACCACGGGCAGCGAAAAATAGCCGATCGACAGCATTTGCTGCAGCAACAGCCGTAAATAAAAGGGCGGCGCGAAAATATGGACCAGGGCTTGGCCGGTAAATTGCGCCAGCCGGCCAACGGCGGCCAGGAAGGCCAGTGTCGCTTGGCCGATGGTGACAAGAAATTGCATAGGGTCTCCGCCGCTGCGGCCGGTGGCGCGTGAAGTCGTCGATCCGGCAAAGACTTTTTGCCGCTTAAGGGCTTGGCGTCAAGTGCGATGGCGGAAATAGCAATCAGTAAAGCCGCTCGGCGGTCATATCGTCATCCAGCCGGCGGTCCTCGAAATAGGCCGAGGACGGATTGAAACCGACGTCAACGGTGCCAGTGGCGCCATGGCGGTGCTTGGCGACATCGATCGTGGCCTTGCCATGCAACGCCACGGCTTTTTCTTGCCAGGCGAGAAATTCGGGATCGTCTTCTTCGGGCTTTTTGCGGTCGTGATAATAGCTTTCCCGGTACACGAATAAGACCAGATCGGCATCCTGTTCGATGGTGCCGGATTCGCGCAGGTCGGCCAGTTGCGGGCGTTTGTCTTCGCGGCTTTCGACCGAACGCGAGAGCTGCGACAGCGCCAGCACCGGCACCCGCAGCGATTTGGCGATATTTTTCAGGCCACGAGTGATTTCGGAAATTTCCTGAACCCGGTTTTCCGGGCCACGGCCACGGGTGCCGGCGGCGGTCAGCAATTGCAGATAGTCGACCACAAGCAGGCCCAAGCCATGACGCCGGTGCAGCCGACGGGCGCGGGCGCGCAGGGCCGAGATCGACAGCCCGGGGGTGTCGTCGATGAACAGCGGCAGGTCCTGCAGATCGGCTGAGGCGCGGGCGACCTTGCGGAACTGTTCCTCATTCAGCTTGCCCTTGCGCAAATCCTCGGAATTGACGCCAGATTGCTGCGACAAGATACGTGCGGCCAATTGGTCGGCCGACATTTCCAGGCTGAAAAATCCGACAACGCCGCCCTTGCTATCTTCTGGTGCGACACCGGCATCGATGTCCTTGCGGTAAGCCAACGCGCAATTATAGGCGATGGAGGTGGCCAGTGCGGTTTTACCCATGCCGGGGCGGCCGGCCAAAATGATCAAATCGCTGTCGTGAAAACCGCCGACTTTTTGATTGAGCGTGGTCAAGCCAGTGGTGCGCCCCGACACGCTGCCGCCCGCCTTGCGCGCCCGTTCGATCAGCTCAACGGCGTCCGTCAGGGCTTGGGAAAAGGCCTTGAATCCGCCTTCGGCCTCGCGTTTGACGGACAGATTGAACAAGGCCTGTTCGGCGGTTTCGATCTGGCCGGTGGCGGGGGCGTCGATTTCTGCCTCATAGGCTTCCAGCACCATACGTTCGCCAATCGCTATCAACGCCCGACGGTCGGCCTGATCGACAATCAGGCGGCCATAATCCTCGACATTGATGATGGTGGTCGCAGTGCCGGCCAGCTTGGCCAGATAGCCGCCACCGCCGACATCGGCCAGCGCTGGATCATCGGCGAAATAGGGCTTCAGCGTCAGTGGGGTGGCGGCTTGCAGCTTTTCCCGCAGTTTGACGATGGTTTCATAGATGCGGCCATGCACATCCTCGAAAAAATGGTTCGGTTCCAGGAACCCGGCGACTTTGTCCAAAGCTTCGTTGTTGACCAAAATCGCACCCAACAGGGACTGTTCCGCCTCGATCGCATGCGGCGGTGTGCGATAGGCCATGCGCTCGCCGTCATCGGCGTCGTCGTTCATGGGCATGGCACGCATTTCGGAACGGGATGTCATGGTCTGAGTATGCGCCGATCAAAGGCTTATCGCCAAGCGGAGCTTACGCCGCATTGGTTATGGCGCTGAAAATGCGCGGGCCGGACGCTTCCGCCCGGCCCCTGGCATGCTGCGTTGATCGGCCTTGGCCGCGAATCAAGCCTGGCTTTCAACCTCGTCGCCGGCGGCTTCGGTCTCAGCCTCGGCTTCCAACTCTTCGGTCGGTGCCGGCGCGGCTTCTTCTTCCTCGAACACTTCGGCGGTGACGTCGACACCCCGGGCTTGTAGCTCGGCTTCTTGCTCGGAGCGGGCGACATTCACTTCCACCAACACCGAAACCTCACCATGCAGCACGATTCGCACCGGATGCACGCCCAGCGTCTTGATCGGCTTGTCCAACACCACTTGCCGGCGATGAATGGCGACACCGTCGGCCGAAAAGGCTTCGGCGATATCGCGGGTCGAAACCGAACCATAAAGCTGGCCGCTATCGCCAGCCTGGCGCAACAGCACAACCGAACGGCCTTGCAGGCGTTTTGCGACACCCTCGGCCTCTTGCCGGCGCTTCAGGTTTTCGGCTTCGATATCCTTGCGTCGCGCCTCAAACAGCTTGCGGTTTTCGGCGGTGGCCCGCAGCGCCTTTTTCTGCGGCAACAGGAAATTGCGGGCATAACCGTCGCGCACTTTTACGACGTCGCCCATTTGGCCAAGCGATTCGACCCGTTCCAACAAAATGATCTGCATTATTCATTCTCCTTGCCGCGCGGCGGCGCGGCTTGCTTGCGAAAGTCCAACCAATGATCCGCCGCGCCCAGCGCGGCCGCGACCAGCCGCGCGCCGTCGGCGAGAAACACCAGGATATAGGCCCCTGTCAACAAAAACGGCCGCAATGGCCGGTTGCGGCTTTTGACATGCAGTACTGCCAGGCCTTGCAGCACCAGCGGCACCCCCAACACCGCCGCAGCCATGCCAGCGAAAATGCCGCTTTCACCGGCGACAAATGCCAGCGCTGTCACGCCCAGCGCGGGCACCACCAGCCAACGCGGCAGCCAAATCGTGGACCAAGCCGGCCGTGGCGCGCCTTCACGGTTTTTTTGCAGGCTGAAGCCGGCCAGGGCATTCAACACATGCAGCACAAAATAGCCGGCGGCCACCGCCAGCGGAATCATTGGCGCGATTTGGGCAAAAGCCTCGCGGTGCTGGGCGGCTTGCTCCGGGCTGGCGTCTTGCGGCAAAATCGCTTCGGCGACCGATTGCGCCATGGTGCGGCTGGCGCCCAACAGGCCGCCTTGATCGGCAAAGGCGCGGTCGAACAGCATGGCGCCGGTCAACATCACCAATGCCAGCGCCATCGCCATGCCGGCGACGATGCGGCCCAGCGCCGCCTCGCGCAGGCTGGCGCCGGCGGTTTCATACAGCCAAGCGCCGACCAGCAGCGGCAATCCAAAAATGCCGATATAAACCGCCAGGCTGCTCAGCGGCGGCGCCACCAGCGCCACCAGCGCAAAGCCGCTGGTCAGTCCGACCATGGCGCCCATCGCGCCTTTTTGCAGGGCGATATAATATAGCGGCAGCGGGGTGGCCATTTGCAGCACGGCGCCCAGGGCGGAGCCGGCCGCTGGCGCCAAAAACACCAGTGCCGACAGTGCGCCCGCCAGCATTGGGCCGGCAAGCCATTGGATGCGGGTGTCGCCCATGCCAATTCGCCTCGGTCGGGAGGCGGGCGCCTAAGCCCTGGCGCCGGCCTGCCGGTTTAAGCTCAGCCTCTAGCTGACAATATAAGGCAGCAGCCCAATATGCCGCGCCCGTTTGACGGCTTGCGCCAAGGCGCGTTGCTTCTTGGCCGAAACCGCCGTGATGCGGCTGGGGACGATTTTGCCGCGCTCGGACACAAAGCCTTGCAGCAGCCGCACGTCCTTATAGTCGATTGCCGGCGCGTCAGGCCCCGAAAACGGGCATGTCTTGCGGCGGCGCCAAAATGGTTTACGCATTGGATTTCTCCTTCATATCGCTGAAATAAGGCCCGGATTAACGCCGCGGCCTGCCGCCACGGTCGCCGCGATCGCCACGGTCCCCACGGTCACCGCGATCCCCACGATCGCCACGGCGGTCACGGTCCCTTGACCGCATCATCGCGCTGGGGCCGTCTTCCAAGGTGTCCACCCGCACCGTCAAATAGCGCAGAATGTCGTCATGAATGCGGGCGCGACGTTCCAGCTCCGCGATCAGCGTGGCCGGGGCATCCAGGTTCAGCAATACGAAATGAGCCTTGCGGTTTTTCTTGATCCGATAGGCAATCGGCTTCAAGCCCCAATATTCGGTTTTGGTGACTTTGCCGCCATGTTCGTCGACGGTCTTGCCAACTTCCTCGATCAGGCTGTCGACCTGCGCGGTCGAAATATCCTGCCGCGCGAGCAGGACATGCTCGTAAAAAGGCATGTTTTTTCTCCTAACGCCGACATTCATCAACCTGGGCCGTCATGGCCCTTGTTTTCCTGCCAGCTGAACTTCCAATCTTCCCCGCCGCAGCGAGGAAGCGCGGCACTATAGCGAAAACCGCCAGTGGCGCAAGCGTTTTGGCTGGCGCCGGCACATGGTCTTGCGCCGGCGCGGGCTTAGGGTTAAGGCAAGCCATCACGCCCACAGATACCAATCAAGGAGTCCGCCATGACCCGCGCTTATGTCTTTCCCGGCCAAGGCAGTCAGTTTGTTGGGATGGGCAAGGCGCTGGCCGATGCCTATCCCGCCGCGCGCGCGGTTTTTCAGGAGGTGGACGATGCCTTGGGCCAACCGCTTGCGCAATTGATGTTCGAAGGCCCGGAAGAGGATTTGCGGCTGACCGAGAACACCCAGCCAGCGTTGATGGCGGTGGCGGTGGCGGTGGCGCGGGTGCTGGAAGAAAGCGGTCTCAGGCTGGCCGACCAGGCCGCCTATGTCGCCGGTCATTCATTAGGCGAATATTCGGCGCTGGTGGCCGCTGGCAGCTTCACCTTGTCCGACGCCGCGCGGCTGTTGAAATTACGCGGTCAGGCGATGCAGCGAGCAGTGCCAGTGGGCGAGGGCGCGATGGCCGCGCTATTGGGCCTGGACTTTGACGCCGCAGCCGAGATCGCCGCCGAGGCCGCTGGCGACGGTGTGTGCGCGCCCGCCAATGACAATGCGCCGGGCCAGGTGGTGGTCAGCGGCGATAAGGCGGCGGTCGAGCGGGCGATTGCCTTGGCCAAGGACAAGGGCGCGCGCAAGAGCGTGCTGTTGCCGGTCAGCGCGCCTTTTCATTGCCGGTTGATGCAGCCGGCCGCCGATGCCATGCGCGATGCCTTGAAGGCCGCCGCGATCAAGCCGCCGGTGGTTCCCTTGGTCGCCAATGTAACGGCCTCGCCGGTCGATGACCCGGAAGCCATCCGCCGGCTACTGGTGGAACAGGTCACCGCCACCGTGCGCTGGCGCGAAAGCGTGCAGGCGCTGGTTGCGCGCGGTGTTGGCTGTCAGGTCGAATTGGGGGCGGGCAAGGTGCTGACGGGTCTGGCCAAGCGCATCGATCGGTCGCTGGAAGCCTTCACCCTGGGCGATCCGGCGGAAATCGACGCCTTCATCGGCGCCGCGCGCGGCATGTAATCGGGAAAGGACAAGCGATGTTTCAATTGGACGGCAAACGCGCCTTGGTGACCGGCGCCACCGGCGGCATTGGCGGGGCCATCGCCAAAGCCCTGGCTGAACAGGGCGCCCGCGTGGCCATTTCGGGCACCCGTGCGGACCGCCTTGAAGCGGTGGCCGGTGCGCTGGGCGCCGGCACCGTCGCGCTGCCATGCGATTTGGGTGACCGGGCGGCGGTGGAAGGCTTGATCCCAGCCGCGACCGAGGCTTTGGGCGGGGTTGATATCCTGGTCAACAATGCCGGCATCACCCGCGACAATCTTGCGCTCAGAATGAAGGACGGCGACTGGGATCAAGTACTGGAAGTCAATTTGTCGGCCGGGTTCCGCCTTGCTAGGGCGGCCTTGCGCGGCATGATGAAAGCCCGCTGGGGCCGGATCATTTCGATCACCAGCATCGTTGGTGTGACCGGCAATCCAGGCCAGGCCAATTACGCGGCGTCGAAAGCCGGCATCATTGGTATGTCGAAGGCCTTGGCGCAGGAAGTGGCCAGCCGTGGCGTGACCGTCAATTGCGTCGCGCCTGGCTTCATCGCGAGCCCAATGACCGACGTGCTGGACGACGGCCAAAAACAACGGCTGCTGGCAGGCATTCCGCAAGGCCGGCTGGGCGAAGGCGCCGATGTCGCCGGCGCGGTCGCCTATTTGGCCAGCGACGCGGCCGGCTATGTCACCGGCCAAACCCTGCACGTCAATGGCGGCATGGCGATGATTTAGGCAAACCGAAATGGCTTGCCTGAATGGCTTTTGCACTGGACGTGGGCGCTGGTCAGGTCCTAAAACATATGCTAACAAGCCGCCGCTTTTGGCGTTGCCGGGCGCGCTGCCAAATGCAACCAGGGCTGGACTTTGGCGCCGAAAAAGGGCATGAGCGCGCACCAGTCGGCAGGCCGGGTGTTGGGCTTGCAAGTGGATCGGGCGTGTGAACGCAGAAATTCGAACGTGTAAACGGAACAATTGAGGACCGAAGACGATGAGCGAAATTGCCGATAAAGTGAAAAAAATCGTCGTTGAGCATCTGGGCGTCGAAGAAAGCAAAGTCGCCGAGGAAGCCAGCTTCATTGACGATCTTGGCGCCGACAGCCTGGACACCGTTGAGTTGGTGATGGCTTTCGAGGAAGAATTCGGCGTTGAAATTCCCGATGACGCTGCGGAGAAGATCCTCACCGTCAAGGACGCGATTGACTATATTAAGGCAAACGCCTCCTAAGGCGGGCGTCTTTGACCCTGAGGTCGGGCAAAGGCGTCGCGCAAACGGCGCCTTTTTCCTTATCGGGTGCTGGGGTCGAGGGGGTTGAAAACCCTGGCCGGCATCTGAAATGCAAGACACGCACAGCTTGATATCCGACCGGCGCGGGGCCGGGCCACAAGGGGGAAGGAGAGCACGCAATGCGGCGCGTTGTTGTCACTGGCTTAGGTTTGGTCACTCCCTTGGGCGTTGGCGTGCCGACGGTATGGTCGCGGCTGCTGGACGGTCAGTCGGGCGCTGGCCCGATCACCCGTTTCGATGCCACCGGCATGGCCGCGCAAGTGGTTTGCGAACTGCCGCGCGGCGATGGTTCGGATGGCAGCTTCAATCCCGATTTGGTGATGGAGCCAAAGGAAAGCCGCAAGGTCGACGATTTTATCGTCTATGCCATGGGTGCCGCCGATGAAGCGATGAAGGATGCTGGCCTTGAGCGGTTCGAGGATGAAGAAGCCTCGGCCCGCGCTGGCGTGATGATGGGATCGGGCATTGGTGGTCTGGAGGGCATCGCCGAACAGGCCATCGTACTGCATGAGCGCGGCCCGCGCCGGGTCAGCCCACACTTCATCACCGGGCGCTTGATTAATTTGGCGTCGGGGCAAATTTCCATCCGTTATCATTTGCGCGGCCCCAATCACGCTGTCGTCACCGCCTGTTCTTCGGGCGCCCATGCGATTGGCGATGCCGCCAGGCTGATCGCACTGGACGATGCCGACATCATGCTTGCCGGTGGCACGGAATCCGCGATTTGCCCGATTGGCATTGCCGGCTTCGCGCAAGCCAAGGCCTTGTCGACCCGTTTCAATGACGAGCCTAAGCGTGCTTCGCGCCCCTGGGACCGCGATCGCGACGGATTTGTTATGGGCGAAGGCGCGGGCGTGGTCGTGTTGGAAGAATATGAACACGCCAAAAAGCGCGGCGCGACCATTTACGCCGAGATCATCGGCTATGGCATGTCGGGCGATGCCTATCATGTGACCGCGCCGGCACCCGACGGTAATGGCGGCTATCGCGCCATGCAGATGGCGCTGCGGCGGGCCGGCATCGACCCTTCGGATATCGACTATATCAACGCCCATGGCACCTCGACCCCGCTGGGCGATGAAATTGAACTCGGTGCTGTCAAGCGGCTGCTGGGCAACGCGGCGGCGACGGCGTCGATGTCGTCGACCAAATCTGCGATCGGCCATTTGCTGGGCGCCGCCGGCGCGGTGGAAGCGATTTTCTCGATCCTGGCAATCCGCGACAATGTCGTGCCGCCAACCCTGAATTTGGACAATCCGTCGGAAAATTGCTCGGGCATCGACCTGGTGCCGCATCAAGCCAGGCAGCGACCGGTCAATGTCGCCTTGTCGAATTCATTCGGGTTTGGTGGCACCAATGCCTCGTTGATCATGCGGGCCGTTGACTGAGCCGCCGCCACAGCCCAAGACCTGGAGCCCTTGGCGATGGTTGTGGCTGCCGGCCATCGCGGTCTTTGCGGCGTTGTTGGTGGCTGCGGCGTGGCTGTGGATGCTGCGGGCGGAGTATCAACGTCCGGGGCCAGCGTCCGAACCCGCAATCGTGATTTTAGAACCCGGCACCAGCTTGGGCGGGGCGGCCCGACTGCTGGCGCACCAAGGCGTGGTGGCGGACGCGTGGCGGTTCAAGACCGCGGCACGACTGTTTGGCGACCCCAAGCCGATCCTGGCGGGTGAATATGAAGTGCCGGCGCGGGCCAGCCAAGCGGCGGTGTTGGCGATTTTACAGTCTGGCCAGGTGGTGCATCACCGTTTCACCTTGCCCGAGGGCAGCACGGTGGCCGAAACCGTCGCCCGGCTGCAGGCGGAACCCTTGTTGCGCGGCGAGATCACAATAGTGCCGCCGGAAGGCAGCCTGTTGCCGGAAACCTATTATTTTGTCCGCCATGACCAGCGCCAGGCGGTGCTAACACGGATGCGCACGGCGATGGATCGGGCGTTGCGCGCGGCCTGGGCGGAGCGGACGCCGGGCCTGCCCTTGGCGACGCCTGAGGAGGCGTTGATCCTGGCCTCGATCGTGGAACGGGAAACTGCATTGGCGGAGGAACGACCGCGTGTCGCCGCGGTTTTCATCAACCGGTTGCGACGCGGCATGCGGTTGCAATCCGATCCAACGGTGATTTACGGCATTGCCGGCGGCAAGCTCGACCGGCCGCTCAGCCGCCGCGACCTCAGAACCGAGACGCCCTTTAACACCTATGTCGTCGACGGCTTGCCGCCGGGGCCGATCGCCAATCCCGGCGTCGCCGCCTTGCATGCGGTGCTTAACCCCATTATCAGCGACGAGCTGTATTTTGTCGCGGACGGCACCGGCGGTCATGTTTTCGCGCGCACCCATCGCGAGCATCTGCGCAATGTGGCGGCATGGCGGCGGATTGAAGCCCAGCGACGCGCTCAGGAGGAA
Source organism: uncultured Sphingomonadales bacterium (assembly GCA_964590595.1). Classification (GTDB taxonomy): domain Bacteria; phylum Pseudomonadota; class Alphaproteobacteria; order Sphingomonadales; family CAKZYD01; genus CAZPXQ01. The sequence continues at coordinate 228,508 of CAZPXQ010000002.1, read as the reverse complement.
CCATGACCATCCGTAGCATGACCGGATTTGCCCGCGCCGAGGGCGCGGCCGATGCCGCCGCCTGGGCGGTGGAATTGAAAAGCGTCAACGGTCGCGGCCTGGAACTGCGCTGCCGCTTGCCCGCCGCCTATGACGGTTATGAAGCGCCGATCCGAGCGGTGGTGGCGCGCCATATCACACGCGGCAATGTGCAATTGAACTTAACGTCGGCGGCTGGCGCCCAAGGCGCTCATGTCAGCGTCAATGAAGCCTTGCTGGCGCATTATGCGGCACTGGCGGCGGCATTGATGGCCAAGCATGATCTGGCGGCGGCGACACCGGCGGAACTATTGGCGCTGCCGGGGGTGGTCACCCAAGCCATGCCAACGCTGGACGAAGCTGCCCGTGAGGCACTGCAACTGGCTGTTCTGGCCAGTGTCGAGGAAGCCTGCATGCAACTTGACGCCAGCCGCGCCGCCGAGGGCGCCCAATTGGCCGAGGTTTTGACCGGGTTGCTAGACCAGATCGACGCCTTGGTGAGCGCCGCCAGCCAAGCCGCCGCCAGCCAGCCGGCGGCGGTGCGCCAGCGTGTGCAGGAACGCTTGGACGCGCTGGATGCTGCAAAGCTGGTTGATGAACAGCGCCTGGCCCAGGAAGTCGCCCTGCTGGCGACCAAGGCCGATGTGCGCGAGGAATTGGACCGCTTGCGGGCGCATTTGGCCAGCGCGCGCGAATTGTTGGCACGGGCGGAACCAGTGGGCCGGCCGCTGGAGTTCCTGAGCCAGGAATTCATGCGCGAGGCCAACACGCTGTGCTCGAAGGCGGTTGAACCGGATCTGACGCGGATAGGGCTTGACCTCAAATCCGTGATTGAGCAGGTTCGCGAGCAGATAAAAAACATCGAATAGCCCGCGCATCATGACCAGCCCCAGACTTGACCGCCGCCAGCCGCTGATGCTGATCCTCTCCTCGCCATCGGGCGCCGGTAAGACCACGTTGTCACGCAAATTGTTGGCCGAGGATGCTGCCTTGACGATGTCGATTTCCGCGACCACCCGCGCAGCGCGCGCGGGGGAACGAGACGGCGTGCATTATCATTTCATCGACCAGGCGCGGTTTCAGGCATTGCGGGCGGAAGGCGCGTTCCTGGAACATGCCCGCGTTCACGACAATCACTATGGCACCTTGAAGGCGGAAGTGGACGATGCGCTGGCCGCTGGCCGTGATGTGCTGTTCGACATCGATTATCAAGGCACGCAGCAATTGATGGCGCAAACCAGCATCAAGGGCCGCATTGTTTCCATCTTCATCCTGCCGCCGTCGATGGCGGAATTGAAGCGGCGATTGGAGACCCGCGCCCAGGATAGCGCGGCGGTGGTGGCCCGGCGGATGGACAAGGCCCGTGACGAGATCGAGCATTGGGCGGAATATGATTATGTGCTGATCAATGACGATCTTGAGCAATGCTATGATGCCGTCAAAACCATTCTCGCCGCCGAACGCCTGAAGCGCCACAAGCATCCGGAATTTGTCAAAGCCCTTTTAAATAGCACGGAAAACGAATAAATATTTTCGCGCGCTAATCACTGAGTTTGCTGTCGATCCGAATGGGCCCTGTCAAGGTGCGATGGACGGGGCATTTGTCGGCAATTTCCAGCAGTCTGGCGCGGGTGTCCGCATCCAAATCGCCTGTAAGTTCGATTTCCCGCTCAATGACATCCAGCTTCACGGCTTTGTCCGGGCAGTCGGCGCAATCTTGCGCATGCTGCTTGCGATGGCTTAATCGCACTGCGGCCTGTTGCAGCGGGATTTTCTTGTGATCCGCATACATCCGCAAGGTCATCGCAGTGCAGGCGCCAAGTCCCGCCAAAAGCAGGTCATATGGCGACGGCCCGCTGTCGTCGCCGCCCATCTTGGTGGGTTCGTCGGCCCGCATCACATGGCCGCCGGCATTGATATGTTGGGCGAATTTGCCGTCGCGCCATTCCACCACCAAGGTGTCTTCGGGGTTTGGCCGTAGGCCCGTGCGCGGCGCAAGTGCGGGCTGCATGTCGAGATAGCGGCTGGCCCACGCGGCAATGGCATGGCCGACATAAACCGCGTCTGCGCGCTTGCGCAGCAAATGATCGGCGTCGTCCAGGCTGATGAAGCTTTTCGGGTGTTTGGCGGCGGTGAAAATCTCGGTGGCGTTGGTGACGCTGACGACTTCATCGCGCGGCGCGTGCAGCACCAGTAGGGCCTTGCGCAATTGGCTGACGGCGTCATGGATGGTTTGCGAGCGGATGTCGTCGAGAAATTGTTTTTTGACCCGAAAGCGCCGGCCGGACAATTCCACCTCGGCCTCGCCATCTTGTTCGATTTCGTGGATATGATCGGCGAAATGATGGGCGACATGGCCAGGGTCGAACGGCGCGCCAATGGTGGCGACGGCTTTGGCCTCGGCGACCTGCCCGGCGGCTTCCAATACCGCCGCGCCACCCAAGCTGTGGCCAATCAACAGATCGATGGGGCGGCCCTGGTCGCGCATATAATTGGCGGCATGGACCAGGTCGGCGACATTGGAGGTAAAATTGCTGTTGGCGAAATCGCCTTCGGAATTGCCAAGGCCGCTGAAGTCGAACCGCAAGACCGCCATGCCGGCCTCGACCAGAGTTTCGGCAATGCGGCGGGCGGACAGAATGTCCTTGGTACAAGTAAAGCAATGGGCAAACAAGGCGTGGGCGCGGACCTTGCCAGACGGCCGGTCAAGCCGGCCAGCCAACAGGCCCTGGCTGCCAGGAAACTCGATTTTTTCGGAGATCACGATTGGGGGATCCTTCGCGCGTTCAACATGCCCGAAGCCTAACCCAGGGTGACGCCGACGCCAAGCCGCCCTAAACCGTGATATCGACGCCTTGGCCGGATCTGCGATTCTTGCCTTGCTGGGTTTCCGGTTTTTCCTCGGCCGCGCGCACCGCTTCCTTAGTTTGAGCGTCGCGCAGATTGGTGCGTGATTCCGATCCCGGCGTTGCCGCCGTGGCGGTCAATGGCGTGATGGTTGATTGACTGGTCGCTTGGACATCCATGGTCCCGACCTCCTTCGCAACAGCGGCTTTCTTGCCGCCATCAGAAGGGTCGCACAAATTGTTAAAAAATCCTTTTCCAAGCCGCGCGAAAAATTAGACTCGCGTTAACCATGGCGGCTTCATAATCGCCGCCGCGCTTGATGGCGCCAATGCTCGTTCGACAAGGGAATTCATAGCCTTATGCGCTTTTTTCTGGTTCTTTGCCTGGCTGGAATGGTTAGTGGCTGCGCATCATCAACGCCGCAATTGCCGCCGGCCAGCCAACATATGCTGGTGCCGGATGGCAATTTGGCCAATGCCGACAGCGCGCAACTCCTGCGCTTGGGCGACCGTTTAGCCGCCGCTGGCGATATTCGCGGCGCGGCCGGCATTTATGAGCGGGCAGCGGCGCGCGACCCCAATAACCCCGAGATTCTGATTAAACTGGGCGACTTGAATTGGCGCGCCGGCGGTCTGCGCCAAGCAGTGGCCTATTATGAACAGGCGCTGGCGCTGGCGCCGGAGCACCCGGAAGCCTTGGCGCGGCGGGCGCGTTCCCATCTCATTCAAAACCAGCCGCGCGAGGCTTTGGACCTGTTGGACCGCGCCATCGCCGCCGGCGGAGCCACGGCGCAAGTTTGGGCCAGCAGGGGCTTGGCGTTTGACCTGAAGGGCCAGCCGGTGCAAGCCCAGGTCGATTATGGTAAGGCGCTGGACTTGGAACCCGGCAATGCCGGGGTGCGCATTAATATGGCGCTGTCTTTTGCCTTGGCTGGCGAATATGCCTCGGCGCTGCAATTGCTGCGCGACCTGGTCAATACGGGCGGCGTGCAGGACCAGGCGCGCGATGCGCTGGCGCTGGTTTATGCGCTGTCCGGCCAGACCGATGTCGCGGTGGCGCTGAGCGGGCAACAAGACGACGACGGCGCGGCCACTCAAGACGTGTTTTATCGGGTTTTGCCAAGCCTGGATCTGGCGGAAAAGGCGGCGGCTGTGTATTTGCGGCGGCTGCCACCGGGCGCTTTGGCGCGCGCCCAAGCCACCAAGACCCCACAGCCGGTGGACGAGCCCTTGGCCGCAGCGCCAAGCGTCGCGCTCGCGCCGGACCTGATGGCCGGCGGCGAGCCCGAGCCGGAACCATTGCCTTATCCGCAAGCACCCGAACTTGAACCACAAATAGCGCCAGCATCTGAATCAGCCCCCGAGCCAGAACCAGAACCGCAGCCGATTCCGGCGCCCGAAGCTACACCCGCGGTAGACCCCGCGCCAGAGTCCGCGCCGGTTTCGGAACCGGTAGCGGCGCGGCGCTATTGGGTGCAATTGGCGTCTTTCCGCACACTCGAACAGGTGCGGACGGCTTGGCAAGCCATTGAACAGCAAGACGCGGCGCTGGTCGCCACCTTGACGCCACAGGTGCAACCGGTGCGCAATGCCGAGGACGTGCTGTTCCATCGTCTGATGGCCGACGGTTTCAGCACCAAGGCAGACGCCAAGGCGTTATGCGAAACATTGTCGGCGGCGGATATTTCCTGCCTGGTGACCCGCAATGACATGCCGGCGACGCCCTTGGCGGCGGCGTTGGCGGCAATCGAGTAACAGTCTAAGCGGCGTCGCGGGCCTTTTGCAGCAGGCGCCAGATTTTTTGCGGCGTTGTCGGCATGTCGATGTCGGTGATGCCGGCCTCGGCCAGAGCATCGAGCACGGCATGGACGAAAGCGGGCTTGGCACCGATGGTTCCGGCCTCGCCGCAGCCTTTCACGCCCAACGGGTTATGGGGGTTGACCGTGGGGTAATTGGCGAAATCGATGTCGCACAGGTCATCGGCGCGCGGCAGGCCATAATCCATGAACGATCCGGTCAGCAATTGGCCGCTGCCGGGCTCGTAAACAGCCTCTTCCATCAAGGCCTGGCCGATGCCTTGAACGACCCCACCATGGACTTGGCCTTCCACAAGCATGGGGTTGATCAGGCGGCCGAAATCATCGACCACGCTATAGCGCTGCAAGGCGATTTCCCCGGTGTCGGGGTCGATCTCCACTTCCGCGATATGACAGCCATTAGGGAAAGTGGGGTGCGTGCCTTGATAATGGCCCTTGGCGGACAGACCGCTGGCATAGGTTTCGCGCAGGTCGCGTGGCAGCCGCGCTGGGTCGGCGGCCAGTGCGCCCAATTCCATCAAGCCGATACTGCGATTACTACCTTGGGCATGAAAGGCGCCGTCGCGATAATCCAAATCGGCGGCATCGGCTTCCAGCATATGCGCCGCCAGCGGCTTGGCGGCTTCCACCAGTGCTTGGCCACCGGCGCTGACAGCAGCGCCACCCAAATGCAATGACCGCGAGCCGCCAGTGCCGCCACCCTTGTGTACCCGATCGGAATCGCCCTGAACGATGCGGATATCCTCGAACGGTACCCCCAGTTCATCGCACAAGATTTGCGCGAAGGCGGTTTCATGGCCCTGGCCGGTGGCCAATGTGCCGACCACGGCTTCCAATTTGCCATCCTCGGCAAAGCTCAGTTCGCTCCATTCGTCGCGGCCGGCAAAAGAGGTGATTTCGATATAATAGCTCAGCCCGATGCCGCGCAATTTTCCACGCGACTGCGATTTTGCCTTGCGCTGTGCAAAGCCCGCCCAATCGGCGAATTTGACGGCTTGATTGAGCGGCCCCTCGAATTCGCCGACATCATAGTTCAGCCCGGTGGCTGTGGTGTAGGGCATGGCATCGGCGGGCACCAGATTGCGGCGCCGGATCTCGATTTGGTCCAGGCCCAGCAGGCGGGCGGCGGCGTCGACCAGCCTTTCGGTCAAATAGGTGGCTTCCGGGCGGCCGGCGCCGCGATAGGCATCGACCGGCGCGGAGTTGGTGATGACGCCATGAACCCGGTTGTAAATGGCGGGAATTTTGTAGGGGCCGCCGACCATGCCGCCGCCCGCCGCAGTTTGAATGAACGGTCCGGCCAGTGACAAATGCGCGCCCATATTGGCCCAGCTTTCCACCTCCAGGCCGAGAAAACGGCCCTCTGGGTCCAGCGCCAGGGCAGCGTCGCTGATCATGTCGCGGCCATGGGCGTCGCCCAAGAAAGACTCCGCGCGATCGCCGGTCCATTTCACCGGGCGTTCCAATTTTTTCGCCGCCGCCAAAACACAGACATATTCGGGATAGGGAAAGGTCTTGGTGCCGAAACCGCCACCGACATCCGGTGTGATCACCCGCACTTTGTCGGGCCCGGTTTTCAAGATCAGCCCGCCAAAAATGTCGCGGGTGCCGGCCACATTCTGGGTTTGTGCGTAAAGCGTGTAACGGCCGCTCTCGCGGTCATAATCCCCAATCGCGGCGCGGTTTTCCATGGCGCTGGGCGCCAGCCGATTGTTGATCACGCGCAGCCGCACGACATGAGCGGCCTGGGCGAAGGCGTCCTTGGTCGCCTGTTCATCGCCGATCGCCCAATCGAACACCTTATTGCCGGGAATATGCGCATAAATCGCTGGTGCGCCGGGGGCAATGGCTTCCTCGATATTGGCGAGGGCTGGCAGGTCCTCATAATCCACATCCACGGCTTCGGCGCCGTCGCGCGCGGCCTCGCGGCTGTCCGCCACCACCGCTGCCACCGGTTGGCCGACAAAGCGGACCTGATCGCGCGCCAGCGGTGGATAGCCGGTGAGGGGCATGTCTGAGCCATCGCGGTTCTTGATGGTGGCGGCGCAAGGCAATTCGCCATAGCCCAGATCGTCGAGGTCTTGTTGGGTCAGTACCATCAAGACCCCGTCCATCGCTATCGCTGCGCTGGCGTCAATGGCCTTGACCTTAGCATGGCCATAAGGTGTGCGGACGAAGCTCATATAGGCCATGCTTGGCAATTTGATGTCGTCGACATAACGGCCGCTGCCAGTGACGAAGCGTTGATCTTCCACGCGCTTGACGGATTGGGCTTTGCCGAATTTCATGCCTTTGGCTCCTTTGCTGGCCGGTCCGCATCATAGGCCCGGCGTCGCGGCTTTCAATCTTCGTTTTCAGCCTCAAGACAGGCCTGAAGACCTTCGCGATAGGTTGGATAGCGCAAGCGCACGCCAAGGTCTTCTTTGATCCGGTCGTTGGCCACCCGCCGGCATTCGCTGTAAAAGGCGCGGGCGCGCGGCGACAGGCCGGCTTCATCCAGGCTTTGCAAGGGCGGCGTCTCGATCCCCAGAAGTTGGCAGGCATAAGCACCCAAATCGGCGCTGGAAGCCGGTTCGTCATCAGCGACATTGTAAATCGCGCCGGGCTCGGGCTGCGCGATCGAGGCTTGCAATGTCGCGATGATGTCGTCGACATGAATACGGCTGAAGACATGCCCCGGCAGGTCGATGCGATTGAGCATGCCCGCCCGTGCCCGGGTCAAGGCATTGCGGCCAGGCCCATAAATGCCCGGCAGACGGAAAATATGCACCGGCAAGCCAGCCAGGCTAAACACCTGCCAGGACAAATCCGCTTCCGCCCGCGCGGTGCGGCGGCCAAGCCCGATGGGTGAGGATTCGCTCACCCACTGGCCTTGGGTGTCGCCATAGACCCCGGTTGAAGAAAGATATCCAACCCATTCCAATTTCCGCATTTTTATCAAATCGCGTCCATGGTGGCGCAAAACCGGGTCGGCGGCGTCGTCGGTTTCGGCCATTTGCGGCGGGATCGAGGATAGGACATGGCTGACATGGCGTAATTTGGCCATTGGCTGGCGCATCGGCTGGTCGCCGTCGAACACATGCGCGGTGATGCCCTGGGCTTGCAATGCCGCCGCCTTATCGGCGCTGCGGACGGTGCCGGCGACGTTCCATCCTTGGGCTTGCATGGCCAGGGCAAAGCGAGTGGCGGTATAGCCCAGGCCGAAAATAAACAGGCTGTTGGTCATTGATTGCGTGTCGGTCCTTGATTTCGGTTCCGCGACAGGATAGGCGCTGACGCCATTGAACCAAAGAGAGAAACGAAAATCCGTTGATGAGCCAGTTGCAACAAGAAATCGCCCGGCGACGGACTTTCGCCATCATCTCCCACCCCGACGCGGGCAAGACCACCTTGACCGAAAAGCTGTTGCTGTTCGGTGGCGCCATTGAAATGGCGGGCGCGGTCAAGGCCAAGGGCGAGGCGCGGCGGGCGCGGTCGGACTGGATGAAGGTGGAGCAGGAGCGGGGCATTTCGGTGGCCTCGTCGGTGATGTCGTTCGGCTATGAGGGCCGCGCCTTCAACCTGCTTGACACCCCAGGCCACCAAGATTTTTCCGAAGACACCTACCGCGTGCTGTCAGCGGTGGACAGCGCGGTGATGGTGCTGGACGCGGCCAAGGGTATCGAGACCCAAACCTTGAAATTGTTCGAGGTTTGCCGCCTGCGCGATGTGCCGATCATTTCGTTCATCAACAAGCTCGACCGCGAGGGTCAAGACCCCTTCACCTTGATGGATGAAATCGAGCAGCGGCTGGCCCTGGATGTGACGCCAGCGTCCTGGCCGATCGGCATGGGCCGGGATTTCCTCGGCTGTTATGACTTGTTGGGCGACCGCTTGATCTTGTTCGATCGCGGCAAGGGCGAGCGGCTTTTGCCGGCAATTGAAATGCGTGGTTTGGACGATCCGCGCCTGGCCGACCATTTGCCAGCGGCGGCATTGGCCAAGCTGCGCGAGGACGTTGAAATGGCGCAGGGCCTGTGCCCGGCCTTTGATGTTGACGCGTTTCTGTCCGGCACCATGACACCGGTCTATTTCGGTTCGGCGGTCAATAATTTCGGCGTCCGCGAATTGCTGGAGGGCCTGGGGCGTTTCGCACCCGCGCCGCGCGGCCGGGCGGCGGTTGAGCGCATGGTCGCCGCCAATGAGCCGCAGGTCACCGGCTTCGTGTTCAAGATCCAAGCCAATATGGATCCCAAGCACCGCGACCGCATTGCCTTCGTGCGGCTGATTTCCGGCCATTTCAAGCGCGGCATGAAATTGAAGCATATTGCCAGCGGCAAGATGATGACCATGCATACGCCACAAATCTTCCTGGCCCGCGACCGCGAAACGGCGGAAGAGGCGTTTCCCGGCGACATTATCGGCGTGCCCAATCATGGCCAGCTCAAGATCGGCGACTCGTTGACCGAGGGCGAGGATTTGCATTTCACCGGCATTCCCAGCTTTGCCCCGGAATTGCTGCAACGGGTGCGCGCCGACGATCCGATGAAGGCCAAGCATTTGGGCCGGGCGCTGACCCAATTGGCCGAAGAGGGCGCCGCTCGCGCGTTCAAGCCGATCATCGGTTCGGACTGGATTGTTGGCGTTGTCGGCCCGTTGCAATTTGATGTGCTGGCCGACCGGATTCGCTCGGAATACAATATTCCGGTGCGGTTCGAGCCAACCCAGTTGCACACCGCGCGCTGGCTGGAAGCCGAGGACACGCGCGCCATCAAGGCATTCGCCGACGCCAACCGCACCGCGATGGCCGAGGATCATGGCGGCAGCCCGGTTTATCTGGCGCGTAATGCCTGGCATCTCGACAAGGGCCAGGAGGACTGGCCGCAGATCCGCTTTCTCAAGACCAAGGAAATCGTGTATTGATGGGGCGGTAAACGCCAAGGAGCACATCATGGCTGATGCGCTGAAGGCCGATAATCGGCCCAAAGCCACCTATCTGAAAGACTATTGTCCGCCGGATTTCCTGATTGATCATGTCGCCCTCGCATGCGCGCTGGACCCCGAAGCAACCCGGGTGAAAAGCCGCATGCGGATTCGCCGCAATGGCGCCCATCAACGCGCCCTGGTGTTGGATGGCGAGGATTTGACGTTGATTAGCGTGGCGCTGGACGGCCAGGTCTTGCCGCCCTCTGCCTATGACCTGTTGGGCGACGGCCTGCGCATCAAGGACGTGCCGGACGCATTCTTGCTTGAGGTCGAAACCGAAATCGCGCCGGCGCGCAATACCCAATTGTCGGGACTTTATGTCTCCAGGGGCAATTTCTGCACTCAGTGCGAGGCCGAGGGTTTTCGCCGCATCACCTATTTCCTTGACCGGCCCGACGTGATGGCGCGCTTCGAGGTGCGCATCGAAGCCGACCAAGCGGCCTATCCGCTGCTTTTGTCCAATGGCAATCCGGCCGGCGCGGGCGCATTGCCCGACGGCCGGCATTGGGCGCGTTGGGACGACCCGTTCCCCAAGCCGGCCTATTTGTTCGCATTGGTGGCTGGCAAACTTGAAAGCCTGCGTGACCGCTTCACCACGGCGTCTGGACGGATGGTGGAATTGGCCATTCATGTCGCGCCGGCGGATTTGGATAAATGCGGCCATGCGATGGACAGCCTGAAAGCTGCAATGCGCTGGGACGAGCAGGTCTACGGGCTGGAATATGACCTCGATATTTACAACATCGTCGCGGTGTCCGATTTCAACATGGGAGCGATGGAAAACAAGGGCCTGAATGTTTTCAACACCCGCTATGTGCTGGCCCGGCCCGACACCGCCACCGACGCCGATTATGATGGTGTGGAATCGGTGATCGCCCATGAATATTTTCACAATTGGACCGGCAACCGCGTCACCTGTCGCGACTGGTTTCAGCTTAGTTTGAAAGAGGGGCTAACGGTTTTCCGCGATCAGCAATTTTCCGCCGACATGGGTTCGGCGGGCTTGAAGCGGATCGAGGATGTCAGAGTTTTGCGCGCGCATCAGTTCGCCGAGGACGCCGGGCCGATGGCGCACCCGGTGCGGCCCGACAACTATATCGAGATCAACAACTTCTATACCGCGACGGTTTATAACAAGGGCGCTGAAGTGATCCGCATGTTGCACACCATGCTGGGCGCGGACGGTTTTCGGCGCGGCATGGACCTGTATTTTGCGCGCCACGATGGCCAGGCGGTGACCTGCGATGATTTTGTCGCCGCCATGGCCGACGCCAATGGCGGCGACCTTGGCCAGTTCAAGCTGTGGTATGTCCAGGCCGGCACGCCGCATGTCGAGGTGCGGTCGCATTATGATGCCGAGGCCAAGCGCTTGACCCTGGATATCAGCCAAAGCCTGGCCGATACCCCGGGCCAGCGCGACAAGAAGCCGATGCCAATGCCGATCCGCGCCGCCTTGTTGGGGCGGGATGGTGCGGCGATGTCGGTGCGGGTGAATGCCAATGACCGGCCGCAAGCTGAGCATATCCTGCTGTTGGACGGCGCCAAGCAACGCTTCGTGTTCGAGGATGTTGGCCAGCGGCCAGTGCCGTCGCTGCTGCGGGGTTTTTCCGCACCGGTCAAGCTGAGCACCGATTTGAGCTTGGAAGATCAAGCCTTTTTAGCGCGTCATGACGATGATCCGTTCAACCGCTGGGATGCGTTTCAACATTTGGCGACGACCTTGATGCTGGACGCGATCAAGGGCGACGCGGCGGCGCCGGCACTCAATCCCTTAATCGTCGATGCCATGACTGCGACCATTAGCGATGACCGGCTGGACCCGGCGTTGAAGGCGGAAGCCCTGTTGTTGCCGACCGAATCCTATATTGCCGAGCAGATGACGATTATCGATGTCGATGGCATTCATCGGCTGCGCGAGCATTGGCGCCAGCAATTGGCCCAGGCGCTGTTGCCGCAATGGCGGGCGTTATACCAGGAAGGTGTTGGCGCGGACGGCATCGACCGATCATCGCGGGCGGCGCGGCGGTTGAAAAATGTCGCTCTGGGTTACCTGTTAGCCGCCGATGAAAGCGCTGGGGCCGCGACCGCTTTTGCGCAATTTGAAGCCGCCGCCAATATGACGGACGAACTGGCGGCGCTGACCGCATTGTCGCACAGCCAAGCGCCACAGCGGCAACCGGCGCTGGCGGCGTTTTACGAAAAATGGAAGGCCGAGGCGCTGGTGATCGACAAATGGTTTAGCGTTCAAGCCCTGTCATTGCGGCCGGAGACCTTGACGGTGGTTATGAATTTGACCCGTCATCCCGACTTCAACCGCCGCAATCCCAATCGATTGCGGGCGTTGATTGGCGCCTTTGCGGCGGCCAATCAGGTGCGTTTTCACGATGCTGGCGGTGGGGGCTATCGGCTGTTGGCCGAGGAGGCGATGGCAGTCGACGCGTTCAACCCGCAAGCCGCCGCGCGGCTGTTGGCGCCGCTGGCGCGGTGGCGGCGTTTCGATGAACGCCGCGCGGCCTTGATGCGCGAGCAGCTTGAACGCATCATCGCCCGCGAAGGCGTGTCCGATGACGTGTATGAAATTGGCTCAAAAAGCCTGCAGTCCTGAGACACTCTAATAATCGACCGACAAGGTGACCATCAGGCCGGAGCCTGCGCTGCTGTCGCCGGCCAGCTGGAAGCGGTATTCTAGTTTCAAGTCCAGGGCCGAGCGGGCGGCGGCAAAGCGGCCTTCGTTGAACCAGTGTCGCAGCCACAGGCCGGGGCCGGCCTCGACCAGGCTGGTGACGCCGAAGCCTTCGACCAGGCTGGCATTGGCGCCGATGAAAGGCGTCAGCATCAGGCCATCAAGGCCGGACGCTTGAAAGCCGCGGCCCAGCCGGCCTTCAAATGCCGCCAGCAGGTCGGGCCTTGCCGGGTCGACCAGCGCCAGATCGCCAAAGACATGCCAATGCCACCAGCTTGGCGCGGCCAATGCCGGCGCATAGCCTTGGCCGTCGGAATAGCTGAGCCGCAGCATCCAATCGTTGCGGGCTTGATCGCCAAGCGCGACCAGTCTTTCAATGCTGGCGACCAGATTGAGCTGCGGCAATGGCCGCAGCCTCAAGCCGATGCCGGCTTGGGCGGTGTCGTCGTCAATGTCCAGGCCGCCGGGATCGCTGGCCCAGAGCAGCCGGCCGAACACGGTGGCGCCATGATCATCGCGATTGAGCCGCCAGGCCGCGGCGATGCCGCCCTGGCTTTGCGCCAGGCTGGCGCCCAACACATTCAGTTGGGGGCTGGATAAGGCCTGGCCGCGATGCACCCAATAACCGGAGAGGGCGAGCCGGTCCGAACTGAGGCTGGCAAGCTCGCGGCGCAGGGCGGCTTGCGCGCCCGGCTCCAGGCCGCCCAGCAGCAAGGCTTGTTTGAACGCATCGGCAGCGGCGGTGGGGCGGCGCTGGGCGCGGTAGAGATAGCCCAATTGCTGTTGGATCATCGCTTGGCCAGGCTGTTGCGCCAGGCTGGTTTCAAACAACGCCGCCGCCTTGGCCAGGTCGCCCGCCGCCAATGCCTGATAGGCGCGGCTGTTGAGGGCATGGACGAGGGCGGCTGGCGCCGGCCGGGTTGCCAATGCATGGCTGGCCAAGGCCACCGGGCTTGGCCGCAAGCGGGCGTCGGGCAAGGGCCATGCCAGTGGCAGTTGGCGCGCGGCGGTGGCAACCGGCAGGGCTGCCGTCCGCAGCCAGGTCTCCGCCGCCAGGCGCGGCGGTGGCGGCGGCGATGGCGCCAAGGCCGGTGACGGCCGCAACATCGCCAAATTGGCCTGGGCCAGGCGTTGATGAGTTGGGCTGAGGCCCGGACGGTCCACCGCTGCTTGCAGGTCATGTTGTGCTTGCCGGCGTAGATCCAGCGCCAGCAGCGCCAGACCGCGCAGCAAATAACCGGCGGCCAGTTCTGGCTTGCGGGCAAGCAGTTGGTCGGCATGGGCCAGCGCGCGCGCCGGCTGGTTTGCCCCTAACGCCAGCAGGATCAGATTGAACCGCGCTTGATCTGCGCTGTCGTCGCGCGCCAAGCCTTGTTCCAGCCAATGGATCGCACCAACATTGTCGCCGGCGCGGGCCAGATCATAAGCGCGGGCGAAAAACGGATAGGCGCGAAATTGCCTCCAGGACTGCAGCAGTCCAGACGCTGGGGTGCGAGCCAATAATGGCCCATAATCCCCCGGCGCGGGACTGGCAGCCTGGGTTGGCACGGTCAAGCCGCAATGCAGCGCCAGGCATGCTAGAGCCAGCCGACGCCACTTCATGGCGCACCCGGCAAGCCAGTGATGGCGTCATCAGGAAATTCATGCGCCGTCTTGTCCCAGGCCACCGGCTGGCGGCGGCGGCGGGCCTGGCGAAACAGCCGCACCGCCCGCCACACCGCCGCGAAATTGACGATGTTGGCAACGATCGCGCGCGGCAGCGACAGCAGCGCCTGCCCCAGGCCATAGACCCGCCAAACACAGATCATCCGTTGCGCCAGCCTGTTGACCAGAAAAAATAAGTTGGCCCAGAGCAGCCAGGCGGTTACGGAACCGGCCGTGACCAGCGCCGGAAATGCGGGAAATCCCGGCCACAGCCGACCCATCGCCCAAAGCGCCAGCAATTGCGCGGCCAGGCCATAGGCCAATATGTTGAGTGGCGCGGTCACCAGCGCCTTGCGGTCGCGCAGCAGCATATAGCGGCTGGCGAAGTTGCCACGCCAGCCCAGGCTTTGCCACCCCTGTAGCGCAATGCCCAACAGCCAGCGGCTTTTTTGCCGCACTGCCGCGTCGAAATGGGACGGGAAAAATTCCCGGGTGGCGACGGGTTGCATGTTCTTGGCACCACCAGCCATGCGCACAAAGGCGCTGCGTAAGCCGTGGCCGCGCAAGCGCAACGCCAGATCATAATCTTCGGTCACGCTGGCGGTGTTGAACGGCGCGCCGCCGCGCCCTTGGCCAGCCAGCCGCAGCGCGCGGCGGCTGAAGGCGCAGCCGACCCCGGCGCTGGGCACGCCACCGGTCAGGCATTCGCGCACCACCAGATCCTTGGCATGGCTTTCGGCGAATTCATCCAGATAATGCCCGCCTACCCAGCGATGCCAAGGCCGGGGCAGGGGAGCGACCGGCAATTGCACCATGTCCTTGCGCGGGATCAAATGGTTGAAAACCCGCAATTCCAAGGGATGTACCACATCCTCTGCATCATGCAGGGCGAAGATGGCAAAGCGGATGCCCAGCGCCCGCTCATGGCGTAAGGCGGCATGATAAACCCCGTTCAGGCAATCCGCCTTACAGGTCGGGCCATCGCGTTCCAACGGCACCGCTACGATTGGCGGCAGCGCCCGCGTGCGCGCGGCCAATTGGGCGCGGGCGCCGGCCACGGCGGCGGCGGTGTCGGGGTCATTGGCGTAAAGCCCTACAAAAACCCGGTAGCGCCGATAAGCCAGCCCGTCGCACATCTTGATCAGCATATGCTCGATCACGGCGGCTTCGCGCCAGGCCGGCACCAGGATCGCGACCCATTGCTGATCATCGTTGCCCAGGGCCGGTGCCGACTGCCGAGCGTGGCGGCGATAGACGGTCTGGCGTCGATATAACCGCCGCGCATAGAAAATGATGTCGACGGCAAAATCATCCAGTGAACTGATGGCGATCAACAGCGCCGTGCCAGCCAAGACGAACTTAAGGCCAAAAAGATAGGCCGCCAAGCTATCAAGCCAGATTGCCATGACTAGGCCGCCGCGACGCCGGCGGCGTCGAATTGCCGTTGCGCAGGCAGATAAGGCATCAAACCCGCATGCCAGCGCAACAGTGCTTCGGCGATGCGCGGGCCGGCGGCGCCGTCGCCATATGGATTGACGGTGGGAGGTTGGGTCGGGCTTTGCGCCAGCCGCGCCTGGGCGCGGGCGACGATGGTTTCAGGGTCGGTGCCGACAATTTCCATCAAGCCGCTGTCCAACCCTTCGGGCCGTTCGCTGGAAGCCCGGCATACCAGCACCGGTCGGCCCAGGGTGACCGCTTCTTCCTGGACGCCGCCGGAATCAGTGATCACCAGGGCCGAGGCTCGCAGCAGGGCAATGAATTGCGCAAAAGACTGTGGCGGCAGCAGGCTGACGCGCGGCGGATCGCCCAGGGCTTGGCGCACGGCGGCGGCCAATTGCGGATTGCCATGCAGCACGAAGGCAATATGCAGGTTATTGTCATGGGCTGCCAGCGCCAACACCGCTTGGCAGACCGCCAACACGCCATCATGCCAATTGTCGCGGCGATGGCAGGTCACGGTCACCAAGCGCTGGGTCGGCGCCACCGCGCAAGGCAGGAGCGCCGCGTCAGGCTGGGCATGGTTCAAGGCATCGACCACCGTATTGCCGGTGACCATGATTTGCGCGGGATCAATTCCCTCGGTCCGCAAGTTTTCGGCGGCGCGGCGGGTGGGCGCGAAATGCAGGGCCGTAAAACGGGAGATGAGGCGGCGATTGGCTTCTTCGGGGAACGGGTCGCGTTCATCGCCGCTGCGCAAACCGGCTTCGACATGGGCCACCGGTAGTCGGCCATACCAGCCGGCCATGGCGCCGGCGAGGGCGGAGTTGGTGTCGCCCTGCACCAACAGCAGATCGGCGGGCGGCGCCTGGCGGCCGGCCGGTTTGGCGATGCTGAGAATTTGCGAGGCCATTTCGGTCAAGCCAGCCGCGCCCCTGCCCATGTTGAGGCTGAAATCGGGGTCAAGGCCGACATCGGCAAAGGCCTGGCTGGCCATTTCGCCATGTTGGCCAGTGGCGATGATGGCGCATTCGATGTCGCGCATGCCTAGGGTGTTGGCCAAGTCCCGCCCGCGCAAGGCATGCACCACTGGCGCGGTTTTAATTATTTCCGGGCGTGTGCCGGCAATCACCATCACGCGCATGGCGCCATCCCCTGTTTGGGGCGGCGGGCTGGCGGGTGTGCACGCTACAGAAATGGCGACCGCGCATTAAACGCGGCGGCAAGGCCCCCAGCGCCGGCGCGCCAACGCCGGCTTATCATTCCGCCCCTTGAAATGCACATGCATATTAGCCCAGGGCGGGCACACGGATAAATAGAAAAATTATCGGTCTTTTCGCCGCCGTCGCGCCATGCTCAAGACCGCCAGGCCAGTTGCCAGTAGCAACAGCGCCGCCGGGGCTGGAATGTCGCGGGCCAGCACGATGATGATGCCGATATCTTGCGAAATCAGACCCAAATGCGTCAGCCGCAAATACACCTCGAATTGCCCTGGCACGTCCAAAGTGACAAGGGATGGGTTAAGCGGAGATTCCACCGTGCCCAGGCCCGTCGCCAGCAAGGTGTTGCCACCCAGCAGCCATTCCGCCTGCAACAAAGAGGGGTCGACATTCATCAGGATCGAGCCAGAGCCGTCCAAGGAAAAGGCCTCGCCGGCATAAACCCGATAGGGCCCGCCAGCATCGGCTTGAATGAAGGGCTCGCCACCGGTCGTGCCGCCATCCGTGGCTCCGCCATCGGTCGCACCGCCGTCCGTAGCACCGCCGTCCGTGGTGCCGCCATCGGTCGTACCGCCATCCGTGGCTCCGCCGTCTGTCGCGCCGCCATCCGTGGTGCCACCGTCCGTGGCGCCGCCGTCTGTTGTGCCACCGTCCGTCGCACCGCCATCGGTGGTACCGCCATCGGTCGTACCGCCGTCCGTGGTGCCGCCGTCGGTCGCACCGCCATCGGTGGTACCGCCATCGGTCGTACCGCCGTCCGTGGTGCCGCCGTCGGTCGCGCCGCCATCCGTGGTGCCGCCATCGGTCGCGCCGCCATCCGTGGTACCACCGTCCGTGGTGCCGCCGTCCGTAGCGCCGCCATCGGTCGTCCCGCCATCGGTGGTGCCACCGTCCGTCGCGCCGCCATCCGTGGTGCCACCGTCCGTGGTACCACCGTCCGTGGTGCCGCCGTCCGTAGCGCCGCCATCGGTCGTCCCGCCATCGGTGGTACCACCGTCCGTCGCGCCGCCATCGGTCGCACCGCCATCCTTGGCTCCACCGTCCGTCGCGCCGCCATCCGTGGTGCCACCGTCCGTGGTGCCGCCGCCTGGTGGTCCGACGGGGCCACCGCCCGTAGTGCCACCGCCACCCGTGCCACCGCCGCCCGTGGTGCCACCGCCGGTGCCGCCACCCGTACCGCCAGTGGTGCCGCTGCCCAAGCCGCCACCGCTGGGCAGGATACTGGCGACCCGCGTGGGTCCGGTTCCGGTGAAGGCCTGGGAGAAACTATTGACGGCAAATTGCGTGCCGCTGTCGCCATCCACGCCGGCCGCCGGGGCCGTGGCGGCCAATAAAGCGGCGATGCGGTCTGACAGCAGTTCTTCCAACGCTGTCGGATCCGAGGGGTTCAGCGTGGTGGCGCTGATGATGGTGAAGCGTGGCGGCGCGATATCCATTTCAAGCTGCAACCGGCCGCCGCTGACGCGCGCACGGCTGGCCAAAAGCACGCCATTGATATCGCGTGGGTTCAGGCGTTGCGCCGCGATCGGCCGTGGCCCCAAGGGATCGGCCACGGCGGGACCGGCCAGCGCGACGCCGGGGTCGCCATAAAGCTCCAACCCGCCCATGATATTGACGCCGCTGCTATCGAATAGCCCCCAGATCGCCGGCTGGGTTGGCTCCAAATCGACCATGCGCGATGAAAAGCCACTCAGGCGCAGGCCATCGCCAAAAGGTGTCGCCGCCGGCGCCCCATTGAACTGCGCCGGGGCGATCAACAGCACCCGATAATAACCATCCGCCAAATCCATGCCAAAGCCATTGACCCCGGTCAGAACATCGCGCAGCACCGGCGCGAATGCGTTGGTGTCGACCGCTTGGATGCGGGTGCCGAATAGCATCGGGTCGGACGGCCCAACGCGGCTGAAGCCGGTCACCGCCGGCTGGTCGAGATGGCCGAAATCCCAGCCGCTCATATCGTCGGACAGGCGCGCGTCATTGGTGACCACCAAAGGCATGCTATAAGTCGAGGCCGAGGCTCGCGCCGTCGCATCGACAATGCGATTGGCGGTTTCGGCCAGACGCAGGAAGTCCAAGGCGACCTCGCTGTCTGCCAGTTTATCGATCAGCGCCAAGGCCCGGCCTTCCAGGCGGTTGAGGTCGCCGCCGGCGCCGTCGAGATAGGCTTGCAAGGTTTCCAATCCGGCCTCGGTGCCTTGAATGGCGCCAGCCAGGGCTTGATCAGCGCCGACTGCGGTGATGCCAGCGGTCCGCCTGGGCGCGCGGGCGGCGGCGGCACCGCCAGAGCTTTGGGCTAAGCGTGCGCCGTCGCCTATAAAAGGCGCGAACTGCCGTTGCACCTGCGCCAGCGCCGCAGGCATAGGATTGGGCACGACCACCGCGCCATTGACGTAGGTGACTTGATTGCCGTTGGTGGCGAGGCGGATTTGAGCGCTGTCATTAACGGCTTGGACCGGCAGCGCCAACACCAATGGCCGCGCGCCGCGCCCGGCTTCGCCGATCTGGCGATAGCCGATGGCCTGATCTTCAAACACCGCCACGGTTGGCTGTGTGGCGGTGCGGCCATCGACGATGCGACTGGGCAGGTCGCCGGCCTGACCGACGGCGCCAAAGGGTAGGGGCAGCGGCCGACCGTCAAGCCGGCCTGTTGAAATCAAATAGACCCGCCAGTCATTGCCCGCCGCGCCGGCCACGGCCAGTCCGTCGATGCCGGCAATGCCATCGCTCAGCAGCGTGCTGCGCGGTTCTAGGTCGACGGCGCGGACTTGCGCGCCGGTGAGGCCAGGGTGATCGGGACCCAACCGTGTGAAGCCCGGATAAGCCGCCTTGTCGGTTGGGCCAAGATCATGGCCAGCCGCGCCGTCTGCCAAACTGAAATCATCATCCAAAAGCAGGGGCGACAAAAAAGCCGAGCCAGCCGCGGTTTCGGCGCTGGCCACGATGCTGCGAGCGGCTTGGCGGATTTGGCTGCCGGCGGCACCACTATTGGCGGCATCGGCCAGGGCTTGGGCCAAGGCTTCGCCGCGGTCGATCAGATCTTGCGGATCACCGGCATGGGCATCCCAATAGGCTTGCAGCGCGGCAAGGCCGGCACTGTCCTGGGCCAAGGCGCCCGCCAAGGCGTCGGCCACGTTGACATCGGGCAGGGTTGCATAACGGCCAAGCACCGCGCCACTGGCATTGGGCGCTTGCAAGGCCGGCCCCATGGCGGCGTCGGCCAAGACCTGGTCGTTCATTTGCGCGAGCTGGGTATCCAGGCGCGGCGCCGCAATGCGCGCCAATTGTTCCGACCGCAGCAAGCCGGTGAACCAGCCGCCTTGGCCGGACGGCGCAAACAAACTCCCGCCGCCAAGGCCAGCGGTCATGCCTGCCACCGCCAAGAACGCAACGCTTACCGCGCCTGCCAGGATCAAATTGCGCTTCAAATTCGTGACTTCCCGCCCTAATGCGCTGGCCAGGGTTCCCGAGTCCCCGTCCTAAAACGCTACAAATACCGATTCGAATCGTCGGCTCAGCTTACACCTTCGGATTAAAAAACCAGCTTAAGCCTATATTTCAACGCCGACAATAGACGGATATAAGCAAAAACCGGGCCAATAAAGCGTTAACGTCACGCCGTCCAGTCTATACAAAAATCATTATCTTCGCCCTGGTCGCCAAATGCGAGCAGGTGAAGGGGACTTTCCCCCACATTTTCAATTACATATTTGTCTGGCCCTAAAATGGGCGTGGAACATCCGGGGGTCAGTTGGATAATCGTGCCGCCTTGGTCGATCTTGCCGCTACCCGCGACCACCACCAAATGCTGGCCAACGGATTGCGTGGCCTTGGCTGCAAATTCCGCCGTCAAGGCGACGCGCGCGCCGGGATCAACGATGATTCGGTATAGTTTAAGACCGTCGCCCAAGGCTACGCGCTGCATCATGCCGCCAGGGAAATGCTGTTGGGGGTGCCGGATATGTTCTTGGCGGCCAGCGGCGTTCAGGGCTTCGACAATGGTCTTGACGTTTTGGCTGGCGGCCTTGTCCGCGACCAGCACCGCGTCCGCCGTGGCGACCACCACCATGTCACGCAGGCCGACGGCGGCGACAAGCGGGCCCTCACTACGCACATAGCTACCGCTGCTGGCGGTGGCGATCACGTTGCCGATCAAGGTGTTGGCATTGCCATCGCTTGCACTGACATCGGCCAGGGCGCTCCATGAGCCAACATCGCTCCAGCCCATGGCCACGGGCACGGTGATAGCGCGGGCGGTTTTTTCCATCACCAGATAGTCGATCGATCCCGGTGGCACAGCGCGCCAAACGGCAAGATCGGGCCGCTGGAACAGGCCGTCGGCACGCAGCGATTGCGCGGCTTGTTGGCACGCTGCCGCCATCGCCGGCGCGTGGGCGGCCAATTCCGCCAAATAATCGCTGGCGCGGAACAGGAAGATGCCGCTGTTCCAGCCATAACGGCCGGCGTCCAGATAGGTCTGGGCGGTCGGCTGATCCGGCTTTTCGACAAAACGGGCGATGCGGAAACACCCAGGATGTCCCGCCAGGACCTGTCCTTGTTCAATATAGCCATAGCCGGTTTCGGGCGCGGTTGGGGTGATCGAGAAAGTGGCCAAGGCCGCTTCGGCCGCGACCGCGGCGGCGGCTTGATCGACGGCGTGCAAAAACGCGTCGGGCCGCGCGATCAAATGATCGGACGGCATTGCCAACAATAACGTGTCCTCGCCCAAGCCCAGCGCCGCATGCGCCGCCAGGGCAATGGCGGGCGCTGTGTTGCGGCCTTCCGGTTCCAGCAAAATCGCCGCCGGGGCGATGTCAACCTGGCGCAATTGCTCGGCGATCAAAAACCGATGATCTTCATTGGCGATGATCAATGGCGGCGCAAAACGGGCGGGGTTCGCGACCCGCCGCGCGCTTGCTTGCAACAGCGTGTCGGTGCCGCACAAGGGCAGCAACTGCTTGGGTTGCAATTGCCGCGACAATGGCCAAAGCCTAGTTCCCGCGCCGCCGGAAAGAATGACGGGCTGAATTGGCCGCGCGCTCCGTGCAGTCATCAAAACCAATCCCGTTTCGGTGTCCGATACCTCCGTATCAGCGATATCCTAACGCGACCTTGCCAAAGGCTTGGGGCGGCCGGTTTTTTCAACCGCCGTTCGCGGTCCATAGCGGAAAGCTGATGAGCAAGGCAACCGCCAAGGCCAAGCCAATGCACATCACTATATAAAGCGCGACGGCGCGGTCGAGATCGATATGTTCGGCAATCTCGCGGCCATTGCCGATGCTTGGTATGTCAAGGTCCCAGCCGTCATAATGATGTGGGCCGCCCAGGCGCACGCCCACCGCAGCCGCCCATGCGCCCCACAGCCAGCCGTCCAATGACAAAGGGTGAAGGCGGGCGCCGCGCACCGCCCAGGGCAGCGATGTCAGCGCCCGCGCGCCGCAGGCAAAAGGCGCCAGCAAGGCCAGCCAAAGCGTCGACAACACCGCCGGTGGCCATAGCAGCACGCGGTTGGAAAAGGCGAAGATATGCCCGAATCCACTGGCGTCGCGGGTTTTCGCGCCCAGCATCCAGTCGGCGATGTTGATGATCTTGAACACGAACGCCAAGGGCAGGCCGCCGAGCAGCATGTAAAACAACACTGCCATAACCCCGCGGTTGAACCCCAGCGCCAGATGCTCGACCCCGGTGCGGGCGATCATGCTGTCATCCATGTTGGTGGCGTCGCTTTGGTCGATCATCGCCAGAGTGGCGCGGGCCTCGGCGGTACTGCGGCGCAAGCTGCGGCACAGCACCCGCATTTCGTCAAAGCCCTCGCGCTGGGTTAGCAACACGCTCAGGCATAAGGCTTGCAGCCACCAGCCATAGGGAATTTGCTGGCTAATCCAGAAAATACCAAAGCCCGCCGTTGCCGCCGCGCCGACCACCAGCACAAATACGGACATGCCTTCGCGGCGACGCTCGCGCTCGCTCAGTTCCGGACGGTTGTAGCGGCGCTCCAATACGTCCAGCATACGGCTGCCCAAGGCCAGCGGCGAGGCAAAGGCGCGTTCCAGGACATTGGCGCGCCAAAACAGCAGATTCACCGCCATGGCCGCGAACAGAATCCATAATTTACCGTCGAAGCCGGTGGCGAAAGCGGGAATGGGGCTTGTCATCCGTGAATTTCCCTGGCCAAAGAATATGGATGCCTTTTTTTAACGTAGTTCCGTCAACATCCCATGGTTAAGTTGTTTTTCGCGTTAATGTCAGGCGAAATTGTCGGGCGAAACATGTGGGGGTAACGTCGTGGCCTTGACCCTGGATAAGGCCATGCCGGGCGGTTTTTCCGTATTGCTTTGCACATCGTTAAAACTGTTGACCTATTCCCGCACGGCAATGCTCGCATATTTATAACCATTGTTTTATGAGGCGCGACGTTAAATGATTCGCATCTTCCGCCATTATGTTCCGCGCTCATTGGCGGTGCTTGGGCTGGCCGAGGCTTTGGTCCTGTTCGTCGCGGTGGAGCTGGCGGCGCGGTTGCGTTTTGCCGAGTTGGGCATTGCCGCGGGGCCAATAACGGCGCGCCTGATCGAGGACATCGCCTTTGTCGCGCTGGCCTATGTGGCGATGCTGGCGGTCGGGCTTTACCAGCTTGAGCATTGCCGCGACCTGCGCATGACTCTGGTGCGAATGATCGCGGCCTGGGTCTTCGCGTTCATTGGCATGAGCGTGGTTTTTTACATGTTCCCCGATGTTAGCCTGTGGCGCAGTATATCCTTTTACGCGCTGTTGATTGGCTTTGTCGGCGTGTTTGTGTTGCGCTTTTTGTTTTCGCGCCTGGTCAATCATGAAGCATTGAAACGGCGCATTCTGGTGCTGGGCGGCGGCGCCCGCGCCGCCAAGCTGGGTGAATTGGAACGCGCTAACAACAATGCCGATTTCACGGTCGTCGATTATGTACGCATGCAGCCCTCGGAAACCGCGATTAAAACAGCGATCGATCGCGCCAGCATCGATAATTTGTCGACCTTGATTGAAGCCGACGCGATTTCCGAAGTGGTATTGGCGCTGGATGAACGGCGCGGTTCGCTGCCGGTCGCGGACTTGCTGGAGGCCCGCTTGCGGGGCACGAAGATCAGCGAGGTCAGCGACTTTCTGGAGCGGGAGACGGGGCGTGTGGATTTGGAGTCGCTGCGCCCCAGCGTCATCATCTTTTCCAATGATTTTCGGGTCGGCACCCGCATCAACCTGGTACTGAAGCGCTTGTTCGATGTCGGGGCGGCAACCGCCTTGCTGATTTTTAGCTTTCCGATTCTGGTGATCGCGGCGATCGCCATCAAGGTCACCAGCCCCGGACCGGTGTTTTTTCGGCAGGACCGGGTCGGTCAGTTCGGCGCGGCGTTCGAGGTGCTGAAATTCCGCAGCATGCGCGAAGACGCCGAAAAAGACGGCACACCCCGCTGGGCGGCGGCGGGCGATAACCGGGTGACCGCGGTCGGGCGCGTGTTGCGGTCCACCCGGATCGACGAAATTCCCCAAATCTTCAATGTGTTGAAAGGGGATATGAGCTTTGTCGGCCCACGTCCGGAGCGACCCTATTTTGTCGACAATCTGGCCAAGGAAATCCCCTATTATGCCGAACGCCATAGCGTTAAGCCGGGGATCACCGGCTGGGCGCAGCTCAATTATCCCTATGGCGCGTCGGTTGAGGATGCCCGCGCCAAGCTTGAATATGACCTCTACTACGTCAAGAATTATTCGATATTCTTGGATATACTGATTTTGATTCAGACCGTGCGCGTCGTGCTTTGGCAAGACGGCGTGCGCTGACAAGACTGAGTTGGATTTGAACGTCGCGTCATCCGTTGTCGTTGCCGCATAAACACATTTCAAATCCGAAAATCAGGCCAGGGCGCGGCGGCATGACCGCCTGGGGGAGCTTTTGTGAGCCAGATTGCGTTTGTCAGCCATGCCGTGGCGGCATTTGCGTTTTGCATGCTGACCGTGATTTTGCTGTCGGTCTGGCGCCGCAGCACGCCGGGTTTTTGGCTGATATTGGCGGCCGCCACCAGTTTCGCCTGGGCCTTGGCGGTGGCGGCGGCGGCCAGTCTGTTCCCCGCCGCGGCGCCGTTTGTGCCGGTGTTGGAAACTTTGCGCACGGGGTCATGGGTTGCGTTTCTGATCAGCCTGCTGGCCACCATCTGGAGATTGGAGGAACGACGCAATTACGCGTTTTTATTGGCGGTTGGCATCAATGCGGTATTTGCCTTGTTGCTGATTGTCGATCTGGCAAGCTGGTTCGGCTGGTTCCCCGACCTGGAACAAATTTCGCCCAGTCTGGTGCTGCTGTATCTGCTAGGGCGAATGGCTGGCGCGGTTGGCGGCTTGGCGCTGGTGGAAAATCTTTATCGCCAAACGCCGCAAAACAATCGCTGGGGCATTCAGCTTTTGTGCCTGGGGGTCGGCCTGGTCTTTGTCTATGACATTTTCCTTTATGCCGACGCGCTGCTGTTTCGCGGCATCAACGCGGATTGGTATGGTGCCCGCGGCTTGGTCAATGCGCTAATGGTGCCCTTGGTCGCGGCCTCGGCGGCGCGCAATCCGTCATGGAAGCTGGACCTGCATTTCTCGCGCCGGATCGTGTTCCACACGCTGAGCCTGTTGGCCACGGGCGCTTATCTGATGGTGATGGCGGCGGCCGGTTATTATTTGCGGGAATTCGGCGGCGACTGGGGCACATTGCTGCAAGTTACGTTTCTGGTCGCGGCATTGATTCTCTTGCTGGTGCTGGCCTTTTCCGGGCGGGTGCGGGCCCAACTCAGGGTATTTTTCGCCAAGCATTTCTTTTCTTATCGCTATGATTATCGCGAGGTCTGGCTGCGCTTCATCCGCACGGTGTCGGACACCAGCGGGGCGCTGGATTTGGATCATCGCGTGATCCAGGCAGTGGCCGAAATGGTGGACAGTCCCGGCGGCGCCTTGTGGCTGGCGGATCAGGACGATTATGCCCTGGCCGCGCGTTGGAATTATCGCACCGCCCAAAGCGGACGCGAGGCGGCGGATGGGCCGTTGGCGCAATTCCTAACCACGAAACAATGGACCATTGATCTGGACGACTTAAAGGCGGGCGCTGAAGGTTATGAAGGGCTTGAAGCCCCGGCCTGGGCGGCGGACGATGCCGAGGCTTGGTTGATCGTGCCGTTGCTGCATCATGAAAGGCTGATCGGGTTCCTGATATTGCAACAGTCGCGCGCTAAGCGGCCGCTGAATTGGGAAGATCATGACCTGCTGAACACTGCCGGCCGGCAAGCGGCCAGTTATTTGGCTGAAAAACAGTCGCAAGAAGCCTTGGGCCAAGCACGGCAGTTCGAGGCATTCAATCGCCGTTTTGCCTTTGTCATGCATGATCTGAAGAATTTGGTCAGCCAATTGTCGTTGCTGGTGCGCAATGCCGAGCGGCATGCCGACAATCCGGAATTCCGCGCCGACATGCTGGCGACCTTGCGTTCGTCGGTCGACAAGATGAACGATCTGCTGGCCAAGTTGCGACAGGCAACCGACTCGGTCAGGCGCGACGAGCGCTTCGCCCTGCGACCATTGCTGGACACGGTGGTGCGTGAAAAGAGCGCGGCTCATAACCGCTTAACTCTTTCCTGGCAAGGTGATGATGTTATGCTAGCGGGCGATCGGGAGCGGCTTGAGCAGGTTTTCGCTCATTTGCTGCAAAACGCCATCGACGCCAGCAAGGCCGATGCGCCAATCGCGGTCGAAGCGCGGCCCAATGGCGATTGGGTAGAGGTAGATGTCGTCGACCAAGGCTGCGGCATGTCGGAGCATTTTGTCCGAAACGAGCTGTTTCGGCCCTTCCGGTCGACCAAGGCGGCGGGTTATGGCATCGGGGCCTATGAAGCCCGTGAATTGGTCAAGTCGCTGGGCGGCAAATTGCGGGTCGATAGCCAGGTCGGTCAAGGCACGGTGATGACGGTGCTGTTGCCATGCCAAGCGCAGGCGACGGTTTGAATCGGGCGAGGGTAGCACGGGACGATATGGCGGCGACAAGGGCACAAGCCAAATCGGCGGCGGATAGCAAGCAAAAATTGCTGGTCGTGGAAGACGACGAAGGGCTGCAACGGCAATTGCGCTGGAGCTATGAAGATTATGACGTGGTCACGGCGTCGAACCGTGATCAAGCCCTCACCGCATTGCGGGCCGAGGAGCCGAAAGTGGTGACGCTGGACCTGGGTCTGCCGCCGGATCCTGACGGCACTAGCGAAGGCTTCGCGATTTTGGGCGAGATCATGCGCCTGGCGCCGCATACCAAGGTGATCGTGGCGTCGGG
The DNA here is from genome assembly GCA_964590595.1 of uncultured Sphingomonadales bacterium. GTDB lineage: Bacteria > Pseudomonadota > Alphaproteobacteria > Sphingomonadales > CAKZYD01 > CAZPXQ01. Next base: position 201,560 of record CAZPXQ010000002.1, on the reverse strand, counting down.
ACATGGCGAACGCGAAAGCGCGCTCAGGGCAATCAGTATGGGCGCTTATGATTTCTATCAAAAGCCGGTCGATTTCGACGAGTTGGGCTTGATTGTCGCCCGCGCCTTTCATTTGTTCGACATCGAGGAAGAAAACCGCCGGCTTGCGACCTCGCAACAAGCCGCGCCCTTTGCCAATCTGATTACTGGCAGTGCGCAGATGTTGAAGGTTTGCCAAATGGTCGAACGGGTGGCGCCAACCGATGTGTCGGTCATGCTGCTGGGCGCCAGTGGCACCGGCAAGGAATTGCTGGCGCGCGGCTTGCATGATTCCAGCCGGCGCGCCAAGGGCCCATTTGTTGCCATCAATTGCGCGGCCATCCCGGAAAATTTGTTGGAAAGCGAATTATTCGGGCATGAGCGCGGTGCTTTTACCGGAGCGGTGAAACAAACGCCCGGCAAGATCGAATTGGCCCAGGGCGGCACCTTGTTTCTGGATGAAGTCGGCGACATTCCGCTGCCGTTGCAAGTCAAATTGCTGCGCTTTTTGCAGGAACGGGTGATCGAGCGGATTGGCGGCCGCAAGGAAATTCCCGTCGATGTGCGCATTGTCTGCGCCACCCATCAAGACTTGCCGCGATTGATCGGCGCGGGACAGTTCCGCGAGGATTTGTATTACCGGCTGGCTGAAATCAATATCGACATTCCCAGTCTGCATGACCGCGAGGGCGACGCGATCTTGTTATCGCATGCCTTTCTCAACCGCTATAACAAGGATCTGGGCCGTAATGTCAAAGGCTTCAGCAATGAAGCCCTGGCGGCGATCGACAGTCATCCATGGCCGGGCAATGTGCGGGAGCTTGAAAATCGCATCAAGCGGGCGGTGATCATGTGCGACGGCGGACGCATTGGCATTGAGGATCTTGATTTCGGTCAAGCCGAAGAGGCCGGCGAACCGCTTAATCTGAAACAGGTGCGCGAAGCCGCCGACCGCAAGGCGATCACGCGCGCCGTGGCACAGGCGCAAGGCAATATCAGCCAGGCGGCGAAACTGTTGGGGGTCAGCCGGCCGACATTATATGATTTAATGAAACAGTATTATATCGAGACCTAGACATTATATCGAGATCTAGACTGGCACGGCTTGCCGGGTGGCTTGGAGCGGCGCGCCCACGAACATGGCGCATGACAGCATGAGGGAGTTGGCGATGAACGGGACATGGCGCAGCCGGATCAAATCAACCGTGGCGGCGATTTGCCTGGCGCAGGCGGGCTTGTTGTGGGCGGCGGCGCCGGTTTTGGCGGTCGACGTCACGGAATCCCAGACCCATTACGAGCGGGCGCTGAAGGCATTTGAAGCGGAGGAGTTTCGCACCGCTCAGATCGAATTGCGCAACGCATTGAAGGCCAATCCCGACAATGCCGATGCGCGTATGTTGTTGGCGAGAATTTACTTAAAGGCAGGCCAGGGCATTGCCGCCCAGACCGAAATCGAGGCGGCGCGACGGGTTGGTGTGTCGATCGATGACTCCCGCATCGACATGGCCCGGGCGCTGCTGTTTCAACAGGAATATCAGCGCGCCTTGACCGAACTGGATTTGGCCCGCGTGCCGGCGGGTCAACGCTCGGAGGCGCTGGAACTCAGCGGCCTGGCTTATCTTGGCTTGGGTGACGATCCCAAGGCGTTGGAGATCTTGTTGCAGGCGCGCGAGGCCGATCCCAACAACGTCAACGCCCATATCGCCTTGTCGCGCTATTATGCCGGCAAGAACCAGCGCGCCGACGCCGTGGCTTCGATCGATCAGGCATTGGCGCTCGACCCCGATCATGCGGGTGCCTTGGTGCTCAAGGGTGACCTGGCTCGCAATATCGAGGGTCTTGAAGCGGCCCTGCCTTATTTCGACCGGGCGATTGAGGCGCAACCGGAAAATTTGGCGGCGCGGTTGGAACGCGCGGCGACATTGGTCGACATGCTGCGCGATGACGAAGCAAAGCGGGAGATCGATTTCGTCTATAAGCGTATGCCTGAACATCCGCTGGCCCATTATCTGTCGGCGGTGCTGCTGGCCCGCAAAGGCGATTTTGCCGGCGCCAGCGAGTTGATGGACCAGACCAAGGGAGCCCTGGACGGCTATTTGCCGGCCACGCAATTCCGCGGCATCGTCGCTTATCAGCTTGGCCGGTTCGAGCAGGCGCAAAGCCTTTTGCAGCGCGTGGTGACCGCCGTGCCCCGCAGTTTCATGGCGCGCCGCATCTATGGCGCGACATTGTTGCGGCTGGGCAATCCGCAAGGAGCCTTAGATGCCCTACAACCGATGATCGACGAGGGCGAGAAGGACTCCGGCCTGCTGGCGCTTTACGGCATGGCGCTGGTACAGCTTGGTGATTTCCAAGAGGCCATGACCTATTTTGAAAACGCCGTCGCGGCGTCGCCCGACCGGGCTGCCTTGCGCACCCAATTGGCGGTCAGCCAAATGGCGCTGGGCGATCCACAATCGGCATCCCGCGAACTGGAAGCCGTGCTCAAGATGGACCCGGATTCCCTGCAGGCGATGGTGATGTTGTCGCTGATCGACCTCAAGGCCGGCGAATTCGACAAGGCGTTGGCGACGGCGACCAAATTGTCGGAAAAATACAAGGACCAACCGATTGCCGATAATTTGATCGGCACCGCCCATTTGGGCAAAGGCGATGTCGCCCAGGCCGAGCGCTATTTCAAATTGGCGCTGGAAAAAAATCCCGACTATCACGAGGCGCGCCGGAATTTGGCGCAGCTTTATCGCGCGGCTGGTCAACTTGACGAATCGCGCCGGCAATATGTGCGGGTCTTGGAAGGCGATCCCGACAATGTACAGTCGATGCTGGCGCTGGCGGATTTGGCGCGGCTGCAAGGCCAGCCCGAGGTCATGGTGGACTGGTTGGGCAAGGCGGTGCGGGTTGACCCCGAGGCGTTGGAGCCACGGCTGCAACTGATCGCCGCGTTTTTAGGTCTGGGCAACCAGAACCGGGCCGTGACCGAGGCTGCCAGCTTGGGCCGCGAATTTCCCGACAATGCGTCCGCGGTGGAAGCCGTGGGCCGCACCTATGCTCTGGCCGAGAATTATGGCGAGGCGATTTTCCACTTCAATCGGCTGATCACATTGGTGCCAGAAAACCCTGGCGCGCGGCGGCTGTTGGCCCAGGCGCAATGGCGTTCGGGCGATGTCGAGGCGGCGCGCGCCACCTTGCGGCGGGCGTTGAGCCTGGAAGGCAATCTTGGCGACATCTTGTTGGACCTGGTTAGCCTGGAACAGGAGCAGGGCAATTTCGAGACCGCCTTGAGCTATGCTGGGCAACTGCGCCAACAATTTCCTAATATGAATGTGGCTGACGCTGCCATCGGCCGGGTGCAGATGGGCGCCCGCAACTGGGCGGCGGCGGCCGAAGCCTATGAACGTGCCCGCGCCATTGAATCCAATAAGGGCATCGTGATCGGCTTGTACCAGGCCTATTCGAATTTGGGCGCACATGATAAGGCGGTGAATGTGTTGGAGGATTGGCTGGCAACCGATCCCAATGACGTGACCGTGCAACTGGCCTTGGCCGGCAGCCATTTGAGCGCCAAGAATTATGACCGGGCGCTGGAAATTTACGAGCAGTTGCAGGGCGCTGGTGAGGAGAATCCGGCGGTGCTCAACAATATGGCTTTCATCTACCAAAAAAAGGGTGACAGCCGCATGGTGGCGACCGCTGCCAAGGCTTATGAGTTGAATCGGGACTCACCCTATATCGCCGACACCTATGGCTGGATTCTGGTCAAGAACGGCAATGATCCGGCGCGTGGCCTGCAATTGATCCAGCAGGCCGCAGACAAATTGGTCGATGTGCCGGACGTGCGTTACCATCTGGCCTATGCGCTGAATGCCAATGGTCGCCGGGCGGCAGCCTTGCGTGAGTTGGAGGCCCTATTGGCCGATGATCCGGAATTCGATGAAGTGGCGGATGCGCGCGCCCTGCTGGCGCAGCTCAAGGCGGACCAGTAACGGCGCCCCTAGCGTCCACCGCCGCCGGCAACGCGGCGAAGTTCGCGCAGGGCTTCGGACAGCCGACGTGCGGCCTCGGGGTCGGCGGGTGTGGCGACTTCACCCGATGGTCCCGTTAAGGCGCGGGCGGCTTCGCGCAGTTTTTCCGCCAAGGTGATGAAACGCTCAACGGTGTCGCGGCTGGCTTGGGCGGCGGCACCCATGTCCTTGGCGGCTTTCTGCAAATGCTGCGCCACGGACGCATCGCTGGTCAAATGCTGGCGGATGACGTTGCCATTTTCAGCGCCGGCTTCCAGCAATGGCCGCAAGTCGCGTAGCGACTTGCCAAGGCCGTCCATGGTCTTGTTCAAGGTTCGGGCCTGATCGGCAAGCTGGTGCAAGGCCGCGGCGTCGCTGCCCTTGGCGGCGTCTTCAATGCGTTTAGCCGCTGCAGCAGCGGCTTCCAGCACTTCGCGCAAATGGCTGCTTTGGTCGCTAAACAACTGGGCTTGGCGATCGGCGAATTGATCCAACGCCCCAGCATCCAATGCCGCGCCGGCTTGTGCCGGCACCGGCACCGGCGCAAGGCCCGGATTGTTCAGGAATATGATGTCGAGATCGCGAGCAAAGCCATAAGCCTGGGCGCTGCGGGCGTTGCGCACAACGTAAATGAAGGCGCTGCTGAGCAAGGCGCCGGCGCCGGCGATGGCCAAGGTAATCAAGCCGGTTTCCAGCGCAAGTTTGAAGCTGTCGCCCGCGCCAGAGGCGGCGCCAAGCCTGCCGCCAAAGATCGCGTTGTCGGCGCCGATCACCAAGCTGATCAGGAACAACAAGGCCCCGCCGCCCAGCAGCAGGCCGCACAAAAGCTGCGACAGCCATGTCATCAACCGCCGCTCGACCATGGCTTCGGGCCCGAAATAGCCAGCCGCGGTCAGACGGGCATAGGCGTCTTCGGTGGCCAGTTCCTGCTGATGGCTGGGCGCCTTATAGAGCTGGGTGGCATAATCCTCGGCAACGCTGGTCAGGTCGCCGGTATCTTCCATGGCGATGAGAAAATCGCGGCGGGAAATGCTTTGGCCGGCGCGCCTGGCATTCAGCAATGGCGACAGATTGGCGCGCGCACGCTTGGTTGTCAGCATGTCGAACAGGGCCAGGCCGCCAGGGCCGATCAAATTGTAAAACAGCACCATCCCGGCGCCGAATACGGCGATCGCGGGCAGGGTGGCTTGGCTGATAATGTCGATCACGGCTTGCGGGGTGCGCGCCGGCAGCGCCCAGCTCAGCAAGACCGGCAGGCTGCCATAGAGCAGCAGGCTGGCGATGATCGCGACGGCAAGAGACGCGACAAGCCATGCTGTGCGAAACACGGCATTCCCCCTCTATTTGGTTGAAGCCAACAAGACCGGCGGCGGAATTAAATCGCCCTGTGAACGGAAAAACAATGAAATTATGGTGCTTTGTCGCGCAAGATGGATAAACCCCAAGGTCCAAACCCGAATTCGCGCCGGATGACGCCCGCATGACCGCTCCCAGACTGCTGCATGTGTTTCAGAATTTCGATACCGGCGGCATTCAGCTGCGGACGGCGGCTTATGTCAACGCATCGGCCTGCGGTTGGCGCCACCGGATCCTGGCCTGGGATGGCACTTATGACGCCGCCGAGCGCATCACCAAGACCGAGGATGTCAGTTTTTTGCGGACCGAGCGGCCGCAGGGCGGACTGATTCGCCGCCTGCGACAGATGGCGCGGCTGATCAATGCCGAAAAGCCGGACTTGCTGCTGACCTATAATTGGGGCGCGGTCGAAACGGCGCTGGCCAATGCGCTGTTTTGCGGCGTGGCTCATGTCCATCACGAAGCCGGCTTTGGTGTCGAGGAAGCGAAACGGCAATTGCTGCGCCGAGTCTGGTTCAGACGGCTGGCGCTGCGCCGCACCCGTCATATCATTGTGCCATCGCGGACCTTGGTCGCGGTGATCGGCAATATCTGGAAACTGCCGGCGGCCAAGGTGCGGCGCATTCCCGACGGCATCGACATCGCGCGATTTTCGGCGCCAGCCGATCCGCGGGCCTTGCCGGGCTTTGTGCGGCGACCGGGCGATTTGGTGGTCGGCACGGTGACGCCGCTGCGACCGGAAAAAAATATTGGCCGATTTTTGCGCATGATCGCCAACTTGAAGGCGCGGGGCCTGCCGGTGCGGGCTCTGATCGTGGGCGATGGCGCCGAACGCGCCGGCTTGGAAGCCTTGGCGGCGGCGTTGGGGGTGGCGGCGGATGTGCATTTTGCCGGCTTCATCAGCGCCGTGGAAAAGGTCTATGGGCTGTGCGATGTCTTTGCCATCACGTCCGAGACCGAGCAATTGCCCAATGGCGTGCTGCAAGCGATGGCGGCGCGGCGACCGGTGGTCGGCACCGATGTGGGTGATGTGGCGGTGATGGTGGCGGCCGCCAATCGGCCGTTTATTGTGCCGGTCGATGATGAAACGGCGCTGGCCGATGCCGCCGCACGGTTGTTGGCGGACGCGGCTTTGCGTGCCCGTCTGGGTGACGACAATCACGCCCAAGCCGCCGCCGAATATGGCCTTGAGGCCATGGTCGCCGCTTATGACAGGGTTTATCGGGACGCCTTGCAATGATCCGTATCCTCACCTTCAGTACCCTTTATCCCAGCGCCGCGCGGCCCAATTTTGGGGTGTTCGTGGAAAATCGGCTCCGCCATCTGGTCGCCAGCGGTGCGGTTGAAGCACGGGTGGTGGCGCCGGTGCCGTGGTTTTGCTCGCGCCATCCGCGCTTTGGCGAATATGCGCGCTTTGCCGCCACGCCTCGGGTGGAAACTCGGCATGGCTTGTCGGTTTTGCATCCGCGTTATTTGCTATTGCCGAAAGCCGGCATGACGATGGCGCCGTTCAGCCTGTATCGGGCCTGCCTGGGCCTGTTTCGGCGGATGATCCGCGATGGCTATGACTTCGATCTGATCGACGCGCATTATTTTTATCCCGACGGCGTTGCCGCGACCTGGCTGGGCCGCGCCCTGAACAAGCCGGTGGTGGTGACCGCACGCGGCACCGACATCAATTTGATCCCGGCCTATCCGCGTACCCGCCGTATGATCGTGGAGGCGGGCGCGCGGGCTGCTGGCATGGTCGCGGTCTGTCAGGCGCTGAAGGATGAAATGGTGGGCCTGGGCATGGCGGCCGACAAGATCAAGGTTCTGCGCAATGGCGTCGATCTGACGCTGTTCACGCCGCGACCACGGGCGGCGGCGCGGGCGCGTTTCGGCATCGAGAGGCCGGCACTGGTGTCGGTCGGGGGTCTGATCGACCGCAAGGCGCACGACATCGCTATTCGTGCGATGCCCGCATTGCCCGACATGGAATTGCTGATCGCTGGCGAAGGCGAGCGGCGCGGGTCACTTCAGGCCCTGGTCGCGGAGTTGAATTTGGGCGACCGGGTGCGGCTATTGGGCCCGGTGCCGCATGCCGACCTGGCCGATCTGTACAGCGCCGCCGATATCAGCCTGCTCACCTCCAGCCGCGAGGGCTGGGCTAATGTGTTGTTGGAATCGATGGCATGCGGCACGCCAGTGGTGGCGTCGAATGTGTGGGGCACGCCGGAAGTGGTGGCCGATCCCGTCGCCGGCCGATTGATGGCCGAACGCAGCCCAGCGGCCTTGGCGGAAGCGGTTACCGCGCTCAGGGCGGGGATGCCGGTGCGCGCCGACACCCGCGCCTATGCCGAAAAATTCTCCTGGGACGACACCACCGCCGGTCAGTTGGCGCTGTTCCGCGAAATCTTGGCGGCGGACGCCAGCCGTTCATAAAGCGGCACATAATTGGCCACGCTGACTTGCCAATTGCGCGACTGTTCGACAAAGGCGCGACCGCGTGCCCAAAATGCTGGCCAGTCCGCGCGGCGCGCCAGCAGGTCGACAATGGCTTGGGCCAGGGCTTGCGGATCGTCGGGCTTGAACAACAAGCCAGTGTCGCCGTCGCGAATCAATTCACGGTGGCCACCAATGTCGGATGCGGCAACCAGCTTATGCTGCGCCATGGCTTCCAGCGGCTTTAATGGGGTCACCAAATCGGTCAGGCGAATATTTTTGCGCGGATAGACGAAGATGTCGGTCAGCGCATAATAGCGGCCGACGTCGCCATGCGGCACCCTGCCGGTGAAGATGATCTGTTGTTGCAGGTCAAGGGCCGCTGCCTGGGCGCGCAAGGCTTGGTCGCGAGGCCCTCCGCCAACCAGCAACAGGCGAATATCGGGATTATGCGCCAGCATTTGCGGCATCGCGGCGATCAACAGGTCGAGGCCTTCATAATCATAGAACGAGCCGATAAAGCCAAGCACCGGCTTGTTGGTCAGTCCCAATTGCGCCGCCAGTGCTGGTTCCGGCGGCAACGGCCCGCTGAATTGCGCGATATCGACGGCGTTGGGAATGACCGTGATTTTACCAGCGTCGATGCCGCGGCGGATCAGGTCTTGGCGCAGGCCGTCGCAAATCACCGTCAGGCCATCGGCGCGACGGGCGGCACGGGTTTCCAGATATTGGGTGAGGCGGTAGCGCAAATCGCCTTCACGGCAGGTGCCGTGTGAGGCGGCGGCGTCTTCCCAAAAGGCGCGAATTTCATAGACCACCGGCACACCCAAGGCGCGGCCGACCTTCGCTGCCGCCATCGCGTTCAGCACGGGTGAATGCGCATGGACGATATCGGGCTTGAACGCGCGGCCTACCGCGATCGCGCGCCGCGCGGTGGCGCCGATCATCGCCAATTCGCGCAGGCCCGGTAAACGCGAGGCCAAAGCATCGGGCTGTTCGCTGCGGTGAAAGACCAGGCCATCGGCCTCTTCATCCATTTGGCCTTCGGCGGCATGCTTAGGCGAGGTGACATGCGCGGTTTGCCAGCCCAGCGCATGCTGATGCGCCAAAATCGCCCGGCTGCGGAATGTATAGCCGCTTTGCTTGGGCAGGCTGTGGTCAAAGATATGCAATATGCGCATGCGCGGTCCCTGATCTTTTGGCTTCAGGCGATTGATAACGGCCGAAGTTGAAAAAACGGCTAAACAAAACGGCATGGCGCCGGGTTTCAATTCTCTTTAAGAGGAAGTGTCTAGAAAGGCCACTCCAACCGTTTTAGCCAAGGAGCGCGCCAGTGCGAATATTGCTGGTCTCAGCCCATTTTCCCCCTTATGCGCCAGCGGCGGCCACGCGTGCGCCGAAACTGGCGCAATATTGGCGGGCAGCTGGCCATGAGGTGCGGGTGCTGGCTGCCTATCGGCCCAAATTGCCGCCGATTCTGGACCCCGGCCTGCCGCCAGAAATTATTCATTATGCACCGATGACCGATGTCAATGATTGGCCTGGGGCGCTGAAAAACTGGCTTAAGAGCGTGTTTGTCGGCACCGACAACGAAGCCCGGCCGGCCGCATCCGAGAACCAGCCATCAGACACGGGGGCGCGGGCACCAACGCCGCCGCCGTCACGGGCGCGGCGATGGTTCGATTGGCTGTATAATCAATTGACCAATATTCCCGATCAGCATGTTGGTTGGGTGCGGCCGGCGATCAAGGCTGGCGATGAAATCCTCGCCGCATTTCCAGCGGATGTCATCTATGTGACCGCGCCGCCGCACAGTGCGTTTCTGGTCGGCGCCCGTTTGGCCAAACGCCACGGCATCCCCTGGCTGGCGGAATATCGCGATGCTTGGGTGACCAATGGCTATTATGACGGCGCCTGGTTCCGCAAGCCGTTTGAACGGGCGCTGGAGCGTTGGGCGCTGGCTTCGGCGGCGGGCATTGTTGGGCTGACGGAAACGACGACCCGAACCTTGGGGCTGTATCATGCCAAGCCTGCCGAGGTGGCGATGAATGGCTTCGACCCCGACGATTTCCAAGGCGCGCCGCCACCGCCATTGGACCCGGCGCGGTTGACGATTTTATATGCTGGGTCGATTTATGTCGGCAAGCGCGATCCCACGGTGTTGTTTCAGGCGATTGCCGGTTTGGGCGCTGACCGCGACCGCGTGCGGGTGCATTTTTACATGGACAATCCCGGCAATGTGCTGGCCCTGGCCGATCGCCATGGCGTAACCGAACAGGTCATGGTGCATGCCCCGGTCGCGCATGCGCGGATTCTAGAGCTGGAGCGGGCGGCGGATGTGCTGTTGTTGTTGCGTTGGGACGATCCGGCTGAAAATGGCGTGATTGCCGGCAAGCTGTTTGAATACATCGGTGCGCGTCGGCCAATTCTTTCCATCGGCAGCACCACGGGCGAGGCGGCGGATATGATCCGCAGCGCTGGTCTTGGCTTGGTGAGCAAGGATGTGGCGCATGTGCAGACGCAGTTGCGCGCCTGGTTGAAGCTGAAGGACGCCGCGCCGCGCTTGCCGGAACCCGACAATCCCGATATTGGCGCGTTTGCCCGGGCCCGCCAGTTTGACCGGATTCAAGCCTTTATCGACCGCTTGCTTAAGCGCTGAGCCGAAAACCAGCCTTGATGCGGGATTCCAGATCGGCCACTACCCGCGCGGCGGTCTGGCCGTCCCACAATTCCGGCCGTTTGCCCGACGGCCAGTCTCCCGCCATCACCTGTTCGATCGAGGTCAAAACATCTTTCGGCTTGATCAACCGGTTGGTGCCTTCTGTGATGGTGATTGGGCGTTCGGTATTCTCGCGCAGGGTCATGCAGGGAATGTTGAGATATGTGGTTTCTTCCTGAATGCCGCCGGAATCGGTCATCACCAGCTTGGCGTTAGCGACCAGGTTCATGAATGGGCGATAACTGATCGGCTGTTCGAGCTTGATGCCTGCCTCTTCAAGCTGCTGCCATAATCCGAACCCTTCCAATTGCTTGCGGGTGCGCGGATGCACCGGAAAAATCAACGGCAGTAATTTGGCGGCGGCGACCAACTGATCTGCGATGGTGGTCAATACCGCCTGATCGTCGACATTGGATGGGCGATGGAAGGTGACGACGCCATAATCGCCCGGCCTCAGGCCCCAGCGGGCCGGCGCGTTTTCCGCCTCGATCGCCTGGCGTACCAGTTCATAGCTGTCCATCATGATATTGCCGACACGACTGATGCGCGCGGGGGCGACGCCTTCGGCCAACAGATTGTCATCGGCGTCCGGCGATGGCGTCCACAGCACATCGGCAATCACGTCGGTGACCAAGCGGTTGATTTCTTCCGGCATGCGGCGGTCGCGGCTGCGAAGGCCAGCTTCCAAATGCGCCACCGGAATCCATAATTTTGCGCCAACTAGGGTGCAGGCGGCGGTGGGGTTGACGTCGCCGACCACGACGATCCAGTCCGGTCGGTCTTGGGCGCAGATTTTTTCATAGGCGATCATTACGCCGCCCATCTGCTCGCCATGACTGCCGCTGCCGATGCCAAGATGATGATCGGGCGCCGGCAATTGCAGGTCGCGGAAAAAATTATCCGACATGTTGGCGTCATAATGCTGGCCCGTGTGCACCAATACTGGCGTAAAGGCGGGGTGCTTGGCCAGCGCATGATAGAGCGGCGCCACTTTCATGAAATTGGGCCGCGCGGCGGCGATCAAATGAATACGGTGCGTGCTCATAAAATGGGTCCTGTCAAACGAAGGTGGTTGACCGTGCTTATTCAGCTGGTCGTGGCATGGCCGTGGGCATTGGCCGTGGCGTCCCCACCGGTGCCGGGGCAGGCAGCTTGGCGTCCAGCCGCGCCGCCACCACGCGATGCAAGATCAGAGTCATCGCGCAGAGATGATAGAACAGGTCGAATTTCGCCAGCGACAAGAACGCCCCGGCGACGCCATAGGCAATCAGCGAGATTTGCAGCATCTTCGCCAGATCCTCCGCCCATTTCAGCTCCGGATCGCCGCGCGCCAACTTAACGATATGCGCGCATGTGAAATAACTGGCGGTCATGATCATGAAGAACAACAACAGGCCAACAAAGCCATGCTCGCCAAGGGTCATGAAATAGATCGAATGATAGGCGCGCAGTTCCTTACCTGGTTCCATATATTGCGCCATGAATGAAGGTTGATAGTTGGAGGCAAAACCACCACCGACAAATGGATGGTCCTGCGCCAGTCGGAAGCCGCCGCTCCACATGTCCAATCGCCCAGTTGCGGACGCGTCTTGCTCATAGGTGGTGATGGTAGCCATGCGATTACGCCAATCCTGCGGCATGAAAGCAAGTGCGCCCATGGCCATAACGGTTAATAAGGCGAATATGGCGATCCGCCGACGACCCTTGGCGATCAAGATCGGCATCGTGATGACGGCGGATAAGAAAGCGCCTCGCGATTGCGAACCCAAAATTGAAATCGCGACGATGAAGATGGACCACAAGGCAGCCTGTTTGATCCACGACGTATCGCCATGCAGCGACACGTAGCGCAAGAGTGGTATCAGCATCAAAAGGGCCAAGCCCAAATGGTTGTTGTCGGAGATAAAAGTCCCCACCGGGCCATTGACGATATAATTGCCGCCATGGACAATTGTGAAAAGCCCTCCCTTGATGCCGTAAAAACCTAAGGACAGGACAATCACATAAATCAAGCAATTCAGCCGCCATTTGGTGGTGATCAGCGGCAGCAGCATCAGTGTGAAGAACATAATCTTGCTGAATTGGGTGAATTCCGGCCAGGAGCGGTCGGGGGCCTTCGACAGGATTGTGGTTACCAGGGTCCAGCCCCAGAATAGAATCAAGGTTAGCGAAACGGGGTGCAGGCGAAAGCGCTTGGGTTCGCGCGAGATCAGCCAGCCGACCAAGGTGGCGGCGGCGATCGCGTCCAGCATCGGCATATCGTAGGCAAAGCCATAGGACAGCCGGTGCGGGTTCATATAGGAGATCCACGACCACACCAGCATGCCGACATGCGGCTTCACAAAAATCATCGGCACGGTGCCGATGATCATCATCAAAATCATGATGGAACGCAGCATGACTGGCCGGCTTCTCTCATAACGCCGCACCACGCTGGCGGCTGTTCGCAAAAGCGGTTATAGCGAGTCCCTGTTAACAGAGCGTGAGGGCGCTAGCGCCAACAACAAGGCTTTAACATTTGCCGCACTAGACTGCCAGGGTCCGCCGCGGCTGCTCAAGCGAAACCGTCATGGAAACCATCGCCTTCGGAGTTTTTTGTCTGGCCATACTGGCCGTGATCATCTGGTCGGTGATTCGCGACAAGGATGATCCGCCGCCGTCATGAGCCGCTAGCGCTCAGCCTGTCGAGAAACGCGATTGTCTCGCGGGCCACGGCCTGACGCCAACTGGACTCGGTAAAGACATGATCCGCATGGGGAATTTTCACCAGCGTCAAATTTGAGCCGGCCCGCGCCTGACGCCATTCGGCGCGGTGGCCAAGCGCATCGTCGAACGCTGCGGCGGTATCGTCGGCGCCGCTGAGCAGGCACAGCAAGGGCCGGTTAAAACGCTCAAGCCCAGCGGCCATGCGCTGGCCAAGGTCGCGGTCGTGGTTGAAACTGGTCTCCCGCACGGCCGCGCGACTGCGCCGCCAAGTTGCCCACAGGCCGGAAACGGCTGCCGGCACGTCCACACCGCCGGTCAGTAATTTGCGCCAAAACTGCCCGGATATCAGCCTGTTGCCATAATGCTGGCGAATTATGCCGCGGGCTTGGGCAGCGGCATCATCAAGCCAGGGATTGGCCAGCACCGCCCCGGCCATGGCCGGCAATTGGTGGCCATGAATGAAAATGGCCGATGCCGCTTCGCACAGGCCCCATGGGACGATTCCCTGTATATGCGGGCACGCTCGCTGGAAGGCGGCAATGGCGGCACTGAGATCGGGCCCAATGCCGTCAAGACCGGGATAAGCGCCTGTGCTGTCGCCAACACCGCGATAATCGAACCGCAATGTCGCATAACCCGATAGCGCCAGCGCCCGGGCCAGGGCAACATATTGGCGGGCCGCGCCAACCCGATAAGTCGGGCCGCCAACGGCAATCAGCACCCCCAGGGGTCTTGCCAGGGCGGGCTCCTCTGGCCGATGTAACAGCCCAACCAGGCGCTCGCCGGCGCAGTCGATCAGGATCGGTGCTTGCGCTGCAGTCATTGTTCATCCTCGCGGGCGGCGGTGATGATAGTGGCGACGGCGGTGGCCAAGTCTGTGGCCGGTGCCGGCTCCAATTGCGCCCAGACCGGTGGGCCGGCCAAGCCATGGAGCGTGGCGCCCGGCAAGGCGGCGGCCTGACGGGCCAGGCTTTCGGCATCGGGCGGTGTATTGGCGGCGATTCCGATCCAGTCGATGGGGGCTGTGGCGGGCAGGGTGGCCTTGGCGTTGCGCGCGGCAATTGCCTGGTAAAGCGCGCCAGCCAAAACATAGCCGGCGACGGTGGCTTGGCCGCCGGCCTGCAAGTCTTGCTCCAAGTCGGCCATGCTAGGACCGGCGCGGCCGCCGCGCTGTCGTCGCTCCATGTCGCTGGCAAGGCGAACGCGCAAGAACTGCCGCATCGCCTGGGCGCCATCCAACTGCGGCGCCAGCAGGCAAAGGCGATCGGCCTCCGCCGCCAGGTCCAGCGCCAACAGGCCGCCGAGTCGCATCCCTAACAGGGTGATGGCGGGCGCGCCTTGGCCGCGCATCCAGGCGATGGCGCGGCGGCTGTCGTCAAGCCAGATTTCCCATCGCGCGGCGCTGAAATCACCAGCGCTGTCGCCGGTTCCATACAGATCGCAGCACAGCGAGGGCACACCCCGTTGCGCCAATGCCATGGCCACGTCCGCCATCAACCGGCGGCTGCGGTTCATTTCTTCGGCAAAGGGCGGTAACAGCAGCACCGCTTGGCGGTGATCGGCGGCTTGTTCCCAAGGGCCGCGGGCCAAGGCGAAAATATCGCCCGCCGCGCCAGGCATGAAAAAGGCTGACAGCGGCGCCGTCACGCCGCCTGCTTTTGCGCGACAAAGGCGCACAGGGCGCCGAAAGTCTCGAACATTTCGGCGCTGACGTCATCATCGTCGATGCTGAAGCCGAACTCTTCCTCGATGCCGGTGAGGACGGTCGCCACCGCCATGGAATCAAGCTCCGGCAAATGGCCAAGCAATGGCGTATCCGCAGTTAGGCCTTGGGCCCGTGAACCAAGCTGCAATACATCGGCCAACACCTGTCGCATCCGCTGTTCAACCGTCATCATCATTCCTCGCGCTGGCCGTCGTCCCGGGGCCGGGTTATACAGTCTGCGGCGGCGAGGACAAAGAATTTCAAAGGCGAGGCGGCGTTGATGGCAAGTTGGGCGGCGGTTAGGGCAATGGGACGCGCAGCCGGCTGGCGCGCCACTTGCGCTTATGCCACCGACCGTTTGCTGCGGCGGCTAGGTTGGGGCTGCGTGCATGATTACCTGTTCCTGGCGCAACCCATCGCGGCGACAGTGCCGCCGCCAGGCAAATTCACCAGCCGCGAACTCGGCCCCACCGACCCTGCCCTTGACGCACTGCCCTTAACCGCCGCGGTGCGTGCTTATCGCTTTGCCCAGGACGCGATATGCGTTGGCGCTTTTGACGGCGACAGGCTCGCTGCCGTGCTGTGGTATACCGCCGGCCCTTATGAAGAAGATGAAGTGCGCGCTCGTTATGCACCGCTGCCGGCGCCGGCCTGTGCCTGGGATTTTGGCGTTTATGTCCTGCCGCAATATCGGTTGAGCCGCGCCTTTGCCAATTTATGGGCCGGCGCGGCGGCATCGATGCGCCAGCGCGGCATTCGATGGAGCTTGTCGCGCATTAACAGCGTCAATGGCGCGTCGGTAGCCGCGCACCGGCGCTTGGGCGCATGCAGCATCGGTCGCGCGACCTTTGTGCGGCTCGGCGCGTTGCAGATCGCCATTGCCAATCACCGACCATGGCTGCATTGCGGTTTGACAGACCGCGCCCGACCCCTATACCGGCTGCATGCGCCCGATGAGTGCCGATAACGTCATGTCCGAAGGTCCCACCTTGACCGCCCTGCTTGAGCATAGCTGGGCCGAGCATGCCGCGCGGCCGGCATTGACCGATCGCGCCGGGACCCTGCCTTATGCCGAATTAGCCGAGGCTGTTGGCCGCTTCAGCGCCTGGCTTGAGGGCCTTGGCCTGGAACACGGCGCGCGGGTAGCCGTCTATCTGCCGAAACAGTGGCAGGCAGTGGTGGCGATGCTGGGCGCGGTCAGCGCTGGTCATGTTTTCGTGCCCGTCAATCCCCAACTCAAGGCTCTCCAGGTTCGGCATATCTTGGCCGACAGTGGCGCCGCCGTCTTGGTCACCGCGAAAGCCCGGGCGGCACTGTTGGAAGACGCCTGGGCGGCACTGCCCGACTTGCGGCACTTATTGCTGGTCGATGGCGCGGATGGCGCGGCGCCAAGTGGGCCGGGACCGCGCCAATACGGTTTTGGCGCCGTCAACGGCCATGGCCCGATGACCGCGCGGGCCGCCAAGCCCGACACATTGGCGGCGATCCTCTATACCTCCGGCAGCACCGGCCGGCCCAAGGGTGTGATGTTGAGCCATGCTAATCTGGCCTTGGGTGCGCGCGCGGTGGTCGCCTATTTGGAAAACACCGCCGACGACCGGTTGTTGGCGCTGTTGCCGCTCAGCTTTGACTATGGTTTGAACCAGCTATTGAGCGGTCTTCACGCCGGTGCCCATGTGGTGCTGCACGATTATTTGTTTGCTGCCGACGTGGTCAAGGCCGTGGCCAGGCACCGCATTACCGGATTGGGCTGCGTGCCACCCTTATGGCAGCAATTGGCCGATGCCCCCTGGTCGCAAGAGGCGGCCAACAGCTTGCGCTATATCACCAATTCCGGCGGGCGAATGCCGCAGCCCTTGCTGCGGCGCTTGCGCGCCTTGTTCCCGCAAGCACGGGTGTATTTGATGTATGGCCTGACCGAGGCGTTTCGCTCGACCTATTTGGATCCAGCACTCATTGATGCCCGGCCCGACTCCATCGGCAAGGCTATTCCCTATGCGGAGATAATGGTGTTGCGGCCCGACGGCAGTGTGTGCGGGGCGGATGAACCGGGCGAACTGGTCCATGCCGGGCCGCTGGTGGCGCAGGGCTATTGGTGCGATCCCGAGCGCAGCCGCCAACGTTTTCGCCCGGCGCCGGATTTCGCCGAATTTGGTGGCATGGCGGTTTGGTCCGGTGACACGGTACGCCGCGACCGCGATGGGTTCTTGTATTTCGTGGGCCGCGACGATGAGATGATCAAGACCTTGGGCAATCGCGTCAGTCCGACCGAGGTGGAGGAGGCGGTGCTGACCAGCGGCATGGCCAGCCAAGCGGTTGCCGTCGGTGTGGACGATGACAGGCTTGGCCAGGCGATTGCGGTGGCGGCCACGGGCAGCGGCGACAGCGCAGCACTCCTAACCCATCTCAAGGCAGTATTGCCTGGATTCATGGTTCCGCAACACATCTTCTGGCATCAGGACTTGCCGCATAATGCCAATGGCAAGCTGGACCGCCCGGCGATAGCCGCCGCCATCAAGCGGCGACTCGGCGATAGCGAGGAGCAATCATGAACCAGCGACCGACTCCGCCGCCGCATGCGCCGGTCCTGGCCTTTGACCGGCAGGGCGGCGTGTTGACCATTGGCGGTCGGGATGTCCGCGATTTGGTGGCGCAAGTCGGCGGCACGCCAGCCTTTTTTTACGAGCGGGCCTTTATTGAGGCGCGGGTCGCCGCCTTGCGCGCCGCCATGCCGGTCGATATCAAATTGCACTATGCCATCAAGGCCAATCCGATGCCGGCGGTGGTCAGGCTGATGGCCGGTCTGGTCGATGGACTGGATGTGGCCTCGGCTGGCGAAATGGCCTTGGCGCTGGATAGCGGCATGTCCCCGCAGGCCATCAGTTTCGCGGGCCCAGGCAAGACCGATGCGGAATTGGAAGCGGCGATCGTTGCGGACATTATTCTCAATCTGGAGTCGGTCGGAGAAATGCGCCGGGCCGACGCCATTGCCCAGCGCCTGGGCGCGCGGCCAAAAGCGGCGGTGCGGGTCAATCCGGATTTTGAATTAAAATCTTCCGGCATGCATATGGGGGGCGGGCCGCGTCCGTTCGGCGTGGATGCCGAGCAGGTTCCAGCGTTACTTGAGGAAATGGCAAACACCCGACTGAAATTCCATGGCTTTCATATTTTTTCGGGTTCCCAGAATTTGCGTGTCGAAGCGATCATGGAATGCCAGGAAAAGACCATGGCGTTGGCGTTGGCGCTGGCTTGCCACGCGCCGACGCCGCCGCGCATGCTGAATATCGGGGGCGGCTTCGGGCTTCCCTATTTTCCTGGCGACCGGCATTTGGACCTGCAGCTGATCGGCCGCAATCTGGACGCTGTATTGGCTCAAGCGCGGTCGCACTTGCCGGCGGATTGCGAGGTGATTTTGGAGTTGGGCCGCTATTTGGTCGGCGAGGCTGGGGTCTATATCTGCCAAGTCGTGGACCGCAAAATCTCGCGAGGGCAAGTCTTTTTGGTGACCGACGGCGGCTTGCATCATCAGCTTGCGGCCAGCGGCAATTTTGGCCAGGTCTTGCGCAAGAATTATCCTACCGCCATTGCTACCCACATCGACCAACCGGCCACCGAAAAAGTCAATATTGTCGGCTGTTTATGTACACCGCTCGACCGCTTGGCGGAGCAGGTGGCGATGCCGGAGGCGCAGGTGGGGGATTTGGTGGCGGTGTTCCTGGCCGGCGCTTATGGGCTGTCGGCATCGCCAAGCGCATTTCTTGGCCATCCGCCGCCGGCTGAATTATTGGTTTAGTCATCGCCTCAATTTGCCCGCATGGGTTGGCAAGTCCTTGTTCTGGATCAACTTGTTTTGGCCTGAAGGGAATAATGTATCCGCATTTGCGGTTAATCTTGGCACTGTTAACTAAAACGACATAATTTTTGCGTTTGTTCAATGGGTTAAGGCTGGAAATTAAGTTGCGTATACGAGCCAAAAAGGTCTATTGTCATAAACATGCGCAACCTGCCCAAGGTGACGCTGGCGCCGGTCGGGGGACTGGCAGTTGGTAAATGTGGAGGGGAAGAAACGTGGCCGCGAACTCTCAAAAATTCTTGATCGGCTTATTGGCTTTGCTTGGCCTGGCGCTCGCGGGCTGCGGCTCCAGTCCCGATGCAAGGCTGCAATCGGCACAGTTCGTTTCGCCGAATGAAGGACCTGGTCCCTATTATGTGATCGGTCCGTTGGACAGCCTGCAAATTTTCGTCTGGCGCAATCCGGAGTTGTCGACCGGCGTGGTGGTGCGGCCGGACGGGCGGATTTCCGTGCCGCTGATCGATGATCTGGCGGCTACCGGCCAAACGCCATCGCAATTGGCGCGGGCGATTGAGGAAAAGCTGGGAACCTATATTCAAAATCCGATCGTGACGGTGATCGTTGGTGGCTTCAACGGGCCATTCGCACAGCAAGTGCGTGTGGTGGGTGAGGCGACCAATCCGCAAGCGATTCCCTATCGCGCCAACATGACTTTGCTGGATGTGATGATCGCGGTTGGTGGCCTGACCGAATTTGCCGCCGGCAATCGGGCTCGATTGGTGCGGTTTGACGCCAACAGCGGGTCGCAGCGCGAATTTGGCATCAAGATCGACAGCTTGCTGAAGGACGGCAATATCAAGTCGAACGTCCGGATCGAGCCAGGCGATGTGATCATCATTCCGGAAAGCTTTTTCTAGGGTTTCGGCGATGAGGCAACGGCGTCACGCCGATCCTGTGACGCCGTTGGCGCGGCTGGCGAAGGGTCGGCCGGCTTTTTGTTAGCGGTGCGAAGCAGTGTCCCGCTTCGTGGCAGAGCCGTATGCGGCTCAAGTTTAAGTCGACGTTAAAGCCTGTATGCCATTGTGCCGCCAATCCCTAGGCGGGGCGGCGTTTTGAACAGGATGGCTGGCGAGGGCCAATGAGCGACGTTTACGAACAAGTCTTGACGATGCTGTATTCCGTCTGGCGCAAGCGCTGGTACGGGTTGGCTGCGATGTGGGTGGTCTGCATCATTGGCTGGGGCGTGGTGGCCTATATTCCAGACCGCTATCGCTCCGAAGCACGCATTTATGTCGACACCAACACATTGCTGCAACGCTTGGTCAATGCGGTTGACACCAATCCGTTGAAACAGGTCGAGGTGATGCGGCGGACCTTGGTTAGCCGTCCCAATCTTGAAAAAGTGATTCACCGCGTCGATCTCGACCTCACCATCGCTGATGACAGCGAAATGGATAACTTAATTACCGACCTGCAGAACAATATCAGTCTGCGCAGTCAGGGCACCGACCTGTTCTGGATTGCCTATGAAACCGGTCGGCCGGATTTGTCGGACCAGGAAAATGCTGAATTGGCGCGCCGCGTGGTGCAAAACCTGCTGACGATTTTCTTCGAGGGCAATCTTGGCGTCTTGCGCAATACCTTGTCCGAGACCCGCCGTTTCATCGACGAACAATTGGCCGATTATGAGCGTCAGCTTGAATTGGCCGAACGGCGCCGGGCGGAGTTCGAGCGCAAATATATTGGCTGGTTGCCGGGCGAGCAAAATTTCCTTGCTCGGCTGCGTCAGGCCCAGACGGAACTTGAGCAGACCAATGTCGCGATCAAAGACGCCAATGTCGTGCGCACCGAATTGCAGCGGCAATTATCCAGCCTGTCGCCGCGCACCGAGGCGGATGGCGGGCCGATGGCCGGTCCCTATGCGCAACGCTATTTTGGCATGCAACAACAGCTTGACGCGCTGTATTTGCGCGGTTTCACCGACGCCCATCCCGATGTCATCGCGGTGCAGCGGCAAATGGAGGCTTTGCGCAAGCAAGCGCAGTCAGCGGGCGGTGGTGACACGGCGGTCAGCGGTGGTGTTGGCAATCCGGTCTATGAGGATATCCGTATCAAGCTGGTCGATGTTGAAACGCGCTTGGCCAGCTTGAACAACCGCAAGGCCAA
This sequence comes from uncultured Sphingomonadales bacterium, assembly GCA_964590595.1. Taxonomy (GTDB): domain Bacteria; phylum Pseudomonadota; class Alphaproteobacteria; order Sphingomonadales; family CAKZYD01; genus CAZPXQ01. The sequence goes on along the minus strand of CAZPXQ010000002.1, from coordinate 180,672 downwards.
GTTGGAGTCCGACATTCAGCAACTGAGCCAGAGTGCTGAGAAGGTGCCCAATATCGAAGCTGAGCGGGCGCGCCTCAACCGCGATTACGAAGTGATTAAGAACCAATTCGAGCAATTGCTGCGCAGTCGCGAGGAAGCAAGGCTGGTGCAGGATGTCGACACCAAGACCGACAAGGTCCAGTTCCGCATCATCGACCCGCCACAGGTACCCTTGAAGCCCAGTGCGCCCAATCGTCCGCTGTTGTTGGGCGGGGTGTTGGCGGGCGGTCTGGCGGCGGGGATTGCCTTTGCCTTTGTCATTGCCCATTTGCACACCACATATCCGACCATCGTGCGATTGCGGCAGGCCGTCGGCTATCCGGTTCTGGGCGCCATCTCAGCGGTGCGGTCGGAACAGCAGAAACGGCAGCGGTTCCTGGAATTGTCGGCTTTTGGCCTGGTGTTGTCAGCCTTGTTTGTCACCTGCGGTCTGTTGATCTTGGTGGAAATGACCCAGACCATTATCGCCACATGAGCGCGCGCGGGAAATTGGAAAGTTAGGCTATGGATCTGAGCGACAAGGCAGTCAAGAAAGCGCAGCGCGGCGATGGCGGTTCTTTGCTGGAGCGCGCGGCGCAGCGGCTGGAGCAGACGGACTCCGGCCAATCGCATATCATGCGGGCGCAGGAGAAGCAGGGAGCGCCATTGCCGTCGGCGCCCCAGGATTTCGATGATGCCGCAGCCGGGCGCCGCAGCCGCCGCGACGAGATCGACCTGTTGGCGCTGCGCGAGGCCGGATATATCGTGCCTGACGCGCCGCCCAACATCATCGCCGAGGAATTTCGGCTGATTAAACGTAGCCTGCTGCTGAACGCTTTTGGCAAGGGCGTGACCGCCATGCCCAATGGCAATCTGATTTTGGTTACCAGTTCCCAACCCAATGAAGGCAAGACGTTTTGCGCCATTAACCTGGCGCTGTCGATTGCATCCGAGCGCGATTACACGGTTTTGTTGGTGGATGCCGACTTCGCCAAGCCGGAAGTGTTGTCGACCTTGGGCCTTGAGGGCGGCAAGGGGCTGGTGGATCTGATCACCGACCCCAGCCTTGATATGGCAGACTGTTTGATCCGCACCAACATCCCAAATTTCGCCGTGCTGCCCGCGGGCCGTCAACATCATTTGACGACGGAGCTTTTGGCCAGCGATCGGATGGGCAGGATTGTCGAGGAAATCGCCGCGCGTTATCGCGACCGGGTCATCATCTTTGACTCGCCGCCGGTTTTGGCCAGCAGCGCGCCGGCGGTGCTGGCCTTGCATGTCGGCCAGGTCGCCTATGTTGTCGAGGCGGACAAGACCCGCGGGCCGCAGCTAGAAGAAGGCTTGGCGCTGCTCAACGGTTGCCAGCACATCAGTTTGATGTTGAATAAAACGCAGTTCAGCGGCTCAAGCCGCAAATTCGGCGCTTATTACGCTTATGGGCAATGACAAGCGAGAGGCGGCGTAACAGGGGGGAGTTGTGAGCACAAAGGCGTATAAGCGGCGGTTATATGGCGGCGGCGCCGTGGCTGTTTTGACAATGGCCGCAGCGGCGGGTGGGCATGCCGATATCGAGGTGACGCCGCGCATTGCCGCCCAGGCGACCTGGACGGATAATGTGAATCTCGACCAGGCGGGCCGGCAGTCAGATGTGGTGTTGTCAACCCAACCCGGCCTCAATATCGAAGCGCGGTCGCAAAGATTGACCGGCACCATCGATTATGCGCCATCGCTTCTGGTGTTTTTGGATAACACCAGTGAAACGACGGTGCGCCAACGTCTGTCCGCCAACCTCACGGCGGAGGTGGTGCGGGAAACCTTTTTCGTCAATGCTGGCGGCTCAATCGGACAACGGTTCGCGGACCTGGAGGGGCCATTGTCTGGCTCTGACTTTAATTTTTCCAACAACCGGCGGACGGTGCAGAATTATTTCGTGCGGCCGCGATTGACGCGGGAATTTGGCAGCTTTGCTACCGCATCGCTGAATTACACATTCTCCTATAACAATGTTGGCAACCCAACCGGGGCCGCCAATGTGTTTTCCGACTCCACCCGCCATGGCGCCAGCGCGGTGCTGAATAGCGGCAGCGCATTTACCCGGCTGCGATGGAGCCTGCGCGGCGATTATGACAATGTCGAGCGGTCACGGATCAATGCGCGGTTCGAGGATATTTCCGCGCGCGCCGAGATCGAATACGCCCTTGGCCGGACCTTGTCGCTGTTGGGCAGCGGCGGTTATGAGGACACCGAGGACGCCACCTTGACCAGCCGCAACGGTCCGGTTTGGGACGCGGGCTTTCGCTGGCGGCCTGGTCCGCGCACCGATATTTCCTTCCGTGGTGGCCGTCGCTTTGGCGATGAAACCTTTTCCGGCTCGTTCAGCTATCGGCTGCAGGACCAAGCCTTCATCCGCGCCGATTATGTCGATGAGATCGAAATTGAAAACCGGCTCACCACCAGCCGCCTGATCGGCATTGGCTTCGATGAAAATGGCGTCCCGATCAATGACAGCGGCGTGCCGGTGCCGGTGATTGGCGATGATATATCGTTGACTGACAACGCCTTCCGCCGCCGCAACGCCAGCTTGACGCTTGGCTATGGACAGCGCCGCATCACATATCGGCTGCGCGGCTTTTTCGAACGGCGTACTTTTGACGTGGCGGCGCCGACGGAAGAATCGATAGGTGTGTTTGGCAGTGTTGGTTATGAAATGGGTCGGGGCCAAGTCGCCACGCTCAGTTTCACCTATCGCGACACCAATTTCATCGGTGGCGGCAGTAATGAGTTCTATACCGTAAACGCCCAATATAGCGTTGCGCTATCGGCTAATAGCTCGGCATTTGTCGGCGCCCGACATTCGTCGAGCAATAATCAGTCTCGGCAAGATTTTCGCGGTAATTCCATTTCCGTTGGGGTCAGGACGACCTTTTAGGAGCTGCGGTGTACGCGGACTTTTACAAACTGCAGGGGCGACCCTTTCAGCTTACGCCCGATCCGCGCTTTTATTTCGACTCGCGGACGCATCGCAAGGCCATGGCTTATCTCACCTATGGCCTGAATCAGGGTGAGGGTTTCATCATCGTCACCGGTGACATTGGCACCGGCAAGACCACGCTGGTCGGGCATTTGTTTGACCATTTGGACCAACGGCATTATCTGGCCGCCAAAGTGGTGACCACGCAATTGGATGCCGACGATACATTGCGGATGGTGGCCGGTGCTTTCGGTATCCGCATCGAGGGCATGGACAAGGCCAGCATCCTGCAGCAGATGGAGCAATTCCTGCATGGCCAGGCGCGGCAAAAGCGGCGGGTGCTGCTGATTGTCGATGAAGCGCAAAATTTGCCGATCAGCGCGCTGGAAGAATTGCGCATGCTGTCAAATTTCCAGGAAAACAATCGGGCATTGCTGCAAATTTTCCTGCTGGGGCAACCGGAATTTCGCGACAAATTGGCCAGTTCCAATGAATTGGAACAATTACGCCAACGTGTCATCGCCACCCATCATTTAGAGCCGATGGATGTCGAGGAAATCAGCGACTATGTCTATCATCGGCTGAAACTGGTTGGCTGGAATGAGGACCCGATCTTCACCGATGGTGCGTTCCGGCAAATTCATAATTTTTCCGGCGGGGTGCCGCGGCGGCTGAATAATCTGATGTCGCGGTTGTTGTTGTTTGGCGCCATCGAGGAATTGCACGAAATCGATGAAAATGTGGTCGCCGAAGTGATCGCCGACCTGAAAAAGGACCACACCCCCACCACTGGGCCCAAGCATGTGTTGGACAGCGGCATGGCGTTGTCCGGCACCGGGCCGCTGAAGGCATCGCGGCCCAAACCCAATGTGCCGCCGAAGATCGCCCGCGACCGGGCCACGGCCAAGGCGGCGGAAGACAGCAATGGCCATGCCCATCATGGCGGCGACATCAGCGAGCTTGAAGCCCGCCTGGCGCGCTTGGAAGACAGCCTGGCGCGGCAGGAACAAACGCTGCGCGAAACCCTCGACATTCTTGGCGAATGGATGGATTTGCAAAGTGGAACCCATGGCCGCTGAGCGGGTGCCGGTGAGGCGCGACGACGGCGGCCGGGTCATCAATGCCATGTCCGTCGATGTTGAGGAATATTTCCAAGTCGGTGCTTTTGAAACCTGCATCGATCGCGCGGAGTGGCCGCGTTTTGAAAGCCGCGTCGTCGCCAATACCGAGAGCATTCTGGAACTGTTCGCCAGCCATGACGTGAAGGCGACGTTTTTTTGTCTTGGCTGGGTGGCGGAACGTCATCCCAGTTTGTTGCGCGCCATTGTTGATTCCGGCCATGAAGTGGCCAGCCATGGCTATGACCATCGCCGGGTGTTTGAACTGGACCCTGAAAGCTTCGCCGCCGACCTGATCCGGACCAAGATGATTTTGGAGGATTGCGCCGGCCAGCCCGTGGTCGGCTATCGCGCGCCCAGTTTTTCGATCGGGGCGAATAATGCCTGGGCACTGGATGTGCTGGCCAATCAGGGCTATGCCTATTCTTCCAGCATTTATCCGATTCGCCATGATCATTATGGCATGCCCTCGGCGCCGCGTTTTGCGTTTCGCCATGGCGACGGCGGGATGATCGAAATTCCGCTGACCACGGTCAAATGGGCGGGCCGCACCTTGCCCTGCAGTGGCGGCGGCTATTTCCGGCTGCTGCCATATGGCTTGTCGCGGGCGATGATGCGGCGGGTCAATGGCCAAGACGAAGCGGCCTGCATGTTCTATTTTCACCCGTGGGAGGTCGACCCCGACCAACCGCGCCAATATCGCGCGCCGTGGAAATCGCGCATCCGCCATTACACCAATCTGTCGCGCATGCGTGACAAGCTGGACCATGTGCTGCGCGACTTCCGTTGGGACCGTGTCGACCGGGTTTTCCTGCCCGCCGCGGCCGGTTGAGGCCTTTGCCGATGACCACGGCTGTCGAAATCCTGGACCTGAACGACGCGGCCGCTCGCGGCGCTTGGGACGATTTTGTTGCTGGCCATGCCGAAGGCACGGTGTTTCATGGCACCGCCTGGGCCCGCAGCATTGTCGATGCCATGGGCCATGCCGCTTATTTGTTTTTTATCGAACGCGGCGGCGCCATCGTTGCGGTCTTGCCGGTCATGCATGTGAAAAGCCGGCTGTTCGGCAATCGGCTGGTTTCCAACGCCTTCGCGGTCTATGGCGGGCCGTTGGCGGAAAGCCCTGAAGACCATGCCGCATTGGATGAAGCGGCATGGGCTTTGGCGGGCAGGGTGGGGGCCACGTCGCTGGAATATCGCGGCAAAACTTGTCAGCGTCCCGACTGGCCTCTGGATGATCAAACCTACGCCACCTTCGCGCGCGCGATCGACCCCGACCCCGAAGTGAACATGAAGGCAATTCCGCGCAAGCAGCGGGCGATGGTGCGCAAGGCGATGGGTTTTGGCTTGGAAACACAGGTCGACCGCGATGCCGACCGGCATTTCGCCGTCTATGCCGAAAGCGTGCGCAATCTGGGCACGCCGGTGTTTACGAAAAAGCTGTTTCAATCGCTGTTGCAGCATTTTGGTGACGATGCCGATGTGTTGACCGTGACCAAGGACGGCGCGCCGGTTGCCAGCGTGTTGTCATTATATTGGCGCGGCGCGGTGCTGCCTTATTATGGCGGCGGCGGCGCCAATGCGCGGGCCTTGGCGGGAAATGATTATATGTATTGGGCGTTGATGGAACACGCCCGCGCCCGTGGCTGCGATTGGTTCGATTTTGGCCGCAGCAAGATTGGTACCGGGGCTTTTCATTTCAAGAAGAATTGGGGCTTCGCGCCGCAGCCGCTGTTTTATTGCTATCGGCTGGCGCCGGGCCAGGCGATGCCCAATCTCAACCCGACCAGTGGAAAATATGCGCGCGCGGTGGCGTTGTGGCAAAAACTGCCCTTGCCGGTGGCCAATGTTTTGGGGCCATTATTGTCGCGCGGCTTGGGTTGAACCGATGGCCGATATCCTGTTCCTGGCCCACCGCATTCCCTATCCGCCCAATAAGGGGGACAAGATCCGCTCGTGGAATCTGCTGCGGTTCCTGGCGCGGGATCATCGCGTGCGCTTGGGGTGTTTTATCGACGATGCCGAAGATTGGGAGCATGTCGATGTTTTGCGGCAGCTCTGCGCCGAATGTCATTTCGTGCCCCTCAGCCCGCGATGGGCGAAGCTGCGTGCCTTGCGCGGCTTGGCGACGGGGCAGGCCTTGTCGCTGCCTTATTATGCCGATCGGCGCATGCGGCAATGGGTGGCGGCGCAAGCGCGTGATGATGGTATCGATGTGGCGATCGGCTTTTCATCGGTGATGGGGCAGTATTTGATGGACATGCCGACCCGCCGAATTATGGATTTTGTCGATATCGATTCCGACAAATGGCGGCAATATGCGGAAACGGCGGGCTGGCCGATGCGCTGGGTTTACGCACGCGAGGCGCGGCGGTTGCTGGCATTTGAACGAGCGGTAGCCACTACGTTCGATGGCAGCCTGTTCGTGTCGGCGGCCGAGGCGGCGATGTTTCGGCAATTGGCGCCGGGCGCGGCGGACAAGGTCATGGCGCTGGAAAATGGCGTCGACACCGATTTTTTCGATCCCGACGCGGATTTCAAGCCCTTATCTGAGGGTCCGACGCCGACGGTGGTGTTCACCGGCGCGATGGATTATTGGGCCAATGTGGACGCGGTGATGTGGTTTGCCGATGCTGTCTGGCCACGGATTCGTCGCCAATATGCCCTAGCACGGTTTTATGTCGTCGGCGGCAAGCCGGCGGCGGCGGTGAAGGCGCTGGATGGCCGCGATGGCGTGGTGGTGACCGGTCGGGTCGATGACGTGCGGCCTTTTATCGATGCCGCGCAGGTCGCCGTGGCGCCAATGCGCATTGCGCGCGGCATTCAAAACAAAGTGCTGGAAGCCATGGCCATGACAAAGCCGGTGGTGACCACGCCGCAGGGCTTGGAGGGCCTGGAGGCCGTGCCGGGTGAGCATTTGCAATTGGCGATGGATGCGGACGCGTTCGCCAAGGCGGTTTGCGGCCTGTTGGCGCAGCCGATGCAGGCCCAGGCCATTGGCCAGGCGGCGCGGGCGCAGGTGCTGGCGCGCTATGGCTGGTCGGCGACATTGGCGCCCCTGTCTTCGATGCTAACGCTATGGCAAGATAAACACTGCTAAACCAAGGCCAGGAGGCAGGATGTGAAACCGATGGCGAATGTCGAGGAAGCGGCGCCCGGTCCTGGCCAGTCGGCGCCAGGCTGGGCGCAGGAATGGCGCCAGGCGCTGACTTTGTGGGCTGTGTTCGCGCTGGCGACATCCTTAGCGATGGCGCCCACCTTGATGGCCATGGCCAATGTGTGGTGGAATTCGGCCACCTTCAATCACGGCCTACTGATTCCCTTCATCATCGCCTGGCTGGTATGGGACCGGCGCGAGCAAGTGCTGCGGGTGCGGCCTGGCTTATATCCGCCGGCCTTGGTGCTGGTGGGGGGGGCGGCCTTGTTGTGGCTGTTGGGCCGTGTTGGCGACGTGCAAACGGTGCAGCAACTGGCCTGGGTGTTGATGATTCAAGCCTCGGTGCTGGCATTGTTAGGGGTGGCGGTTACCCGCGCCTTGTTGTTTCCCTTGGGCTATATGTTTTTCCTGGTGCCAGTGGGCGAGTTTTTGATCCCGCCATTGCAGCATTTCACCGCCCAATTCATTGTCGTCATGCTCAACCTGATCGATATTCCGGTGTTCCTGGAAGACATCTTCCTGTCCACCCCTTCAGGCGATTTCCGGGTCGCCGAGGCCTGTTCTGGCGTCCGCTTTTTGATTGCGACGCTGGCGTTGGGCGTGTTGTTCGCCAATATCAGCTTTAAAAGCTGGAAACGGCGGGCGATTGTCGTGGGGCTGTCGATCCTGGTGCCGATCATCGCCAATGGTCTACGTGCCTTTGGCATTGTTTATATCGCCTATCTCACGGACAATGAGTATGCGGTGGGGGTCGATCACATCGTCTATGGCTGGGGCTTTTTTGCCTTCGTCACTATTGTGCTGTTGATCATTGGCATGAGCTTTTCCGACAAAAAGCCCAGCGATCCGCCGTTTGACGTGACCCCCTTGTTGAACGCTGGCGGCGCCACGGTCGCGCCACGGCGGACCTGGTTTGGTGTCTTTGCCATTGCCATGGCGGTGGGCCTGGCGGTGCCAGCTTATGGCGCTTATGTCATGCACCGTGATAGCGACCGCCATGTTGCGCAATTGCCGGAGCTTGAGCCAGCGGTATCTTGGCAAAAAATGGACGTTGCCGCCGGCACGGTCGATTGGCGACCGCATTATGCGGCGGCGGATGCCGAGCGCTTCGATCATTACCGCAGCGATGATGTCACCGTCAGCCTATATGCGGCGGTTTACGGCACCCAGGATACCGAGCGGGAGATGATCGCCTTTGGCAATAGTGTCATGGGCCAGCATGATCGATGGTCGCGGTTGAATGGGGGGAGGCGCCAAGTTCGCCTGGGTGGCCAGGATGTTGAGATCGCCTTTTACCGGGCGCGGGGGCCCGGCGGTGCGGTGCGCGACATTTGGCAAGTGTTTTGGGTCGATAACCGGCTGGTGGCGCAGCCCCGTTGGGCCAAGATTTTCGGTGCTTTCGCGAAACTTCATGGCGGCCAAACCGCCGCCGCGACTCTGGTGATTTCAACCGAACGCGCGCGGCCAGAACTGGTGCGGGATGATGCCCTGGCGGCCTTTGCCGCGGCGCTGCCACCGGTGGCTGACTATTTCGCGCAGGCCGTCGCAACCCATGCGGTCATCAAAGGCGAATAGGCATGTGCGGCATTACCGGCATTTTGCATCGCCGTACCGGCGCGCCGGTGTCGCAATCGCTGTTGGCGGCGATGAACGACATGCATGTTCATCGCGGCCCGGACGAGCAGGGACTTTATCGCGCTGGGCCGGTGGGCTTGGGTCATCGCCGGCTTTCGATCATCGACCTGGCCAGCGGTCAGCAGCCGATGCGCGCGGCCGATGACGCGGCGGTGATTTGTTATAATGGCGAAGTTTATAATTTTCCGGCTCTGCGTAAGGAGCTGGAAGCTCTGGGGCACCGGTTTAACACCCATTGCGATACCGAGGTCATTTTAAACGCTTATCTGCAATGGGGTATCGACGCGGTAAAACGTTTGCGCGGCATGTTCGCGTTCGCGATTTGGGACCAGCGGCAGCGGCAATTGGTGTTGGCGCGTGATCGACTGGGCATTAAGCCGCTGTATTATGCCGAATTGGCGGATGGCAGCCTGTTGTTCGGGTCTGAATTGAAATCGCTGCTCAAGCATCCGGGTCTTGAGCGCGCCATCGATGCGCAGGCGGTGGAGGACTATTTTGCGCTGGGTTATGTGCCGGACCCCAAGACCATCCTGCAATCGGCGCGCAAATTGCCAGCGGGGCATATCCTGGTGGCGGGTTGCGATGACAAGCCGCTGCGGCCGGCGGCCTATTGGGATGTGCGGTTTGCAGCGGCCGTCGGGGTCGATAGCAAGGCTTGGCAAGATGAACTGATTGCCCGTCTGCGTGAGGCGATTGAAATACGCCTGATCGCCGACGTGCCATTGGGCGCATTTTTGTCGGGTGGGGTTGACTCCAGTGCGGTGGTGGCGCTGATGGCCGGCCTCAGCGGCTCTCCGGTCAACAGTTGCGCCATTGGTTTCGACCGCGCGCCCTATGACGAAACCCAATACGCGCAACGGGTGGCGGCGCGTTATCGCACCAATCATGACGTCGAGGTCGTCGCTGCTGATGATTATGACCTGATCGACAGACTAGCCTTTCATTATGACGAGCCGTTCGCCGACAATTCGGCGATACCCACTTACCGGGTCAGTGCCCTGGCACGGCGGCGGGTGACGGTGGCGCTGTCGGGTGATGGTGGCGATGAGGTGTTCGCGGGCTATCGCCGTCATGCCATGCACATGCGCGAAGAGCAGGTGCGGGCAATGCTGCCCTTGGGCCTGCGCCGGGCATTGTTTGGCGGTTTGGCTCGGCTTTATCCGAAAATGGATTGGGCACCGCGATTTCTGCGCGCGCAATCGACCTTTGCGGGTTTGAGCATGACCGGTGCCCAAGCCTATGCGCAGTCAGTGGCGATCACCGCGCCGCGTCAACGCGAGGCTCTGTTCAGCGCCGATATGCGGCGCACGCTGGGGGGCTATCGCGGCACCGACCTGATCGAAGCAGCGATTGATCAGGCGCCGTGCGACGATCCTTTGTCGGCGATCCAATATGCCGACATCAAGACCAATCTTGTCGGTGGGATCTTGACCAAGGTTGACCGTGCTAGCATGGCCCATGGCTTGGAGGTTCGGGTGCCGATGCTGGACCACAAGCTGGTGGAATGGGCGGCGACCATGCCGGCGGCTGAGAAATTAAAGGGCGGTGAAGGCAAGGCGGTGCTGAAACAGGCTTTGCGCGACTATTTGGACGATGATTTGCTCTATCGTCCGAAAATGGGTTTCGTGACCCCAATCAGCGATTGGTTCCGGGGCCCGCTGCGGCCTCGCATCGAGGCGTTGGCACAAAATGGCCGGCTGCTGGACCGTGGCTATTTCGACGCCAAGGGCTTAGCCGATCTGGTGAGCGCCCATGTCCAGGGCCGCCGCGACCATGGCCGCGCCTTATGGGCCTTGACCATGTTCGACGCCAGCCTTGCGCATATCGACGCCGTGGCCACGCATGGCCACGACAAGGCTTAAGGCTGTTCTGCTTCTGCTTCTAAATCGTCTTGTTGCGACTTGGGCTTGGTTGCCGGCCCCGCCGCTGGTTCGATTTCCGACAAAGAGCGGGCATCATAATCCGTCGCCAGGCTGGGCTGATTATGCGGACTGCTGGAATGGTCGGTAAAACGCAAAAAGCTATAAATGCCGACAAAGGCGAAGACCCAACCGAGCATCGCGCCGGCGATCCAAATCAGCACCGACTTGCGCATTGACAAGCGGTCTTGCGGGGTTGAATTCTGGTTGTGGTTTATAGACATGCGTCAAGAAGCCTTTCTTTATTGGTCCTGTCGTTATGCTCCAATGGCTATCACCATCTGGGTTGCGCCGCTCGTTCCCGCAAAGTTCGGCGCCTCACAAAACGCAACAACAAGTTAATCCACATCCCCCAACGCAACGGTTGCACCTCTGATGCCAAGGCAAACATTTGTGTTAGCCCGGCCTTCGTGTGCAATAGTGAAGCAAAAACCGCGCCAATTTGAAATTGTCTATGCAGGGACAAAGGGTTAATGGGATGGAATCACGCCAGGGCAATTTTGACGCTGATCAAAATGTAAAATATTTCGACAGCCTTGCGCACAACTCAGCATGGCTGACCAGTCCCGCGAAGGAGTCCCGCGAGCCGATGATAGGGGGGAGGGTCAATGTCCCGTTTGGTACCGCCGGCGGGGCGGTTCAGGCTTTGCTGGTTTCGCTTTCGGGTTCGCTGTCGAGCGCATAGCCCGCCGAGCGCACGGTGCGAATGACATCGCTTTCACCCGGTGCGTTGAGCGCCTTGCGCAAGCGCCGGATGTGGACGTCAACGGTACGCAACTCGACATAGACATCATGGCCCCAAACCGAATCGAGCAAGCTTTGCCGCGAGAAGACCCGGCGCGGATGTTCCATGAAATGGCGCAGCAGGCGAAATTCCGTCGGCCCCAATTTGATTGCCCGGCCGCCGCGCGTCACTTTATGGGTGGCGGTGTCGAGGGTGATACCGGCATGCTGCAATGTGGCGCCGGTCAAGGCCGGCCGCGAGCGCCGCAGCAAGGCATGAATGCGGGCCAACAATTCGCGCGGCGAGAACGGCTTGACGACATAATCGTCAGCGCCGGTGTCAAGGCCGCGGATACGGTCGCTTTCCTCCGAGCGTGCGGTGAGCATGATGATGGGCGTGGTGGCGAATTCCTCACGCCGCCGCAATTGCCGACAAATCTCGATGCCCGAAAGATGCGGCAACATCCAATCGAGGATGATGAGGTCAGGTTCACGCTCGCTGGTCGCCAGCAGGGCTTCCTCGCCATCATGAGCGACGACCACCTCAAAGCCTTCCCGCTCCAAATTATAGCGGACAAGCTCGGCAATGTTTTCGTCGTCTTCAACCAGCAGGATGACGGGCTTCATGATCATTGGTCCGTTTGATTGTCGCCATCATCGCTCTTGGCCGGCGGATTGACGATGGCATAAGCGGTGTCATCCTGTTTCGGCCGCGCGACTTCTATCGATTCTCCGGTGGCGCTGAAATAGACGATTTCGGCGATATTTGTGGCATGATCGCCAATGCGTTCGATATTCTTGGCGATGAACAGCAAATGCGCCGATGTGGTGATGTGACGCGAGTTTTCCATCATATAGGTCAGAAGTTCACGGAACAAACTATTGTATAGGTCATCGACGGCGCGGTCGCGATCGCGCACCCGGATCGCCTTTTCAATATCGCGGGCGACAAAGGCGTCCAGCACATCCTTGACCATGCCGGCGGCGATCCGCGCCATTTGTGGCACAATCGCCAGGGGCTCCACGCTTTCCATTTGCGACAGCACGGTGGAACGCTTGGCGATGTTCTTGGCATAATCGCCAATCCGCTCCAGCAGCGAGGAAATCTTCAGCGCCGATATGATCTCGCGCAAGTCATCCGCCATCGGCGCCCTGAGCGCAATGATCTGCACAGCCAGCCGTTCGGCGTCTTCATCGAGGGCGTCGATGGCTTTGTCGGCGGCGACAATGCGCAGCGCCGACTCGCTATCGCGCTTGATCAGGGACTCAATCGCGGCGGCCAGTTGCGCTTCGGCAAGCCCGCCCATTTGGCTGATGATCGAGCGTAGTTCATTGAGCTCGGCATCATAGGCTTTTACGGTATGGCTTTGCGCCATCGGGGTTCTCCTCATGGACCGGCGATCGCCTAACCATAGCGGCCGGTGATATAATCCTTGGTCCGGTCTTTCTTGGGATTGGTGAAAATATCCGGCGTGCTGCCATATTCGACCAAAACACCAAGATGGAAAAATGCGGTGCGCTGCGAGACCCTCGCGGCCTGCTGCATGCTGTGGGTGACGATGACGATGGCGTAGCGACCGCGCAATTCGTCGATCAGTTCCTCGATTTTGGCGGTGGCGATGGGGTCCAGCGCGGAGCATGGCTCGTCCATCAAAATCACTTCCGGGTTCACCGCAATCGCGCGGGCGATGCACAAACGCTGCTGTTGGCCGCCGGACAGGGCGGTGCCGGGCTCGTCCAGCCGTTCCTTCACCTCTTCCCACAAACCAGCCTTGCGCAGCGACGTCTCGACAATTTCCTCCAATTCGCCGCGGCTTTGCGACAAGCCGTGAATGCGCGGCCCATAAGCGACATTCTCGAAAATCGATTTCGGGAACGGATTGGGCTTTTGAAACACCATGCCGACGCGCGCCCGCAATTGCACGACATCGACCCGCTTGTCGTAGATATCCTCGCCATCCAGGCGAATGCTGCCAGTGGTGCGGGCGCTGGCGACGGTATCATTCATGCGGTTCAAACAGCGCAAAAAGGTTGACTTGCCGCACCCCGAGGGGCCGATCAGCGCCGTGACATGGTCGGAATAAATATCAAGGTCGACGTCCTTGATCGCATGAATGTCGCCATAATGGACATTGACACCCCGCGCCGACATTTTGGCGGTGGTATTTGCGCTGGCCGGCATAATGGTACCTTCCGTATCGTATCTGACCTGTTCCATCGGCGATCACCATCGCTTCTCAAGCTTGTTGCGCAAGAATACCGCCAAAGCGTTCATCAACACTAGGAACACCAGCAATACGATGATCGCGGCGGAAGTCTTTTCGACAAAGGCGCGTTCCGGGCTGTCGGCCCAGATGAAAATTTGTACTGGCATCACCGTGGCGGCGTCGGTGATGCCTTGTGGCACGTCAATGATGAACGCAACCATGCCAATCATCAACAGTGGTGCGGTTTCACCCAGCGCGCGCGCCATGCCGATGATGGTGCCGGTCATGACGCCTGGCATCGCCAGCGGCAGCACATGGTGAAATACCACCTGCATTGGCGATGCGCCCAGGCCCATGGCGGCATCGCGGATCGATGGCGGTACGGCGGTGATCGCCACGCGCGCGGCGATGATGATGGTGGGCAGGGTCATCAAGGCCAGGGTCAAGCCGCCAACCAGCGGCGTTGAGCGCGGCAGGCCCAAGGTGCCCAACAACACCGCCAGCCCCAAGAGCCCGAACACGATCGACGGCACCGCCGCCAGATTGTTGATATTGACTTCAATCAGGTCGGTCCAGCGATTGCGGGGTGCGAATTCTTCCAAATACACCGCCGCCGCCACGCCGAGCGGGAAGGCTACCGCCAAGGTCACCAACAGGGTCAGGAACGATCCTTTGATCGCGCCCCAAATGCCGGCCAATTCCGGATCGCGAGAATCGCCGGAGGTGAAGAAGGTCCAGTTGAAGCCTGCCTTTAAGCGCCCGGCTTGTTCCAACCGGTCGACCCAGGCAATGGTCTCGTCCGAAATCGTGCGGTCGGCCTCGGGCAGGTTACGATCGATCTTGCCTTTGTAAAACTGATCGACAACATCATCGGCAATCAGCCATAGCCGCTCGGTCTGGCCGACCAGGCTGGGGTCCTCCAACACCATGTCCTGCAATTGAAACCGCGCGCCAGAACTGATGATGCGGGCGAGTCTGCGGATTTCCCCACGGCCGCTGACGGTGTCGCCGAAAAAGCCGGCGATGCTGTCGCGAACCAAGGGCGCGTAATTGGCGCGCTGCAGCGCTTCCAGGCCTTCGGGCGTGGCTGCTTCCTGCGGCGTGACGCCCAGGCTTTCGGGGTCGAAATAGACATCCAGCGCGATGCGGGTTTGGGTGAATCCGGTGACTCCAGCCCAGGCGACGCTGATCAGCAGCAACACCAGGGCGGCCCCGGCCAAGCCGATGCAGCCAAGGCCAAACAGTCTGAAGCGGCGTTCGCGGCGGTAGCGCCGGCGAATCCGCGCTTCCATTTCCGGCGACTGCCAGCGGGTGGGGCCGCTGATATTGTTGGCCAAGTCATTCATAGGTTTCTCGATATTTGCGCACCACCCTGAGGGCGATGATGTTCAAGCACAGCGTCATCACGAACAACACCAGGCCCAGCGCGAAGGCGGCCAGGGTCTTGGCGCTGTCGAATTCCTGGTCGCCGGTCAAAAGGGTGACAATCTGGACGGTGATGGTGGTCACAGCGTCAAGCGGGTTGAGGCTGAGATTCGCCGCCAGTCCGGCGGCCATCACCACGATCATAGTTTCACCAATCGCGCGCGAGACCGACAGCAAAAACGCGCCGACAATGCCGGGCAACGCCGCCGGTATCAGCACCAACCGGATTGTCTCCGACTTGGTCGCGCCCAGTGCGAACGAACCGTCGCGCATGGCTTGCGGCACGGCGGTGATAGCGTCGTCCGACAGCGATGACATGAACGGGATGATCATGATGCCCATCACCAGGCCCGCCGCCAAAGCGCTCTCCGACGCCACCGACAAGCCCAGCGTCACACCGGCATCGCGCACCAATGGCGCCACCGTCAGCGCCGCGAAAAAGCCGTAGACCACGGTTGGCACACCGGCCAGGATTTCCAGCAGCGGCTTGGCGATCTTGCGAAAGCCGGCGCTGGAATATTGCGTCATGTAGACCGCCGACATCAAGCCGATCGGCACCGCCACGCACATCGCGATAAAGCTGATCAGGAAGGTGCCGACAAACAATGGCACCGCGCCAAACGCCCCGGTAGAGCCGACTTGGTCGGCGCGGATGGCGGTTTGCGGACTCCATTGCAGGCCAAACAGAAACTCGAACATCGACACACGGTTGAAGAACCGAAGGCTTTCAAATAGCAGGGACAAAATGATCCCGATCGTGGTCAGCACGGCGACGATGGAAGAAGCAATCAGCAGCAGTGACAAGAAGCGCTCGACCGCGTTACGGGCGCGAAACTGCGGCTGCGCCGCGCGCAAGCCGTTCATGATGCCAAGCACCGCGAACAGGCTGCCCAGCGCCAACACCGCCAGCGAACCCAGATTTTGGTAATGCGCGTAATCTTTTGCTGCTTCAGCGATTGCCGGATCGTTGACGAACGCCAGTTGTGCACCGCCTTCGTGCAAGGCATTCAGGATCACCCGCTCTTCCAATGCGGTTTGTGGTCGGGCCTCTGGCGGCAATTCCGACAGTACCAATTGATCCAACAGGGCAGGGCCGAAAACTAACCAGGCCAGCACCAGCACCGCACCCGGCACGAACGCCGCGAGGGCGGTGTACCAGCCATGATAAACCGGTTTTGAATGCAGCGCGCTAAAGCGGCCATCGACCACTTGCAGCGCCTTGCGGCGGCCAGCCACGAAACCCACCGCCGACAATAGCAGCAACAATGCCAAGATGGCGGTTGTTGTCATGACTGCTTGCCCCAAGCCACTTGGCCACCCTTATTCAGAGAAAGCGGAGCCGCGCAAGAAGGATAGGGCGCCATCCGCCGATGTCGTTGCGGCGGCGCCTGTCGACGCCGCCGCCATCTGTTGTCCTAGTCGTCGAGCGATTGCAGCGACGTCAAGTTTTCCGCCGCTTCGGCGAATTTCTCGCGTTGTTCATCAGGCAGTGGGATCAAGCCGCGCTCGGCCAGATAGCCGTCCTCGCTCCACGCCCGTTCGCTGGTGAATTCAGCCAAGAATTGCTTCAAGCCAGGCACCGCTGCGGCGTGTTGCGCCTTGGTGTAAATATACATGCCGCGCGAGATCGGATAATCGCCGTCGGCGATTTCATCGAAGCTGGGCGGATGGCCATTGACATGATTACCGCGCAGGGTGGCGGTGTTTTCCTCCAGGAAGCTGAAGCCAAACACGCCCAGCGCCTTGGGATTGGCGCGCAATTTTTGCACGATCAAATTGTCGTTTTCGCCCGCTTCGACATAAACGCCGTCTTCCCGCAAGGTGACGCATTTGGCGACAAATGCCTTGGGGTCTGATTTTTTCAGCGCCGCCATCGCCGGGAAGCTGGCGCAGCCGGCTTCCATGCCCAATTCATTGAAGGCATCGCGGGTGCCGGAGGTGGGCGGCGGGCCCAAAACCTCGATCTTCTGATCGGGCAGGGCGTCATTGATTTGGCGCCAGTTAGTGTAAGGGTTCTTAATCAGTTCCGAACCGTCGCTGCCAGGCGCCGGCACTTCCTTGGCCAGGGCCAAATAAATATCGCGCAGGCTGAGGTCGAAGGCGGGCGCGTTCTTATCATTGGCGATGACGATGCCGTCAAAACCGATCTTGATTTCGACAATGTCGGTCACGCCATTGTCGCGGCACAGATCAATTTCCGACTGCTTAATGCGCCGCGATGCGTTGGCGATGTCGGGCGTGTTGAAGCCGACGCCGCTGCAAAACAGCTTTAAGCCACCGCCGGTCCCAGTCGACTCGACAATCGGCGCTTTGAACTGGGTCGAGTGCCCAAATTCTTCCGCCACCGCAGTGGTGAAGGGAAATACCGTCGATGAACCGACAATGCGAATCTGATCCCGCGCCTGGGCTTGCCCAGTCAAGCCAGCAAGCATGACGGCGGCCACTGCCGCGATGCTAAAGGATTTTGAAAAAGTGTGCGATTTCAAGCACTTTGAAAGCATTAGCTTGGATCTCCAAATGGCGCTGTGCATGGTAAATTGATCATTGCTCTTGGGGCCGGGATACGCGGCTTATGTGACAGTTTGATTACGCGCCGCAACCCCGCCGGAATCCGCGACGCTCAAGGCATTCGATGCCGCATCGACGACCGGAATCGTCACTGAAATCGTCGTACCCTTGCCGACCGTACTGTGAATTTCAAGATCGCCGCGGTGCCGCTCGATGATATGTTTAACGATCGCCAAGCCGAGGCCGGTGCCACCCAATTTGCGCGAGCGCGCCGTATCGACGCGGTAGAAGCGTTCGGTCAGCCGTGGCAAATGTTCCGGCGGGATGCCTTCGCCCTGATCGCGCACGGTGATCTTGATGCCAGCACCGTCATAGGCGTGCATCTGATTGACCAATTGCGCGGTCAATTCGATCGGTGTGTTGGGGCGGCCGTATTTGATCGCGTTGGCGACCAGATTTTGCAGCACTTGATGAATCTGGTCGACATCGCCGCGGGCGGCTGGCAAGGCCTGGTCCGAGGCAATGCGCAAGACACGCTGGCCGTCCTGCAAGCTGGGCTCCAGCGTTTTCGCCACGCCCGACAACAGGCGTCTGACATCGATCTCGCCGGTCGGGTTGACATGTTTTTCCAGCTCGATTCGCGAGAGCGAGAGCAAATCGTCGATCAGCCTCACCATCCGCTCGCCTTCCTTGGCCATGATGGCCAGGAAGCGCTGCTGCGCCTCGGGATCGTCCTTGGCCGAGCCGCGCAGGGTTTCGATAAAGCCAATCATCGCGGACAGCGGCGTCCGCAATTCGTGGCTGGCATTGGCGACAAAATCGGCCCGCATGCGTTCCGAGGCCTTAATCTTGCTGATGTCGTGCAAGGCGACGATGATGAAATAAGGCGGGTCGTCAGCAGTCGGCGGCGGCGCGTCGGGATCGCCCAAACTGGCCAGTTCATTGACTAACATATTGGCGCGAATCGTGAAATGCCGCTCCACTGGGCTTGAAAGCACGAATTCGCCTTCCACCGTATTGGCGTCTTCATTGGCTTGGCGGATCACGTCCAAGGCTGCTGGTTGGCGCAAATACAACGCGATATCGCGGCCGACGATATTGCCGCCGAACAATTCCGCGGCGGCGCGGTTGGCTTCCACCACCCGCCGTGCCGGGTCCAAGATCAGCAGTGGTTCGGCAAAGCCCTGCACAATCTTGTTGCGCAGCGGCGCAAGCATGCGGGCATGGGCGCGCTCGCGCGTGCGGCCTTCGCGCAGGCCCTCACGCCGGGCGGCGAACACCGTTTCCTCGTGCCGCACCGCCAGGCCGCCCATCACCGCGACGAACAGGCAGCCCAACAGCAGTGCCGTCCACAGGTCGAGACCGGCCAGCGTCACCATGGCCGCCAACAGCAGGCAACCCAATATGGCAATCGCGATCATCAATTTGGTCATGACATGCACTTTAGCGGCTTGTGACCGCGCATTGTTGTCAGAATGCACATATTATCAAGCGTCAGATCACAATTTGATGTCGCCGCCTTGGCTGGCCTGAAGGTGCGGCCGATGTCGGTATATTTTACAGAAAGGCTTGGCCGGCTTGGCTCACCGATTTTTAACGCCTTGCCTTATATGTTGTTTTCGTTTTGGCGTGGTTTTTGCTTGGCCATAACAGACGAGCCCGTATTCGGTGCGAACAGTCTTTTCGCAGGCGCAAAAAACGCCTATAAGAGATTGATCGCGTCCATCCATGCGGTGGTTGGATCGGGTTTGGTTGTCGTGCAAGCGTTGACACTGGGGTGGGAACGGAAGTGATGCCTAAGGATCTGGATAACCAGCCGCAGGAATCGGGCCAGACTGGCGCGCACGCAGCGTCGGATGTCCAAGCCAGCCGCCGCAAATTGCTGCAATTGGGCGCTATTGGCGTGCCTCTGGTGCTAACACCCAAGACCGGGTTGGCGCAGACCATGGCGTCGGTCAATTGCGCGGTCGTGTTGGATCCGGGCGATACCAATTTTGGCTTGTCTCCCGGCGACCCCAATTATTTACAGGAACCGCAAACCTTGCCGATCAAAACATTGTCGGCTGAACAATTGAACACCGGTTCTTTTGTCGGCGACGTGTCGGGTGTCGATTATAACGGCGCCTATATGCGGTATTTGGAAGCGATGGTCGACGGCAATGAGCAAATCGATACGGCTTCTTGCTTGGCGTCCTTGCTGACGGTTCAAGAACGCACCTTCTGACCATGCCCCTTGCGCCCAAGGCCGCTGGCTGATGCCCATGCTTTGGGCCGGGCCGCCGCGCGGCGGTGTGCGCATCAAGCCGGTCAGCGCAGCTTATGCGCTGTATCAGGCGGCTTCGGGGCAAACCCATATCATTGGCGATGAAGCGCGGGCGATCCTGGACGCATTGGCCGACGGCCCGCTCAGCGCCGCCGATATTCTTGCCAAGCTGGCCTTGCAATATGACCTGGATGTCGGTGATGCTGGCGCGCCGACGGGCGGCGAGGCGGTGCTGACCGGCCGCCTGCGGGCCTTGGAGGAATTGGGCCTGGTGCGCCCGTGGCTGGGGTAGAGCATGGCGGACGTACGGAGCCTGGACCGGGGCGCCATTGCCCGGCAATTGGCGCGGGGCGCGTTGGTATTGCCGGTCGGGCCCTATGCCATGGCGTTGCGCGCACGGGTGCCTGCCTTCGCGCGCGACTTTGTTTCGATCTACGGGCCCTATCAGCCGCGAACGGTTTCTGATGCGGTGGCCGATTTCGGCATCGACATTGCCTTTACCGCGCCCTGGCGGCGGTTTTTTCGGCCATCGGTGGCGGCCTATTGCGATATCGCGTCGCCGTTCGTGCCGATGCCGGGGGATATCGCCTTTGTCGGCGCCGAAATGGCGGCGAATTGGCAGATCGCCATGGGAGCCGGCAATCATTTGTTGATTCATGGCGCGGCGGTGGCCGATTCGGATGATCGGGCGGTGATCATGCCTGGTTCCTCTGGCAGCGGCAAAAGCACCTTGGCGGCAATGCTGGCCTTTGCCGGCTGGCGGCTGCTGGCCGATGAGTTTGTCATGATCGACCTGGCGACCGGTATGGTTGCGCCTTATCCACGCCCCGTTTCGTTGAAGAACCAGGCGATTGACGCGATGCGCGGCTTTGCCCCCAAGGCACGGATCAGCCGGCCATTCCTGGGAACCGTCAAGGGTACGATTGCCTATCTCACCCCGCCCGAAGACGCCTTGGCGGCGATGGCGCGGCCGGCGCGGCCGGCGATGGTGGTGTTTCCGCAATTCAAGGCGGGACTGAGCGCCGCTGAGAGCGAAGCCTTGGATGGCGGCGAATTGCTGATGCGGTTGATCGCGGCGTCGGCCAATTACAGCCGTCTTGGCGCCGATGGGTTTGAGCGCGCCACCGATGTCGCCGCCGCCGCGCCAGCGTTTCGATTGCGCTTTGGCGATGGCCGCCAGGGTATCGACGCGATCGAGCGGCTGGCGGGCTTGCGGATGTCAGGGGCGGGACATGGTTAGGCCGTTGACCGCATTATGGGCCGTGATCCGCCGGCCCGCCGACGCGTCCCAGTTGTCGGCGGTGGACTGGAACCGGCTGATCCGTCTGGCGCGGCGGGAATTCGTGCTGGGTCGGCTGGCCGTGGCCTTGGCGGACGATGACGCGATCTGGTCAGGCCTGCCCGAAAAGGTGCGCGCGATCATGCAGGGCGCGCGGCGCGAGGTGGCCTTTCGCCAAACCCGACTGATGTGGGAGGTTGACCGTCTGGCCCATGCCTTGCGCGACTTGGATGCGCCGGTGGTGCTGCTTAAGGGCGCGGCTTATCTGGGTGCGGGCTTGCAGGCAGGCCGCGGCCGTATTGCGGCCGATTTGGACATCTTGACCGACCGGCGGCATTTACAGCTGGTCGAGGATGCGCTGCGGGCGCATGGCTTCGCGCCGGAACCGCAGGACGACTATGACGAGCAATATTATCGCGCCTGGATGCATGAACTGCCACCGCTGCGGCATCAAGCGCGGGGCACGGTGATTGACGTCCATCACGCCATTCTGCCACTCACCGCGCGGCCAAGGCCCGATACCGGCTTATTGCTGGCGGCCAGCGTGGCTTGCGGTGAAACCGGGTTCAGGCGCTTGGGCGATCAAGACCTGTTGATTCACAGCGCCGTGCATCTGTTTCATGATGGCGAATTCATCAACGGCTTGCGCAATCTGATCGAGCTGCATGACTTGATCGTCGAATTTGGCCAACGCCCGGGGTTTTTCGACGGGCTGATGCCGCGCGCGCGTAGCCTTGGCCTGGGCCGTTATGCCGCCTATAGCCTGCGTCAGGCGCATCGCCTGCTGGCGGCACCAGTGCCGGCGACGGTGTTGGCGGCGGCGGAGGTCAATCTGCCACCACCGCCCATGCTTTGGCTGATGGACGGGCTTTTCGGTCAGGCTTTGATGGCCGCCGATTTGCCGCGCGGCCGACCCCGGGTGATGCTGGCGCAACGGCTTTTGTATATACGCTCGCACTGGTTGCGGATGCCACCGCTGATGCTGACCCGACACCTGGCTCGCAAGAGCCTCAAGCGCTGGACTGGCAAAGCGCCGCCAGCACCCCCGGCAATTGAGAAAAATGATCGATAAGGGCGTCCGCTTCCAGAGTTTCGACCGGCACATCGCTATAACCGAAACCGACCAGCACCACGGGCACGCCGGCGGCTTTGGCGGCGCCAGCATCGGCGCGGGAATCGCCAATCAATACGGCGGAATCGGGCGTGCCGCCGGCTTGCGCGATGGCGGCCAGCAAATGTCCCGGATCGGGTTTGCGCACCGGCAGGCTATCACCGCCGAGATTGGCGTCGAAATATGCCTCCAACCTCAGCGCCGCGATCAATTTTCGGCTCATGGCCTCGAATTTGTTGGTGCAAATAGCCATTTGGGCGCCGCCGCGGCGCAGCACCGAAAGGGCTTCCACCGCGCCGGGAAAAGGCCGGCTCTCCACCGCGATATTGGCGCTGTAGAACTCCAGGAAGGGCCGCAGCAATGCGCTGATCTCGCTGTCGCTTTGCGCTGGCCGGCCCACCGATTCCAGGGCGGTGGCGATCAAGGCCTTGCTGCCGCGGCCCAGCAAGGCGCGCACCTGGGTTTGCGCCACCGGCCGGCAGCCGACCCGGCGCAAGGCATAATTGACCGCGCGGGTGACGTCGGGCGCGGTATCGACCAAGGTGCCGTCTAAATCGAAAACGATGGTGCGCGGAAATGGGGAGGCGGATGCGGTCATGGAATTCAAGGTCACGCCTTAAGGCTTCTTCAAACTGCTTATGGAAAACATGGCGCTTGATCGTTAATTTGTCTATGGCAGGCTGCGCAGGCCGCGCATGTTTGTCATCGAGAACCGCCGGAAGCCGACTTCATGACCCAAGTTTCGACTGCCGCCATCATCCTCGCCGCCGGCAAGGGCACGCGGATGAATTCGGCGACCCATAAGGTGCTGCATCCCATTGGTGGCCGGCCGATGCTGGCGCATTTATTGGCGACCCTGGATCGGCTGGGTGCGGCCAAGCGCGTGCTGGTGGTGGGCGCGGGCCGCGAACAATTCGAGGGCCGGTTCGACGGCCTTTCACTGGCGGTGCAGGAACCGCAATTGGGCACCGGCCATGCGGTGATGGCGGCCCGCGATGCGCTGGGTCTCCATGACGGCACGGTATTGATTCTCTATGGCGACGTGCCGTTGATCGAGGCCGACACCTTGGCGACGATGGCCGACGCGCTGGTCCAGGGCGGCGACGACCTGGCGCTGGTGGTGTTGGGTTTTCGCCCCGCCGATCCGGCGCAATATGGCCGGCTGATCCTTGGCCCCAAGGGCAAGCTGGAAGCGATCGTTGAATATAAGGATGCGACGTCGTCGGAACGTGCGATCAATTTGTGCAATTCCGGCATCATGGCGGTGAAGGGGGCGTTGCTGTTCGACTTGTTGGAGACGGTCGGCAATGACAATGCGGCGGGAGAATATTATCTCACCGATATCGTCGCGGTGGCGGCGCGGCGCGGATTGGAAGCGCGGGTGGTGGAATGCTCGGCCGATGAAGTGCAGGGGGTCAATTCTAGGGCTGAGCTGGCGCAGGCCGAAGCCGCTTTCCAACAACGCGCCCGGGCCGATGCCATGGCGCGGGGTGCTAGCCTGGTCGCGCCGGAGACCGTCTTTTTCAGTCATGACACCGCCCTGGGTCGGGACGTACTGGTTGAACCGCATGTCGTGTTTGGCCCTGGCGTGAGCATCGCGGACGGGGTCACCATCAAGGCGTTCAGCCATGTCGAAGGGGCGACAGTGGACACCGGCGCAGTGATCGGCCCCTATGCCCGGCTGCGGCCAGGCGCCCGCATTGGCGCCGATGCCAAGGTTGGCAATTTCGTGGAGATCAAAACGGCCACGGTCGATCGCGGCGCCAAAGTCAATCACCTGACCTATGTTGGCGATGCCCATATCGGCGCTGGCGCCAATATCGGCGCTGGCACCATCACCTGTAATTACGACGGCTTCCTAAAATATAAAACCGAGATCGGCGCAGGCGCGTTTATCGGATCGAATTCAGCGCTGGTGGCGCCGGTGCGCATTGGCGCTGGGGCGATCGTTGGCGCGGGCAGTGTCATTACCAAGGATGTCGAGGCCGATGCCTTGGCGGTGGCGCGCGGCAAGCAGCAAAGCCAAGCCGGTTGGGCGGCAAAGTTCAAAGCCAAGATGGCCGCGCGCAAGGCGGCGAAAACGAAGGGCAATTCTTAGCTTATGTGCGGCATCATTGGGATTATCGGCAGCCAGGACGTTGCCGGGCGGTTGGTTGACGGGCTGAAGCGCTTGGAATATCGCGGCTATGATTCTGCCGGCGTGGCGACCTTGCGTGACGGCCATTTGCAACGTCGCCGGGCCGAAGGCAAGTTGGTGAATTTGGAAGCGGCCTTGGCGGCGGAGCCCTTGGCCGGTCATATCGGCATCGCGCATACCCGTTGGGCCACCCATGGCGCGCCGACCGAGCGCAATGCCCATCCGCATGCCAGCGGCCGGGTGGCGGTGGTGCATAACGGGATCATAGAGAATTTCAAGGAACTGCGCGGCGCGTTGGAGGCCAAGGGCCGGGTGTTTGAAACCGATACCGACACCGAGGTAATCGCCCATTTGATCAGCGATTCGATCGAGGCCGGCGCCGAGCCCATTGCCGCCGTGCGTGACAGTTTGGCGCGGTTGAAGGGCGCCTTCGCGCTGGCGATTTTGATCGATGGCGAGGAAGACCTGCTGATTGGCGCGCGGCGCGGCAGCCCGTTGGTGGTGGGCTATGGCCGCGACGAAATGTATTTGGGCTCCGACGCCATCGCGCTGGCGCACCTCACCAACCGGGTTAGCTATCTGGAAGAAGGCGACTGGGTGGTGCTGCGCCGCGAAGGCGCGCGGATTTTCGACGCCGAGGGCAAGGAAACCGCGCGCCGGGTCGATCTGTCGGCGGTGACGGCGGCGATGATCGACAAGGGCAATTACCGGCATTTCATGCAGAAGGAAATTTTCGAGCAGCCAACCGTGGTGGGCCAGACCTTGTCGCGCTATCTGGACCCCAATCAAGGCATATTGCGGCTGCCCGACCTGCCGTTCGACCTGGCCGACGTGCCGCGCGTCACCATCATTGCATGCGGCACCAGCTATTATGCCGGCATGATCGCGCGTTATTGGATCGAAGGCTTGGCCAAGACACCGGTCGAGGTCGATATCGCGTCCGAATTCCGTTATCGCGACCCGGTGATGGAGAAAGGCGGCCTGGTATTGCTGATCTCGCAATCCGGCGAGACCACCGACACGCTGGAAGCGCTGCGGCTGGCGCGCAGCCTGGACCAACATGTCTTGGCCATCGTCAATGTGCGGGAAAGCAGCATGGAGCGCGAGGCCGACGCGGTGCTGCCTACCTTCGCGGGTCCTGAAATCGGCGTGGCTTCAACCAAGGCGTTTACCTGCCAGCTTTCGGTCTTGGCGTGTTTCGCGGCTGGCCTGGCCAAGGCCAAGGCGCGGCTGGACCCGGCGGCGGAGGCGCAATTGGTGCGCACATTGATCGAACTGCCGGCGCAAATGGCCGATGTGCTGGCCCATGATGGCGCCATCGAACGTCTGGCGCACGACATCGCCAAGGCGCGCGATGTGCTGTATCTGGGCCGTGGCCAGGATTATCCCATCGCCTTGGAAGGGGCGCTGAAGCTGAAGGAGATTTCCTATATTCATGCCGAGGGTTATGCCGCCGGCGAGATGAAACATGGTCCGATCGCCCTGATCGATGAGAATGTGCCAGTGATCGTGGTGGCGCCATCTGGACCGTTGTTTGAAAAGACCGTGTCGAACATGCAAGAGGTGATTGCGCGTGGCGGCAAGGTGGTGTTGATGTCGGACAAGGACGGCGTTGACCAGCATGGCCATGGCAGTTTTGCCGCCATCGTGATGCCCAAGGTGCCGGCGCTGGCGGCGCCGATTGTCTATTCCATTCCCGTGCAATTGCTGGCTTATCACACCGCGGTGGCTAAGGGCACGGATGTCGATCAGCCGCGCAATCTGGCGAAATCGGTGACAGTGGAATAGGATAAATGATGGCTGATTCAGACTTCGATTATGATTTGTTCGTCATTGGCGCGGGTTCGGGTGGCGTGCGGGCGGCGCGGATCGCCGGCGGCCATGGCGCCAAGGTGGCGATCGCCGAGGAATATCGCTATGGCGGCACCTGCGTGGTGCGCGGCTGCATCCCCAAAAAACTGTTCGTCTATGCCGCGCATTTTCATGACGATTTCGCCGACGCGGCGGGTTACGGCTGGACCATTCTCGAAGCGCCGCGCTTCGACTGGCAGGCCCTGGTTGCCGCCAAGGACCGTGAAATTGCCCGCTTGAGCGGTCTTTATCAACAGACCCTGAGCAAGGCCGGGGTGGAGATGTTTGAGGGCCGCGCGGTGATCGCGGGGCCGCATCGGGTTGAGGTGGCCGGTCGCACGGTCAGCGCGCGCTATATCTTGATCGCCACCGGCGGCGCGCCGGTGCTGCCGGATATTCCAGGCGCGGAGCTAGCCATCACCTCCAACGAAGCTTTTCACCTGGAAACTCTGCCCAAGCGCATGATGATCGTGGGTGGGGGCTATATCGCCACAGAATTCGCCGGCATTTTCAATGGCCTGGGCGTGGCGGTGACGCAGCTTTACCGGCGCGACGTGATCCTGCGCGGGTTCGACATGGACCTGCGTACCCGGCTGATGGAAATCATGCGCGGCCAAGGCGTCGATTTCCGACTGCAGGACGATATCAAGGCGATCGCGCGCAAGGGTGACGGGTTGGCGGTTGAAATGGCCAGTGGAGATGTGCTGGAGACCGACGCGGTGATGTATGCCATTGGCCGCGATCCGCTGGTGGCGGATTTAGGCCTTGAGCACGTCGGCGTTGCTACCAATGCGCGCGGCGCCATCATCGTCGATGACTATTCCTGCACCAATGTTGATCATATCTATGCGGTGGGCGATGTCACCGACCGCATTGCGCTGACGCCGGTGGCGATCAAGGAAGGCCATGCCTTCGCCGACACCGTGTTTGGCAGCAAGCCAACCCGGCCCGATCATGAAACCGTGCCGTCGGCGGTGTTTTCGATGCCGCCTATTGGCACTGTTGGCCCTTCCGAGGATGAGGCCCGCGCCCGCCATGGCGATATTGAGGTGTTCACGTCCGCTTACCGGCCACTGAAGCAAACCCTGACGCCACGGATTGAGCGATCCTTTGCCAAAATGATCGTCGATAAGGCCAGCCAACGGGTGTTGGCGGCGCATATGCTGGGTCCCGACGCGCCAGAGATCATTCAGGGCATCGCCATCGCCATCAAAATGGGCGCTACCAAGGCGCAATTCGACGCCACCGTCGCCATTCATCCCTCCAGCGCCGAAGAGTTCGTGTTGATGCGCTGAGAACCGCCAGAATGGTTGCGCGGGCACCGGCCTTTCTGCTATTGGCCCTGCATGACACAGAACATGGCACAGAACTGGACTCCGGCAAGCTGGCGCGCCAAGAACGCACGGCAAATGCCGACCTATCCCGATCCCGAGGCTTTGGCGGCGGTTGAGGCCGAATTGCGGGGTTATCCGCCATTGGTTTTTGCCGGTGAAGCACGGGAATTAAAGGCCAAGCTGGCTGAAGTGGCCGCCGGTGAAGCGTTTTTGCTACAAGGCGGCGATTGCGCTGAAAGTTTCGCTGAATTTCACCCCGACAATATTCGCGATACCTTTCGGGTTTTGCTGCAAATGGCGGTGGTGCTGACCTTTGCCGCCAAGCGTCCGGTTGTGAAAGTAGGCCGCATGGCCGGCCAGTTTGCCAAGCCGCGTTCCGCCGATACCGAGACCAAGGACGGCGTCGAACTGCCCAGCTATCGCGGCGACATCATCAACGACATTAATTTCGACCCCACCGCGCGGGTGCCGAACCCAGAGCGGATGTTGCGCGCCTATATGCAGGCGGCGGCGACCTTGAATTTGCTGCGGGCCTTCGCCCAGGGTGGCTATGCCAATTTGCACCGCGTGCACGGCTGGACGTTGGACTTTTTGTCCAATTCCTCCGCCGGTGCGCGCTATCGGGAAATGGCCGACCGTATTTCCGAGGCACTGGACTTCATGGAAGCCTGTGGCGTGTCGCCCGACAATGTGGCGGCGTTGCAAGGCACCGACTTTTACACCAGCCATGAAGCCCTGTTACTGGGCTATGAACAAGCCTTGACCCGGCAAGACAGCCTGACCGGCGATTGGTATGACACGTCGGCGCATTTATTATGGGTTGGCGACCGCACCCGCACACCGGATTCCGCGCATATCGAGTTTTTGCGCGGCATCGCCAATCCGATTGCTATGAAGGTCGGCCCCAGCACCAAGACCGATGATCTGAAGACCATGATCGAGATTTTGAACCCTGCCAATGAGCCGGGCCGCTTGACCTTGATCACCCGTTTCGGGGCCGACAAGATCGAGGCGATGCTGCCGCCAATCGTCCGTGCTGTGAAGGGGCTGGGCGCGCATGTCGTGTGGTCTTGCGATCCGATGCACGGCAACACCATCACCCAAAATGGCTATAAGACCCGGCCGTTCGACAATATTTTGTCGGAAGTCCGGTCGTTCTTCGCCGTCCACCGCGCCGAAGGCACCCATGCCGGCGGCATTCATTGCGAAATGACCGGCCAGAATGTGACCGAATGCATTGGCGGTGCGGAGGCGATCACGGCGGAAAAACTGCAGGATCGCTACCATACCCATTGCGATCCGCGCTTGAACGCCAGTCAGTCGCTGGACCTGGCCTTCCTGCTGGCGGAGGGCCTGAAGCAGGAGCGCCAGGCGCTCGCCGCGGAATAGCCCATTATGACCTCCGGCCGGCTGGCCATCGCGCTTGCGCAAGTCAACCCAACGCTTGGTGCCATTGATGCCAACGCTGGCCTGGTGCGCGATGCTCGCGCCCGCGCCGCCGCTCAGGACGCCGATCTGGTAGTGTTTCCGGAACTGGTGATCACTGGTTATCCGCCCGAAGATCTGGTGTTGCGGCCCGCCTTTCAGCGTGCCGCGCGGGCGGCGGTCGAGGGCTTAACCGCCGACACCGCCGATGGCGGCCCCGGCCTGCTGGTGTCAACCTGTTGGTTGGGCGATGATGGCTTGTTGTATAACGCCGCGTTGTTGTTGGATGGCGGTGAAATTCGCGCCGTGCTGCCGAAACATGAATTGCCCAATTATGGCGTGTTCGATGAAGCCCGGGTGTTTCAGCCAGGGCCGTTGCCGGGACCGGTCAGTTTTCGCGGTGTCCGCTTGGGGGTGATGACGTGCGAGGATATGTGGCAAGCTCAGGTCGGCGAGTGCTTGGGCGAAACCGGCGCTGAAATCCTGATCGTGTTGAACGCCAGCCCTTATGAAGTGGGCAAGCATGACCGCCGGCTCGCCCATGCGGTGGCCCGCGTGGTCGACAATCATTTGCCGCTGCTGTTCGTCAATATGATCGGCGGACAAGACGAACTGGTCTTTGACGGCGCTTCCTTCATCCTCGACCGAGATCGCAAAGTTCAGCTGCAACTACCAGCTTGGAAAGAAGAATTGTCGGTCAGTCATTGGCTGTTGCAAGACCAGGGTTGGTCCTGCGAAGGGGGCGCCATCACGCCTTATCCCGATGACATGAGCGCGATTTATCAAGCGATGATGGCGGGGCTGCGGGACTATATCGGCAAGAACCGGTTCCCGGGCGTGATCTTGGGTCTGTCCGGTGGCATTGACAGCGCCTTGACGGCGGCGGTCGCCGTTGATGCTTTGGGGCCGGACCGGGTAGAATGCGTGATGCTGCCATCGCGCTATACCAGCGCTGAAAGCCTGGAAGACGCAGCGGGCTGCGCCCAGGCTTTGGGTGCGCGCATCCATGAGATCGGCATCGAACCCGGGGTGGCGGCATTGGATGCGATGTTGGCTGCGCGTTTTGCCGGCACGCAGCCTGGCGTTGCCGAGGAAAATATCCAGTCACGGCTGCGCGGCTTGGCGCTGATGGCGATTTCCAACAAATTTGGCCCGATGTTGCTGACCACCGGAAATAAATCGGAAATGTCGGTCGGCTACGCGACTTTATATGGCGATATGTGCGGCGGTTATTCGGTTCTCAAGGACGTCTACAAGACCACGGTCTTCGC
Organism: uncultured Sphingomonadales bacterium; assembly: GCA_964590595.1. Lineage (GTDB taxonomy): Bacteria > Pseudomonadota > Alphaproteobacteria > Sphingomonadales > CAKZYD01 > CAZPXQ01. The sequence continues at coordinate 150,320 of CAZPXQ010000002.1, read as the reverse complement.
TCTCGCGCGCTGGCGTAACGCTAACAAGCCCACAGCCGCCTTGGGGCCGGCGGGCGCGGTGATCCCGGACCGTATCATTACCAAGCCGCCCTCCGCCGAACTTCGGCCCGACCAGCGCGATGAAGACAGCTTGCCGCCTTATGAGCGGTTGGACGCGATCCTGCATGGCTTGATCGAGGAACGAGCGTCGGCGGAAGAGATCGCCGCTCGCGGCTTTGATGGGGCCGAGGTCGCGCGGGTCGAAAACCTGCTGCACGCGGCGGAGTACAAGCGCCGCCAAGCTCCGCCGGGGGTCAAGATCAGCCCGATGAATTTTGGCCGCGATTGGCGCTATCCGCTCACCAATGCATTCCGCAGCGCCCGGCCCGATAAGGAGTAATCTGTCATGGCCGCCGTGACCGTTCGTTTCGCGCCCAGCCCGACCGGGCATTTGCATGTAGGCAATGTGCGCACCGCGCTGCTGAACTGGCTGTGCGCGCGCAAGGCCGGCGGGCGCTTTATTTTGCGCTTTGATGACACCGACCGGGACCGCAGCCGTGAGGAATATGTCGATGCCATTCGCGCCGACTTGCGCTGGTTGGGCCTGGACTGGGATGCGGAGGCCCGCCAATCCGCCCGCACCGGGCAATATGACGCGGCGGCTGAACGGTTGCGCCAGGCTGGCCGGCTCTATGCTTGCTATGAAACGCCGGAAGAGCTGGAATTCAAGCGCAAGATGCAGTTGGCGCGGCATCAGCCTCCGGTCTATGACCGTGCCGCGCTGGCGCTGAGCGATGCGGAAAAGGCCAAGCTGGAGGCGCAAGGGCGCCGCCCGCATTGGCGCTTCAAATTGGACACGGCGGAACCCGTGCGTTGGCACGATCTAGTGCGCGGTGACAGCCATTTCGACATGTCCAGCCTCTCCGACCCGGTGTTGATCCGCGCCGATGGCAGCTATCTCTATATGTTGCCCAGCATTGTCGACGACATGGACATGGGCATTAGCCATGTCATTCGCGGCGAGGACCATGTCACCAATTCCGCCGTTCAGGTGCAGTTATATCAGGCCTTGGGCGGCGTGGCGCCGGCCTTTGCCCATGTCGCCTTGCTTGCGGGCGCCGAGGGCGAGGGGCTGTCGAAACGGATGGGCTCGCGCGGGGTGGCGTGGTTTCGCGATGCCGGCGTCGAACCGCTGGCGGTGTTGAGCGTGCTGGCGCGGCTGGGCACCGCCGACCCGGTCGAACCCTTGACCGACTATCAAGCCTTGATCGACGGTTTTGACCTCTCGCGTTTTGGCCGGGCGACCGCCAAATTCGACAGCGACGAGGTGTTGGCGATCAATGCCCGGATCATCCATCAATTGCCATTCGCGGCGGTCAAGGATCGCCTTGAAGGGATCGATGAAGCCTTGTGGGAGGCGGTCAAGGCCAATTTGGGGGGCGCTGGCGATGCGCAGGCATGGCGCGCCATTGTCAATGGTCCGATCGAGCCGGTGATCGAAGACTCCGGCTTTTGCGCCGCCGCCGCCGACCTGCTTCCCGAAGAGCCTTGGGATGAAAACACCTGGCGCGATTGGACCGGCCAAGTCAAGGCGGCGACTGGCAAGAAGGGACGAGCGTTGTTCATGCCATTGCGGCAAGCGCTGACCGGGCTGGACCACGGCCCGGAACTGGCCGGACTGCTGCCGCTGATCGGCCGTACGCGGGCGCTGCGGCGTTTGCGCGGCGAGACGGCTTGAGCAATGATCCCGGCGGTCATTTTGGTGCGCCCGCAATTGGCCGAAAATATCGGCAAGGCGGCGCGGGCGATGCTGAATTTCGGCCTGGATGATATGCGGCTGGTGGCGCCACGCGATGGATGGCCCAATCCGGATGCGGGGCCGGCCGCCATCGGCGCCGATCGGGTGATCGACGCGGCGCGCATTTTCGATAGTCTGGATGCCGCGATTGCCGATTTGACACTGGTCTATGCCGCCACCGTGCGGCCGCGCGGCATGCTGAAGCCGGTGTTGACGCCGGCGGCCTGCGCCGAAGCCGGGCGCCAGGCGATGGCGGCGGGCGGAGGGGTCGGCTTGGTTTTCGGGCCGGAGCGGGCGGGGCTGGATAATGACGATGTCGCCTTGGCCGATGCGGTATTGACCATTCCGGTCGATCCCGAATGCCCGTCGATCAATCTGGCGCAGGCGGTCAATATCGCGGCTTATGAATGGTTCAAGGCCGGCGATCAAACCCCCGCGAGCCGTTTCATGGGCGATTATCAGGGCCCAGCGCCAAAATCGGAATTGATGGGCCTGTTGCGGCATTTGGAAGATGAGTTGGACGCGCGCAATTATTTCTTCCCCGCCAGCCGGGCGCCGGTGATGCGGCGGAATTTGCGTAATATCATCGAACGCGCTGCGCTGAGCAGTCCGGAGATTTTGACCATGCGCGGTGTGATCAAGACCTTGGCCCGTCGGCAACCGCGCAAGGACGATGGAAAGAGTTGACGCTGGGCCGCAAATGCCTATAGTCCCGGCCTTCGTGGAACGGGCCCGCACCCCGAGTGAAGCGGTGCCCGCACGGCTGAAAGCTTGCAGCCGTGGCGCATGTCTCGGGTTTGGCAATAGCAGCGGTTCGGAGAGAACGACATGACGAAAAGAGCAGAATCAAAATATAAACTTGACCGGCGGATGGGCGAAAACATCTGGGGTCGCCCCAAAAGCCCGGTCAACAATCGCGAATATGGCCCCGGCCAACATGGCCAACGCCGCAAGGGCAAGCTGAGCGACTTCGGCATTCAATTGCGCGCCAAGCAAAAGCTGAAGGGCTATTACGGCAATATCAGCGAAAAGCAGTTCCGCAAGGTTTATGAGGAAGCGGTGCGCCGCAAAGGCGACACCTCGCAGAATTTGATCGAATTGTTGGAGCGGAGGTTGGACGCGGTGGTGTATCGTGCCAAATTCGTGCCGACGGTGTTTGCCTCCCGCCAGTTGGTCAATCATGGCCATGTCAAGGTCAATGGCCGCCGCGTCAATATTCCCAGCTACCGCGTCAAGATTGGCGACGTGGTGGAAATCGCCGACAAAGCGCGGCAAATGGCGCTGGTGTTGGAAGCGCTCAATTCTTCCGAGCGCGACGTGCCGGACTATCTTACCGTCGAAGGTGAAGGCAAAGTCGTCTATAATCGCTTTCCGCAATTGGATGACGTGCCTTATCCGGTGAAGATGGAACCCAATCTGGTCATCGAATTCTATTCGCGCTAAGCGGCCGTTGCCGTTATCCCCTGAATGTCTTGAATCAGGGCATCAGGGGATAACGCACTAAAACCGCGCCGCGAAATTGAACCGGATTCCGGCCTGGGCTTGGTCGGCGTCGGTGAAGTTGGAATAGCGTTTTTCCATATTGACGCGAGCCGTGAATGCCGCGTTGTCGGCCAGGCGATAGTCCCAAATCGCCGCCAGCGAAGCGGTAATGTCGCGACGCTCGTCAATGCTGGGGTCTGGCGAAGATGCGAATTGCCGGACATGCAGCCGCGGCGCCAGCGAAAACGACCACGCCATGCCATCGCTCAGCGGCCGTAAAATCGCATTCACGCGGCGGCTGAAAGCAACGTCCTGATAGCCGCCATCGATGCCCTCGGGATCGACCCGGATCCAACTGAACGTGTCTGTCGCCTGCCAGTCGCCGGGCATCCAGCCGGAGCGGCGCAAGTCAAGTTGCAGGCGGTCGGGTTCGGCGACATTGCTGCTGCTGGCCAAGGCGGCGGGGTTGAAACGGAACGACAACAGTCCCAACGGACTGCGATAGGTAGCGTTGACCACCGCGTCAACCCGGTCGGCGATGCTTTCGCCGCTATTGGACTGTTGCCGGCGGGTTTGCGAACTGACGCTACCGGCGACTGAAAAATCCCGGCTTAAGGCCAATTTGGTGCCGAAGGTGGCGCGGCCGCTGGCCTGAAGTTGGGTGCCGGCCTGATCGCCATCTTCTTCGCGCTTGGCGCGTCGCGGCGCGGTCAGGCTATAGGCGACATCGGTGGCGGCATAAAACACCATCTTGCCTTCCACCGACCATTCGCGCTGGGTACGTTTTTGATTTTGCCGGCTTTGCTCGAAAGTCGATTGCACGATTTTCGCCGGGCCGACACCGGCAGCGGCTTGCGGCAAGCCCAAGGCGCTTGCCAATCCGATTAATACAAGTGCGAGGCCGCGCGCCTCGACCATCGACCGCCCTCCAAGGAACCCAAGTGTAAGCCTGCCTGAGTGACCAATAAAATCAGATGCTTGAGCGTAAGTCTAGGGTCTTCGGCCTAAAACTTCCGTTAAGGAGCCTGCGCAATTATGCGCAAATGCCGACAAAAGCGATGGCGGTACTTAGGGCTTCTTACCGCTTTGCCGGCGGATGAGCAGGAAGGCCATGGCGGCCACTGCCAAGACCGCGACAAAAACATTCTTGGCGGTGGCGCCAAAGTCCCGCTCAACCCAAAAATACGCCAGATATAGCGCGGTGACGCCGGCCAAGATCAGCAGGGATTGAATAAGCGCGCGCACCGGGCTTTGGCTCATGAGGCCAGCGCGCGCATGGCGCGGTCAAGGCCATCCAGGGTCAAGGGATACATATGGCCGCCAACAAGCTGTTGGATCATGCCGACCGAATGATGATAACCCCAATGCGCCTCGGGCGTGGGATTGATCCAAACCAGCCGGTCATAAATCTCGCGAAAGCGGCGCAGCCAAACCTCGCCAGCCTCTTCGTTCCAATGTTCGACGGCGCCGCCAGGCTGGACGATTTCATAAGGCGACATGGTCGCGTCGCCGACCATCACCACCTTATAATCATGAGGGAATTTATGCAGAATGTCCCAAGTTGGCGTGGTTTCGCTCCAGCGCCGCCGGTTATCCTTCCACAAAGCCTCATAAACGCAATTGTGGAAATAGAAATGTTCCAGGTTCTTGAATTCGGCATGGACGGCGGAAAACAGCTCCTCGACCATTTTCACATGCGGGTCCATGGAGCCGCCGATGTCCAGCAATAACAACACTTTCACAGCGTTGCGGCGTTCCGGCATCATTTGAATGTCGAGATAGGTTTTGCGCGCGGTCTCCTTGATGGTGCCGTCAAGGTCGAACTGCACCGCCGCGCCTTCGCGGGCAAAACGGCGCAACCGCCGGAGCGCCATCTTGATATTGCGGGTGCCCAATTCGCGGCTGTTGTCCAGGTCCTTGAATTCGCGCTTATCCCAAACCTTGATCGCGCGGCCATGGCGGCCTTCCTTCTGGCCAATGCGGACGCCTTCCGGATTATAGCCATAAGCGCCGAAGGGCGAGCGGCCGGCGGTGCCGATCCATTTATTGCCGCCTTGGTGCCGGCCTTGTTGTTCTTCGAGGCGCTTTTTTAGCGTCTCCATGATCTCTTCCCACGAGCCGAGCGCCTTAATCTGCTCCATTTCTTCGGGCGTCAGCATCAGTTCGGCCAGCTTCTTCAGCCATTCCTCTGGAATCTCAGCGCTGATGTCGTCGCGGTCGAATTCCAGGCCATTGAACACCTTGCCGAAAACCTGGTCGAAACGGTCGAGCAGGCTTTCATCCTTAACCAGCGCGGCGCGGGCTAGATAGTAGAATTGCTCAACCCGACGTTCGATGACATGCTGCTTCATTGCGTCCAGCAGCATCAAATATTCCTTGATCGACACCGGAATCCGAGCGTCTTTCAATTCCAGAAAAAACCTGTTGAACATGGCCTCTCCTTGGCGCGCCTGTGCTTGGCCCGATTATAGCTCATCGGCCGGGGCGCGACCGATCCATTTCAGCAGCCAGCGGCCGGGAAAAATCCAGGCAATACCGAAAAAGCCGTAAAAGGCGACTTGCAGCCATAATGGCATCGGTTCCGCCCAGGCCGCCAGGGAACTGACGGCGGCAATGTAAAAAAACAGCCCCAGCAGCAGAATCACCATGCCAAGGCCGGTGCGGGCGCGCCGGTTCATGACCGCGCCGCCATGTCATGGGCTTGCAAGATCACCCGCATGGTTTCCTCCCATAAGTCAAGGCCGGGCAGCGCCTCAAGCGGCCACCATTGCGCGGCGCTGGCGTCGTCGCCCGGCACCGGTGGCGCGTCGCTGGCGGGCCGTGCCCAAAAATCGATCAAGCTGTAGTGATGACGCACGGCGCCATCATCCGCGCGGTCGATATAGTCGACCACATCGATCAAGCCGCCAAGCGCGATGGTGACGCCGGTTTCCTCGCGCACTTCACGCGTCGCGGTTTGCCGCGTCGTCTCGCCGACATGCTGGGCGCCGCCGGGCAAACTCCAGGCGCCAACCAGCGGCGGCTTACCACGGCGGATCAACAACACGTCATTGCCCCGCACCACCACAACGCCAACCGCCACCACCGGCCGATCCGGATAATCGCGGCTCATGATCCGGCCTTGAAACGCAATGCTTTCATCATCGCCAAGCCTATAGCGCCTAATCAGCGGCTTGCCCAGCGGATCCGCGCCAAAGCCTGGCCGGCGGCGGAATATCGTTGCAACTTGGTTTTGCAATTTGCATGAATATCATGTCTGGATCTTGGGAGTCTGGATTCGCATCAATGAAAAAGCGGAAGAGGGCGTAATGGCGGCTTTTCCCGACGGGTTTGTTTGGGGCGTATCGACGGCGGCTTATCAAATCGAGGGCGGCGTCAAGCAAAACGGGCGGGGTCCGTCAATCTGGGATTTATTCAGCCACAGTCCCGGCCGGACCAGGGGTGGGGATACCGGCGATATCGCATGCGACCATTATCACCGCTATCGCGAAGACATCGCCTTGATGGCGGAACTTGGTGTCGGTGCCTATCGCTTCTCGCTGGCTTGGCCAAGGCTGATGCCGACGGGCCGTGGCCGCGCGCATCCCGCCGGCATCGATTTTTACAATCGTGTCGTCGACACCTTGCTCGATGCCGGGATCGAGCCCTGGGTTTGCCTTTATCATTGGGATCTGCCGCAGGCCTTGGAAGACAAGGGTGGCTGGGCCAATCGCGATGTCGCCCATTGGTTCGCCGATTACGCCCATGAGGCGGCGTCAGTCTTGGCCGACCGGGTCCGCAATTTCATCACCTTCAATGAACCGGGCGTGGCCAGCCTGATGGGCTATGGCTATGGCGTGCATGCCCCGGGCCGGCGTGACCGCGATGATCTGTTGCGGGCGGTGCATCATATCAATCTGGCGCATGGCGGCGCGGTCGAGGCGATGCGCGCGGTCGATGCCAATTTGCATTTGGGCGCGGTGGTCAATGTGCAATCGGTGCAGCCCAGCGCCAGTCGCGATGAAGAGGCCGCGGTCCTGCTCGATCTATTCTGGAACAGGGCGTTTCCGGACCCGGTTTATCTGGGTGAATATCCCGAGCGTCTGGCCGAGATGTTGGGCCCCATTGTCGAGGATGGCGACCTGGCCCGGATCAACCAACCGGTCGAGTTCATTGGGCTTAATCACTATAGCCCGCTTTATGCCAGCGCAGACCGCGACGCGGTCATTGGCGCGGTGCTGGCGCCGCCGCCGGCTGGCCGGGCGGTGACCGGCATGGGCTGGGAAATCGCGCCCGCCGCCTTCACCGAAGCCTTGTTGACGGTTCAGGAGCGTTATGGGCCGATGGCGGTCTATGTCACCGAAAATGGTTATGGCGCCGACGCCCCAAACCGGCAAGCGCCCGACGCCGGTGATGGCGCCCGTATCGATTATCTTAACGCCTATTTGGCGGCGGCGGCGGCGGCGATCGAGCAGGGTGTTGATCTACGCGGCTATTTTCTCTGGTCGCTGCTGGACAATTTCGAATGGGCGGAAGGCTATGCCAAGCGCTTTGGCATTGTCCATGTCGATTATGAGACCCTCAAGCGTACGCCCAAGCCATCCTATCATTGGTATCAATCGGTGATCGCCAATAACCGGCTGCCCTGACGCGGCTGGCGGATATGCCGGCGCCAAGAAGCGGGACGGATGTTGGCAGCTGGCGACTAAAGCATCTTGCCGGGGTTCATGATGTTGTCGGGGTCGATGGCGGCTTTCAGCTTGCGCATCAACTCCAGCGACAGGGGGGATTTCAACCGTGCCATCTCATCGCGCTTGAGCACGCCAATGCCGTGTTCGGCGGAAATCGAACCGGCATATTTGGCGACGATGTCATGCACCAAATGGTTCATGTCGGCCCAACGCTGCTTGAAATCGGCCTCTTCCATATCCGGTGGGGTGGAGAGATTGAAATGTACATTGCCGTCGCCGACATGGCCAAAGGCGACCACCCGGACGCCGGGCAAGGTAGCTTCGCAGGCCTGGGTGGCCTCGGCGATGAAAGCGGCGATGCGGTCCACCGGCACCGACACATCATGTTTGATCGACACACCTTCTTTTTTCTCAGCCTCGGAGATGCCGTGACGGATATGCCAGAGATTGGCGGTTTGCATGCCGCTGGCGGGGATCACGCCATCCAGCACCAACGCATCCTCAACCGCGCGTTCCAGTAATGCTTCCAGGCGTTTGCGCAGCGGGTCATGGACGTTGGGTGCGGTCAATTCGATCAACACATACCAGTCATGGCGTTTGCCCAAGGGGTCGACCAGGGCGGGAATATGCTTTTTCACCAGATCGATGCAGATGCGCGGCATCAGTTCGAAACTGTTGACGCTGTCAGCGGACTCGGCCCGGGCCAGGGCCAGCAGCCGCACCGCCGCGTCGGGGCTTGGCACCGCCACCAGCGCGGTCGCGGTTTGCTTGGGAAGCGGAAACAGCTTCACGGTGGCGGCGGTGACCACGCCCAGCGTGCCTTCACCACCGATCAAGAGCTGCTTGAAATCATAGCCAGTATTGTCCTTGCGCAGGCTGCTCAGGCCGTTCCACACTTCGCCAGTCGGCAACACCGCTTCCAGGCCCAATACTAGGTCGCGCATGGTGCCATAACGCAGCACATTGACGCCGCCAGCATTGGTCGAGACGGCGCCGCCAATCGTCGCCGAGCCCTCTGCGCCGATCGAGAGCGGAAACAAGCGGTCCGCGGCGGTGGCGGCTTGTTGCGCGCCAGTCAAAGTGACGCCGGCCTCGAGTGTGAGGCTATAATTCAATGGATCGACGGAGCGCACCCTGTTGAGCCGGGTCAAGGCCAGCAAAATTTGATCGCCCGACTGATCCGGGGTAGCGCCACCGACCAGCCCGGTATTGCCGCCTTGTGGCACCACCGGCATGCGATATTCCGCCGCGCAGCGAATGACCCGCCGTACTTCATCGGTGCTGGCTGGCTTGAGCAGGATTTTGGCGCGGCCATTGAAATTGCCCCGCCAATCCGCCAACAGCGGCGCCATTTCAGATTCATCGGTGCTCCAGCCTTTGGGGCCGACGATGCGGCGCAATCTTTCCATGGCCTCGGCGGGCGGCTTCATGACGTCAAATCCTTCGCGGCAGCGGCTCTGATTAAGCGGTCTTGGATGGCTTTGCCAAGCCCCCGATTGGGGATAGGCGCCACCGCGATCGCGGTTGGCTGGCGATGGTCCAATTGGTGCAACATTGCGAATAAATTGGCCGCCGCTTCCACCAGATCGCCGCCGGCACTGAGGTTCAAATCGCCCTCAATGGCGCCGAAACCCAAATGCGCTTCGCCTGGCTTGGCGCTGCTGGCGTCCAGCCGCACTGGTGCTTGCGGCGCATAATGGCTGGCCATTTGTCCTGGCGCCTTGATCTCCTCACCGTCACGGCCGGCGATGACCGGTCTGCCGGTGGCGGCGGCCAACATATCCTCGGTCACCGCGCCGGGACGCAAAATGTGCACGCCGTTGTCGGCCACTTCGACAATGGTTGATTCCAGCCCCACCTTGCATGGGCCGCCGTCCAGCACCAGGGCGACGGCGTCACCGAGGTCGGCGACCACATGCGCCGGCCGGGTTGGCGACAGCCGGCCCGAGCGATTGGCGCTGGGCGCGGCGATGGCGCCGCCGAACGCCGCCAACACTGCCCGCGCCACCGGATGCGCCGGCACCCTGAGCGCGATGCTGTCCAGACCCGCCGTCACCAGTTCGTGTACCGGCGCATCCGGCCGGCGCGGCACCACCAGCGTTAGCGGGCCTGGCCAAAAACGCGCCGCCAATGCTGCGGCGGCGTCGGAAAAGAACCCGATTTGTTTAGCGCGCGCCATATCGGAAACATGACAAATCAAGGGGTTAAAGCGCGGTCTTTGCTTGGCGTCGAAAATCCGCGCTACCGCCTGGCCATCATTGGCGTTGGCGGCCAGGCCATAAACCGTTTCGGTCGGCAGGCCGATCAAAGCGCCTCCGGCCAAGGCGGCGGCAGCGCGGGTAATGCCTTGGGGCGTGGGCGGGATGATCTTGTCGGTAAAATTCACGGTTATTCCTGCTTTGTTTGAGCAGCTTGCCCTTTGGCTGGACGAGACATAGTTTAACTCGCACAAGCCGTCAAAAAAATGGCTGCAGCCAAAGGACCTTGATTATGGATTATCGTGCCCCCGTCCGCGAGATGCGTTTTGTCCTGGACGGTATTTGCGACTGGCAATCCCTGGCGCGCGGCGGCGCGTTTCCCGATCTGTCGGAGGATTTGTTGGATGCGATTCTGGCCGAAGCGGCGAAATTCGCGCAAGGGGTGTTCGCGCCTTTGAACGCCATCGGTGACCGTGAAGGCGCGGTACTGGCGGATGGCCAGGTGCGGCTACCCGATGGGTTCAGGGACGCTTATCGGCAATATGTTGAGGCCGGGTGGAATTGCGTGTCGGCGCCGGCGCGGTTTGGTGGTCAGGATTTGCCGTTCATGGTGCAAATCGCGCTGCATGAAGCGATGACCTCGGCCAATATGGCGTTTTCGCTTTGCCCGACCTTGACCCAAGGCGCGATCGAGGCCTTGCTGGCCCATGGCAGCCCCGAGCAACAGGGCTTGTATTTGCCGAAGTTGGTGTCGGGCGAATGGTCGGGCACCATGAATTTGACCGAGCCACAGGCCGGGTCCGATGTCGGCGCCCTCAAAACCCGGGCCGAACCGCTGGGCGATGGTCGCTACAAGATCACCGGCACCAAGATTTACATCACCTGGGGCGAGCATGACTGCGCCGAGAACATCATTCATCTGGTGTTGGCGCGGCTGCCCGGCGCGCCAGAAGGCACCAAGGGCATTTCACTGTTCCTGGTGCCGAAATATCTGGTCGAGGCCGATGGCAGCTTGGGCGCGCGCAATGACCTGCGCTGTGTGTCGCTGGAAGAGAAATTGGGTATTCACGCATCGCCGACCTGCGTGATGTCTTATGGCGATGACGGCAACTGCATCGGCTATTTGATCGGCGAGGAAAATCGCGGCATGGCCTGCATGTTCACGATGATGAACAACGCCCGAATCAATGTTGGCCTGCAAGGCTTAGGCGTGGCGGTGCGGGCCTATCAAGCCGCCTTGGCCTATGCCGGCGAACGGGTGCAGTCAGCCAAATTCGGTAAGGGTGGCGCGGCGGTGCCGATCATCGAGCATGCCGACGTCCGCCGTATGTTGATGACGATGAAGGCTGAGATCGAAGCCGCGCGGGCGATTGTCTATTTGACCGCCGCTGCGGTTGACCGCGCCCATCATGGCGGCGACGCCGCAGCGCGGGCGGCGGGGCAGGCATTGGCGGATTTATTGACGCCGATCGCCAAAGCCTATCCCACCGACATTGGTGTCGAAGTGTCGTCGTTGGCGATCCAAGTGTTTGGCGGCATGGGCTATATCGAGGAAACCGGCGTTGCCCAGCATTATCGCGATGCCCGTATCACGCCGATCTATGAAGGCACCAACGGCATTCAAGCGATCGACCTGGTTGGCCGCAAGCTGCCGACTGGCAGCGGCGCCGCTTGGCGGCATTTGCTGGCCAAGATCCGCGATGACGCGGCGGCGCTGGAAGGTGAGCTGGCGGCGTGGCGCGATGATTTGACCCAAGCCGCCCAAGCGTTGGAGACCGCCAGCGACTGGCTGTTACGCAGGGGCGGCGAGCGGCCGGACGACGCCGCCGCCGGCGCCGTGCCCTATCTGCGCATGTTCGCCACCGTATTGGGCGCGCATTTGCTGGCGGAACAAGCGCGCGTCGCCGCTGCCGCGCTGGCGGAGGGCGGCAATGATCCGTTCCATGCGGCCAAGATCGCCACCGCGCGCTTTTATATTGAGCAAATCCTACCACCAGCCGTCGCGCTGCTGGGCCCATTGACGCGCGGCGCCGAAGCCCACTATGCCTTGAACGAGGCGCAATTGGCGCTTTAGGAGAAGCCATTTCATGGATGATGAATCGCTGTTTTCCGATCAGGACGCGGCTGTTACCGGCCTGGAATATCCATTTGCGGCAACGCCTGCGCCGGGGGTCGCCATCACGGTTGCGCCCGGGGTCTATTGGGTGCGGATGCCGATGCCAATGCGCCTGGATCATATCAATTTATGGCTGATCGAAGATGGCGAGGGCTTCGTCATCGTGGATACCGGGCTGAGGACTCGCGAGATCCAGGCTTGTTGGGAAACGCTGCTGCAAAATGTTATGGGCGACCGGCCGGTAACGCGGATCATTGTCACCCACATGCATCCCGATCATGTTGGCATGGCCGGCTGGTTGCATCAGCGGACCGGCGCGCCGTTGCTGATGACCCGGACCGAATATTTGGTCGCCAGCTTGCTAACGGCGGAGCGCGGCGACAGCGTGCCCGAGGATGTGTTGGCCTTCTACCGCGCCGCCGGTTTCAACGACGACCAATTGGAAGCCCGGCGCAAAAGCGGCTTCGGCAATTTCGCGCGGGTGGTGTCGCCCTTGCCGGTATTTCATCACCGTCTCACCGATGGCCAAATATTGCGCATTGGCGGGCGCGACTGGCAAATCGTGGTCGGCGAGGGGCATTCGCCTGAACATGCCTGCTTGATGTGCGCCGAACTTGGCGTGATCATTACCGGCGATCAGATCCTGCCGCGCATTTCGCCTAATGTATCGGTATTCCCGCGCGAGCCGGAGGCAGACCCCCTGGGCGACTGGCTGCGTTCGCTGCATCGCCTGAAAGCATTTCTGCCGGCCAATCTGTTGGCGTTCCCCGCTCATAATGAGCCTTTTTATGGCCTACAATTGCGGTTGCAGTCGCTGATCGACGGCCATTGCGCCAAGCTTGAGCGGCTGGCCCGTAATCTGGGCCGGCCCAAGCGCGCGATTGAGACCTTGAATACCCTTTTCGGCCAAAAATTCGAGGAACCCTTGGTGCTGGGCATGGCGATTGGTGAAACCCTGGCGCATTTGCGCTTTTTGGAAGCCGCCGGACTGGTGGAACGTCAGCGCCGGGACGGTGTCGATTTCTATCAACGCCGCGCCACCGAAAGCCCGACGCGCCCCACCATCGCCGCCTTGGCGGCGCGCGGCTGATGATGCACATATTAGTAGGGCGTTGACCTCTGTTGCCGTAAACTAAACCATGAGATGCAAAAACGGAGAATACGGCCATGGCTGACAGTGCAGACGCCTTGACGGTGCCGCGCCCTTGGCTGGCGCATTATCCGGAAGGCGTGGACTGGCATCAGCAGTTTGAACCAGCGCCCCTGCACAGCCTGTTCGTGAATGCCGCCGCGCGATTTCCCGATCTGCCGCATCTTTATTTTCATGGCCGCAGCTATAGCTATGCCGAGGTCTATGACCTGGTGCGGCAGGCAGCGGCTGGGTTTCAGGCGCTGGGGGTGAAAAAGGGCGACCGGGTTGGCTTGTTCCTGCCTAACTGCCCGCAATATGTGATCTGCTATTATGCGCTCCTGAAAATCGGCGGTACGGTCGTGAATTTCTCGCCGCTTTATTCGGTGCCAGAACTGATTTCACAGGTCGAGGATTCCGGCACCGGTATCATGGTAACGCTGGACGTGGCCATGCTGCTGGACAAAATGCAGGCGGTGAAGGCGCAAAGCGCGCTGGGCAAATTGGTGATCGGCAATTTGGCGGATGTGTTGCCGTTTCCCAAAAACCTGCTTTACACCATGTTCCGTGGCCGCGAGCGCACCCGCTATCGCCGCGATGAGGCCCATGTCGACCTCGCGCATTTGATGGACAATGATGGCGCCGTCACGCCGGCCGAGATCGATCCCGAAACCGATATCGCGGTGCTGCAATATACCGGCGGCACCACCGGCGTGCCCAAGGGCGCGATGCTGACCCATGCCAATCTCTATATCAACGCGCTGCAAGCGGTGCGTTATGATCCGCGTGCCCAATTCGGCAGCGACCGGGTGCTGGGCGCATTGCCGCTGTTTCATGTTTTTGCCATGACCGTGGTGCTGAACGTGGCCACCCATATGGGGGCTGAGATCATCTTGATGCCGAAATTCGAGCTGGAACAGGCCATGCGCTTGATCGCCAAGCGCAAGGTGACGTTGTTGCCCGGTGTGCCAACCATGTATACGGCGATGATCCATCATCCCCGGCTGGCCCGCTACGATCTCAGTTCGATCCGTTTGTCGATCACTGGCGGCGCGCCACTGCCGGTGGAATTGAAGCAGCGGTTCGAGGCGCTGAGCGGCGCCACCTTGCGTGAAGGCTATGGCTTGACCGAGTCGTCCGGCGTGGTCGCCACCAACCCCTATTATGGCTTGGCCAAGCCGGGGTCGGTCGGCATGCCGATTCCCGGCACCAGCATTGTGATTACCGACCCCGAAGACCCTGACCGGATTTTGCCGCAGGGTGAAGCCGGCGAGATAAGGGTGATGGGGCCGCAAGTCATGCGCGGCTATTGGCGCCATCCCGAAGATACGCCCGATTGTTTGCATGGCGGCATGCTCCGCACCGGCGATATCGGCTATCTGGACGAGGATGGGTATTTATTCATTGTCGACCGGCAAAAGGATTTGATCAAGGTTGGCGGTTTCAATGTCTTTCCGCGCATTGTCGAGGAAGCGATTTATCAGCATCCGGCGGTGCGCGAGGTCGCGGTCATCGGCGTGCCCGACGACTATCGCGGCGAGGTCCCGAAGGCGTTTGTCGCCTTGCGCGAGGGCGAGACCTTGGACGCGGCGGATTTGCAGGCATTTTTGGCAGACCGTTTGGGTAAGGTGGAGCGGCCCGCGGAAATCGAATTCCGCGACGAACTGCCTAAGACCATGGTCGGAAAATTGTCGAAAAAAGAACTCAAGGCCGAGGAATTGGCCAAGCGCGGCGCGGGAATGACTTGACCTGCGGGCCGCAACAATGCTCTAGGGTTCGGCCATGAACAGCGCGACCGAAAATACCGACACCAACGACCTGCCTGATGATATCAAGGCCATGTCGTTCGAGGATGCCTTGCGTGAGTTGGAGGCGATTGTCCATCAACTGGAAACGGGCGAGGTGGACCTGGAGCAATCGATCGCCATTTACGGCCGCGGCAATCAGTTGAAGCGCCATTGCGAAGCGAAATTGAAAACCGCCCAGGCGCGAATCGAAAAAATCCAAATTGGCGCGGACGGCCAACCCAGTACCGCGCCCTTTGAAACGGACTAACAGGCAACGGCATGAGCAATGGTGCGCAGGCATTGAACGCCGCCTTGATGGCGACGGCGCAGGCAATCGAGGAGCGGCTGGGGGTTTTGTTGCCGCAGCCGGTGGGCCCGGAGGCGCGGCTGTTGGAGGCCATGCGCTATGCCTGTCTTGGCGGCGGCAAGCGGTTGCGGCCGCTGCTGGTGCTGGCGTCGGCGCAGTTATTTGGGGTCTCGCGCGAGGCGGCGCTGCAGGTGGGCGCGGCGATCGAGATGGTCCATTGCTATTCGCTGGTGCATGACGATTTGCCCTGCATGGACGATGACGATTTGCGCCGTGGCCGGCCCACCACCCATAAGGCGTATGATGAAGCAACCGCGCTGTTAGCCGGCAACAGCCTGTTGACCCGGGCGTTTGAAATTTTGACCGATGAAGCCGTGCATGCCGATCATCGGGTTCGGTTGGAATTGGTGCGGCAATTGGCGCATGCCTCCGGCGCCGCCGGCATGATGGCCGGCCAAGCCATCGACATTTACGCGCCGGAACAAGACTCCAACGAGCTTGGCGCCATCACCCGGCTGCAGCAGCTCAAGACCGGGGCATTGATCAGTTTCGCGACGGAAAGCGGCGGCATCTTGGGCAAGGCCTCGCCCAGCCAGCGTCAGGCCCTGCGTGGCTATGCCCATGATTTGGGGCTGGCCTTCCAGATCGCGGACGATTTGCTCGATGTTGACGGCGATCCCGAAGCCATGGGCAAAGCCGCGCGCAAAGATGCCGAGGCCGGCAAGGCGACCTTCGTGTCGCTGCTTGGGGTCGAGCGGGCGCGTCAGCAAGCGCAAATGCTGGTCGATCAAGCGATCCGCCATTTGAAGGAATTTGGCGACAGCGGCAATTTGCTGCGCGCGATTGCCCATTTTGTCGTCAACCGCGATCACTGATCGGCGATGGCGGCCAAGGCCAAAATGCGGGCCGACCAATTGATGGTGGCGCGCGGCCTGGCCGACAGCCGCAGCCGCGCTCAAGCCTTGATCATGGCCGGGCAAGTGTTGACGGGCGATAAGCCGGTCGACAAGGCGGGCGATATACTGGCGGCGGATGCGCCGCTCAGCCTGCGTGGTCAGGATCATCCCTGGGTTTCGCGCGGAGGGCTTAAACTGCAACATGGCTTCGCGCATTTCGGTTGGGACGCCCAAGGCGCCGTCGTGCTGGACATTGGCGCGTCAACCGGCGGCTTCACGCAGGTTGCGCTGGCGCATGGAGCGGCCAAGGTCTATGCGGTCGATGTCGGCCATGGCCAGCTTGCCTGGGCATTGCGCAATGATCCGCGCGTGGTCGTGCTGGAACGCACCAATGCTCGCTATTTGACGGTTGAGCAGATACCGGAGGCGGTTGACCTGGTGGTTTGCGATGCCAGCTTTATTGGCTTGAGAACCCTGCTGCCAGCCGCCCTGGCGTTGACGCGACCGAAGGCGCGGCTGCTGGCCTTGATCAAGCCGCAATTCGAGGCTGGCCGCGATGCGGTCGGCAAGGGCGGCGTGGTCCGTGATGCGGCCGTCCATGAGGCCGTGTGCGACGACATCTCGGCATGGCTGAACGGGCAGCCGGAGTGGCGGGTGCTGGGCCTGTGCCGCAGTCCGATCACCGGACCGCAAGGCAATGTCGAATTCCTGATCGCTGCGGAGAAGGGCAGTGGCTGACGCCTTCACCATCAGCCATTTGGCTGCGCGCGGCGATGGCGTGGCGCAAACACCCGAAGGCCCGCTTTATGTGCCGTTCAGCGCGCCGGGTGACGAAGTGCGGCGCGACGGTGACGCGGTCCTCGTCATTGGCCATGGCCCGCACCGGCGGACCCCGGCTTGTATACACTTTGGTCGCTGCGGCGGTTGCGCTTTGCAGCATGTCGATGACCGCAGCTACCACGCCTGGCTGGCCGACCGGGTGCGGGTCGCACTGGCGCAGCAGGATGTGACGGCGGCCAGCATTGAAGCGGCCGCGGTGTCTTCACCCGGCAGCCGCCGCCGCACGGCCTGGCAAGCGCGCTGGCATGAGGGCCGGCTGCGTCTTGGGTATTCCGGCCGCGCCAGCCATGACACGGTCGATTTAACCGCTTGCCCGGTTTTGGACCCGCGCTTGTTGGCTTTGGCTGGCCCACTGCGCGATTTGTTGGCTTGCTATTTGCCGCGCCGGCGGGCTGGCCGGGTCCAGCTTTTGGCCAGCGAGACTGGTGTCGATCTGCTGCTCGAGGGGTTGACGGCGGATGGGCCAGACTTCAGGCAGGATCTGAGTAATTTTGTTCAAGTGCATGATCTGGCGCGTGTTTCGTTTTTGTCGGAAGGCCATGCCGAGATCGCGCTGATGGCCCGGGCGCCGGTTTTGACGATTGGCCGCGCCATTGTGCGTCCGGCGCCGGGCGCGTTCGTTCAGGCAACCAAGGCGGGCGAGCAAAGCTTGCAGCAAGCGGTGCGCGACGGCCTGGAAGGCTGCCGCCGCATCGCTGATCTGTTCGCGGGCCTTGGCAGTTTCAGCTTGGTCGCGGCGGAATGGGCATTGGTCCATGCGGTGGAAGGTCAGCGCGCCGCCTTGGCGGCATTGGAAGCCGCGCGCGGGGGCGGCCATGGACTTAAGCCCATCACCACCGCGCATCGCGATTTGTTCCGGCGGCCGCTGACGGTGGAGGAACTTGCTGCTTTCGATGCGGTGATCGTGGACCCACCACGCGCCGGTGCCATGGCTCAAGCCGCCAATCTGGCCGCCGCGCGTGTGGGCCGGGTGATGATGGTTTCCTGCAACCCCAATACATTTGCGCGCGATGCCCGACTGCTGGTGGACGGCGGCTATGCCTTGGCCTGGGTGCGACCGGTGGGGCAATTTCTGTGGTCGCGGGAGGTCGAACTGGCGGCGCTGTTTGTGCGCTGAACGGCTCAGGCGCCAAAACTGTCGCCGCGCACATAGGCATAGCGGGCGGGGATTTTCTTCAGCACGGAGACTCCAACCGCTTCATTGGGGTCGCCGCCGAAGGGCCGCCCATCATGATCGCTGAGCTGGCGGTAAACTTCCACATAAGCGGGGTTCCAAGCGAACATGCTGGCATAATCCAGCTTATAGCTGAACAGGCCACTTTTATAGGCATAGGCATTGCGCAGGGGTACTGGCGGCGCGAAATCAAAGATTGCCAGGTGCCCACCCGGCGCCAATGCGCGGTCAACCGCCGCCGCCAGACCAAACAGGCCGTCGCGGTCGACCAGATAAAGGCAGAAGCCGAACACAACCATATCGAACGGACCGTCGAGACGGGCAATGTCGTGGGCCAAGCCTTGTTCCAGTCGGATCTCCGGGAACCGGGCGCGGCCATCGGCAACGGCGGCGGCGGAGGGTTCGATACCAATGCCGTCGGTGCCGAAATATTCCCGCATCCAGTCCAGCCGATAGCCATTGGCGGCGCCAAGCTCCACCGCGCGGCGCGGCATGACGCCCAGGCGGTCAATGGCGGCCATCACCGGGTCGTCCTCAGCGCTGCGTTGCGCCAAGGCATCGCGGTTGCGCTCAAACCATTGGTCGGCCTCGCCGGCCAAAAACGAGTCGGCTTGGTGCAAACCGTTCAGCATCGCATCGCTCCTGCCACCAGGGCTGGATTGTCGCTGAAGAGAGTTAATCAAGTTTTACAGCCGGTGCGGGCAATCCGACGATTGCAGTTTGGCGGGAGATAAAAAAAATGACGGCGCGAAGCCGTCATTGAAGTCGGGGTTAGATTGGCCTCCTAACCCAATAACCTACCGCAGACGGCCGAAAACAGCCGCTTCGAGAAGGTGTTTGATGTTAGTGCTGATTTGACACCGGGGGCCATGACGCCAAATACTCAAAATTTGGGTCAAATACGCGGAAAGGCAGGCAAAATTTTACCAAAATGGTATTACATTTGTCGTTCTGGCTCTAGCAAACCTTCGCGTACCGCATAGGCCATTAAGCCAGCGATTGAATTGACGCCGACCTTGCGCATGATATTGGCGCGATGATTTTCCACCGTGCGGCGGCTGATATTGATGGCATCGGCGATCTGACTGGAAGAATTACCACTGGCCAATAGGCTGAGAATTTGCATTTCGCGTGGGGTCAGCCGTGCCTCGCCACCTTCCGCCGCGTCCAGCGCCATCGCCTCGTCGATATAAGGTTTGCCAGCCAAGACCGACTTGATAGCGGCCAATAATTCATCGACCGAGCCGTTTTTTTGCACAAGCCCGTCGACCTGGGCGTGAATTAATTGCCGCGCCAAGCCGCGCGCCGTCATGCCGGTGAAGATAATGACCTTGGTATCCGGGCTCCAGCGTCGCGCCTCGGTAAACACTTCGATGCCCTTGGAATAAGGCATGGCCAAGTCCAACAGCAGCAAATCCGGGCGCAAAGTTTTGACATAGCGAATGGCTTCCAGGCCGTTGGTGGCCTCGCCAACGATGTCGAGCCAGTCATGGCCGCTGAGGCTTTGGCGGACGCCTTGGCGAACGATCTCGTGATCGTCGGCTATAATCACGCTATGCGCCATGCTTTGTTGATCCTCTCGCCTCAAACTTGAACCACGATATAGGTTGTTACAATTGTAATTTCTGCCTCAGGCTTTAGTTTGACCGGTGTTTAGCAAAAAAACCTGGGGGCGCGGGATGCAGGGTCGGCGGAGCATAGTCCAGCGCTGGCGCATTCTGGCTGTTTTGGCATTGCTTTTTGGCCTTTTCGGTCATGCTATTGGTTCCGCCGCCGCGCAACTGAAACTAGAGCCGGACGCGCCCGCGCGCAACCTTGCGCCGCATATAAAATATTTTCTCGATCCAAGCTACGATCTTGATTTGAAAGATATGCTGGGACCGGAAGTCGCGCTCCAATTTCAGGATCTCAATCGCCGGCATGTCGATTTTGGCTATATCGACGGGGCGATTTGGCTGCGCTTGCCTTTGGTCAATGCCGGCGATGCCGCGGGGACTTGGCGGCTTGACCTCAATGCCCGCTTCATGACCGAACTGGACGCCTATTTGCTGACGGCGGGGGCAGGGGCGCCGCGCCTGTTGGTGCATGACCGCCCAACCCGGGACTATGACGCGCGCGATGTGGCGTTGGGGGTGTTGTCAGGTAAATTTGCGTTGGCCGCCGGCCAGCAAGCGGACCTGTTGATCCGTTATGTCTCGGAAGGCACCACCGCCTTGCCATTGATGATCGAGACCGAAGCCAGCTTCATTGAGCGGCGCTTGCCTGAATTGTTGAAGCATGTGGCGTTTTATACGCTGTTGGGCCTCACCATCGTCTATGCCTTGATCCTGATGTTCTTGTGGCCGTCGCATGTGGTTGGCGCCTATATCCTGTTTCTGGTCGCGGTGCTGCTGTATATCGCCCAGATCGACGGCTATGCCTTTCAATATCTTTGGCCCGGCGCGCCGCTCTGGAACAGCCATGCCTCCACGCCCTTGGCGATGTTGCTGGTGGCTAGCGCGGCCAACTTCTCGCGGGTTTTTTTGGCGACTAAAAATCTTGGCCGCTATTGCGACTGGCTTATGTGGGCGCTGATTGGCTTGCCGGGTTTGTTCATGCTGGCTTATTTGCTGTTCGACAAGCGCTTGGTCAAGGAAGCCGCGTTCATCCTGCCGGTGTTGGTTGCGGCGGCGGCTCTGATGGTGGGCGTGATCGCCCATCGCCGTGGCCGCGCCGGCACGCGGTTTTTCCTGTTTGGCTGGTCGTTCATCCTGCTGTGCACGGTCTTGACCGCCTTCATTCAATGGATACCGGGCATTGCCGACAATTATGCCGGCTTCGATCTGCTGCGCATTGGCATGGTGGTCGATGTGTTGATGATGTCGGCGGCGATCATGGATCAGATCAACCGGCTGCGGCTGGACCGCGACGATGCCCTGCGCCGCAGTTTTCAGACCCAGCATCATTTGTCGATGCTGCGCGGGGCCTTGGGCGACGCCGAGCGGCTGGCGGCATCACGTGGCATGGTCCTGGCCAGCGCCGGCCATGACATGCGCCAGCCGCTCTACAGTCTGCGCGCGGCGATGCTGCAATTGGTTGGCCATCCCTTGGCCGAGCGTCAGACCATCGCCCAATTGCAACGCAGCTTGAGTTATTTGGAGGAAATGATCGAACGCTATTTACAGGAAACGCCGCGCGATGATCCGCGCATGGTGGCGGACGAGCCGCTGACGGCCACCGGCGCTGGCGATATGTTCGTGATTGCGACCGTGTTGGAAAATCTAAACTTCATGTTCGCTGATGATGCCGCCGCGCGGGGCTTGGCGCTGCGCTGCGTGGCCAGTCGCCTGACCGTCGATGCTGACGCGCTGGTGGTGATGCGTATTCTTAGCAATTTCATGTCCAACGCCATTCGGTTCACTGATCGCGGCAAGGTGCTCTTGGGCTGCCGGCGGCGCGGCACGGAAATTGTCATTGAAGTCCATGACAGTGGCCCTGGCATTGCGGCAGCGGACCTGGACCGTATTTTCGATGGCTTGGCGCGCGCCGCTGGCGTGCGCAATGGCGCCTCGAAAGTCCATAATGACCATGGCCCTGGCCATGGTCTTGGCCTTGCCATCGCCGCCAGTCTGGCGCGTGAGCATGGCTATCGGCTGGACGCTTTTTCTGTTCCCGGCCGGGGGTCGGTCTTTCGGCTAATCGTGCCGCGCGGTTGAAGCGCTAAGATTAGCCACACTGCGCGCGCTGTGCCAGCAGATGATCGGCCAATACCAACGCCATCATGGCTTCCGCCACCGGCACCGCGCGAATGCCGACACAGGGGTCATGGCGGCCCTTGGTGACGATGTCGGTATCTTGGCCGCTGCGATCGACGGTGCGACGTGGCGACAGGATCGACGATGTTGGCTTGACCGCAAACCGACAGACAATGTCCTGACCCGTCGATATGCCGCCTAACACACCGCCGGCATGATTGGACAGAAATACCGGACGGCCATCGGCGCCGGCACGCATTTCATCGGCATTGTCCTCGCCGGACAAAGCGGCAGCGGCCATGCCGTCGCCAATCTCCACCGCCTTGACGGCGTTGATCGACATCATCGCCGCCGCCAGGTCGGCGTCCAGCTTGCCATAGATCGGTGCGCCCCAGCCCGCCGGCACCCCGATGGCTACCACTTCAATCACCGCGCCCAGGGACGAGCCTTGTTTGCGCACATCGTCCATAATGCCAGCCCAGGCTTGGGCGCTGACCGGGTCGGGACAGTAGAACGGATTGGCGTCAACCTGGTCCAAGTCGAAACGGGCGCGGTCGATGCCATGGGGACCCATTTGCACCATCGCCGCGCGAATGCGGATGCCGTCGCCCAAAATCTTGCGCGCGACGGCGCCAGCGGCCACCCGCATCGCGGTTTCCCGTGCCGACGAGCGCCCGCCGCCGCGATAATCGCGAATGCCGTACTTGACGTGATAGGCATAATCGGCGTGGCCGGGTCGGAATTTATCCTTGATGTCGCCATAGTCCTTGCTGCGTTGATCGGCATTTTCGATCAGCAGGGAAATCGGCGTGCCGGTGGTTTGTCCCTCGAACACGCCGGAAAGAATGCGCACTTCATCCGGCTCGCGGCGCTGGGTGGTATAGCGTGATTGACCGGGCCGCCGCTTGTCCAGCCAGGGTTGAATATCGCCTTCGCTAAGCGCCAAGCGCGGTGGGCAGCCATCGATCACGCAGCCGATTGCCGGGCCATGCGACTCGCCCCAGGTGGTGACCCGCAGCAGCCGGCCGAAACTGTTAAATGACATAACCGCTTACGCCTTCATGCCAATGCGATGTCGGGCGCGTCTTCCGCCTTCATGCCCACGACATGATAACCGGAATCGACATGATGCACTTCGCCGGTAACGCCGCTGGACAGGTTTGACAACAGATAAAGCCCAGCGCCGCCGACATCGTCTATGGTGATATTACGGCGCAAGGGCGCGTTTAACTCATTCCATTTCAGAATATAACGAAAATCGCCGATACCAGAGGCCGCCAGGGTTTTGACCGGTCCGGCCGAGATGGCGTTAACGCGAATATTGCGGGGCCCTAGGTCCATGGCCATGTATTTGACCGAGATTTCCAAGGCCGCCTTGGCCAGGCCCATGACATTATAGTGCGGCATCACTTTCTCAGCGCCATAATAGGTCAAGGTGAGCATGCTGCCGCCGGATGACATCAGTTTCTCGGCCCGCTGGGCGACGGCGGTGAAGGAATAACAAGACACGTCCATCGTCATCAGAAAATTATCGCGGCTGGTGTCAATATAGCGCCCGCGCAATTCGTTCTTGTCGGAGAAGCCGATTGCGTGGACCAGAAAGTCCAATCCGCCCCAAGCCTTGGCAATGGCCTCGAAGGTGGCGTCGATGGACGCTTCATCGGTGACGTCGCAAGGTAGCAGGATCGAGCCGCCAACGCTTTCGGCGAGCGGACCGACCCTCCGCGCCAAGGCCTCGCCTTGATAGGTGAAGGCCAATTCAGCGCCCTGGGCATGTAAGGCCTTGGCAATGCCCCAGGCCAGGGAACGGTCATTGGCCACCCCCATGATCAATCCGCGTTTGCCCGCCATCAGGCCCTGATTTTGGCTCATCTCTACACTCTCCCATTTCGCGCCCAGGCCGAAGCCCGTTTAGTCTTAACCGCGATCGCCCGCATGCGCCAGACTGTCGGAACGGGCCGATGCATCGCTGTCGCCGTCTTGGCGTTGGGCTTGGCGGTTGGCCAGCCGCGCATGCCGGGTCGCCGCCGCATTGACTTCCGCGCCCAGAATGAAGGCAATGCCGATCAGATACAAAAAAATCAAGACGATCATCACCCCGCCCAAACTGCCATAGACGATGTCATAGCGGCCGAAATATTTGAGATAAAGCGACAAGCCATTGGCGGTGAGCAGCCACATGGCCAGCGCCACCAGGGCGCCGGGCAGGCGAATGCGCGGCGCGATGCGGCGTGGGGTGAGCGCTAAATAGCTCAAATATAGCGCGGCAAGCAGGCTGAGCGGCGACAGGAAAAACTGGAGCCAACGCCATAGCAGGTCGAACAGGCCCGGCATTGGCAAATGGCCGCTGATGGCCGACCAAAGCACCGGCCCGATCACCTGGATCGCCATGCCGATCAGGATCAGCACCGCCGCTGCCACCACCAGGCCAAGGCTTTCAAGCCGGCGGCTCCAGGCTGGTCGGATCGCCTGATTGCGATAGGCCCGCCGCACCGCGGTGCGGGCGGCTTCGATACCGCTGGCGGCAGTCCAGATGGCGACCAAGATGCCGAAAGTCAAAATGCCGGTGCCGGCGCCGTCCAGCACTTGCATCAGCGGCTTCTCGATGATGGCGGACACCTGCTCGGGTGCGGTCGCCAGTATTTGTGCAATGGCTTCACGGCCCAGGGTCGAGCCGCCGACCGCGCCCGCCACCGCCATCAAGAAGATGAAAAAGGGAAATAGCGACATCAGGCCGAGAAACGCCAGATGTCCGGCCATCACCGGGCCTTCATGGCGCATAAAACCGGCGACGGTGCCGCGGGCAATGCGCCAAAGAGTGAGGGCGCTTGCCACCGCTTAATCCAATCCAAGCTTGCCGCGCACCCGGTAGCTGTGATTGCTCTGCCATTGCTCGATCGCCTTGGCCAGGGCGCCGTCTTGATCGTCGGGCAATACGATCTGCACGGTGACCAGTTGATCGCCCCTGCCGGCGCCCTTGCCCTTGGCGAAGCCCTTGCCCGCCAACCGCAGGGTTTGGCCGGAACTGGTACCTTTCTTGATGGTCAGCATCACCGAGCCTTCCAGGGTCGGCACCTTGATTTTGCCGCCCAGCACCGCTTCCGGCAGCGTGATCGGCAAATCCAGCAACAGATTGTCACCATCGCGACGGAACAAGGGATGGTCGCGCACCGTGACGGTGATCAAGGCATCGCCGGCGGGTCCGCCCAACATGCCGGGCTGGCCTTGGCCCGCCAGCCTGATTTGCTGGCCGCTTTTCAGGCCGGCCGGGATCTTCACTTTCAGGGTCTTGCCGCCTTGCAGGGTCAGGGTTTTCTCGCCCCCGCGCGCGGCGTCGAGAAAGTCCACGGTCAGGCTGTAATTGATGTCCTGACCGCGTCGCTGCGGGCGAAAGCCACGGCGTCCGGCGCTGCCGCGTTGTGCTTCACCCAGGTCCTCGAAGCCACCGCCGCCGCCAAATCCGAACAGATCGCGGAACAAATCTTCCGGCGAGCCGCGAAACTCATAATGTTGGGCGCCCGCCCCGGGGCCGCCGGCACCGGCATAATCATAACCGAAAGGCGCCTTGGGCCGGCCCTCGGCGTCGATCTCGCCGGCATCATATTGGCGTCGACGATCGGGATCGCTGAGAAAATCATAGGCCGCCGATACTTCCTTAAAGCGCTCGACCGCCGCCGGATTATCGCGGTTGCGATCCGGATGATATTCCATCGCCAGCTTGCGATAAGCCTTTTTCAGCTCAGCCTCGCTGGCAGTCTTGGCGACGCCGAGAACGGCATAAGGGTCGTTCATGATGCTTCTTTTGTCCAAACCCACATGCATGAACAGATAGGTGTTCGCAGCCGCCTTGTGAAGCGTTTAGGTCGGGACGATCAGCCTGCGACCACGACCCAGCTTCCGTCGGCTTGCTGGCAAGCGGTGCCATAACCAGTTTCGGTTTTGCCATCAACATTCACGGTTTGCTGAAATTCTCGGCACGGCCGGCCGTTATTGTCGGTGAATTTCTGCTGGGGGGTGACGGTGCCGCTATTGCCCGAATCCGGATTGCTCCAGGACGAGGTGCTGCCGGCCGGGCTGGTCGACAAGGCGGTCTGGGTGGTTTCCTGCATCGCCACGCGGTCGCGACGGTCCATGCTTTTGCCGATCTCACTGCCAAGCCAAGCACCGGCCACCGCGCCGGCGACAATGGCCACAGTGCCGCCACCGGCAGCTTGCGCGAGGCCCGCGCCGGCACCCGCGCCCAACAAGGTGCCAAGGGTTTGATTATTTCCATCACAGCCGCTCAGAGTCAGGCCAAGCACGGCCACGGCCGCGATTTTAGCCGTTATCGAACTGGGTTTCATGCGCTCTCTCCTGTATTGCTGGCCGTATCGGCGGTGACGCCATGACGCACGTCACTTGACAGCGGCAGCTTAACGTTCTTTTTGTGGCGCTTTCTGGGCGTGGAAGCAAGGTGAGGCATGGTGTCTGGTTCAGACTTGATCGATCCCACGGGCGACCCCTTGGCGGTGTTCGGCGTTTGGTTCGCCGCTGCCGAGCGAGAAGAAATCAACGATCCCAACGCGATGGCGCTGGCCACCGTGGGGGCGGACGGCATGCCGTCGCTGCGGATGGTCTTGCTGAAGGGCTGGGACGAGGACGGATTTGTGTTCTACACCAATACCGAAAGCCGCAAGGGCGGGGAATTGACCCGGCATGCCAAGGCGGCACTGTTGTTTCACTGGAAAAGCCTGCGCCGACAGGTGCGTGTGGAGGGCGACGTGACACCGGTCAGCAGCGCCGAGGCCGATGCCTATTTTGCCTCGCGTCCCCGGCAAAGCCAGATCGGCGCCTGGGCCTCGGCGCAGTCGCGGCCGCTTGAAAGCCGCTGGGCGCTGGAAAAGGCGGTCGCCAAATATGCCGCCAAACACGCCATTGGCGCTGTGCCGCGGCCCCAGCATTGGAGCGGTTTTCGCATTGCGCCGGCGGCCATTGAATTATGGCAAGACCGGCCCTTTCGGTTGCACGACCGGGTTCGGTTCGTCCGCCAGCCCGATGGTGCATGGACCGGCACGCGGCTGTTTCCTTGATCATGTTGCCTGAACACGGCATCGGCCTGGAAGAGGCCGACCATCGCGCCATGCGCCGGGCGGCGCTGGCGTCGGTGACGGTGGCAGCGATCTTGATTGCCACCAAGCTGGCGGCTTGGCTGCTGTCAGGCTCGGTGGCACTGTTTGGATCCTTGCTGGATTCCAGCCTCGATTTGGTGGCGTCGCTGGTGACCTTATTCGTGATTGGCCAGGCGCTGTTGCCGCCTGATTCGAACCACCGCTTTGGCCATGGCAAGGCGGAAGGCCTGGGCGCATTGTTTCAGGCGGCGGTGATCTCTGGCTCGGCAGTGTTTCTGCTGATGGAGGCTTTGGCGCGTCTGTCGGCGCCGCAAGCGGTGGAGCGGGCGCCCCTGGGCATCGCGGTTTCGGGGCTGGCGATCGTGCTGAGCCTGGCCTTGGTCGCCTATCAACGCCATGTCGCTCGGCGCACCGGTTCGGTCGCGATCGCAGCCGACAGCGTGCACTATGCCGGCGACCTGCTGCTCAATACCGGGGTGATCGTGGCCTTGGTGGCCAATGCCTGGTTCGATGCCACGATTGTCGATCCTCTATTCGCCCTGGGCATTGCGGCTTTTCTAGGCTGGAATGCCTGGGGCTTGGCCCGCCGCGCCATCGACATGCTGATGGACCGCGAATGGCCGGAAGACGAGCGCGAGCGGATTATCGGCATGGTCTTGGCCAATCCCGCCGTGGCCGGGGTGCATGAACTAAAAACCCGGACCAGCGGCACCAACGCCTTCATCCAGTTCCACATCGCGCTTGATCCGGCAATGACCTTGGCCAAAGCCCATACCATCGCCGATGAGATTGAAGGCGTGCTGGGCGAGCATTATCCTCATGCCGAAATTTTGATTCACATGGATCCATTGGGACTGGCGGAACATGAGCAACGCGAAGGCTATGAATGAACTGGTGCTTTACGGCATCAGCAATTGCGACACCGTGAAAAAGGCCCGTGCCTGGTTGGCGGCGCATGACATCGCGCATCGGTTTCATGATTTTCGCCGCGATGGCGTGCCCCGAGACCGGCTGGCGTTGTGGCTGAAAGCATTGGGCGCCGAGCGGGTCATCAACCGCCGCGGCACGACATGGCGCAAGCTGGACGCAGCGGCGCAGGCTCGCGCTGAAACCGACGCCCTGGGCCTGCTTGACGCGCATCCCAGCTTGATCAAGCGGCCGGTATTGGAAGGCACTGACTGGCTCAGCATTGGGTTTGGCAAGGCCGAACAACAGGGGTTGCAAACATGGCGGGGATGAAGCTGAATAATTTGCAGCGGCGGACATTGGCATTGCTGCAACAATTGGCGCGGCACCCGGATGTCGCCGAGGTCGATGCCGAGACGGGCAATGCGACGATCCTGCAATTGCCGCATCCGCATGGCGATCATGTCCATATCGGCGACCAGGTGGTGCCCAGCCGCTTTGCCAGCGGCTTGAGCAATGCCAATGTCTGGGAGGCGCTGGCCCGTAAGGGCCTGGTTGGCAATGCCTATCCCTTTGAACTGGTGATCACCGCCAAGGGCTTGGCGTTCGACACCGGCATCGACAGCTTAATGACCGCCGACGCCGATCATTGAAGCGTTCAGCCGAGCGGTGCGTAGTCGAGGCCGATGTCCATGGCCGGCGCGGAGAGGGTGAGCGCGCCGCCAACCGATATATAATCGACGCCGGTTTGAGCGATCGCGCGGATGGTCTCCAAGGTCACCCCGCCGGAGGCTTCGAGGCTGACCAGCCCTTCCGCGATGCCGACAGCTTGGCGCAATTCTTCAAGGCTCATATTGTCCAACAAAATGCGGGTGGCGCCGGCGTTAATGGCTTCGCGCACTTGCGCCAAGGTATCGCATTCCACCTCTATTTCAGCATGTCCGGCATCGCGGCATAACCGCACCGCTTCGGTCAGGCTGCCGGCGACGGCTATGTGGTTATCCTTGATCAGGATCGCGTCATACAGGCCCATGCGGTGGTTATGCGCGCCGCCCAGGACGGTGGCGTATTTGGCCAGGCCGCGATAAAGCGGCAGCGTCTTGCGGGTGTCCAACAATGTTGCCCGGGTGCCGGCCAGGGCCGCGACATAACGGGCGGTGAGGCTGGCGATGCCGGATAAATGCTGGACCAAATTGAGCGCGGTGCGCTCGCCGGCCAAAATCGCGCGGGCATTGCCGGCGATGCTGAGCAGGGTTTGACCGGCCTCGACCTGGTGGCCATCCGCGGCCAGCAAGTCGATTTGGGCAGCAGGGTCGAGATGCTTGAAAATTTCCACCGCCAAGGGCAGGCCCGCCACGACCATGGCCTGACGGGCGACCATAGCGGCGCTGAACGGCTCATTGGCCGGGATCACCGCCTGCGCCGTGATGTCGCCATCGCCCAAATCTTCAGCCAGGGCGTCGGCGATAAAGCCGGCCAGAGCAATGTCGTTGAAGGGCAGGGCGCTCATGCCGGCGCGCGACTTTCGCCAATCGCCGACACATCGGTGGCCGGCGCCGCTGGCGGGCTCATCTCCAACATCCGCTGCAACGGCTTCAACGCGGCCTGGCGCAGTGGTTCCGGCACATCGACCTGAGGCTTGAGGTCGCGCAGCGCGAAATAGAGTTTCTGCATGGTGTTGAGCGCCATGAACGGGCAGTTGTTACAATTGCAATTGCCGTCGGCGCCGGGCGCGCCAATGAAGGTTTTTTGCGGCGCCTTCAGTGCCATCTGGTGAATGATATGTGGCTCGGTGGCGACAATGATGGTTTGGGCGTCGCTTTCCAGCGCGAATTTGAGGATCGAACTCGTCGAACCAACATGATCCGCATGATCCAGAATGGCCGCCGGACATTCCGGATGGGCCGCAACCGGGGCATCCGGGTGGCGAGCTTTCAGCTTGATCAGCTCGATTTCGGAAAACTGCTCATGTACGATGCAAGTTCCATCCCATAAAAGCATGTTTTCCCGACCCGTTTTGCGCTTGAGATAAGCTCCCAAATGCTTGTCGGGCGCGAACAGGATGGGTTGTTCGGGCGGAATTTGGTTGATGATATATTCGGCATTGGACGAGGTGACGATGATGTCGGTATGAGCCTTCACCGCTGCCGAGCAATTGATATAGGTCAGCGAGATATGATCGGGATGCTGGGCGCGGAAGGCGGCGAAGGCGTCCGGCGGGCAGCTGTCCTCCAGGCTGCAACCGGCTTCGATATCGGGCACGATCACGGTTTTGTCTGGAGACAGGATTTTCGCCACTTCGGCCATGAAACGGACACCGCAAAAGGCGATCACTTCCGCGTCGGTGGCGGCGGCCTTGCGGCTGAGGTCGAGGCTATCGCCGACAAAATCGGCGATGTCCTGGATCGCCGCGTCTTGATAATAATGCGCTAAGATCACCGCCTTGCGTTCCTTGCGCAAGGCATTGATCGCCGCCTTTAAATCGGCGGGCGGGGCGTCGATCAACCGGTCATTGACGGGTTTGTCCATCCAAATACCTCCCAGTGCTGCTTATTATGTGTGGTTTTTCGCGTCGGTCGCAAGGCCGGGGCCGCGCAAATGATATCGGGCGTCGATGTCCGGCGCGGGGTCGGCGGCGACCAAGCCGCGCCGGCATAAATCGATCAGATGCGCCAGCACCGACTGGGCGGCGGCGCCATGCAAATGGTGCGGCACGTCGCGGTAAAGCTGGGCGACGATGCTGCCAATGTCGCCCAAGCCGGTTTCCAAACATGCCAGGATTTGCGCTTCACGCGCGCGGCGATGGGCGATCAGGGCGTCGATGAACGGGCCAGGCTGGTCAATCGGCTGGCCATGGGTGGGCCATAGCCGGTCATAGCCTTGGTCGCGCACCCGTCTCAGGCTGGCGACATAATCGCCCATGTCCCCTTCCGGCGGCAGCACCACGCTGGTCGACCAGCCCATGACATGATCGCCGGAAAACAGCGCATTGGCCTCCAGCCATTCAAAACACAGATGATTGGAGATATGGCCTGGCGTTGCCAGGGCGCGCAGGGTCCAGCCGTCACCGGCGATGGTCTCGCCATCCGCCAATACCCGGTCGGGGCGATAGGCGGTGTCGAGGCCCTCATCGGCATGGCCGCCGTCGCCGCCGCGTGTCAGCGGCGCGCAACCTAGGATCGGCGCACCGGTCGCGGCCTTCAACGCCGCCGCCGCCGGGCTGTGGTCGCGGTGATTATGGGTGACGATGATGGCTTCAAGGTGGGCGTCGTCTACCAAGCCGCGCAGGGCCGCGATATGGTCGGGCAGGGCCGGGCCGGGATCAATCACCGCTAGGCGCTCTTCCCCCAAAACATACGTGCCGGTGCCGGTATAGGTGAATGGGCCAGGATTGGCCGCCACCAGCCGCCGCAATCCCGCCGCCGGGCGATAGACAATCCCGGCTTGGGTCTGTTCATCGGCAATGAAGGGAATCGACGGCGCCATGGGGCTGAGTTCCGGTTGCTGTTAGGCAAGGGTGTAGTGGCGATTATCGCTGGGTCAAGGCCCTGGCCGCTTGAGGCGGGGCAGAATACAACTTATGCGTATTTATGAATTAATAAATGCACGTAAATTTAGAGTTTCTTAGCGCCATTGCGCCTAAACAGAGACCTGAAACCCCGAGGGCAAATGCAGGCAGCCATGGCGGACTTTGAATCCAAATCGCAGCCGGCCCGATTTCCGGCATTGGCGTGGAAATTGATGCGTCATGACTTGCGCACGCCGGTCAATGGCATCATGGGCGTGGTGGCACTGCTGCGCGATGCGCCACTGCGCGCCGACGAGCACCGCCTGCTTGACTTGTTGGAGCAGTCCGGCCAAGCGATGTTGGCGTCGATTGACGCCTTGGCGCAACTGGCTGCGATCGAAGCGGGGCGCGTGCTGTTGGCGCCTGAAGCGGTGCCTTTGCGGGCGGTGCTAGAAGAAGAGCGCGAGCGCTGGCGCCATCTGCAATGGCGGCTCAGTCCGGCGGTTCCAGCTCATGTCCGCGCGGATGAGCAGCGTTTGCGGCAATTATTGCGGCATTTATTGGGGTCCGTCACCATTTCGGCCAACACAGCTGAAGCCAGTTTTGCCGCCGATTATCGCGATGGCCAATTGGCGCTGCGGTTGAGCGCGCAGTCCTTCGACCGGGAAGGGGCCGATTATGCCTTGAGCCTGGCGTTGACGGCGTTGATGGGTGGCGGCGTCGACTTTGGTGTTGGCAATGGCGCCGCGCCGGCTCTGCGCATCAGGCTGCCCCTGGCTGCGGAGGTGATGGCGCCGAGCCCCGAACTGGCCGCCGACGCGCCGCTGATTTGGGTGGTTGATGACAATCCCGTCAATCGCGCCTTGTTGCATGCGATGGTGAGCCATGCCGGCGGGCGGGCGGAAACCCTGGCCAATGGCCGCGCCGCCTTGGATCGGCTGCAGGACCCGCGCATCTTGCCGCCGGACCTGATCTTGATGGATGTGCGCATGCCCGGGTTGGACGGCTGCGCGACCACGCGGCTGATCCGCGCCCTACCGGGGCCGATTGGCGCGCTGCCGATCATCGCGGTATCCGCCGCCAGTGAGCCGGCGGACCGCCAACGCGCCGCCGCTGCCGGCATGAATGAATTTCTGGCCAAGCCCATCGACCCGGCGGCGATCGCCCGACTGGTCGCTTGCGCCCGCCACAATACACGTCCCTGCCGCGCCGGAGCAGGTGTTGAATGACCGCCCGCTAGACGATGGCGGCGCTGGGGTCCAGCAAGTCGTCGCTGCTGCCTAGCCCGGCGGTGCTGGTAAAATCACTGCTATCATCGCCAAAGGCGGCCATGTTGACGCTGTTTCCGGTCTGGTCTTCCGCATTGGAAAAACCATAAACGACGAAGGCTTCCTCATCGGCGCCGACAATCACATCAGCAAAGCCGTCGCTGTTGATGTCGCCAGCCGCCGCCACCGTGTTGCCGGTA
This sequence comes from uncultured Sphingomonadales bacterium, assembly GCA_964590595.1. GTDB lineage: Bacteria > Pseudomonadota > Alphaproteobacteria > Sphingomonadales > CAKZYD01 > CAZPXQ01. Next base: position 117,220 of record CAZPXQ010000002.1, on the reverse strand, counting down.
TTGGCGGCGCCACCCAACAGTTTCAACACATCGATGCCATCGGTGGTGACAAAGTCGCCCGCGGTCAGGCTGGTCCCCAAGGCGGCATTGCCGAACACCACATAGGCATTGCCATTGGCGCCTTCATCGGGCGCACCGACCATGAAATCGTCAAAGCCGTCGCCATTGAAATCGCCAATACTGGCGACTGAGGTGCCAAAGCCGCCCCCAGCCGACGGCCCTTCGATCAGGATGCCATTGGTGCCGTTCAGCGCGCTGATGTCGACGGTATCGCCGGGCGTGATCTGACCGCCGAAGATGACCGCGATGGCGCCGCTGTCAACATTCGCGCCGGCCGCGCCGTCGAAGCCGGGAATGCCCAAAATCACATCGGCAATGCCATCGCCATCGACATCGGCAATCGCCGCCGAGGCGCCGAGATTGTCACCAACATTGGAGGAGGTGACTTTGAAGCCCAAATTGCCGCCGATCCCACCACTGCCGTTTACCAAGGTACTGGTGGTCTCGATCGGGTTGGCGCCAGGCTCACCGCCATAGCCGGCCTCGCGACCGAAAATGACCCAAGCCACGCCATTATTATTGGTCTGGGTGTCTAATTCACCGACGTCGGAATTGGGCACACCCACAACAAAGTCGGTGACACCGTCACCATTCACATCGCCGCCGCCCGCCAGCACGCTACCGGTGCGGTCCTCACTGTCAAAAAAGCTGCCGCCGATACGGTCATCGACATCCATTTCGCCCGTGCCGGCGCCGGAAAAAACGAGATCGCCTGAACCAAAACCACCTTGCGCGCCATGCTTGATCCCGATCAGGCCGCGGTCATCTTCAGCGACGCCTTGTTGCAAAGCGCCCGGCGCGCCGACCAGCACATCGGCCAAGCCATCACCCGTGATGTCGCCCACGATGCTGATGCCTTGGGGTGCGGAACCGACATTGTCGAAACTGTCGCCGCCAACGATTCTGGCGCCGTTGCTGCCGTTCAGCGCCGCCAGATCGGGGGCCGTGGTGCCACCGAACAGAATATAGGCCGAGCCATCATCGGCGAAACCGCCATTGTCGGCCAATGGCGCGCCGACCACCAGATCGGCGCGGCCATCGCCATTGATGTCGCCACCCAGGAACACGGTGCTGCCGAAACCGTCGGCGGCGGTTTCGCCATTGATGGTCAGGACGCCGGCGCCGAGGCCAGCCAGATTGGTGTTGGCGGCGAAATTGCCTTCGCCATCGCCGAACAGCACAAAGGCTTGGCCGGAGCCGCCAAAGCCGACCACCAGATCGTCAATGCCATCGCCATTGAAGTCGCCACCGCCGGCGACAGCGGCGGCGCCGGTGCCGCCCGTCAGCGCAAAACCATTGGCGCCGTTCAAGGTGCCCAAATCGATTTGCGGGCCGAATGCGGCCAGGGTGATGGTTTTGGAATCGACAGCGCCGCCGCCGTCCGACACATCGACGGTGAATTCGCCGGCCAGGCCAACAAAATTGGCGTCCGGCACAAAGGTCAGTCCTTGCAGTTCAGCCGGAGTAATGACGTCGTTTTCGCCCAGCGGCGTGGCGCCATTCAGCACTTGGCCGGCGACCGGCACATCATCGACGGTGACTGTCAGCGTTGTGTCGTCATCATCGACATCGGTCGGCGCGGCGATATTGAGGGCGCCACCAGCGCCAGCGGCGTCAAAAAACGCCGTGAAATCATTGCCGGCGTCCGGCGCGTCATTCACCCCGGTGATGGTGATGGTAATGAGCGCGTCGTCGGTGCCTTCGCTGTTGGAGGCTTGATAGGCGAATGTATCGGTGACGCTGTCATTGACGTTCAGCGCCTGAATCTGCGCGTCGCCATTGTCAAGCACATAAGTGAAGCTGCCATCGGCATTGACTTGCAAGGTGCCAAATGTGCCGGCCAAAGCGGTGCCGACATTGGCGGCGGCCAAGGTGGCGACGCTGAGGCCGGTTTGCGCGACGGTCAGATTAGCGCCGGTGTCATTGGCCAGCACGCCAGGCGCCACGGTTGCCGCCGGGCCTGAATCCTCGGCCACCGATACCGTGTCGTTGCTTGCCGCGGGCGGCGGTGGCGGCGGGGGAGGAGGTGGTGGTGGTGGAGGTGGCATCGGCGCCGGGTCCTCACCGCCGCCGCAGGCCGCCAACAGGCTAAAGCTGAACAGGCCAGCGCCCTTCTTGAGTTGCGACTTCAATTCGGCTGCACGTGCCTTGCGTTGGGCCAAGTCTTCGATCCGATTTATGTTGGCAACATTTGCAAACCGCGCATGCAAATTTTGATCGAAAACGTCTCGGCCGCGCACAACAGCGCGCCGCAACACATGTTCCAATGCCATCCTGTGTCCTCTGTCGGTCCACGCATCAGTTTCAATTGCATGAGGATAATGGAAATAGAACTGCAAAAAAAGCGAAAGAATCAAAGGCTATAGTTAATATCCCACAATTGTCACAGGCCGCCCGCGATGGGTCCAAGCTTGACCCATTCCGGCGGATGCGCCATCTATCGGCGCGGACTGGATGAAGCAAATGCCAAGGGAGAGGAACAGGCGATGCGCGCACGCATTTATCGGCCCGCCAAAAGCGCGATGCAATCAGGCCGCGCCAATACCAAAACCTGGGTGCTGGAGTTCGAACCGCGCATGGCCAAGCGGCCCGACCCGTTGATGGGCTGGGCCGGCTCCGCCGACACGCTGGGTCAAGTCAAACTGCGCTTCCCCAGCAAGGACGACGCTGTTGCCTATGCCAGCAAGCATGGCATCGATTTTCGTGTGTTGCCGGAACACCGCCGCAGCCTACCGCTGCGCAGCTATGCCGAGAATTTCAAATAAACGCGCATCAGGCGCCCGTAGCTCAGCTGGATAGAGCACGAGCCTTCTAAGCTTGGGGTCGCAGGTTCGAGTCCTGCCGGGCGCGCCAATAAAAACAAAGACTTACACGGCATTCTTAACCTAAAAATCGACCGCAAAAAGCTTCTAGGTAACGCTCTAGGTAACAACGGGGGTTCAGGCGGGTTTGATATGCGGGCAAGGCGATATTCCCGCGAGTGAGGCTAGCGGTTTGATATGCGGGCAAGGCGATATTCCCGCGAGTGAGGCTGGCGGTTTGATATGCGCGCGCGTGGTGCGGATTGCGGCCCATCTGGGGCCCCGGGATGCTGGAAAATGCTAATCGCGCCCCAGCGCACGGAAAACGTGATTATGCCCATATGCCAATTCTGTGAAGCTGTCAGCCGGCTGCAATGGGCCGTCATCGTCGAACAGCTTGCGGATACGCGGCTCCAGGCGGTTGGCCGATAGTACGCTCAGCAAGCCGAACACGCTATTGGCGCGGTCGTCGTGCCCGCCTCGCGGGTGATCCACACTATCCTTGCCCGCTCGGGTTGTGCGGCGCTCCAAGCGGGTGATTTCGGCAACAAGCTTCTTATCGCTGGGCAAGCTGGCCAGGCCGCTGGCGAGCAATGGCAGCCCTTGTACATATAGATCGGACTTCGCCATGCCGGCGCGCTCATAGCTGATATGATGCCGGGCAAATTCTTGCGCGGGCCACGCGCCGGCGTAAGCGTCGCCTGTCACCCGGCTGATCCGGTATTGCTTCAGGATAGCGGCGAATTCGCTAACCACGGACGCGGGCACTAGCTTGCCTTCACGCGCATAAATTGCATCGATGACACGGGTTTCGCCTTCGCGGTGGCCAATCGCCAACGTGAACGCATCGGCGCGCCCGCCGCTGGGATCGACGAACCCGCGATAATTGATGCCGGGTTGTGGCGGCAATGGCGCGGCGGTGGGGCGCAGGCAAGCCGCCAGCGTCTCATGGTCGATCAGGCCGGAAATATCATCGCGGAATTGCGCGCCATATTCGGCGGCGGCAACGACGGGGTCATCGACATAGGCGCGGCGGATGATCGTCTTGTCGATTGACGGGTTCATGATCTCGGTGGCGGCTTGCCAGACCAAGACCTTAGACTTATCAACGCCGTAGTGCTTGGCGTGGGCTTCATAGAGCGCGCCGGCCTTGCGGTATGGCGAGCTCAGGCACAAAAGCAGGGCATTCGGTATGGTGGCCATGGCGGGTCTGATGGCGGCGAGGATTTCATGGTCCGGGTTGGCGCTATCTTCGGATCGCCAAAAGCTAATTTCATCGGCGATGCAAGCAACTATCGTCCGGCCACGAACACTTCGAAAATTCGCGGCGCGCACTTCGATGGACACATCGCCCATCAAGTCGACGCTCGTTGCGGTTTGGCGCTGCACGCGCGCGCTCAACACCGGCGTGCTTTCAAGGAGGGCGCGCGCATAGCCCATAATCACGCCGGCTTGATCCTTGTCGGCGGCGATGATCATCACGGTGGCGCGCTCGCCCGGCTTCAAGTGTTTGTGATAATTGCGGATTGCGGTCAGGTAGCAGGCAATCATCGCCGCAATGAAGCTTTTGCCCGCACGCCGCCCAACGCATAACCAGGCTTCATTATATTGCCCCCGTGGTGGCGATTTCCGGGCCGTGCATTGGCGATAGATCCGCCGCTGGTCAGCGCTCATTTGCAAGCCGAATAGCGCCGCCAGGAACGCTTGCCAAGCTTCCCAGGTCCCGCCTTCAAAGTGTGGGCCGAACAGGTCGGGATGGTGCATCGCATCGAGGATGTTCGCAACTTTTGCGGGCTTTTCAGTCATCGTTTTCAACCTCAATAATGTCGGCCAAGCGCACATTGACTTGCTTGACCGCCGCCGGTTGCAAGCCGAGGGTCTCCAAGTTTCGGCGAAGCGTGTTATTCCAAGCTAAAAAGCTTCGCTGGGTGCCTTCGTTGATCTCGACGCTTTCAGCCAATTTTGCGGACATCATCGCAAGCCGAACCCATATTGTCGCGGTGCTGGCAATGAGCATCCTCTGGGCGGCGTTCGGCTGACCGCCGACGTGATCGCCCAGATCGGCAATCGCGGATTGCAGCGCCTTGCCTTCGCGGCTGCGAGCGTCGGCATTGATGATGCGCTCAGGTTGCGACCATGGGCCGACCTGGTACGGTTTTTTGCGCGCTCGGGGCATAAAATGACCTTCCTCGTTACCTATGCATTACCTATAGCAGGGCAGAAATTCTAACTCATTGATATAGCTAAGTCTTTGTAAATAAACACAAGACTGCGCATCAGGTGGTCGCATCAAAAATACTCTCCAGTATGGTTATCTACTCGTGAGTAGGTCAACTATGTGATGCGGGCCCATTGTCAATTTTCCTCGAACGGCTGCGCTCGGCCAAGGCTACGTATTCTTGGGCTGGCTTTTGCTGTCTTGGTGGGGGTTTCGCTTACCAGGATCGTCACGGCGGCCAGGGCTGCGCGAATGCTGACAAGGCTGGTTTTGGCCTCTTGGGCGGCGTTAATCTCTTGCATTAACACCTTGATCATTTCCAAAGTTTCGCGTTGCTCTGTCGTTAAGTTATGGGTGTCTGTCATCGGTTGCTTTCCTCTTCAAATTTGGCAACACCGCCACAACATTCCTCACACAATATTATTGGCGGACTTGCGGTGTTGCGGATTTATCGTCTTTTGTACCTCAATCAAATCAATAACTTAGTGGCAATTGGCAAGGCCGCCAATATTATTGTGTATAGGGTTGGCGGTGTTGCGGATAGGGCAGGTTCCAAAGCCAGGCACCTTCGCCCTGGTTGCCGACAGACTTTCGGCTACGTTCGATCTTCAGTTCGGCCTTTGCACGCTCGATGGTCCGCCAGCTCATGCCGGCAGCGGTGGCTTCAGTTTTGAGTTCGCGGACCTCGACAGCGCCATCGGCCAGCATTTCAAGCAGCCATTCCTTAGCATCCGACTTTGCATCATCAGGCCTGCCAGGACCATTGCTAGGTGCATCGGCAATCCCCAGCAATTCGCGCGCGCTGCCTTCAATTTCACTGCCCCACCAAACTTGCGAAGTCTCGATGCCGGACGCCTCGACCATCACAAGGTCATATCCAAAGCCGCCGCCATCGGGGCCGATGTTGCTTTTCGACCGAACAAGCATTCGCCGGGCTTGACCGGGCTGTGGGTTCTCGACCTTGGCGGCGCTCATGACGATCCGGGCCAGCGCACCAAACGCAATTGAGCCGGTCACGCGCTCGACCGGATCACGGCCTTGCGTGCCCTTTGAGTGGTGGCTGATCCCAAGGACGGCGGCGTCAAGTTCCTGGCCCAGCGCCACGAGGGGGGCGAGCGCATTCCGTGTTTCGGCGTTTTTGTGGCTGTCGGCGCTGCCGATGGCTGCAACCAGAGGGTCGACAATCAGCATGGCAACATCGCCGATCCGGGCGGCAGCATCGCCCAGGGCAATCATGTGGCGCGCAGGATCGAAGGCCACTGTCCGCCCACCATCGATCATTGATTGAATGAAAAACAGCCGGCGTTCATCGGCACCGGCGGCGCGCAAGCGAGGGGCCAGCGTGTCGGCGACATCGTCCTCGCCCGACCAAACGAGAACGTTTCCGCCAGGCGCGGCGTTGCCATCCGGCCAGCTGCCCGCGCGGCTTAAAGTCGCGGCCAAGCTCAGGGCCAGCGTCGTTTTGCCGGTCCCAGGCGCGCCGGCCAGAATGTGCAACTTTCCACGCGCCAGCCAGCCCGGCCAAAGCCAGCGGATCGGTTCGCTTTTCACGTTGCGCAATTCGCAAAGCTGGACGCCTTTTTCGGCCCGGCGCGCGGCGGCAATCGCGGTGATGCGCCCGGCAACAAAATCGGGCTCTGCCGGGTCGGCCAATTCGAACGGATCTCTTTCGTTTGTGTAGCTATTCATTGCAATCTTCCAACAGGCGCGCCAGGCCGGTGCAGCAAAAATATGCGCATTTCACGGCATGAAGTGCTTGTTTTAACTCGGTTTCCGGCCAATTCGACCGACTCGCCCGCCCGGCGATTATGCCCGCCATCGCGAGAGTTTCGGCCAGCCCGCCCGGCGCGCCATCGAGGTCGGCCAGCGCACCCTGCAGCACTTCTTCAGCAACAGCCAGTTCGGTGCGCAAACTAAGTGTATGCGGGTCGCAATGCGGATAAATGGCGGAAATCCGCGCCCGGCGTTCGGCGTGCATCGCGGCGGGGGTCATTTTTGGAACCGCGCATCGGCGCGTGCTTGCAGCCATTCTTGAATTTCATTCGCGTCCCACGCTATTTTTCTGTAAGACAGCCGGATGCGGCGCGGGAACCTGCCTTGGCGTTCCATTCGCCACAAATTCGTTTTTGACGCATCAATGCCTAATCTCTTAAGATCTTCGTAATTTAAAAGTGTCATTAGCTGTCCTCGCTATATTGCAATTGCGTGCAGGAGCTATCTAATCCCTTTGATTTGCATTTGTCAACCCAAACGCTTGACATTTTTCCCAGCGTCGGGCATCATCTTGTTTTGGAAGGAGAAAAATTTATGGCAGCCGTGTCCGATCTCGTCGAAATTCTAACCCGAATCGTCGAGCGCAATCGTGCGCAGCAGTTCGCGCAAGAATTAGTTTCGCACCGCATATTACCGGTTTCGCGTGGGCGGTCGGTCGCACAGCTAACAGCGGATCATGCTGCGTCAGTGCTGATCGCTATATTGACGCAGGGTACCGGGCGGCAGGCCGTTGAAGGCTTCAAATTATTCGCAAGCCTAACGGATGGCGGCCAAAATCTGCACGAGGCGGTCGCCGCGATCATTGAAAGTGGCTACGCGGGCGCGCCAGCACCCGATGGCGAATTGTGCATCAACCGCAGCCGGCGCATCGCCATGATCCAGCAGCCCGGCCAGCCCGACCGCGTTTTCTCGCTGGAAAACTTATCGCAGCCCGCCCGCCATGGCCTGGAAATCGTCGCGGCCCTGCCGCTTTGGCGGGTCCATGAAATTGGGCAACGCATGGCGCTCGCCGACAATCCCGCTCACATTTCCGCCGCTTGGGCGGATGACGATAGTTAGGAGAACGAAACATGTTTGACAATGTACGCGAACAGAAATTGACCGAATTGCTGACGGAATTCAACGACAGCGGCCTGAGAGTTTTGAGCGATCAGCAAAAGCGGCTCGACGCCCTTGAAATCGCGATGCAGCGTGGCGATTATTCCGCCGGCGGGGGCGATGATGGCGAGGCCAAGGCGGCATTCGCGGCCTTTGCGCGGCGCGGCGATGAAAGCGGCTTGCGCCAGATCGAGGCAAAAGCGTTGTCCGTAAACCGCGAGCCCGATGGCGGATTCGCGGTGCCCGAGGAGATCGACCGGCGCATCGAGGAGCTTTTGCGCGACATTTCCCCAATACGTTCGATAGCGACGGTAACGAGTGTCGGCACGGCAGAATTGACGATTCTGGTTTCGGCAAAAGGCACGCAGTCCGGCTGGGTCGGCGAGACCGAGGATAGGCCAAAAACCGAGACGCCGGAATTGAAGAGAATTAAAATTTCGACGGCGGAATTATTCGCGAATCCGGTGGCAACTCAAAAGCTGCTCGATGATAGTTCGTTCGATGCCGCCGCGTGGTTAGAGTCTGAAATTGCCGAAGAATTCGCGGTGCAAGAGGGGCAGGCATTCGTGGCGGGCACCGGTGTCGGCCAGCCGCGCGGGTTTCTGCAATATCCGATCTCAACCGCCGGCGACAGCGACCGAGAATTCGGGACGTTGCAATATCTTGCGAGCGGCGTTGATGGTGCTTGGCCCAGCAATGCCGGCGGCGATGATAGTTTGCGCGCTGACCTGTTGATCGACGTGGTGCATTCGCTGAGGCCACGATATAGAAGCGGCGCGGTTTGGGTGATGAACTCCAACACGTTAGCAAGCGTCCGTAAATTCAAGGACGCGGACGGCGCCCCGATCTTCCAACCGAGCTTGCGTGAAGGCCAACCCAGTCAATTGTTAGGCTTCCGAATGGTCGAGGCCGAAGATATGCCGAACATTGCGAGCAACAGCTTGTCCGTCGCATTCGGCAATTTTCAGCGCGGCTATCGGATCGCCGACCGCACCGGCCTGAGGTTGTTGCGCGATCCATTTTCGGCCAAGCCGAACGTGCAATTTTACGCCACCAAGCGCGTCGGCGGCGGCGTGGTGAATAGCGAGGCTATCAAACTGTTGCGCTTTTCGGCCAGCTAAACAGACCTTTCAGTGCCCAAACTGGGCGGGGCTTCGGTCCCGCCCTTTTTTTATGCCCGACAGCGGCACAACGTTGCCCGCCGGCTTGCCTTCTTCGATCAGCCCGACAACATGTTGCGCCCAGACATCCATTGCCCGGCGCTTTTCGCTTGAAAAATCGTGGCGTTGATAAACGCCCGCAACACCGCTGAAGCTGCCGCTTGCGTGGTTCAACAACTTTTCCACCACATGAATCGGCTGCCCAAGGCGCGCGCAACCGCTGGCGAAAGTGCGGCGAAGATCGTGCAGGGTCCAGGGGTCCAGCGGGTCATCTTCCCCCGCTAGCGCCTTCACGGCGGCATCGATATGGCGCTTGCCCTTTGAAAAGCCGCTGACACTGGTTTTGCCGTTCGTGGTGAAGATCAGCGGCGAATCCCCTAGGCGGGGCAGGTTTTCAAGAATGTCCAGCGCCTGACCGGCCAGCGGCACCGCGTGTTCGCGCCCGTTTTTGACGCGCTCCCTGGGGATGATCCACACATTGCCTTCCAGCTCACTCCAACGCATTCCGGTGACTTCGCCGCGCCGCTGGCCAGTCAAGATCAGCAGCTGGGTCATCGGCCCGAACGGCCAGCCAATGCGCTCGGCAGCCAGCCAAACGAGCCGCAATTCGTCGTCGCTCAGCGTCCTATCGCGGCTGGTTTCCTTGGTCGGTGCCCGCAAGCCGGCGCAAGGCGATGCCTCGACAATCCCGCGCTCGACACACCAGCTAAAAAATCGCCTGATAATCGAGAAAGTTCGATTCGCGGCAACCGGAAAGCCAGCATCGGCGACAGCATCTGTCAGCGCAAGAACATCGCGCCTTGATATTTCGTTAATGGGTTTGCCGCGCCAAGCGGGCTTGATTCGGTTCTCGATCAAGCCCTTGAAAATTTCAGCGGTCGATGCCTTGGTTTTAACGACAACGTGCCGATAAATGAATGCATCCAGTATATTTTCCGTCAAATCCGCTTGGCGCAACCGCTCTTGCCGTTGCAGGCGCTTTTCCGTCATGGGATCCGCGCCCTTGGCCAAGTCGATCAGCACCGACCGCGCCGCTTGGCGCGCATCGGCCAAGGCAATAACCGGATATTGGCCCAGTGTCACATTCTTGGATCGGCCATGCAGCCGCGCCCGGACAATCCACGACTTGCGCCCGGACTTGCCAACACGCAACCTTAGGCCTGGAACAAGGTGGTCGGCATGTTCGTCTTGTCCGGTTGCCGGTGGTTTGATCGCTTGAATTTTGCTATCCGTGAGCCTCATTATCTTCCCTTCCTAATGTTTCCTAGGTAACGTATAGGTAACGCTTTAGATGTAATGCCCGGAAACGAATGAACGCTAATTGAACGGATGCTAGCGCGCAAAAAGGCGGAAAACAAGGAAATACTGTGCTTATTGGAAACAATGGAAAAGGCATGAAACGGTAAAGGCCAAAACTTCTAAGCTTGGGGTCGCAGGTTCGAGTCCTGCCGGGCGCGCCACTGCCTTAGGTGATCAAGGCGATATAGCCCAATTGGGCGGCCTTGCAGATGGTTTGCGGGCGGTTGACCGTGTCCAGTTTTTGCGAGGCATTGTGGATGTGGAAACGGATGGTGGCGGGGCTGCGGCCGATGATCATGCCGATTTCATTGTCGGTCTTGCCGATCGCCGCCCAATGCAGGCATTCGACCTCGCGTTTTGAGAGCCGCAACCGCGGCGGCAGGCTTTGGTCGGGGCAGAGGGTCCGGACATAGCTGGTGATGAAAGTGCGGGCATAGCTGGCAAGCGCGTCGCTATGCTGATCGAAAACCGCCGACATGTCGGTCTTTTTCGGGTCATTCAGCAAATAGAACACAACGCCGATCTGGCTGCATGGCAAATGCACGGGGGCGACAATGGCGGCCTTGACATGGGTGCGCCGTTCAAAGCTGACCAGGTCGATACAATCCAGATATTTGGTCGTGGTTTTTGAATGAAAGCCGTCGGCATTGCACCAGAAGATATCGCTTTCATAGCGGCATGCGGCGATCAGCGGCGAATCCAGGGCGGTTCGCGGATCGTGCAATTTGCTGTCGAGATCATGTTCGGCCCAGCCGAACACCTGTGCGTTGAGCGAGTGGCCGTCCTTGTCGACCATCGGTGCGTTGGTGGCGATATTGTGCAGCGCCGCGATTTTCAAATCGCCCATTTCGCCGACAAGTCTTAGAAACGCTTCGGCCGCGGGCCGAATTTCGTCCTTGGACTTAATCCGCAGCTGTTCAAGCGTTAAAAAACCCTGCGTCACACCGATCTTTTCAATGACCGTCATTGCTTTGGTCTCCAGTCGCCCCCCCCCCCGCGTCCGAATTCAGGCATTGCCCGATGCCGACTAAAGCGATCTACAATAACACAATATGCGGGACGAAGCGAGTCGTCCCGCATCTGAGCCGGAGGCCGGCGCCCGTTTGTTTGCGGGCGCTTATAATTCGCGGATCGGGTCGGACCCGTCCCAATTCTGTGCAGCGTCAGCCACTTGTTGATGGACCGCCCGCACCGGTTCCCATTCCTCGATAACCTCGGTCATGAAACCGAAGGCCTTACGGGTGTCGAGATAGGAAAAACGCATTTCACCGAACCGGCCTTCCATTGCCGGTTCAAAGCCAAGCGCGCGGAAGTGCGCCAGTTCGGCGTCATAATCCAGCGTCACCGAACACATATGGTGAAACCCTTCCTGGCCCTTGGGGAAGGTATCGCGATAAGCCGACGGGCCGTCATTATGCTGGGCGCACAACTCGATCTGGATGCCCCCGGCCTGAGCCATGGCGAAGCTGGCGTCAACTTGGCCGGGTTTGCCGCGATAACGCAAGTCTTCGATTTGCGCATGCCGCAGGACGAAAAATGGCCCAGTGTTATAGGTTTTCAGCCAATGGTGCATCGCGGCGTCGATATCCTCGACCACGAAGGCGGTTTGGATGAAGCGGTTGCGACCGACACGTAAGTCTTGCAGCACGATGGAGACTCCTTTTTCCGGTAACGCAGCTCAGCGCTGATAGGTCGGATCGGTTTTGTCGCGAGCGCCGCGATTGAACATCGCCAGCATCGGCGCGTCTTCGCCGCGTGGGAAGCTGCGGCTGAACTCCATGATCATGGTCCGCTCGGCGATTTTCCACTCGCCATTGCGGCGCTCGAACCGGTCGGCGAACCGAGCGCCTATATCGTCATAGGTTTCCTCGTGCACGGCGATGGTGGTGACATAGCTTTCGACATAAGCGGTGTCGCCGTCCAATTCTATGGAAATGTTGCTGAGGAGGTGCATGGCGGTGACCGTGCTGTCGCGGACCAGCGCGATCAATTCCGGCGCCAGTTCCTTGCCCGGCTTGTCGAACGGGCCATGATGGTCAAAAGCGCCATCATGATAGATCGAGGCTAGCATATCGACGTCCAAACGGTCCAAGGCGCGGCAATAGCGGGCCAAAACATCTTGGATTTCGATTTTATCGGCGGCTTCGCGCAAGCGCCTGTCTTGATCGCCCATCAATTCGTTCCCTATTCTAATGATGCGGATTATCGGTTGCGACGGCCCATGGGTTGTTCCTCAACCAAAATCGAGGGGCCGACGGCATGAACGTCGGTGACACCGACATAAGCCATGGTGATGCTAAGTTCATGGCGGATGAATTCCATCGCCGCGGTGACGCCGTTTTCGCCGTCCGCCGCCAGGCCAAACAAATGCGCCCGGCCAAGCAGACAGGCGCGTGCACCAAGGGCGACGGCCTTCAGCACATCTTGGCCGCTGCGAATGCCGCCATCGATCAAAATTTCACCGCGTTCGCTAACAGCGTCGACAATATCGGGCAGCGCCGAGATGGTCGAACGTCCTTCATCCAGGCAATTGCCGCCATGATTGGAAATGCTGATGGCGTCGGCGCCGGCGTCAAAAGCCTTGACCGCGTCCTCGGGTTCCATGACGCCCTTAACGATCAATTTGCGTGGCCAGATGCTGCGCAGCCATTCAATGTCTTTCCAGCTTGGCGCGTCTTCAAGCTGGCCAAGAATGGCCGGCAGGTCGGACGGGCCTTGCATATGCCCATCGAAATTGCCGAGGGTGATTTTCTTGCCAAACAGGGCGCGCAGCGACCAGCCTGGCTTCGACGCAAATTCCCAAGCCGTGCTCAAGGTCAAATTCGGCGGCAGCGAAGTCGTGCGATTACGGATGAATCGGTTGGTCTGGCCCATGGTTGGCCAGGTCACGGTCACGATCAAGACCGGCGCGTCGGCCGCCAAGGCGCGATCGACCAGCATTTGCACCAAGCCGCGGTCCTTCAACAGGCACAGTTGAAACCAGACTGCGCCGGCAGCCTCCACCACTTCCTCCAACGAGGCAATCGACATCATGCCCAAGGTGAAGGGAATGCCAGCCTTCTTGGCTGCCCGCGCGGCATAGATTTCCGCCCGCGTGCCGCGCAAAATACCACTCATGCCGGTCGGAGAGATGGCCGCCGGCATCGAGGTTTTCTCGCCAACGATGGTGGTTTCCAAATTGCGCTTTGAGATGTCGCGCATAACATATTGGCGGAACCGCCATTTTTCAAAATCGGACGTGTTGGCGTTCAGCGTTTTTTCTTCAAAGCCGGCGCCGTCGATGAAATCAAAAACCGGCTTCGGCAGCGCCTTTTTCGCGTTCAAGCGAAGGTCCAACACATTGGCTGCGTTCATGCTGATCAAGCCTCCCCAACAAGCGGAACGATCATGAATTCTTTCACGCTCTGTCGAGCGCGACAAGTCGATGTCAATACAGCGCGATTAACGCGTGTTTTCTGTGCCGCTGAAACGGCCAATTTGAACCATGCTATTCCATTTACTTTGGCACTTTAACTCACAGTTCCGCTAGGCTTTTTGCCATTGCGCGCGACCGCCCTGAGACCTAGCATAATGGTTGAGGCAAGGGCCGGCTGGAAAGCTTGGTCGCGATCAGGCCTGTTGTGGCGGCGGTGAGAAAGAAGGCGCCCCATACATCGCGGCAAATTCGGATTTTCTGCAACATTTTTTTGGGGGGATATCATGCGACTGCAAGACAAAGCGATCGTTATTCTTGGCGCATCGGGCGAAGCCAGCATGGGCGCGGCCACCGCGCGGCTGTTCGCCAAAGAGGGCGCCAAGCTGATCATCGCCGCCCGGCGGTTGGATAAATTGGAACCCATCGCCAAGGAGACGGGCGCCATCGCCATGCAAGCCGACATCACAAAGGAAGACGATGTCGCGGCTTTGGCGGCACGGGCCAAGAGCGAATTTGGCAAGCTGGATGGCGCGATTAACTATGCCGGCGTCAATTCCAATGCGCCGATCCTGGACGTCACGCCGGATGACATTCTCAATGCATGTGCCGTGCATCTGGTTGGAACGGCTATGTTTTTCAAGCACATGGCGCGGGCGATGGACAATGGCGGCTCGCTGGTCACGACCTCGTCGCTGACCGCCCTGCTGGCACCGCCGGGCTTGGGTGCGTATTCCGCGTCCAAGCGTGGCGCGGATCAATTGGTGCGGGTGGCGGCCAATGAGCTGGGCGAAAAAGGCATTCGCGTCAATTCCATTGCGCCGGGCTTCATGCGGTCGGAAATGACTGAGGGCTATTTTGCCATTCCAACCTTGCAGGGTGCGTTCGAGCGCGAGATTCCGCTGGGCCGCTTAGGCGTGGTGGAGGATGTGGCGGCCACGGCTTTGTTCCTGCTTTCCGATGATTCGCGTTCCACCACCGGGCAATTGATTGATGTGACCAGTGGACAATCGCTGCGGCGGACACCGCGCCATGATGAAATGATGGGCGGCGCCTAAGGCTGACGGCAAAGGGCGTAAGCCAGACGCGCCGAACACTGCTCTTGCAATGCCGTGCTGCAATGCAGCGCGGCATCGTTTTTTGAACCGCTTTGATTGCCAAGGCCTTAAGGGCATTGGCGTCCGGTCTAAAAAGGCTAGCGGAACCGTGAGTTAACGTGTCGAATTAATTCGACTAGTATTTCCCCATATTCAGCCGCTTCTTGGGCAGATGGCCGGATCAGGACGGGATTGGTTTTGCGCATGCACCAAGTCCGCGCCAGCGCGCCTCGCGGATGAATGGAGAAGTGAATGTGCAGCTGTGTGCGTTCGCGGGGGTGCATGAAAATTGAATGAGTAAACGCCATGGCCTGATTGAGGGTCGTGGTGATGCGTTAACTCGGCCCGCGTGCTGGCGATGTTCATGGAGCAAGCCAGTGCATGCAAAGCGGAACGAATGAATGAATTGGAAAAGGGGAGGGCTATGAAAAGCTCGAAAACTGTAAACGGATATCTGTCTGGCGTTGCTGCCGTGGCGATCGCGGTTGCAACACAATTGCCTGGGCATCAAGCGCAAGCGCAGTCGGAAGGGGGCGCGCAATCCTCGCGTTACGCGATCGAGGAAATCACGGTCACCGCCGCTAAGCGCGAACAAAGCTTGTCGGACGTCGGCATGTCGATTACGGCCTTGACCGGTGAGGCGCTGAGCACGCGCGGCATCAACAGTCCGCTTGACCTGGGCCGCGTGGTGCCAGGCCTGACGGTTCAGCCGACGGCATTTGCCTCCCCGGTCTTTACCTTACGCGGCGTTGGGTTTTTCGACACCACCTTGTCGGCGCCACCGACCGTGGCGGTCTATGTCGATGAAGTTTCGATCCCATTCAGCGCCGAAACCAAGGGCGTGGCGTTTGACGTCCAGCGGGTGGAAGTTTTGAAAGGGCCGCAAGGTACTCTATTTGGGTCGAATACCACAGGCGGTGCCATCAACTATATTGCCAACAGGCCGACTGATGAATTTGAGGCCGGGTTCAACGGCACCTTTGGGCGCTTTGCCACTTTGGATGCGACTGGCTATGTCAGCGGTCCGGTGGCGGACAATGTGCGGATGCGGTTGGCGTTGCGCGGCGTGGTAGGCGGCGCCTGGCAAAAGAGCTTTACCCGTGACGACAAGCTGGGCAAACGTCGGGAACTCAATGGCCGCTTCATCACCGACTGGACGCCCTCGGATCGGCTGAGCATCAGCTTCACCGCGACGGGTTGGCGTGATACGGGTGAAACTCAGGCGGCGCAGTTTTTGGCCGGCTCTTGCCCTGAAGGCGTAACAGCAGGGGCGTGCGATCCCGCCAATCGCTGGCAGCAAAATTTCCAAAATTACCCCAGCCCGCCTAATAGCAATCGGGCTGCCGATTGGGTGGCGCCGGGCACTGGCGCGCGTGAGGATGATATTTTCGGCAAGCCGCCGGAGCGCGACGATTGGTTCTACATGCTGAGCCTGCGCGGCGACTATAATTTGACCGACAATATCACGCTGACCTCGATCACCGCCTGGTCGGAGTTTGAGACCGACAGCCGCCAGGATTTCGACGGTACCATTTTTGCCGGTACCGATGTTTGGAGCTTCGGTACGATTGAGACATTCTCGCAAGAATTGCGGGTTTCGGGCACGACAGAGAAGATGAACTGGATCGTCGGCGGTAATTTTGAAGATTCGTCGACCTTCGACCGGACCATTTTCGGCATCAGTGAGCAGGGCGGATATCCGTTCTTCCTGGATCCTGGTCCGCAAATGCAAACCGCGTCGCAAGCGGATGCTAACCAAGGCATTCAAAACATCGCGGCCTTCGCCAATATCGAATATCAGATCTTGAGCGACGTGACCCTGATCGGCGGCATCCGCTACACCGATACGCGTCGTGATTTCGACGGCTGCAGCCGCGACCCCGGCGATAACAATTTCAGCCCATTCTGGAATCGGATTTTCTCCTTCGCCAATCTTAATCTTGGCGCTGGCGACTGCTTCGTGTTTACGGAAAACTTCCCGGAAGTCTTCCGCGACCAGAATATCATTCGTGAGTTGAATGAAGACAACATCGCCTGGACCGTAGGCGTAAACTATGAAACGCCGATTGGCGCGCTGCTCTATGGCCGCGTGTCGCAAGGCTATAAGGCGGGCAGCCTACCAAACTTCCAGGCAGCCAGCGTCACCCAATATGTCGCGGTCAAGCAAGAATCGTTGCTGGCCTATGAACTTGGTGTAAAGTCGCCTTTGTTTGAAAATCGGGCGAATATTTCAGCCGCCTTGTTCTATTACGACTATAAGGACAAGCAGTTGAAGGGCCGCGCGCCGGATCCGGTGTTCCGCGACCTCGATGCCCTGGTGCAAATTCCGAAGGGTGAAGTGTTGGGCGCTGAGTTTGAGATCAACGCCCGGCCAATCGACGGCCTCAGCCTTTCGGTCGGCGGTACGTTTGTGCGCACCCGGATTACCGACTTCAACGCGGTGATCACGTTCCAAGGCCCGACCTTGGATTTCTCCGGCCAGCGCTTCCCTTATTCGCCAACCGTGACCTTGGTGGCGGATGGTCAATATGACTTCCCGATTGGGTCTGAATTATTTGGCTTTGTCGGTGCGTCCTTGACCTATAACAGCTCGACCAGTTCCGCCTTGCGCAATCGCACTACCGATACGACACTGCGTGACGAACGGTTCGATATCGACGCCTATACGTTGATTGACTTGCGTGCGGGTGTGTCGTCGGCGGATGATACATGGCGGGTCTATGCTTATGGCCGCAACATCACCGACAAATATTACTGGACGACGGTGCTGGACAATGTGTCGTCGATTGTCCGCTACACCGGACAGCCTGCCACCTATGGTGTTGGGTTTAGCTACAACTTCTAAAGCCAAATTCAGCCGGGCGTTCGCGATGAACGGGCGCCCGGCCTTTTGGGCTTTGGAAGCGCGATTGGAGGAGTGATGGCATCGGGTAAAAAATTGACGGGTAAGCGAGCGGTCATCCTGGGTGCGGGCACCTATGGCAATATGGGCCAAGTCATGGCGCGCCGGTTTATGCAGGAGGGCGCCAAGGTTTTGGTGGCAGGCCGCAACGAAGTCGAACTTGCCCGTTTCGCTCAAGATGCCGGTTGCGCTTGGACCCGTTGCGATATTTGCGAACAAGCCGATATCCAGAATTTGGTTGCGGCAGCCCGGGCCAAGCTCGGCGGCATCGACATTGCCGTGAACAGCACTGGCTGGGGCTTGATGAAGTCCTTCCTCGACACCACGGTCGACGACCTGGACGCCATGGCGGCAGTTCAATTGCGTGGGCCATTTGTGTTCTTCCAGGAAATGGTGAAGGCGATGGAGGGCAGTGGATCGCTGATCCAAATTTCCTCGATTGTCGCTAAGATCATGTGTCATGATCATGCTGCCTATATGGCAACCAAGGCGGCCACGGATCATCTGATCCGTGTCGTTGCCAATGAATTTGGCGAGAAGGGGATTCGCGCCAACAGCATTTCGCCGGCCTTGACGGCGACGCCGATGGCGATGGAATTTGTGCCGGCACAGGAAGTTTATGTGCCGCAATTTCCGCTTGGCCGGATTGGCACCGCCGATGACATCGCCGCCGCGGCAGTTTGGCTTGCCAGCGACGAATGCTTCATGACTGGAGAAAATTTGCAGGTGAATGGTGGCTTCACGCTGCGCCGCCATCCCACCAAGGAAGAAATCGCCTCGACGGGCGTGAGCCTGTCTTACGAACAAGACGGCGTCGCCGGCAAAGCCGCAAGCGGCGCACGCTGAATAACAAGGAGTATCGCAAATATGGAAACAGAAACCATTGATCTTTTCGATCCGGCGACGCAGGAAGATTGGTTTCCGACCTATCGGAAATTGTTGAAGGATCACCCCGTCTATAAAGTGCCTGACAGCGATATGTATGTCATTTCGCGCTATGACGACATCATGAAGGTGATCCGAGACCCCAAAACCTTTTCAACCCAGCTTGAAGATTATAATGGCGACCGCCTGATCAAATTTGAAGAAGCGCGGCAATATTATGTTGATCATGGCCTGGGCAAAGAAAGTGGTCGCGGCCGTTGGGCGCCCTTGGGTATCGACCCGCCTGAGCACCGCAAATATCGGGTGTTGATTGATAAATTTTTCCAGGGCCAGGCGCTGGTTGAGGCCAGGCCGTTGATCGAGAATGTTGTCGACTCCCTGATCGACGGTTTGTCGGACTCTGGCGATATTGAATTCATCAAGGAATTCGCAGAGCCGCTGCCGGTCACTATCATTACCGTGTTGTTGGGCTTTCCCTTGGAAGACATTGCCCAGCTTAAGAAATGGTCCGAGGCCTGGGCCTTTCCGTTCGCCCGCGGGTTGACGCTTGAACAGGAGATGGATGTTGCGCGCCAAGGCGTCGAGTTTCAGCTCTATATCAAGGACATTGCCGATCAGCGCCGGCGCAAGCCCGAAAATGACATCATCAGTCATCTGGTGCAGACAAAATTTGAGGACAGCCGCTTGCTGACCGATCATGAGATCGCGTCGATTGTCGACAATCTGTATATCGGCGGCAATGAAACCACGACCTTCTCGCTGGCGTCGGGCATGTGGCTGATGTTGCGCGAGCCAGGCATATATCAGGCTTTGTTGGCGGACCGCTCGAAGGTGCCAAATTTCGTCGAGGAAGTGTTGCGACTGGAGTCGCCGACCCAAGGCTTCTTCCGGGTGGCGACCGAGGATTGCGAAATCGCGGGCGTGCCAATCAAAAAGGGCTCGACGTTGCATTTGCGTTACGCCGCAGCCAATCGCGACGAAAAAATGTTCGCCTGTCCCGAAGCCTTGAACCTGGATCGGGCTAACGCCAGCCGCCATCTTGCCTTCAGCAAGGGCGAGCATCATTGCCCCGGCGCCGGTTTGTCGCGGCTAGAGCAACATATTGCATTCGATCGCCTGCTGGCGCGTTTGCCGAATTTGCGGCTGACGCCAGGCGCCAATGATTTTGCGCATGTGCCGGGCTTTGTGTTGCGGGCATTGAAGAAACTTTATCTGTCCTTTGACCCCGCCTGAGGCGGCGATGAGGATTTCTAACGGCAATTGCCAAGGAGGCCGAAATGGCTAAGCGGTACGAGAATTACGCAAGCTTCCAAAGCCCGATGATGGAGGGCATGGGACCGGTGGCCGATCGCGAAATGCAGGACACCAGCGACATCCACCTGCCCGAGGATATCGAGGTGATTTCCGCCGACAATCATTGGGAAATCACGGAAGATATTTTCTATGAGAACTTCCCCGCGCATCTGAAGGAAAAAGCGCCGCGGGTGTGGTTCGATGGCTATTGGCGCATTGGCCGTCCCGATGTGAAGGAAGCCTTCGGTTTGGGTGAGAATATCGAACGTACGCTGACGCGTGGGTTTACGCCAACGGCTTGGTCGCATGATGTGCGCATCAAGGACCTTGAACGCGACGGCATGACAAAGGAAATCGTGTTCCCGCAAAGCCTGCTGGGTTATGTCGATCCCGATCCAGAAATCCGCGAATGGATCTATAAAGTTTATAACGATTATTTGGCGGAGCAACAGCGCGAGAACCCCAACTTCATTGGCGTCGGCTTGTGCCAAAATTGGTGGGACAAGGACAAGATTGAAGGTGCGTTTGATCGATTGGCAGAACTGGGCATCAAGGTTTTCATGATGCCGACCAAGCTCAAAAATTTGCAAGGTAAGGAAATGAGCTATGCCGATCCGGAAATGGAGCCATTTTGGGAAGTGGCGAATGCCGCCGGCTTACCGCTTTGCTTCCACGTTGGCGAGGCGTTGAATTTCGAGGGCCGCGGCGCATTGGCGGCTGGTGCGTTGCAGGTGTTCGCGCCGTTCCGTGGCACGATCAGCCAATTGGTGTTTGGCGGTGTGTTTGACCGCAGCCCCAATATGCAGGTGGTGTTCGCGGAAGGTGGCATTGGCTGGGCGCTGCCCTGGCTGCAAGACGCGGAGGCGATGTTCGATCTTTATGGCAATGGCGATTTGCTCGACCGGATCGAAAACCGCCCCAGTTATTATTGGCATCAAAACTGCAGCGCAACGTTTCAGGTCGACGAATTGGGGCTGTCGCATCTCGACATCCTTGGCGTCGATCGGGTGATGTGGGCGGCGGATTATCCGCACAGCGAGGGCACCTTTGGCTTCAGCCGCAAGGCGATGAAGGCCGTGGTTGATCAAATTGGTGCCGAAAATGGCCGCAAGGTCTTGGGCGGTAACGCCAAGCGGATTTTCAATATTTAATCTGCTGGGTGTTATAAAAAAACAAGACGCAGTTAAAGTGGGGGGTAAGCCTCATATGGCCATGGCGGCCATATGAGGCTTTTTTTGGTTCTCAAAGTTTGCTGGGCGCCAGCAAAATTTTGCACTGATCATGCGGTTGGCGGAGGGCTTCAAACGCGGTTGGGAAGGCGTTGAAATCGACCGTGTCGCTGAGCATCGGCAAGGGGTCGATACGGCCATTGGCGATCATCGTCGTCGCCACCTCGAAATCGCGTTTGCTGTAGCACACCACGAAGCGGAAGGTCAGTTCCTTCATGGTGGCGACGATGGGCTGAAAACGCTCTTCCTGCATACAAGCGCCGAGCATGATGACTTGACTGCGTGGCGCCGCAATATCGGAACAAAGCGCCATCATCCCCGGCATGCCGACGCATTCGAACACCACATCCGGCGGGCCGCCGGCCACTTTGGCGAAGTTCTCCGCGAGTTTTTCGTCGCTGATGAGAAACTCGGTCGCGCCCATGGTACGGGCCAGATCGCCGCGACGGTCGGAGCGGGCCGTGACACAGACCGTATCGGCGCCGGCGGCTTGAGCGCAGGCAGCCACGGCCAAGCCAACGGGCCCGGCACCAACCACTAAGATCCGTGCGCCGGGTTTGAAATCAGCGCTGGCGATGGCATGAACGCCAACCGCGATAGGTTCGACAAAAGCCCCATGATCCCAGCTCAGGTGATCCGGCAGCAATACGCTTTCGCGAGCGCCAACCACTGAATATTCAGCAAAGCCGCCTGAGGAATCACCACTGGGCTTGGCGCGCACTGTCGCGCAGCGGGTAGGTTCGCCGGCGAGGCAGAACACGCAGTGTCCGCAACCCAAATAGGGCAGCGCGGCGATACGCTGGCCTTCCTTCCAGGCTTTTTCAGTGCCGGCACCAAGCTGAACGATTTCGCCGCAAAATTCATGGCCGATGATGGCACCCGATGGTGGATTGAAACAACTCGCGGAATCGGTCATGTGCAAATCGCTGCCACATACGCCGCACCGCTCCACCTTGATCAACAATTCACCGGGCCCCGGTTCCGGAATTGGTACATCCTTGATGGCCAGTGGTTTACCAGCGCCTTCAAATACAGCTGCACGCATGATGTTCACACTCCTTCATGAAAATGGATGGTAGAAATAATATCCGTGGTCACTTTTTATCAATCGTTTGGCGAAAGAAATTATATTGACCCAATCGTCCGGTCCAGGCCGCATAGGCTTTGAGATAATCGCCCGTGGCCATGGCATCCGCTTCGGCTTCAAGTTCGATGCGTTCGCCATATTCGAGCGGGCCGCGCCAGGTCGCGGCAAGGCATTTCTTGGTTTGCGCGAATGATGCGGGCGAGCAATATTCCAGTCGCTTCAAGACGGCTTGCAAATAAGCGTCCAGCGCCGGCGCGTCGGAGAAAGCGCGGGTGACCAGGCCAATTTCCTCCGCTTCCTGGCCGGTCAAGGCTTGGCCCAGCAACAACATTTCCTGCGCCTTGCGATATGGCAACATTCGGCCGGCCCATTGCGTGCCGCCCCAGGCGGCGACAAAGCCCAAAGTGACTTCCGGGAAACTGAAGCGGGCGTCATTGAGGGTGTAAAGAAAGTCGGAGCGCAACAGCAATTCAAGACCGCCGCCCAACGCACCGCCGCGGGCAATGCCGATCACAGGTTTCGGGCTGGCGGCGATCAGGCGGCCAAGGGCTTGGCCCCTTTGCACCAGGTCGCGAAATTCAGTCTTGCCCAACTGCTCCATGCTGTCGGCCAGTTGCGTAACCATGACCGCACCGCGATGAAAGCCGGGGCCGCCGGCATCGACCACAATGGCGCGAATGGCCTTGTCATCAGCGGCAGTCTCGAACGCTTCGGTTAAGGCGCGCCAAACGTCGAGCGAAATACCATAGGCGGTATCACTATTTTGTTTGGTCAGAAACAATACGCCGTCTTTGGTTTCGATATCGAGGCATTTTGTCATGGCATTGGCCTTTTGTTATCCCCCGAAGTCTAACGCTTATGGGAGTAGGAGTTGCTCTGGTCGCCCACTATCATCGCCGGTGAAACAAGGAGGGACCTATGAAAGCAGCTTTTTACCGGCGCAACGGCGCGCCCGACGTTTTGGAATATGGCGACATGCCCGACCCCGTGCCGGGCGATCGGGATATCGTGATCAAGGTTCAAGCCATCAGTATTGAAGGCGGCGACCTGCTCAATCGACGGATCACGCCGCCGCCGCAATTTCCGCATATCGGCGGCTATCAGGCCGCCGGCACGGTCCAGGCGATTGGCAAGGCGGTGACCCGGTTTGCGGTTGGCGATAGGGTCGTCGGCTTCAATTGGCAGGGCAGTCATGCCGAATTGTTCGCGGTGCCAGCGCATTATGCCTATCCGGTGCCTGAAGGCATGGACTTGGACTTGGCGTCGACGGTGCCCATTCCGTTCGGCACAGCCAGTGATGCGTTGTTTGAATTCGGCCGCTTGCAAGCTGGCGAAACCGTGTTGGTGCAGGGTGCCGCTGGCGGCGTTGGTTTGGCCGCCGTGCAATTGGCCGCGCAAGCTGGAGCGATTGTGATCGGCACTGCATCGAGCGATGAACGGCTCGAACGGCTGACTGGCTTTGGCATGCAGCACGGCATCAATTATCGTTCGGAAGACATTGCCGACCGGGTCAAGGCATTGACCGACGGCAACGGCGTCGACTTCGTGCTCGACCTGGCCGGCGGTAAGTCGATCAAGGCGTTGCTGGCGTCGGTCCGATATCGTGGCCGATATGCGGTGGTTGGCGCATCCAGTGGCGATTTGCCGGCGTTTCAATTCTTTGACTTGATCCGTAAAAGTCTGACGCTTTATGGCACATCTTTCGGTCAAGAAATGCACACGCCGCGCGCGCATGCCTTGCTTGCGGACTTGATGGCGCGCGTTGCCGATGGCCAATTGCGAATGCCGATCGACAAGATTTTCAGCCTGTCCGACGCAGCCGCCGCTCATGCCCATGTCGAGAATGGCCATCCCTTTGGCCGGGTGTTGATGCATCCCTGATCCGAAAGCCACGTCGCGCGGGGCCGGGTCAAAACATTGCCGCCCGGCACCGCGCCACGATCCCCGCTTGCCAGTCTCAGGCATTCATATAACGGTCAAGCTCGGCATGGAAATGGCCAAGCCGGGCTTCCTGCTCCGACAGGATCGCACCCCGGAAACCCCGGCTTTCGACGCCTTGTTGTACTTGCGTGAACAATTCGGCGTCTTGATCGAATAATTCGCCCAGGCCACCCTCGCGCCAATCGACAATGATGGTTTCAGCTTCATGTTCACCGCTCAGGTCCGTGCCTTCCGGCAGGCCCATATAAGCGGGGGGACGAATGCTGCTATCTTTTTGCGGATGCATCAAAATAATGACATCGAAAATAAACTTGCGTGGATCCGTGGCATGCGGCCGGAAATAAAGCAAATTGGCGCCTTCGGGGTGCAGTCCCAACAGGATGTTGGGGAAAATCCCATAATTCCAGTCGTCGGTCAGTTGGCCATCAATGAAGCCAGACCAATCCAGCCCCATTTCCGCGGCCCGCTTGCGCTTGGCTTGCTGGACCTTGAGGCGGATTTCATCGATCGGACCTTGATATTGGTCGGGGTCAAGGCCCACTTCTTCCATCATCGCGCGCAAGCCTGGGTTCAGACCCAAATGTGCGATGCGTGGGCTGGCATTGGCGAATTTGGTGATCGCACGAAAGATGCCGTTGGGATAAAGGTCGATCTGCGAATGATAATCATCGAAAATCGGCAGAATCTGCGGGTGAATGGAGTGGACATGATAGGCTTCGGCGAAGCCGTCATAGCCGACCTTCCAATTCGCCTCCCAAACCGATTGCACGCGGCGTACGATCCGCATGTCCCTTAAACGGTATGGCACTGCATGCTCGACTAATGGCCCCAAATATTCGCGCAACGGTTTAGCGTCGGGGTCCATGTTAATGAAGACAAAGCCTTCCCAGGTTTCGCAGCGTACTTCGCTGAGGTCCAAATTGCGGCACAGGGCTTCAGGCCGGAAAGTTTCGCGGTCGGTGACCTTGTCAATGGTGCCATCCAGACGAAAGCGCCAACTGTGGAACGGGCAGGTGATGCCGTTGGGTAGCGCGCCGCGGTCGTTCATCACCAGCCGATTGGCGCGGTGCGGACAAACATTGTAGAAGGCGCGGATGCGATCATCGTCGCCGCGAATGATGAGGAAGGTTTCATTGGCGATTTGAACTGTCCGATAATCGCCGGGCTCAGGTATGTCTTCCGCGCGGATCGTCCAGTTCCAAACCTTGGGCCACAGCTTTTGCTGCTCGGCCTTCATCCATTCCTCGCTATAATATCGTTCTGGCGACACTGGCCCGCACCCATTGTCGATAAACGGCGCCTTGGCTTCATAGCTGTCGGCGGGCGCATCGGGATTGATTGGCCAGCCCTGGCGGAAATCAAAATTCGGCTTCTTTCCCATGGTCGTATGTCCTTATTTCAGATTTGGGCGCGGCGCGCGCATTGGCGTCAGGCGACGGCACCCACGGTTTCGGCCGCCATTTGCTCGCGGTCTTGTTTGGCGATTTGAGTGAACGGCAAGCGCAAACCGCGGTCTTCCAGAATGGGGAAGACATCACGGATCATGCGCGAAACGCCTTCGATCGGATCGGGCCAGTTGATCAAAACGCCGTTCAGCCCGCATTCTGACAAAGAGGTCAGCACATCGGCGATTTTCTTGGCGTCGCCGGCAAAGGGATAGCCGCTGCCGCTGGCAACAATACGGCTCATCACCTCGAATTGTGGGGTGCCGGGCTTGAGGCCGCTTTCAAGCCCCAAGGTTTCCAAAAAGCCATTGACCGCGTCATGGTCGCGAAATTCATCAACATAATGTGTGTGAAAGGCTTCGGCTTCAGCCGTTGTATCGCGCTGAATGACGGTGATGTTGGTGTAAATCTGTAATTCGCGATCGAATTTTTCGCGCGCCAATTTCCGGTATTCATCCACTTGGGTTTTCCAGTTTTCCGGCTCATTGCCCAGTAGCGCAATGAACGCGATGTCGGAATGCTGCGCTGCGAAGGCGCGGCCAGTGGGGGAGAGCCCGGCATTCATGATCGGCACCCGGCTTTGCACCGGCTGCGGCCGGCACAAGGCGCCCTGAACGTCGAAATATTTGCCTTTATGATTGACTTCCTCAGCCGATTCCCAAAGCGCGCGCACGACTTCAAGCCATTCTTCCATATAGCGGTAACGTTCATCATGCTCCAGCAAGTCAATGCCGAACATCTTGAACTCTCTGCGGTTCCAGCCGCCAACGATGTTCATGGCGAAGCGTCCGCCGGATAGCCGGTCGATGGTGGCGGATTGTTTAGCGACAAATACAGGATGCGCTGTGGGCGTGTTCAAGGTGGTGAAGAGTGTGCTGTAGCTGGTGGCATGCGCCAAGGTGCCCGCCAGCACAAATGGATCGAGCACATAATTCAACGGATGATTGGGCCGTTCGTCGATATAGCCCTTCCAGCGACAGATCGGAACCAGGCCCTCGAAGCCGGCGGTATCGGCCATTTTGGCGACGGTGACGACCTCTTCGATGGTCGGCATCGTCACCTGCGGCGACACTGTCGGAATTGCATAGTTGTTGATGCAAAACGCAGCGATCTTCAGCTTGTTTTGATTATACAGCGCATTTTTCTTTTCACGAACTTGCATGATATTCCCCTTGGCGGCTTGAAGGCGCAACTCCTTGACGGCCTAACCCCAGGCGGCCCCAGCGGCCGACATGCATGGTGTAATGCGCGTGACGCCTCCTTCTAATGGAAAAAGGCGCCTTCATCAGGCCTTTGGCTTGGCTTTCACCAATTCGGTGATTGGCCGGTAAAAATTGGCGTGTGCACCTTCCAGGTCCAAACAATCGATCAACGGCATGGCGTCGGTGCCGGCACGGTCAAGCAGGTCCTTCAACGACTGTTCGACATCGTCGGTCTCGACATCATAGATCGCCAGATATTTCCACTTTTGATCGCCTTCTTTGACTTCGCCAGACAATTCAAAGCGTTGCGCGGAAACAAAGGTTGGCGTGTTCAACACATCATCCAAATGCTTGTCAGTGTACCAGCGGTTGAATTCTTCGTCGCGATTGTCAAGCGCGTTGGTAAGAACGATCAATCGATGTAATGCCATGCCCAGAATCCTTTTTCCGAATCTTGTTATTTCTAGGCGTAATTATAGGCGTTTACGGCGCCAAAACACCTCGCGTTTCCGTGAGGAGTTGGGGTGCGCACCGCCAACTTGGCTGTTTCAAGGGCTTTTAGGCGAGTTTATTGGCGATCGGGCGGCGCGTGGAACTGTGCACCGCGGCGATGGCGAATCGTCGCGAACAATGCTGCGCCGCCATAAAGGCTGGAAAAAACCAATTGAGCCACCGATCCGGTCAACCAACCATAGGCGCCCCAGCCGAAGGCACTGAGAAAGACCAGCATCTTCAACGCCACCAAATTGAGTTGCTGTCGCGACGCCACCGCCAACAATGTGCCCGCCAGTGCCGTCAGGTCGGCTACAGTTTGATAGGTCCAGTAGCTAAGGGCGAGAGCCGCTGGGTAAAACAAAAAATACGCGGCACGTACATTCTGGCTGCGATGAATGCCAGCGGCGACGATATCCATGACCACATAAGTGGCGCAAAGTGCCGCGCCTATCGGGGCGTCAAGCATCAAATAATGGATGCCGACTGGCACAATGCCGATGATATCGAGGGCCAAAAAACTGCGTCGGCTGTGCGTTAGCGGCGCGATGATGAGCAGGGCAAAGCCGATGGCGCCAATGATTTGTGCCCAAAGCGCTTGTGTCATGACAATGGAGACTGTCTAGACAATGGCATGGCCTTCAATCGAAGAAGCGTTCCAAAGCGCGGGTGGCGCTGCTCCATGCCGGTTCAACATCGCCATCGCCCAAATTCTTGAGGGTGTCCTCCCGCAATTCGGCGATGAACCCGGCATAATATTGAAATGGCACGCGCAGCAGGCTGCGGGTGGTGTTGCGATTGATGACTTTCGCCTCCAACAAATTATGGACCTTGGTCCAAAAATACAGAAATACGGTCAGCGATTCATGTTCGGTGAAGCGGCCAGCGTCGAGAGTGTCGCGAAAATGTGCTTGATAGGGCTCGGTTTGCAGAACCTCGGCACTGATATAGCGATGCATCAATTTCTCTGGCTCGCGCGAGAAGCCAAGCCAGCCGCAACGCACCGCCTGGCGATAGTCGTGGCGGGCTTCTTTGGGCAGGCCGCGCCATTTCAACATCAACCGCATCACGGGCGCTACCACGCGGCGGTAATTCTCAGCGCTATAAAAATCGTCATATAATTGCACCGCGCGTTCCCGTTGTGCGGTCTTGCGTTGGGTCATGGCGATGACGATGGCTTGCAAGGCTTCGACCGCTGCGAATACAGCGGCGATGGCGGCAATCATGATTTCGGGGTTTTCCATCTTGGGGCTAGCCTCCAGGGGATTTGTCGAGATTGGGGGCGATGAGGTGCCATCATGCGCCCTGCCGCCGCCAACTTCAACATGCCGAGCCGCTGGTGCTGTCTACCAAGGCAAGGGGTTGCCGCGATAATCGAAAAAGCCGCCGCTTTGTGCGGATGTTAGGCCATCGATCACCCGCAGCATGCGTCTGACAGCATGGTCGGGCGTGGTCACATCAAGACCGGATTTGCCGAATGGCGCGGACAGCGCGGTGGCAACCGTGCCAGGGTGCAAGGCCGCGCATACCGCGTCGGGCCGGCGCCGCCCCAACTCGATCGCGGCGGTCCGAATCAACTGGTTTAGTGCCGCTTTGGAGGCACGATAGGCATACCAGCCGCCAAGCCGATTGTCGCCAATGCTGCCAACCTTGGCCGACAGGCTGATGAAGGCGGCTTTGCCGGTACGGGGCAACAGCGGCAAAAAATGCTTGATCAGCAGCGCCGGGCCAATGGCGTTGACGGCAAAGGCATGGGCCATGTGCGCAGCATCGATCTGCGCCCATGACTTTTCCGGCATATGGCCGGCGCCATGCAGAAACCCAGTGGCATCGACAATCAACCGTGGCGGCTGGGGCAAGTTGGCAATATGTGCGGCGGCGTCGGCAATGCTGGAAGCCGACAAAAGGTCCAGCGGTGGCCCACTGTGCCGCGACAAACCCAGCGTTGCGGCAAATCCACCGCTGGCCGCAATTTCATCCAGAAATGCCGCCCCCAGTCCGCCACTGGCGCCAATAACCACAGCCAAGCCGTCACCTGAAAAGGACGTCAGGGCGACAGCAGATTCGGAATTTGCATGATCGGTCAAGACGGCCCATTTCCTGCTTTGAAGCGTATTAGAGGTCAATACGAACGGGCGGGCGGGCTGGATCGGTTGGGCGGCAAGTAAAGGCCAAGCGAACTTGGCGTTTGCGCTTAGGCCTTGCGCGGGTTAGAATTATATCGAAAGCGATGGAATAACCTGGCCAAAAGGCCCATTTCTTGGGGAGACCGCAATCTTGTCAACGCAATCGGCACAGCAGGGCGGCAGCGCCACCAATCCCATCATCAGCAGCCCCAATAAGCTGAAATTGGGGGTGTTTGGCGTCAATGTCTCTAGCGGCTGTTCAATGACCGACATGCCGGACACCATCAAGGTCGAGTGGGCGGAAAGCAAGGCGATCGCCCAAGCCGCTGACAAGGCCGGGATCGAGGCGCTAGTGCCGGTGGCGCGTTGGCGGGGCATGGGCGGAAAGGTCAATTTCAATCACCGCAATTTCGATCCCTTCACCTGGGCCGCCGGTTTGGCGGCGGTGACGGAGAATATCGCGCTGTT
Source organism: uncultured Sphingomonadales bacterium (assembly GCA_964590595.1). Lineage (GTDB taxonomy): Bacteria > Pseudomonadota > Alphaproteobacteria > Sphingomonadales > CAKZYD01 > CAZPXQ01. The sequence continues at coordinate 87,232 of CAZPXQ010000002.1, read as the reverse complement.
TTCGACCTTTCATATTCCCACCGTGCATCCGGTTCGCGCCGCCAAGGAGGTGGCGACCATCGACCATATTTCCGGCGGGCGCTTTTGCCTCAACATCGTAGCCGGCTGGAACGAGCGCGAAATCGCAATGTTCGGCGCGCCGCAACGTGCGCATGACGAACGCTATGACTTTGCCGATGATTGGGTCGCCCTGTGCAAGGCATTATGGTCACGCGAGGGTGAGTTTGACTATGACGGTCCCTATTTCAAGGTCCCCCATGCCTATGCCGAACCGAAGCCCGTGCAGCGGCCCTGGCCGGTGTTGATGTGCGCCGGCAACAGCCCGCGCGGCCAGCATTACGCGGCCAAGAATACCGACCTTAATTTCGTCGTCGCGCCGAGCATCGATAAGGCCGGGAAAATCGCGGCCTCTGTGAAAAAGCTGGCACGCGAGGAATATGGTCGGTCAATCCAAGTATTTGGCCAAGCCTATATCGTGTGTCGTGAAACCGAGAAGGAAGCGCGCGAATTCCGCGATTATTATGTCAATGAAAAAGGCGACTGGGAGGGCGCGCGTAATCTGTTGGATGTGCTGATTCCCAATTCCAAAAGTGCGCTGGGCGATGAATGGGAAGCCATGGCCGCCAACATGATCGCCGGTTATGGCGCCTTGCCACTGGTCGGCACCGCCGACCAAGTGGTCGACGGCATGAAGGCCTTTTCCGATGCAGGCCTGGACGGCATCACTCTAAGCTGGGTTGACTATCCAGCTGGGATCAAGCAATTCGAGGAGCAAATCCTGCCGCGCATGATTCAAGCGGGTTTGCGCGAGCGTTAATATTTAGCCGCCGGCACTTTTTAACGCCAAAGGATTGGCAGGAACGGTCGCCGTCATTGCGAGCCGGCGATGCCGGCGCGGCATTCCATCCCAGCGCCAATAGACTGCCGCGGCCTGAATCCCCGCAGTGACGGGATGGGGTGGTTGTTGCGGCGATATGCGGCGCCGTTAAATAGATACGAGAAACACCTAACCGACATCGCGGGCGATTTGCGCCAAGGGCTCCAGCATTTGCGGTGTGTGCGGTGGCGGCAGGTAGAAGATCATCAGATTCAGTCCAGCGTCGCGGAATTGCCGGCAGCTCTGGGCCAAGGCATCGAGATTGCCTTCATCGACACGTTGATGGATCGAGGTCATGATCGTTGCCGGGTCGCGGCCTTGTTCGCCGCAAATGCGGGCCAGCACAGCCTTTTTCTCAAGCCAGCCTTCAAGGTCGAAGCCGGCGTAATTCCAATGTTGGGCATAGCGCGCGACATTCGGCAGGGTGCGCTTTTCACCATTGCCGCCAATGCAGATCGGCGGATGTGGTTTTTGTAAGGGGAGGGGATTGTTGCGGGCATCCTTGAGCTGAAAAAACGCGCCCTCGAAATTGGTTGTGTCTTGCGTGATCATTGCGTGGATTACGGCGAGCGCTTCGTCAAATCGATCGAAGCGCGTTTTGAGCGGGCCAAGTTCGATACCATAAGCCGCGCACTCCTCTTCGCTCCAGCCCGCGCCCAGGCCCAATTCCAGGCGGCCGTTGGAAATGATGTCGACCGCGGAAATCATATTGGCCAGCAATGCGGGGTGCCGGTAAGGCACGCCCGTTACCATGCAGCCGATGCGGATGCGCCGGGTGGCTTGGGCCAGCGCGCTCAAGGTGGTCCAGGCTTCCAAGCAAGGGCCTGACGTGTCAGGCACATTGATGGGATAGAAATGATCGAAATTCCATGCCGAATGGAACTCCGGCATGGCGTCCGCTGCTTGCCAAACTGCCAGCATGTCTTGCCAGCGGGTTTCCTGCGGCGCCGTTTTGATGGCGTAATGCATGGGCCGGTTGCTCCTCCCCCAATGGGGAAAACGCTATGGTTTGCACAGGGCTGCGTCAAGCGCGGAGGCCAGGTGAAGGGCAAAATATATTGTTATTGATGTATTTTCAGGGCATGCGCATAGCGCTTCAGGCCGGCATCAAGGTCGGCGATCAGATCTTCCGGATCTTCAAGCCCGATATGCAGGCGAATCAGGGGGCCGGGCGCCTGCCATGGCTGGGCGGTACGGATCCGGCCCATATTGGGCGGCAAGATCAGGCTTTCATACCCGCCCCAGGAAAAGCCCATCTTGAAATGCGCCAGTTCATCCACCATCGCCGGCAACAGCGCGCGTTCGCCGGCATTCAGCACCACCCCGAACAGACCCGAGGCGCCGGAAAAATCCCGCTGCCAAAGCGCATGGCCGGGGCAACTGGGCAAGGCCGGATGCAGCACCCGTTCAACCAGGGGGTGGGTAGCCAACCAGTCGGCTACGCGCAGCGCGCCGGCTTGATGCTGAGCCAGGCGCAAGGCCAAGGTGCGCAAGCCGCGCAGGCCCAAATAGGCATCGTCCGGGCCAGCGCATAGGCCGAGCCGGTGGATGGTCGCCTTGACGCGCGGCCAATAGGTGTCCGTGGCGGCGACCGATCCCAACATGGCGTCGGAATGGCCGACGATATATTTGGTCAAGGCGTGAACGACAATGTCTGCGCCATGGGCAAAGCCATTGAAATAAAGCGGCGTTGCCCAGGTATTGTCCAATATGACAACGGCCCCGGCCTGATGCGCGGCGGCGGCGATGGCGGGCATGTCCTGCACCTCGAACGTCAGCGAGCCGGGGCTTTCGCAAAATATGGCGCGGGTATTGGGGCGGATGGCATCGGCAATGGCGGCGCCAGCCATGGGGTCATAATAGCTGGTTTCGACCTGCATGTCGGCCAACAGGCCTTTGGCAATGCCGCGGGTCGGTTCATAAGCACTGTCGACCAGCAACAGATGATCGCCCGGCTTCAACACCGCCAGCAAGGACGCGGCAATGGCGGCGACGCCCGAAGGCACCAATCGGCAGCCGGCGCCGCCGGGTTCCAGCGTCATCATCGCGTCTTCTAGCGCCCAAGTCGTGGGCGTGCCGCGACGGCCGTAATAAAGGCCCTTGTCTGGCTGGGCGATGGCTTCATCCAGCGCCGCCATGCTTTCAAAAATGCAGGTCGAGGCGTGATAGACTGGCGGATTGACGATGCCGCTGGTCCATTGCGGCCGCCGCCCGGCATGAACGATCTGGGTGGCCTTCTTCACGCGGCGTCTCCGCCCGCGATCGGGGCTTCCGGATCGGCGCCCCATTCGCTCCAGGACCCGTCATAAACCGCGACTTCGCGATGGCCGGCCAAATGCAGCGCTAGGCTAAGCACACAAGCGCTGATGCCGGAGCCGCAAGTGGTGATCACCGGCGTTGTCATGTCGATGCCAGCCTCGGTGAAAAGCGCGAGTAATTGATCCGGCGCCTTGAACGTGCCGTCTTGGCACAGCACCTGCGCGAACGGGAGATTGCGTGCGCCCGGCATATGGCCGCTGCGCAAGCCGGGCCGGGGTTCCGGCTCAAGGCCTTGAAAGCGGTCGGCGCTGCGGGCGTCCAAAATTTGTTCCTTGCCGCTGGCCAGGGCGCGTGCCACTTGTGCCTTGTTGCGCACCAACAGATTGTCGAACCGGGCTGAAAAATGCCGTTCGCGCGGCATTGGCGGCAGGTCGTCCAGCGGCCGCTCCTCGGCCAGCCATTTTTCAAATCCGCCATCCAGCACCGCAACGTCTTGGCAACCAAAGGCACGGAACATCCACCAAGCCCGCGCCGCCGAACGGCAAGTCGAGCGGTCGTAAATGACGATCCGGTGGCCATCGCCAATACCAAGTCGGCGCACACGGCTGGCGAATTTTTCCGGCGGCGGCAGCATATGGGGCAGGGGATTGTCATGGTCGGCGATGTCGTCGATATCGAAAAACACCGCGCCGGGAATGTGGCTGGCCTTGTATTCTGCGTCGGCATCGCGGCCACTGTCGGGCAAGTGCCAACTGGCTTCGACAATGCGAATGTCCGGAGCTTCAAGGCGCTGGGCCAGCCAGTCGGTCGATACCAGGTTGGAAAGCATGTCGGGCGTCACGATCTGTCCTGTCTGCTGGAATTACAGTCGGCTCCCTGTTTTAGGCCAGTTCACCGAAGCTGGCAACGGATCGCAAGCGCCAGCGCCCCGCGCTCCGGACTTGACCATTGACGCGTGTTGGAGGACATTCCCGGCCCATGAACAGCGACGATTATGAAAATCTCACCCAATTGGGGGCAGCCAGCGCGATGCCGGCATCGCCGCACGCGGCGGTGCTGGAAACCGTGCCCAATCCCAGGCCTTCGCCTTATGTGGTGCGGTTCACCTGCCCCGAATTCACGTCGCTTTGCCCGGTCACCGGCCAGCCGGATTTCGCGCATCTGGTGATCGACTATATTCCGCACCGGGTGATCGTGGAATCCAAGTCGTTGAAGCTGTATCTGGCGTCGTTTCGCAATCATCGTGCGTTTCACGAGGATTGCACCGTCGGCATTGGCGAGCGATTAGCCGCTGAACTGGACCCCAAATGGCTGCGGATCGGCGGCTATTGGTATCCACGTGGCGGCATCCCCATCGACGTGTTTTACCAGCATGGTAAGCCGCCGGCGGGAGTGTGGGTGCCGGAGCAAGGCGTCGCCCCTTATCGCGGTCGGGGATAAGTCATGAAACGGGCCCTCTTGCCGCTGAACGCGCTGCGGGTATTCGACGCCGCGGCGCGTCATCTCAGCTTCAAAAACGCCGCCGATGAATTGGCGGTGACGCCGGCGGCGGTGAGCCAGCAAATCCGCGCGTTGGAAGAGTATCTCGGCGTGGTGCTGTTCAAGCGCCAGGCGCGGGCGCTGGAACTGACCGAGGAAGCCGCCAACGCGCTGCCGGCGCTGCGCCAAGGCTTTGAGCGGTTCGAGGAAGCCGTGCGCATTTTGCAAGCGGCGCAACGGTCAAATGCGCTGACGATTTCGGTGGCGCCGTCTTTTGCGTCGAAATGGCTGGTGCCACGGATCGAACGGTTTTTGGCTGGCAGGCCCGAGATGGACGTGCGAATCCTGGCGTCCTCCGAGTTGGTCAATTTCAGCGAAGAGAATATCGATTTGGCGATCCGCTATGGCAGCGGCGATTATGGCGGCCTGCATGTGGAAAAACTCATCGATGAACAGGTTTTTCCGGTCTGCAATCCGAAGTTGATGGCCGGACTCGAGGGGCTGCGGGAAGCCTCGGACTTGGCCCGCTTCACGCTCATTCATGACGACGCCGGTGTCAATGACCCTTCCAATCCGAATTGGACGATGTGGCTGAAGGCCGCCGGCGTGGAGGGCGTTGATGGTGCGCGCGGCCTGCATTTCAACCAATCGAATTTGGCGATCGAAGCCGCTATTGCCGGCAAGGGCGTGGCGCTGGCTAAGCGGACCCTGGCGCAAGACGACCTTGATGGCGGCAGGTTGGTTCGGCCATTTGCCGGCGCGCAGCAGGTGGGCTTTGCTTATTATATGGTGGCGCCGGAGCCGCAATGGCGGCAGCAGAAAGTTCAAGCCTTTGTCGCCTGGTTGCGAGCCGAGGCGGAGGTCAGCCCGGGAGACTCCGAGAGCGCGCATGAGGTAAAATAATACCCCATTGCTATTCGCCTGAAATAACTGACGAAAATTCCTTGACTTCAGATCATGCGCGGCTTAGAAGCGCGGCCCAGCAGCGTTTTAATCAAGTGAGACCAAGCCAATGAAAACCTATTCCGTCAAGGCGTCGGAAGTGGAAAAGAAATGGCTGTTGATCGACGCCGAGGGTTTGGTCCTTGGTCGATTGGCATCCCAAATCGCCATGATCCTGCGCGGTAAACATAAGCCCAGCTTCACGCCGCATGTCGATTGCGGTGACAATGTCATCGTCATCAATGCGGAAAAGGTGCATCTGACCGGCCGCAAGCGTCAGCAAAAAACATATTATCGCCATACCGGTTATCCCGGTGGTATCAAGGGTGCGACGGCCGCGCAAATCCTAGACGGTCGCTTTCCCGAACGTGTCGTCACCAAGGCAGTCGAACGCATGGTGCCGCGTGGGCCACTGGGCCGCAAGCAAATGACCAATTTGCGCGTCTATGCCGGGACCGAACATCCGCACGAAGCGCAACAGCCGGAAGTGCTGGATATCGCTGGCCGCAACCCCAAGAATAAGAGGGTCTGATCATGGAAGAGACCAAACAGAGCCTGGAAGACCTGAAGGATCTGGCCGGCGGCGACGGTGCCGGGGCACCGGATGTCATTGTCCGCGAACCCAAGATCGACGCCCATGGCCGCTCCTATGCGACTGGCAAGCGTAAAGATGCGATTGCGCGTGTTTGGCTGAAACCAGGCAAGGGCAAGATCACTGTAAACGGTCGCGATCAGGAAATTTATTTCGCCCGGCCGACCTTGCGCATGATCATCAATCAAGCCTTTGAGGTCGCGGGCCGGAGCAATCAATATGACGTTTACGCCACGGTCTCCGGCGGTGGCTTGTCGGGCCAGGCGGGCGCCGTCAAACATGGTATTTCCCAAGCCTTGACCCATTATGAGCCCAGCCTGCGCGGCGTGCTGAAGGCTGCTGGCTTCCTCACCCGCGACAGCCGGGTGGTCGAGCGCAAGAAATATGGCCGCGCCAAGGCGCGCCGCAGCTTCCAATTCTCGAAGCGCTAAGCCCTTACAAAATTAGCGAAACAGCCGTCCTTCGGGGCGGCTTTTTTGCGTTTGTGGGGCATCATGCCGCAGCGATGGGGCTTCTCTGGCAGGCGTTATCGACGCAGAATAGCAAAAAAGAAGGAGGGTTCAGCCATGACCCAGGACGCGCAACAGCAACCGGCCCCGCAGACGCCCTATGCGATGATGGGCGGCGAGGATGCGGTGCGGCGGCTGATCAACCGCTTTTATGATCTCATGGAGACCCGTCCGGAGGCCACTGCGGTCCGCGCCATGCATGCGGACGATTTGGGGCCGATGCGGGAAACATTGTTCCAATTCTTTTCCGGCTGGTTTGGCGGCCCGCCGCTGTATTTCCAGCGCGCGGATTCCAAATGCATGAACAGCGCCCATGCGCCCTATCAGATTGACGCGGCGTCGGCGCAAGCGTGGCTGGACTGCATGTTTCAAGCGCTCAAAGACATCGACGCGCCAGCGGAAGTCCAACGCATGGTCGAGGAGCCCATGCGGCAAATGGCGAAAATGCTGACCAACGCCTGATCAGCGAAGGATGTTTTGACGGTCTGGCGCGATCAACCAACGGACAGTGTTTCTTCAGCGCGCTGCAATTCCGGGCTGTCCAGCAGCTTGCCGGCGTCTTGCCGCGAACGCCACCAAAAGTAGATCAGCGGTGCTGCAAGGCCGAGGAAGAAGCCGAGCCAGCCCATGATGCTGGCCAGCACGATCGCGGCAATGATGGCGATGCCCCAGCTGATGTACCAAGGTGGGCGCATTTCGCTGGCCAGTTCACTAGGCTTCAGGCTTTGCTGTTGCTTGAGATTATTGTTGATGACGCGGACATAGGGGCCTTGCTCCCGGCCTTCGCGAATGGCCCAAAGCACGGAGATATTCTGGCCTTCCCGGCACGGAATGTCCCAATTGACGAATTTGAAATTGCGTTCTTCGCCAGACCGGTTGACCAGGAACAATTCGTGATGATCGATGGTGGTGGAGGAGATTTGAACATTTTGCGTATAATGCGGGCCACCACCGCCGCCACTGCCGGAAACCCGCGTTTCCTTTTGTTTTTGACTTGACGCGACATCGCCGCGAAAGCCGTGGATGGCGTAGGTTTTGCCGCCAATAGTGACTTGATTGATTTTTGCCATGCAATGCCCCCTTGCCAGGCTTATACAACCTATACAATATCCGCCAAGCTTGCCGCTGGGGTCAACGCCAAATTATGTGCCGGGCTGGGATGTAACTTTTCTAGGCCCTGGCGGCATTTAGGATGGCCGGCATTGGGAATAGATCGTGCCGTTCGGGAGAGGTGATTTGCGTTTGTGGTCGCTGAGCATTGCTGTCGTCGCCTTATTGATGGCGATTGGCGGTGAGGGTGCGTCAGCGCAGGAACGTCATGCGCAGGTGCGGCTGATTCCCGAGCAGGCGATCATCGCGCCAGGCCAAACTGTCACTTTCGCGCTGCACATGGCGCCTGATCCCGGTTGGCACACTTATTGGTCCAATCCCGGTGACGCCGGCATCGTAACCTCGATCGATTGGACGCTGCCGGAGGGATTCACGGTTGGCGACCTACGCTTTCCGACCCCGGAAAAGGTCCCGCAAGGGCCATTGATGAATTATGGCTATGGCGACCCGGTCAGCCTGTTGGTTGACCTCACGGTCCCCGACAGCGGGGTGGTTGGCGCCGACATCGCCATCGCGGCCCATGTCAATTGGCTGGTCTGCGACGACAAGATTTGCGTGCCGGAGGATCAGGGCTTTTCGCTCAGCCTGCCGGTCGGCGAAGCGGCTATGGTCAATTCTCAATATAGTGCGCTGTTCGCGGCCGCGCGGGCGGCATTGCCGCAGGCTTCGCCTTGGCCGGCGCAATTTTCCTGGAGCGCGGAAGATGGCTTCGCGCTGAAGCTCGACTTCGGCACCGACGGTCTTGATTTAAGCGATGTTTGGTTTTTCCCCGACCAGGACGGCCTGATCGCTTATGCGGCCGAGCAGGACTGGACCCTGAAAGACAATGGCCTGCTGCTGGCGGTCGCCGCTGGCGGCGCGGCGCCGGGCGGGGAAATTTCCGGTGTCTTGAAATTACGCGCCAAGGACGCTGGCGAGGCACAAGGCTACCAGTTTACGGCGACGCGTGCGGCAGAGCCGCTGGGCCGTGGCGGTGGCGCGGCGATCGGGGTGCAGCCCATGAGCCTTGGCTTGGCCCTGGCCTTCGCGCTGCTTGGCGGGTTGATCTTGAATCTGATGCCTTGCGTGTTTCCGGTCCTCAGCCTGAAGGCCTTGGCCTTGGCCAAAATGTCGGGCCAGGAGCGCCAAGCGCGGGCCAGCGGCTTGTTTTATACATTCGGCGTCTTGGCCAGTTTCGCGCTGATCGCCACCATCTTGCTGGCGGTTAGGGGATTAGGCGCGCAGGTCGGTTGGGGCTTTCAATTGCAGTCGCCGCTGGTGGTTGCGGCGCTGGCCTATTTGATGATGTTGATTGGGATGAATTTGCTGGGGGTTTATCAAGTCGGCGGCGGCATGATGGCTTGGGGGGACCGTTTGATCCGGGGGGAGGGCCGCGCCGCGTCCTTCCTCACCGGGGTATTGGCGGCGGTGGTGGCCACGCCTTGCACCGCGCCGTTCATGGCGGCGGCGCTGGGTTTTGCCCTGGTGCAGCCGGCGGCCGTGGCGATGACGGTATTTCTAGGTCTGGGCCTTGGCTTGGCCTTGCCTTATCTGTTGCTGGCTTATTGGCCCAGGCTGCGGCAGTTCCTGCCGCGACCAGGGGCATGGATGGAGCGGTTCAAGCAATTTATGGCGTTCCCGATGTTCGCAACCGCGCTGTGGCTGTTGTGGGTGATCGGCCAGCAAGGCGGGACCGCGGCGGTGATGATGGTACTGGCGGGGCTGCTGGCCATTGGCTTTGCGTTATGGGCTTGGCAGGCTGGCGAAACCGCCGCCAAGGGTCGCGCCAGGCATTTGTGGCGGCTCTGCGCCACCGCCGCGATAGCGCTTGCCCTATTCGGTGCCATCCAAGCCAATTTCAATGCCCGCTTGGCCAGCACCCAGCCGGCGGTGTTGGCCGCCGACCGCTTCACGCCGCAAAGATTGGCGCAATTGCGCGCGGCGCAGCAGCCCGTGTTCGTCTATTTCACGGCGGCCTGGTGCATAACCTGCAAGGTCAATGAGCGCCTGGCGCTGGAGACCGAACAGGTCAAACGGGCCTTCAAAGTCCAAGGCGTGCAGGTGCTGAAGGCGGACTGGACCAATCGCGACGCCGACATCGCCCGCACCTTGCGCCAATATGGCCGCAGCGGCATCCCGCTTTACCTCTATTTCGCGCCCGGTGCGGACGCTGAAATCCTGCCGCAGATCCTCACCCCCGGATTGATCATCGAGGCCGTCAGCAGTGCCCAAACCGGTGGCGGCGCGCGGCTGTCGGGTTAACCAATTCTAAGCCTGTTCGTCCCATAGTGCCGGCAAAGGCAGCGGCCGCGCGCCGACTGCCCTAACACTGTGGGGACGCCATGCTTGTTATCGTCGGCATAGTCGTGATGCTGATTTGCGTGTTCGGCGGCTTTACGCTCGCCGGCGGCAAGTTCGACATCATTCTCTACGCCTTGCCATATGAAATGATGATCATCATGGGCGGCGCCATTGGCGCCCTGATGATGGCCAATGGCCCGGTTGTACTGAAAAAGTCCATGAAAGGCGTCTTGCGTACGCTGAAGGGGCCCAAATGGAAGAAGGACGACTATCGCGACCTTCTGTGCTTGATGTTCGTGCTGATGAAGATGGTCCGCACCAAGGGCGTGGTGGCGGTGGAAGCCCATATCGAGCGGCCCGAGGAATCGAAGATATTTCAACATTTCTCGCGGATTTCCGCCGATCATCACATTGTTGAGCTGATCGCCGATTATCTGCGCATGATGACAATGAATTTCGAGGACCCGCATCAGGTCGAGGATGCGATGGAAAAGGATCTCGAGGGCCATCACGCCGAAGAACATGAAGCACAACATGCCTTGCAAATCATGGCCGACGGTTTGCCCGCCATCGGCATTGTCGCGGCCGTGTTGGGCGTGATCAAGACCATGGGCAATATCACCGCGCCGACCGAGGTCTTGGGTGCCAGCGTTGGCGGCGCGCTGGTCGGGACGTTCTTGGGTATTTTGCTGTCTTATTTGCTGGTTGGCCCGATTGCCGGCCGCTTGGCCCAGATCATTGAAGAAGAAGGCCGCTTCACCAATTTGATCATGCTGATCCTGGTCTCCCATCTGCATGGTAACGCGCCGCAAATCTCGGTCGAGATCGGCCGGCGCAACACCCCCAGCGTGTTTCAGCCTGGCTTCCTGGAGTTGGAGGAAGCCATCGCCGAACTGCCGCCAGACCTTTAGAAATGGTCTGAATTGGCCTTGCATCGGCCCGGCGGCCCTTTTAGGGTCCGCCGCGTGGGCCGTTTGCGGAGGCGATCAGCATGTCACAACTCATTTACCGCGCCGGAATTTTGGGCGCCAGCGGTTATACCGGGGCGGATATGATCCGCTTGGCGCTCGACCATCCGGCGCTTGAGATCACCGTGCTGACCGGTGAACGCAAGGCTGGACAACGGGTTGGCGATATTTGGCCGCATCTGGCGATTTATCAGGGTTTGCCAGACCTGGTGGCGGTCGATGAGGTAAATTGGGCCGATCTGGACGTGGTGTTCTGCTGTTTGCCGCACGCCACCAGCCAGGCGGTGATCAAGCGTATTTTCGAAGTTGCCAGCCCCAAGGTGATCGATTTGTCGGCGGATTTCCGGCTGCGCGATCCTGTGGTGTACGCTGAATGGTATGGCAACAGCCATGTCGCCCTCGATTTGCAGGCCGAGGCGGTTTACGGCCTGACCGAATTTTACCGCGACGCCATTGCGCAAGCGCGGCTTGTGGCCTGTCCCGGCTGTTATCCGACGGCCGCGCTGCTGGCCTTGCTGCCCTTGCTGGAACAGCGGCTGATTGCCGCCGATGGCATCATTATTGACGCCAAATCCGGCGTGTCTGGGGCCGGGCGCAGCTTGAAGGAACAAAATCTGTTTCCCGAAATTGCCGAGGCCATGCACCCTTATGGCTTGGGTCGGCACCGCCACATGCCGGAAATCGAGCAAGAGCTGGCCCGGGCTGCCGGCCGCGCGGTGACCGCCAGTTTTACCCCTCATTTGGTCCCGATGAACCGGGGCGAATTGGAAACCATTTATGTTACCCTTGCGCCCGGCCAAACGGCGGAGACGCTGAAAGCAGCGCTCACGGAACGCTATCAGGGCGCACCCTTCGTTCATGTTCTGGACGGGGCGCGGGCGCCGGCCACGCGCATGGTGCGCGGCTCCAACCATTGCGTGCTGAATGTGTTCGCCGACCGCGTCAATGGCCGGGCGATTATCGTCGCGGCGATCGATAATCTGGTCAAAGGCTCCTCTGGCCAAGCGCTGCAGAATATGAATGTGATGTTTGGACTGGATGAAACCGCCGGCTTGAGCCAAGTGGCGCTGTTTCCATGAGTGGGGGCATTTACCGGTTGGGCGGGCAGACGCCGCGCATCGCCGCCGACGCCTATATCGCACCCGGCGCCATGGTGATCGGGGATGTCGAGATCGGTGCCGGCAGCAGCATCTGGTTCAATTGCGTGTTGCGCGGCGATGTCGATGTCATCCGCATTGGCGAGCGCAGCAATATTCAAGACGGCACCGTCATTCATGTGACCCGCAAGGCCCATGCCACCCATGTTGGCAATGACGTGTTGGTTGGCCATATGGTGCTTTTGCATGGTTGCGTGATCGAAGACCGCGCCTTTATCGGCATGGGTTCAACCGTGATGGATGGCTGCGTGGTCGAAAGCGAGGCAATGGTCGCCGCGGGCGCGCTGGTCACGCCTGGCAAGCGTGTTGGCGCCGGCGAATTATGGGCCGGCCGCCCGGCCAAACTGGTGCGGACCCTTACGCCGGAACAGCGGCAAGCCGCGCTGTTGGGCTCGCGCCATTATGCCGAACTGGCGCAGCTTTACCGCCGTGACTGCGCAGCGGTGACGGATTAGGCCGCCACCAAGACCCGGCCGCTGGCCAAGTCATTCAAAAGCCGTTGCAATTCGGTTTGCTGTTTGGCGCTTAATTCTAGGCGCAAGCCAGCGCTGCCGTCACCGGCGCGCACCACTTGGGCCTGGCAAACGCCCAGTCGCGGCAGTTCCAGGCTGATGCGGGCGCCGGGTTTGAGATCGTTGAGCTGGCCGCGAATGCCCGCAAAACCATCGGAGATGTCTACCACATTGACGGGTCTGGCTTTGTCGCCGGCGTTTAGCGTGCCGCGATATTCCACCGGATAACGCGGCTGGGCGCGGCGATTGCCTTCCGGCGATTGGCGCAGGCGAATCAGGAAATGCCGCACGGCGGTTTCCAGGCTGCCGGTTTGGCCAGAGATCTCGGCCAGCGCTTCGGATACGAAATCGGCAATGTCGCGATTGTCGCCGATCATGCCGCCAATGCGGGTGACGGCGCGTTCGGCTTTGTCGCTGCTGTCCTTGGCCTGGGCGATATTGCGGCTGATGCGCGATGCGGTATTGCTTTGCAACGCTACCGCTTCGCCCACCGCGCCGACCAGCTTGGCGGACTCCCTGATCACTTTGTTGACAGCGCCAACGGCGTGGACAGAACCTTTGCTGGCGCTTTGAATTTCAGCCACCAATTTGCCGATTTCAACGGTGGCGTCGGCGGTTTGCCTGGCCAGCGATTTGACTTCCGCCGCGACCACGGCAAAGCCCTTGCCGGCTTCGCCCGCGCGGGCAGCCTCAATGGTGGCGTTCAGTGCCAATAAATTGGTTTGTTCCGAGACCGCCCGGATCAATTCAACCACGCGGCTGATTTCCTGCGCCGCGTTCGACAGCCGATCGGCGTCGACTTCACTGTCGCCCAGGGCGGTGATCGCCTGGTTCGAGAGTGCGGTGGATTGTTGGACCTGGCCGGTGATTTCGCCAATCGCCGCTTCCAGTTCGGTGGCGGAATGCACGACAATTTCGACACAGGCATTGGCATCGTCGCTGCAACGGGCAACCACGGCGCGTTCGCCGTCGCATTGTTCGGCGGTTTGGCGCAGGGTTTGGCCGCGGTCGCCGAGACTGGCGCAGGAACGCGCCACGGTGTCCATGCCAACGATGACATGTTGCTCCAACAATGCCGCCATGGTCGCCGCATGGTCCTTCAACCGCGCGGCGGCGGCTTGTTCGGCTTCGGCCTGCATCGCTTGCGCCTCGCCACGCAAGCGGTTGGCGGTTGCCTCGGCGTTGGCGAGGTCCGCGCGCAATTGTGCCGCTTGCGCTTCTGTTTCCGCCGCATGGGCGGCAAGATCGGCAAAATGCCGCGCCAACGATGCGTTCAAGACGACCAGGGCCGGGTCCGGGCGGGCATCGACTGGGCATTGCGGCGTGGCCGCCTTTGCATCGATCCGCGTGCTCAACAGGGTGATGGCGGCAGTAGTTTGGCGGCGGCGGCGATGCAGCCAAGCCGCCCAGAGAAAACCCGCCAGCACCGGCAGCGGCGCCAAGGTGGGCAGGGCGATGCCAAACAGCACCGCCGCGATCGCGGCGGCGGCGAGGCCTTTCAGCGTGGCGTCAGGACGGTCAGGGGCATGAGTCGTGGTGTTCATGCCCCCGGAATAACCCGTATTAGTTGTTTAATTGTAAATAAACGCACGCATTGCGCGTTATTGTGGCGTGGGCGTATTCTTGACCTTCACATAGCGCCCGGGCCCATCTTCGATGATAGCAAGGCCGCCGTCGCCGGGTTGTCGTGCCGCAACCTTGGGACCAGCCCGCTTGGCCAGCCATTGCGCCCAATAAGGCCACCAGGAGCCGGGATGTTCCTGGGCCTTGGCGAGCCAGTCTTGCGCTTGTTTGGGCCGGGCGCGGTTGGTCCAATGCTGATATTTTTGCGCCGCCGGCGGGTTGATGACGCCGGCGACATGGCCCGAGCCCGCCAGCATAAAGGTGGTGGGACCGCCCAGCAGATGCACCAGCTTATAGACCGAGACAAAGGGCGCGATATGGTCTTCCTTGCCGGCCTGAATGAAGCAGGGCGTCTTGACCTGACCCAGGTCAATCGGCACGCCGGCCATTTTCAAATAGCCCGGCTTGGCCAGATTGTTTTCGCGATACATGTTCTTGAGATAGAAATTCAGCATCGCGCGTGGCAAACGGGTGGAATCCGCGTTCCAATATAGCAGGTCAAAGGGCAGCGGTTCGCGGCCAAGCAAATAATTGTTCACCACATAGGACCAGATCAGGTCATTGGCGCGCAGCATATTGAAGGTTTGCGCCATCACCGCGCCATCGAGATAGCCCTTTTCAGCCATCATCCGGTCGATCGCGGTGGCCTGTTCCGTATCCACAAAGACCAGCAATTCGCCGGCTTCGGAAAAATCCGCCTGGGCGGTGAAGAAGGTCGCGCTGTTGACTTGGTCGGCTTCGCCTTTGGCGTGCAGATAAGCCAAGGTGGCGCATAACAAGGTCCCGCCAATGCAATAACCGATCACATTAGCGCTGGCGGCGCCGGTGGCCTGGCGCACGGCGGCCAAGGCCGGCAGAACGCCCTCCAGCATATAGTCCTCAAAATCGGTGTCGGCATAGCTTTCGTCCGGATTGACCCAGGACATCACAAACACCGTATGACCTTGCGCGACCGCCCAGCGGATAAAGGATTTTTCAGGCGTCAGGTCGAGGATATAAAATTTGTTGATCCAGGGCGGGATGATCAGCAATGGAATATCATGCACCTGCTCGGTCGTCGGTGCATATTGGATGAGCTGGAACATCCCGTTTTCAAACACCACCTTGCCAGGCGTGGCGGCGACATTGACACCAACCTCGAACGCCTTGGTGTCGGTGATCTGGGTATCGAGCCGGCCCTGGCCGCGTTCCAGGTCTTCCAACACATGGGCCAGGCCGCGCATCAGGTTCTCGCCCTTTTCCTCGATCGTGGTTTTCAGCACGCCAGGATTGGTCATAACAAAATTGGATGGCGACATCGCGTCGATGAACTGACGGGTATAAAAATCCACTTTGGCGCGTGCTTGATCATCCAGCCCGTCAACGGTGGCGACCGCGTCATTGATATGCTTGGCGGTCAGCAAATACGCTTGTTTAATGAAATCGAAAACCTCGACCTCGCGCCAGTCGTCACCCTTAAAGCGACGGTCGCCGCGCGGCGCGTCGATTACCGGTTCGGCGTCTTGGCCCAACATCCGCATGCTGGCCGACTGCCAAAGTTTCATATAGTCCTGCCACAATGACATTTGCGTTTGCGCCAATTTGGCGGGATCGGCGGCCAATTGCCGGGTCAACTCTATAAACGCATCGGTAATGTTCAGTGGGTCGAGATGGGTTCCCTGTTGCTCCGCCTGGCGGGTCATGAATTCACTGATCAGCTTTTGATAGCGTCCGCCAAGTGCGGCAAGTTCCTCCGCCGTGGCGGTGGGTAGGGTGTTGGGCTGGGGATTTTTACTGGACACTTGGGGGTTCTCCGGTGGGCGTTTACGCAATCGTCAATGTCTGTCGGCAATGTGCCATAATTTTTCCGGGGTCGTAAGTGCGGTCTCGATTTCGCCGTCATACAAGCCTATAAGCAGGCCATTGATAACCGCAGCATAGACGAAAGCCGCACGATGGTTGAGGAGTTTTACCGCATAAAGCGCCTGCCGCCCTACCTCTTTGCCGAGGTCAACGCCATGAAGGCGGCGGCGCGAGCACGTGGTGAGGACATTATCGACCTGGGCATGGGCAATCCGGATTTGCCAACCCCGCCGCATATTGTCGAGAAGATGGTCGAAGCCGCGCAAGACCCCAAGGCGCATCGCTATTCGCAGTCGCGCGGCATTCCCGGTTTGCGCAAG
The DNA here is from genome assembly GCA_964590595.1 of uncultured Sphingomonadales bacterium. GTDB lineage: Bacteria > Pseudomonadota > Alphaproteobacteria > Sphingomonadales > CAKZYD01 > CAZPXQ01. Next base: position 70,762 of record CAZPXQ010000002.1, on the reverse strand, counting down.
GCCTTGGCCGGCTATTATGGCCGCCGCTTCGGTGTCGAGATCGATCCCGAGCGCGAGGCGGTGGTGACGCTGGGCTCCAAGGAGGGCTTGGCCAATTTGGCGCAAGCCATCACCGCGCCGGGTGATGTGATTATTTCCCCCAATCCCAGCTATCCGATTCACCCCTTTGGCTTCACCATCGCCGGCGCCGCGATCCGCTCGGTGCCGATTGGTCCTGGCGTGAATTTTATTCGCGAGCTGGAGCGCGCCGCAACCTATAGCGTGCCGGCGCCCTTGGCGTTGGTGTTGAATTTCCCCTCTAACCCGACAGCCCAGGTCGTCGACCTCGACTTTTATGGCGAGGTGGTGGAGTTCGCCCGCGCCCGCAATATCTGGATTCTTTCCGATCTCGCTTATGCCGACATTTATTTCGGCGATACGCCGCCGCCGTCGATCCTGCAGGTGCCTGGCGCCAAGGACATCGCGGTGGAATTTACCTCGATGTCGAAAACCTATTCGATGCCGGGTTGGCGGATTGGTTTCGCCGCCGGCAATCGGCGGCTGATTGGCGCGCTGACACGGGTGAAGTCGTATCTGGATTATGGCGCTTTCACGCCGATTCAGGTGGCGGCTGCGGCGGCGCTGAACGGGCCACAGGATTGCGTCGCGCAGCATCGCGCGATTTACAAGGCTCGCCGCGATGTGTTGTGCGACGGTTTGGACCGCGCTGGTTGGCCGATCCCCAAGCCCGAGGCGACCATGTTTGCCTGGGCGCCATTGCCCAAGGCGTTGCATGAAATGGGCGCGATGGAGTTTTCCAAAAAGCTGTTGACCCACGCCGGCGTTGCGGTATCGCCGGGCGTTGGGTTCGGTGAATATGGCGAAGGTTTTGTCCGCATCGCCTTGGTAGAAAACGAACAACGCATCCGCCAAGCCGTGCGCAATATCCGCCGGTTCTTGAGCCAATGTGATGTTGATAAGCCGTTGGAAGCGGCGGCGGAGTAACAGAGATGGCGGAAGCTTTTCGCATTGCCCTGGCGGGGCTGGGGACGGTTGGTGTTGGGGTGTTGCGCTTGCTGGAGCGCAATGCCGCGTTGATTGCGGAACGGGCCGGACGGCCGATCGAGGTGGTGGCGGTGTCGGCGCGCGACCGTCAGCGTGATCGCGGCATTGCCACCGACCATCTGCGTTGGCATGACGACGCGACGATGTTGGCGCAGGCCGACGATGTTGACGGCGTTGTCGAGCTGATGGGCGGTTCCGACGGTCCCGCGCTGGCCTTGGCGCGCTCAACTCTGGAAGCCGGCAAGCCGTTCGTCACTGCCAATAAGGCAATGATCGCGCATCATGGTCACGCCTTGGCCAGCCTGGCCGAACGCCATGGCGCCGGCCTGCGCTTTGAAGCGGCGGTTGCCGGCGGCATTCCAATTTTGAAGGCCTTGCGGCATGGGCTGGCCGCCAACCGCATCAACAGTGTCTATGGCATTTTGAACGGTACCTGCAATTATATCCTCACCGTGATGGAACGTGATGGCCGCGACTTTGACGATGTGCTGATGGAGGCCCAGCAATTGGGCTATGCCGAGGCCGATCCTAGTTTCGATATCGACGGCATCGACACCGCCCATAAGCTGGCGATCCTGGCGGCGCTGGCGTTTAACAGCGTGGTCCATTTCGACGCCGTGGCGGTGGAAGGCATTCGGCGAATTTCGCCGATCGACATCGACTATGCCCTGGAGCTTGGCTATCGGATCAAATTGCTGGGCATCGCCAACCGGTTGGACGGCGAAATCGAGCAACGGGTTCACCCCTGCCTGGTGGCCGAGGAACATCCCATCGCGCAAGTCGATGGGTCGATGAATGCGGTGGTCGCAGAGGGCGATTTTGTTGGCCGCACGGTGTTCGAAGGAGCGGGTGCGGGCGCTGGGCCAACCGCGTCGTCGGTGGTGGCTGATCTGATCGACATCGTGCGCGGCGAGGCCGGACCGGCTTTTTCCGTGCCGGTTGAGGGCTTGACGGTGCTGCGGCCGATGGACCTTGACACCCATGTCGGGCGCTATTATGTCCGGCTCACGGTGAAGGATCAGCCGGGCGTGGTCGCCGATGTCGCTGCTATTTTGCGCGATGAAGGCGTGTCGATGGCCAGTCTGATTCAAAAGGACGGCGGCCCTAAGGACAGCGTGTTTCTGGTGTTGACCACTCATGAGACATTGGAGGCCGGCATCATGCGCGGCCTGGCGCAATTCGCGGCGCTGGATTCCGTGATCGCCGATCCGGTGATGTTGCGGATTAAGGCGCTTTAGGAAAAAACTGGGTCGCGGGAACAGGCGGAGACGGCAATGACCAAGGCGAAATCCAATATCGACCGCAGCTTTGTGCTGGAGATGGTGCGGGTCACCGAGGCCGCGGCGATGGCGGCGGCGAAATGGATCGGGCGCGGCGATGAAAAGGCGGCCGACGCGGCGGCGGTGGAAGCGATGCGCGGGGCCTTGAACGATATCGCCATTCGCGGCCGCGTTGTCATCGGCGAGGGCGAACGCGATGAAGCGCCGATGCTGTTTATTGGCGAGGAAGTGGGCAGCGGTTCGGGCCCTGAAATCGACATCGCGCTGGATCCGCTGGAAGGCACCACCATCACCGCCAAAGCCGGACCAAACGCTCTGGCGGTGATGGCGATTTCGGAACGCGGTTGCCTGTTGAACGCGCCCGATGTGTATATGGACAAAATTGCCATTGGCGGTGGATTTGCGCCCGGCGTGGTCGACCTCGACAACAGCCCGGCCGACAATATCAAGGCCGTGGCCAAAGCCAAGGGCTGCAAGGTTGAAGAAGTGCGCGCTTGCGTGCTGGACCGGCCGCGCCATGCCGAGCTGATCAAGGCCTTGCGCGAGATTGGCTGCGGTGTGATGCTGATCCCTGACGGTGATGTCGCTGGCATTATCGCCACCACCAATCCAGGCGAGACCGGGGTCGATATCTATCTTGGCCAGGGCGGCGCGCCCGAAGGGGTGTTGGCCGCGGCGGCGCTGCGTTGTACCGATGGTCAGATGCAAGGCCGTCTGGTGTTTCGCAATGACGAGGAACGCGCGCGCGCGCGGCGTTGGGGCGTTGAAGATCTCGACCGCAAATACAGCGCCGAGGAATTGGCGCATGGCGACATCATTTTCGCCGCCACGGGGGTGACCAACGGTTCCTTTTTGGACGGTGTTCACCGCCGCCGCGACGGCGTCTTGACCACGCATTCGGTGGTGATGCGGGCCGCCACCCGGACCGTGCGCTGGGTGCGCGGCGAACATCGCCGATGACCGCGGCGGCGGACGCGCCGCTATTGGGGGTGGCGCAGTCGCTGTCAGGCCAGCGCTGGTATCAAAGGGCGGCGACGCCTTATCTGGCTGAGGCCTTGGCGCAACGGCTGGGCCTGCCCGAGATTGTCGGCCGGGTGCTGGCGGCGCGCGGTGTCGATCTCGATGCCGCGGCCGATTTTCTCGAACCCAGTCTGCGGGTCTCGATGCCCGACCCCGACAGCCTCGCCGACATGGCCGCCGCCGCGACCCGGTTGGCGGATGCGGTACAAGCCGGCGAGGATATCGTGATCTTTGGCGATTATGACGTCGACGGGGCCACTTCAGCGGCTTTGTTGATCCGGTTTCTGAGGCTCGTGGGCGGCCGGGCGCGGCATTATATTCCCGACCGGTTGCGCGAAGGCTATGGCCCGAATATTCCAGCGCTCCGGCAATTGGCGGGTGAGGGCGCGCGGCTGGTCGTCACCGTTGATTGCGGCATTCAGGCCTTTGACGCCCTGGCGGCGGCGGCGGATGCCGGGCTTGATGTCATCGTCGTTGACCATCACAAGGCCGCCACCACGTTGCCCGTGGCGGTGGCCGTGGTCAATCCCAACCGGCTGGACGATGCCAGTGGCCTGGGCCAATTGGCGGCGGTTGGGGTGGCCTTCATGCTGGCGGTGGCGACTAACCGTCTGTTGCGCGGGCGCGGTCATTTTGGGCCGGCGCGGGCGGAGCCTGATCTTCTCGGCTTGCTCGACCTGGTGGCGCTAGGCACCGTTTGCGACGTCGTGCCGTTGACGGGGCTTAATCGTGCTTTCGTTCGTCAGGGTTTGAAGGTGATGGCGGCGCGCCGCAATCCCGGATTAAAGGCTTTGGCCGATATCGCTGGCCTGGATGAAACGCCCGGCACCTATCATGCGGGTTTCTTGCTGGGGCCGCGGGTCAATGCCGGCGGCCGGGTGGGCGAGGCGGATTTGGGCGCGCGCTTGCTCAGCCTTGACGATGACAAGGAAGTCCAGCGCATCGCCGCCCGTCTGGACGCGCTGAATCATGAGCGCCGCGATATCGAGGCCAGCGTGCTGGAAACCGCCCTGGCGCGGGTCGGCGATCCCGGTCACGCGCCGATCGTGGTGACAGCGGCGCGCGGCTGGCATGCCGGTGTTATCGGCATTGTCGCCGCCCGGCTCAAGGAACGTTTCGCGCGTCCCGTCATCGTCATCGCCCTGGACGACAATGGCATCGGCAAAGGTTCTGGCCGGTCGATCCATGGGGTCGATCTGGGTGCCGCGGTGATCGAGGCACAGCGGCGCGGCCTGTTATTGGCGGGCGGCGGCCATGCCATGGCGGCGGGGCTGACCGTGGCCGAGGAGCATGTCTCGGCCTTGCGCGATTGCCTGACCGAATTATTGGCGGCGCCGGTGGCGCAAGCCCGGGCGCAAGCGGGTTTGGCGATCGATGGCGTGTTGACGGCGCGCGGCGCCACGCCCGACTTGGTCGAGGCGATCGATCAGGCGGGCCCCTTTGGGGTTGGCAATCCCAGCCCGCGCTTTGTCTTCGCCCGGGTGCAGGTGGTCAAGGCCGATATCGTCGGCCGCGACCATGTCCGCGTAGTCATGGCGCATGGCGATGGCGGCCGCCTGACCGGCATCTTCTTCCGCGCCGCCGACAGCGCCGCCGGCCAGGCCCTGTTGGCGCCCGGCGGGCGGGCCTTTCACGTCGCCGGCAAGCTCAAACGCAATGACTGGGGCATGACCCCCCGGGTCGATGTGACCATCGACGATGTTGCCAACGCAATTTAGTGCTGACAGCCGCTTGACGCCAGCCAATGAGGCCGCTAAGTAGCCACACATCCCCGCGACCCCTTCGTCTAGCGGTTAGGACAACGCCCTTTCACGGCGTAAACACGGGTTCGATTCCCGTAGGGGTCGCCAATTATTTCAATGACTTAGACTAAATTGCATGCGCAATAACGTGCGCGTGTCAATATTTTGTCAATATTCGGGGGCGGGGACGGGGCAATAATGGGCTGGAAAACGCACTGTTAGGGGGGCGCCCCGTCATGCGACATGTGCGGATCGTGCCTGGAAGCAGATGCGGAAGCGCCGGTGCGCGATTCCGGCACCGGCGGGGATGGCGCTGGCCCTTGGCGTCAAGGGAATTTCTGCCGACTGTGAAGGACGCGCAGAACCTCAACCCGTCCGCCTATCACCTGGTAGATGATCACCCACGGCGCGGCCACAAGCTCGCGCGTTCCGTCGATGCGTCCAGGTCGGCCACTTGCGGGAAAAGTGTACAATTGGGAAACTGAGGCGATTATCCTGTCGCGTTGCCTTGCCGCGTCGATCACGCTATCTTTGGCTATATGATCGATTTGCGCGTCAAGATTTCTTGCGGCGCGCTTTGTCCACGTGACGCGAAATCGTTTCATCGAGTATCCTCACGACTTCCTCATGCTCGATGAGCTCACCGCGTGCCGCTTCGCGCTGTCCGGCGCGGACTTCACGCCGGAACCAAGCATCATAGCCCGGCGCCACCGGACCGTCATCGTTGAGCAAATCTTTTTTGCGTCGTTTGGACATGCGGTGATCATAGCCGGACTTACCACTTTCGTCCAGTGCGCGGCTTGCAGCCTGCGTCCCGGGACCACCGCCATTGCGTGCCCAGCGCCAACGTTTCGATCCACGCCCCCGTGAGGGGGCGACGCTTATCCGCCGAAAGCGCAATCGGCGTTCGGGCGTTTCGATCCACGCCCCCGTGAGGGGGCGACGCGCAAGCGATGCAAAACCAAGCGCGATTATTAGTTTCGATCCACGCCCCCGTGAGGGGGCGACCGGCCCAGCTCGGCCAGGCCCATATCGGCGGCGGTTTCGATCCACGCCCCCGTGAGGGGGCGACAAGGCCGCGTATTCATAGTCGGCGCACAGGACAGTTTCGATCCACGCCCCCGTGAGGGGGCGACCGCAACGCGCAATGCGATTTCTTTTTCCCAGATAGTTTCGATCCACGCCCCCGTGAGGGGGCGACGGCTATGCTGCGCATTTCTATCCGGCGCAAGAGGTTTCGATCCACGCCCCCGTGAGGGGGCGACGTCGCGGCAACAATTGGACCGTCCATCAATTTGGGTTTCGATCCACGCCCCCGTGAGGGGGCGACGCCCGGCGATGTGCCGATGTTTACGGTACTTGCAAGTTTCGATCCACGCCCCCGTGAGGGGGCGACCGGCAATTTGCGTAGCTGTTGCAACGGTTTTCGGCGTTTCGATCCACGCCCCCGTGAGGGGGCGACGTTGAAATGGCCATAATGCCTTCCCTGCTAAAATGGTTTCGATCCACGCCCCCGTGAGGGGGCGACACCACAAATACCGGACTCAGGCCGTGCGCTGTGGTTTCGATCCACGCCCCCGTGAGGGGGCGACATTGGTCTATTGTCCTTTCTGGTTTGTATACTGTTTCGATCCACGCCCCCGTGAGGGGGCGAAATATATTCGTTTTCGTCGCAGCGATTAAAACGGTTTCGATCCACGCCCCCGTGAGGGGGCGACCACGACTGGAACAAGGGGGGGGAGGGGGTCGGATGTTTCGATCCACGCCCCCGTGAGGGGGCGACCAGCCATAGGCCGCTATACCAGCGGCGCTGGCCAGGTTTCGATCCACGCCCCCGTGAGGGGGCGACACGTCGCGCGAAATGACCTCGGCCATGGCGCCTGTTTCGATCCACGCCCCCGTGAGGGGGCGACGCAGGGCACCGTCGGCACAAGCGGTGCTGACCTGTTTCGATCCACGCCCCCGTGAGGGGGCGACGAAGCTTTGATATCCTGCTAACCATAATGATCAAGTTTCGATCCACGCCCCCGTGAGGGGGCGACAATGCATCCTGGCGATCCAAGCGGGTCGGCTAGGGTTTCGATCCACGCCCCCGTGAGGGGGCGACATCGAGCGCGGGAAGCTCATGCGCTGATGAGCGAGTTTCGATCCACGCCCCCGTGAGGGGGCGACCCAAGGAAACCGTGATAGACCCGGTGACTTTGCAGTTTCGATCCACGCCCCCGTGAGGGGGCGACGTAAAGCCTTTGGACGTCAGCCAGGTGCATGGATCGTTTCGATCCACGCCCCCGTGAGGGGGCGACGGACGACTCCAAATTCGCTGGGGCATTCATGGTTGTTTCGATCCACGCCCCCGTGAGGGGGCGACCGGCCTTTTTCTATCCTCAATCGCGCGGGCTAGGTTTCGATCCACGCCCCCGTGAGGGGGCGACGCGTTGGCATCCGCCGGATTGTCGCGCGTGTCAAAGTTTCGATCCACGCCCCCGTGAGGGGGCGACTACCACGCAGCAATTAGAGTTGGTAGATACCGAGGTTTCGATCCACGCCCCCGTGAGGGGGCGACCTTTGATCGTCGGGGTAAATCCTTCGACGATCTACGTTTCGATCCACGCCCCCGTGAGGGGGCGACATCATGGCCGCTTGCCGCATGTTGCTGGATTCGTGTTTCGATCCACGCCCCCGTGAGGGGGCGACTGGCCGTATAAGGACTGGGAGGCGACCGTTGAAGGTTTCGATCCACGCCCCCGTGAGGGGGCGACCTTGAAACTGCGCCAAAAGCCGAAGCCTTGATTATTGTTTCGATCCACGCCCCCGTGAGGGGGCGACCGCTGACCTCTTTGCCGAGCTTGGACTTAAGGATGTTTCGATCCACGCCCCCGTGAGGGGGCGACTTTTGAGACAGATAGCGGCTTAATCGTAGCACAAGGTTTCGATCCACGCCCCCGTGAGGGGGCGACCTCGACCGCTGCCGTCCAGTCGCCCGACACGCCGTTTCGATCCACGCCCCCGTGAGGGGGCGACAGGGACAAACATGGCCGCCACCGTGACCTTAATGGTTTCGATCCACGCCCCCGTGAGGGGGCGACATGCGCTATCTAATCTTATACCTACAAGACCTAACGTTTCGATCCACGCCCCCGTGAGGGGGCGACGTATAACCGCGTCGATTGCAAGCGGCGCGCCAACGTTTCGATCCACGCCCCCGTGAGGGGGCGACTCAGCTTTATAAAAACTACGTTATTTCGACATATGTTTCGATCCACGCCCCCGTGAGGGGGCGACAAGCGCGCCCGCGCCACCAATAGCGGCGGGAACGTTTCGATCCACGCCCCCGTGAGGGGGCGACATGTCTTTCGCAATTGGGAAGTATCGGCGATTTTTGTTTCGATCCACGCCCCCGTGAGGGGGCGACCGCAGCCATCTCTCCAATGCGCGCCCGCCATTCGGGTTTCGATCCACGCCCCCGTGAGGGGGCGACGCCTCGCAACGCAACACAACACAACGACATTACGTTTCGATCCACGCCCCCGTGAGGGGGCGACGTGTATTAGCTAACAGACTGTTGTATGTAGAGAAAGTCGTTTCCAGTTGCGAACATGGTTGGGTCGCAGAGGAAGAAATGTGCCAAAGTTACGGCTGCTTGGAATTATGTTCACGATTTCAAGGAGCTAAAGCAAGTGCGAAAGGGTCTGGAAAATTGGACACGCTTTAGGTTCGCACAGAATTTTTTAGGTCATTCTTGCGGTTCAACAGGCCATGCTTAGACGATCAGCGTGCCGCCAAAGTCAATGGCTGGTTTGGCGCCTACATGCTCCACCCGCCGCCGCCAGTTAGCGCCCAGAAAATAATAGCGGAGACTGTCATGGTTTGCATCGATGATGGACTCCAGCCTGGCTTTCAATAACGTCCATTGTGCGGGATCGACTTCGATCTCGAACACTGAATATTGCACCCGTTGGCCAAAATCCCGGCAAGCCTTCGCTATATGCCTTAAGCGCCGGGCGCCCGCGCCTTCGGTCAATTTTACATCATAAGTTACCAGCACCATCATGACAGCGTTCTCATTTCCAAAACCAGGGTGGGTAAGCGTCAAGATCGCCGCGCAGATGGCGAGCGAGCAATTGTGCTTGCAGATAGGGCACCAATCCCAAAGGCGCGGATTCATCAATGAATGGGTGCCGTCTTTCCTGGCGCTTGCGTTCTTGCCATGCGGTAAGCACGGCTTTGCGCGCTTCACCAGTGAGAAAAACGGCGCCGCTGTCTTGAACCTTGAAATCGCGGGCGCGCAATTGGCGGCGATTGACGAGCGACAAGACAAGGCGGTCCACCATGACGGGGCGCAATTCTTCCATCAAGTCAAGCGCGAGACTTGGCCTGCCTGGCCGGTCACGATGCAGGAAGCCAACGGCAGGGTCGAGTCCGACGCTTTCGGCAGCGCTACGGCAATCATGGGTGAGAAGGGTGTAAAGGAAGGAAAGCAGGGCGTTGATTGGGTCGAGAGGCGGGCGCCGCGACCGCCCTTTGAAACAAAGCTCAGGGTCTGGCGACCGGATCATTTCGTTGAATAGGCTGAAATAGAGATTCGCAGCCTCTCCCTCGGCACCGCGCAATTCATCCAGATCGTTGATGCCGTGACTGACCCGGCGCAAAACTTGTGCCATGCGGTCCGTTACCATGGTAAACTTTGTTTTCTGATCGGCAGCCATCGTTTCGCCATAGTCTCGCATCGTGCGCCTCAGCACCGCACGTTGGTTTGAAATTTTGCCCATGACCAGGCCACGCACGATTTCTACTGGCGCATCGGATGTTTTGTATTGTGCACGCCGCAATAGCACATTACCCGCAACGGGGCCTTCAATGCGTGCTTGAAACCTTCCAACGCGGTCTAGAACCACGAGGGTAATGCCCGCTGAAGCACAAGCCCCAATTAATGCCGGTGAAATATAAATGCTCCCGAACATGACCACGGCGGACAGCATGTGAAGCGGTGTGCGGGCACGTTCATGGCCCTCGATATCGACAACAAGATTCTCGCCATCCTTGCGCATGCCAGCGCCCTCGGTGGTGACGTAAAGCGTATTCAGCAGCTTCTTCACGGCGAGGACTCGGTATCGTTTAGAATAGCGTTCAGCATATTGTCGCGCCAACGCCGTGCGGACCGTGCGGTTGCTTTTGGCCTGCACAAGTCGAGTAACGAACAGGCCCGGCAACGGCGGGAATCGTAAACTGCGGGTGGCGTTATGCGTGATGTGAAAACACCGCGCAATTGTTCGATGGTGTCCTCAGTCAAGCGGCGGAGTTCCAGCTTGATCGGCACGATGACACGTCGCTTCGTCTCGCCATAATACAGCGCGCCTTCAGAAACCTTCTGGCCAGTCATCTCCTCAAGGCATAGGGCTTGGGCGCAAAGCTGCACTTCGTCGGCGCGGTGCAATTTTGCTTTGCCGCGCTTATATTCAACGGGATAAGGCGTTTCGCCATTTTCTGCCGGATGGAATTCGACAAGGTCCGCGACGCCCGCAATGCCAAGCCGCTTGGACGCAATAGCAAGGGCAGTCACGCGCCGCACGCCGCGCGCCTTGCGTTCATGCGGCTTTGCCGAAGCAATATGCATGACATGCCCTTCCGCCGTAAAGCGGTTCTCTGCCCACATCCGCTCCAGATGAATGAGTGCCGCCTGCCGCATACAATAAACGGCATGTTGCAAAGCAGAGATTGGAATGGGGTCATCGTCCCGTTGTTTCCATATTTCGCTCATGGCGAACTGGTGCTATACGCGTTCTATAATCTCGACGCCGTCGGGCAGGCGATTGCGGTCAATATTGATGGCATAATCGGCGAATTTGCGCGCCGGTGGCAGGTTGCCCAAGCCGGGATCGTCGATGTCACGAAACACGCCATCGACATTGCGCCCAATTTTTACACGGTCAAACAGTTGATGGGCCGGTGCGTTACCAAGCGCTGCCCCATGCTTGAAGACGATCAATTTTCGCGTTGCCATCTCACCGCGCGCAGCGGAGTGGTCATGCTCGAACATGTTTTCGAGCGCTTCAAAAAGCAAATTGAGATCGCTTTCGCCAAAACCCGTACGTTCGGCCAGTTTGGCGGAGATAAAGCCATGTGCGCGGTAAAGGCCGTAAGGTACGATATGCTTGCGACCCATGGTTCGGTTATCGGTCCGCTCATTACTATCGGTGCCCGCTTCGCGCTCTTTCTTCTCCTTTTCATTCGTAGCGGCCATGCGAGTAATTGATATCTCCAAGGGCACAATCGGCTCAATCGATTGGCCAAAGGTAAATTGGATTGGCCCGCGTACCTGACCGCAATTAATGCCGGTGCTCATCACCGCGCCGAAGGTGCGAACGTCGAAGAAATTATCGCACATGAACTGACGCAGTTTGATGGCTTCTTCGTCATTCTGCGGATTGAGTTTCGCTTCTTTCGCAACTTTGTCGTTATCTGGCCGTATTGCTTTATAAGCTTTGCGATGCATCTCGTTCAGGATAGCTCCTTCCTGGACATAAATGGCAAAACCTGGCGTATCGCTCTTTGCCATTTCCACATAATTGCGAACCTTGCGCTTCAGGCTGACATCGCTGACGAGGCCGTGATTGGTTTCCGGATCGATGCGGGGCATATTGCCGGCATCCGGGTCGCCATTGGGGTTGCCCCTGACTACCTCGAAAAGAAGAACGAAATCATAGCGGTTGGTAAGCGCGGTCATTGGGCTGTCTCCCCTTGCTGAACGGTTTCTCTGGCTTCGGATTTCTTGAAGAACTCATTGCGCTGGTGATAGTAACCAAGACCGAACAGCGCTTGTTGTTCGCTTGAAAGTGACGCTGGGAATGGATCATCATCGGGCGACATTAAGTCCATGATACCGCCAACCCGCTTTTCCAGTACGACGCGATAACCGGGCGCCTGCTTGCCAACCTTAGAAAGGTGGTTCGCTGAATTGCTTTCAAGCAACGCAAAGATCTTGCGCGGTTGTGCCGAAGCAGCGCCGTAGAATTTATCCTTCACGGTGGCATTGACATGGCGGCCCAAAGCCGCAGACTGCACATGTTCGTAGACGGCGAATAATCGCCCCAAAAGATAGCCTTTATTGCGGTTTTCTAGGTCAAGCGCCACGGGTGCCTCCTTCTTCATGCCAAAATTGCGAATGAGTACGGCTTTGAGTATGGCGACGCGCAAGCCATTGACTTGCTTGTCGGCGCGCAGCCGCATCAAAATGGTGGAGAGAAGTGTCAAGGGATAGTGCGTGCCGGTCAGGATCGCGCGCATCCAGTCGCCGGCAAGATTGGGCGGCACATTCTCGCGTTTGCCCAAGGTCGCTGATTCCAGAATATATCGCCATAATGGAGCTTTTTGATCCCGGTCAGACAGCGGTGTTATTGCCATGTCGGTTAAAAAGCGTTGATAATTTCTAGCTAAAATACCGAAATTTTCTTCCAGCCAGAAGCGGATGGATAGGCGGGCGGCGTTTGGCGCCAATCCAAGGACGTGGAAACGTATGCCTTTGGCCAATTCAGGCGCGATTGTTGCCAACGGCTTGCCTTGGCGCATTTGTTCTAAAATATCGGCAATTTTTTTGGCTTCGGAATGCTCATTGACTTCTTCCTCACCGCCGAACATGGCGGAAAAAATGCCTTCGGCTGCCTCGGCCCCCGATCCGTCCGCCCAGAAGACGACGGACGCATCGCCGATCTGGATGCGGTGGCCGCTGTCCCTTTCGAGGAACTTGTTGAGCGCCGTGGTGTAGGCGAAGGCCGCGGCCTCCGATACCGGCGCATTATCGCCTTGGTCATGGCCGTATGACGTGAAGGCATCGAGATTGAAGGAAACGATGGAGGCGCCGGACGATTGCGCGCCCCATACACCCTTGATAGCCGGGTGCAGGCGCGCAATCGGCGCCTTGTTTCCAGAAACGAGGCATATGGCTTCGTTCTTATCGTCCTCACCGGTCAATCTAGCCCATATTGCTTGGGCGGCGGGGCGGTCATGAATGCGGATATTCTGCTGGCGTTCGCTTTCCAACGTGAAAGCGATATTTTGGTCTTTCATATCTTCGGGCCAGCCCAAGCGCTCGAAATCCTCCGGCAGCCAACCGCGAAGGAAACGCAGAAAAGCGAGCAATCCCGGATCGTCCGTGTCGGCCAAGGCCGCTTCATGGCGTGCCACGAAAGCCGCGTGCTCCTCGGCTGTTCGTTTGCCTTCGCCAGCGGTATTACCCAGGACATAGGATGTTTTGTCCCACAAAAAATTGGGCGCAATGCCTGAAGTGCGTTTGGCCGGTTGCGGCAATGCCATGGAGCGGGGTCGTTTTTTCTTGCCCTCGCCTTCGCGCCAGTCCGTTACGGAAACCGGCTTGCCGTCCATATCAAGCGAAATCAGAAAGCCGATTTTTTCGCTGGAATAGCCAAAGGGCGGCACGTCGCCGCGCTCGGCCATGCGCTTATAGGCTTGCGCAAGTGAGGCAAGTGCGCTCATTGCTTTATCTCCGGCGTGCCCGGTTGCGGCACGGTCATGACGCCGTTCTCAAGTCGGGCGCGGAAAAAGAGGGAAGGCCGGTCATCCTTGCCATGATCAATGTCCCACAGCATGAAGCCGAGATCGCGGGTCTCATCGATGGCTTGGGGCAGTGCGGCACCAGGAGGAATGAATTCAAACGCGGTCGCGAATTCACGGGTGCCCAGGCAGGGTTGGTGAAAGCATTGCCCGCGCGCCGCGCGGCGGTTGAAGATGTCGAGATGCTTGCCTTCATTGTCTTCCGGTCCGGCTTTGTCGGTCAGTTCGAAATGCGCCTCGATGACATAGGCGACATCGACAAGCACGGTGGCGGCGCGCTGTTGGCGGTCGTCATCAACCAGCAGATAAAGCCCTTCCAGGCTTTCGCGGTTCATGGCGGTCTTGATTTTGCCAGCCGGTGCCTTGTGTCCAACCTCATTGCGACGGATGGATTGGAAGCGGATAGGGTGAAGCACATGAATGCGGTCGATCACCCAGCGGATGGCCGGTTTCCAATGGATTCCTTCGAGGATGCCGCGCGCCGCCGACGGCGTCATCACGTCATAGGAAACGCGCTCAACCTTCATTTCCGGGCGCGTGAAGCAGGCATATTTTCCTGAAACGAGCAACCTGATTCCGTAGGCCATATGTGAACGTGCCTCTCCTAAATTATCGAGTCTTCAAGTCCCAGATAGTCGGCATCCTCCCACAACAGCCCAACCTCAAGTTGGTAGAGTCTGTCGGTTTGCAGCACGCAAAATTGATCGCCGAATTTTCCTTCATGGTCGAATCTCGCATGCCCATTGGCGAGCAGGAGATTGCGGGCCTTAGGCGGCACCTGCACGATGAAGGATTGTAGCGCGCGGGCAATGCCGCCGGGCCGGACGCTATCAATGCCGAGCTTGTCGAGTGCATCTTTTGCGGCCTTGTCCCGCGCAATGATGACCGGCGCCATGCCGCTTTCGATCATGCGGAATTTTTCCGCCACCGTGCGATAAGAAAAGTCGGCTTCCGGTCCGTTGAGCCGGAAGTCGCCGAGAATGCGCCTGGCGTCGAGCCCATCTCCCTTACGCCAATAGACTTCGCCGAAATAATCTTGAAGTGCAGCGGGTGACAAAAGTGCCTGATGATTGTCGCGCATACGTCCAAAATCACCGATCAGGCCCTTGATTTCAGTTGGCGGCGGATTGTCGGGCGACTTGAAGACGGTGACGATGCTTTCGTCGATAGGGCGGTTGCCTTCACGATTGCAGCGGCCCGCCGCCTGGGCGATTTGGTCCAGCCCCGCTTCGGCACGCCAAACGCGGGGGAAATCCAGATCGACTCCGGCTTCGACCAAGGATGTTGCGATCAAATGGCATGGCTGCTCGTTTTTCAGCCGGTGCCGCACGTCTTTTAAGATGTCCTGGCGATGGGCCGCATATTGCCGGGTGGTCAGATGAATGATGCCATCAACGCCTGCGTCTTTGGCCTGGCGGTATAGGGTGAGGGCATGTTTGCGGCTGTTGACGATGATCAGACCTTGCGGCGTCCGCGCTAATTCGGCGAGCAAGGCATTGTCGTCCATATCCCCGGCGAGGTTGATCCGGGTGCGCTTCAGCCGTTCGGCGAGTTCCGGCGGGTTCGGCGCAAGTTCGCGCTCCTGTGTAAGCGGCAAGCCGCCCGCGAATGCTGGCCCGCCAAGGGCGGGCTGCGTTGCTGTGCATAATATGATCGAGCAGCCATAATTCGCCGCAAGTTCGCGCAAGGCTTCCATGCACGGGCGCAGCAAGGGCAGAGGGATCGTTTGTGCTTCGTCCAACACGATGACGCTGTTGGCGATATTATGCAGCTTGCGGCATCGCGATGGGCGGTTGGCGAACAGACTTTCAAAAAGCTGCACATTGGTGGTGACAATGATCGACGCCGCCCAGTCTTCCATTGCCAGGCGCAGTTTATCTTGCCGTTCCCGCTCCTTGGGCTTGCCTTCTTCAATCGTGGAATGATGTTCAAGGATATGATCGTTACCTAAAATTTCGCGAAAGACGGAGGCTGTCTGATCGATGACCGACGTGAAGGGAATGGCGTAAATGATACGGCTCAGGCCGTGGGTCTTTGCGTGATCGAGCGCAAAACCAAACGATGTCAGTGTCTTCCCGCCACCCGTTGGCACCGTTAGGGTGAAAAAACCCGGAGACTTTTCCGCTTGGCCACGCACATGAGCGAGGACATCGTTGCGTAGGCGGTTGACATCCGATTGATTAGCGTCCGCATGTTTAGCGGTCATCCGCGCATCGAAGGTGGCGATCATATTATCGATGATGCCGCCAAGCGCTTTCCATTCGCGGTCTCGCCGCTCGCCATTGATTTGGCAATAAAACGCCTCGGTATCGCGATAATCCGCATCAACAAGGCATGAAAAAATCATTCGACCGAGAATACCTAGCTGGAAGGCGAACTTATCCCTGTCATTAATCCAACAAAAGTCTGGCATAAGGCCGCCTGTGGTGGGTGCTATCTCATCGCGCCAGGCAGGATCGAGCGGTTCAAGGGCTTTTTTTAGCCTTGCGGATAACGCGGCATCGCCGGTCCAATCGGCAAGACCTGCATGATGACCGGCAATCGCGTAAGCGATCAATTCAGCGGCCACCTTGTCTTTGGGATGCTGCGCCAGCTTTCTGATTTCGACCGCGCCCGCCGTGGCGTGGTCGACTTTTTCGAGGTGGCCAGAAAGCCGTGCTTGAAACGCTTCTGTGTATTTACCGAGATCATGTAGTAGGCCGGCTATACGTGCTGCCTTTTCGGCGCTAAAAGCCGCGCCGAATCGTGCCGCTTCTTCCCCCGTGTCGAACAGATGATCGCGTAGCAAATGCCAGTCGGATTTGCGCTCATCATCTGTCGAATGCGCATAAAACATGGCCCCCACTTTCGGCGAACGCTTTGGTCAATGCGGTCCTTGGCTTTGGAGATTCACGAGCAGTTTAATTGAATTTCTTGTATTATCAATAACGTAATTGTGATGCGCAATACTTCCGCAATTTTCAGTCAGACGATTCCAAACCGTCCTTAAGGGGCATCCTTCGCCGCCCGCCTTAACGCCGCGTTGATGTCGGTTTGCCAGCCTTTGGGGGCTTTGGTGCGGAAATGGTCGAGCACGTCTTTGTCCAGGCGGATGGTGACGCGCTCTTTGGTGGTGCCAAGTGGGCGGCCGCGGCGGCGAGGTGGGTTGGCGGCGAGGTCGGGCAACACGTCTTTGACCGGGCGCATCTTGGCCAGGGTCTTGGCGCTGAGCGGCGGATTGTCCGCATCTTGCTTGGCGGCGCGTGTGATGGCCGCGTCCTCTTGCTTGGACACGGCATCGGCTTTTGCTTTTTTAGCCATCCTCAAACCTCCTGATTTCCCGCGCATTCGATTTGCGCAGCGAAATAACCCGCACCCAGCCGCCGCGCCATGTAAAAACCAGCGTATGAAGCCGGGTGCCGATCAGGCCCAGGGCATAATAACGCGGTTCTTCATGCCGTTCGTCGGCAACGATCAAAGCGGTCGGCCATTCTAAATCGACGACGCTTTCAAACGCGACGCCATGCTTGGCCAAATTGGCGGCGGCTTTCGCGTCATCCCAATCATAGCGCGGCATCACCGCCTCCATGAATAAACGTATGTACATTAATTGTGCGCGTCAAGGGTGAAAAACGGGACGAACAATGACGAGGGGCACCCCATCGCCCTATAAACGGCTGGAAATGCGCCAAAAGAGTAGACGTGTTGAGTAGCTGAAACAGTAGATTCCGAGTAGAATTGGAGTAGATTTTGAGTTGAATCATAGTAGCCGCACAGTAGAATTTGAGTAGGTTCGCGAGTAGACCGCTCATGATCCGGCCTCCTTCGTTTCCTGTTGGCGTGCGGCCAGCCAGCTTTCGGCATCTTGACGGGCAATTCTGGTGGCGCGGCCGATTTTGCATATCCGCAAGCGGCGGGCTTTGATTTCGCGGTAAGTTTGACTGCGCGAAATGCTGTAGGCCCGGCAAAAGCCAGGGATGTCATAAGCGCGCATGTCGATGGGGTGATGGTCGGGCATGGGGGTATCTCCTGAATGGTCTGGAGGCTCCCTCATAATCCTTCGCGTTCGCCCGCCGCCATGGTCTGAAACCCGGCTCTTTCAGGCCAAGCTTGCGCGCTGGTCATTTGAAGCGGTTGGGAATGCTGTGCGGCGGATAGGTGGCGAGGATGGCTTTGCGCTGGTCGGCATCGACATTCTGGAAAAAGGGCCGCATGAGCTTGAACACTTTATTCCAGCCGCGCTTACTGAAACGCTCGCTCAAGGTTTCGGCTTGCGGCGGTTGATGGCCCGCTGCGCTTAGGCGTTCGGCTACCATATGGGCGGCGTCGCTGATTGACAGGCCCAGCAGCGTTAGGTAGCCGATTTCGTTCATCATGTGGCCTTCCAGGGTCAACGCCGCCATTTCCTTGCGCGGCGGGCGTTGCCCCGGTCCCCGGTTCAGACCAAGAGCGGTGGCGATGTCGGGGTCGGCCTCCTTTTGTTTGAAATAGTGCCCGAACCCTTGAGCCAGCCAATCAAGCACCCAAAGCGGCGGATAGAGGCCGACATGGTGAAAAACCACAAACGCTTCCATGGCCAGCAGCGGGTTGTTCTTCACGGCCGCATAGGTGCCTTCATAGAGCGGCTGCGCTGTTAAGTTGAACATCAGGGCGAGGGCGATTTGGGCGTCTTGCGGGGCGTCCTGTGCCATCTCGCTAATCGCCGCCATAAAGTCGAGGCCGTTTTGAGCAAGTTGGGCGATGTCATCTTGGGTCATGGCATCGAGCGAGTCGGGCAGGGGTGCGCCGCCATCCGCCAATCCCAAGAGGCGGGCCAAGTCCAGATTCGTCACATAGGGCGAACGGGCCTTCAAGCTGCGTTGCGAGGCTTCCTCGGCGGGCGGATGTTTGACGGCGAGAACATGCGCTTGATCCGGGGCATTGCGGGGCTTCTTCATCTTTTGATCACCGTCACATTGTCGCGCTCGATACCGAAATTGGGCAGATGTTTGCGCAGGGTTTCGGCAACATAGCTGTCTTGCAAATGGGCATAATGCTTTTCGGTGATGCGGGTATCGCTATGGCCCAATAATTCCGCGATGACCTTCATGGGAACGCCCTGCATGGCCAGCAGCGCGCCATAAGTGTTGCGCAGGTCATGGAAGGTGACGCGGGGTTGGATATTCGCGCGCTGGCAGGCATCCACCATGCGGCGAATTTGGTGGGAATGACCCCATGCCGTGCCATCCGCGTGGCGGAACATGATGTCGCCTTGTGTGCGTCCGGCGGCTAACCGGTCGAATAGGATTTTACCTTCGTCATTCAGCGGCACAAAACGCGGCTTGCCGTTCTTGGTGTGGCGCAGATGGATGACGCCCGCATCGGCATTATAGTCGCCCACTTCAAGCCGGACCAATTCGCCATAGCGGCAACCAGTCAGCAAGGCGGCCTGCACCAGCGGGCGGAAGTCGGGGTCGCACGCATTGACCAGAATCCGGGCGCTTTGGGCGGACAGAAAACGGATGCGCGGCGCCTCGACATTTGGAAAGGGCTTCACTTTGCGCCAGGCTTCATCGCTCGGCACTTTTTCTTCATAATAAGCGCGGTTCAAGGCTGCTTTCAGGATCGTCAACAAACGGTTGGCCGTTGCCTTGCGGCTGCGCGCCTTGTCGGGGCTGAGAGGGCCTTTGTCGCCGGGGCGCTTCAAGGTGGCACGGCCATGATGCCACGCCCGCAATTCAGCCGTGCTGAGATCGACGACGCGCCGGTCGCCAAGCATGGGCAGGATATGGCGGTTGGCCGATTTCATTACCCTGGAGGGGTCTTTGGAATTAAGCATGGCCCAAGCCAAATAATCACTGATGGCGTCTTTCACATAATAACGACCCGGCGATTTGACACGCTGATTGCCCTTGATGCGCGCCTTGTCCTGGGCCTGGAAATAATCCAGCACGCTTTCACCGTCGGCATCGCGGTGATCGTCGGCTATGCCGATGGCTTCGATCCGGTATTGATTATTGGGCTGGGCCAGCCGCACATACCATGTGCCGCCATTCTTGCCCCGGCGGTATCCCAGCGCCAGACTTTTGCCCACCGTCTGCCAATGGCGTTTATTGGCGGCAAGGCCCGCGCGGCCAGTGCGGCTTTCCAATTTGGTGTTGCGGCTGGAGCGGGCCATATCGGCATCCCGGAATGTTTGAATAGGCACATTATCAGACGCCCATAGGCCCAACTTGTCAATATTTGTCAATATTCCGGGGGTGAATTGGCAGAAACGTCCAGAGACAGTATATAATAAAAACAATAAGTTATGAGACATCCAGGGACGCAAAAACCCCATAAAATCAGACTTTCACGGCGTAAACACGGGTTCGAGTCCCGTAGGGGTCGCCAATCCTTTCAATGACTTAGATAAAATGCATGCGCAACAAGAGGCGCGTGTCGACGTTTCGGTAAAATTCGGTAATGACTGCGGCGGAATAATGCGGCAGGAAAATGCCCCATGAACGGGCGACCAGCACCCTCTCGATCTTAGCCCAATATCCATTTGCCCCCCCTTTGAGCGGGGGACACTGGCCACCAACCCCAGGTTGCGGCTGGCCCGTGATTTCCGAAGTGCTATAATTTCGTCCTTATTTAACGACTTAAGCGGCACGTTGCGGCTGGCCCGTGATTTCCGAAGTGCTATAATAAGCCGACGCAGTTCGGCCCACGCGCCCGCGTTGCGGCTGGCCCGTGATTTCCGAAGTGCTATAATCGCATCCACTCTTCCGTGGACATGCTGGACGTTGCGGCTGGCCCGTGATTTCCGAAGTGCTATAATCAGTCACGAACGGAAACGCCTACATGCCACGTTGCGGCTGGCCCGTGATTTCCGAAGTGCTATAATACCAATGGGTCGGCAGGTAACTTAGGCGGTGTTGCGGCTGGCCCGTGATTTCCGAAGTGCTATAATCCAGGTCGCTGCACACACGCATGAACGAGGGTTGCGGCTGGCCCGTGATTTCCGAAGTGCTATAATAGCCTTATTGGCACACGCGGCTTGGCTTAGTTGCGGCTGGCCCGTGATTTCCGAAGTGCTATAATATCCGCGCCGACGTCGACCTGCCCGCGCTGGTTGCGGCTGGCCCGTGATTTCCGAAGTGCTATAATCGCCACGGGTGTCAAGGCCCGTGGCCGGCGGTTGCGGCTGGCCCGTGATTTCCGAAGTGCTATAATAATGAGTTAGATATACTAAATGCTGTTTGCGTTGCGGCTGGCCCGTGATTTCCGAAGTGCTATAATGAATTGAATCTGCACAGTGTAGGTGTGACTGTTGCGGCTGGCCCGTGATTTCCGAAGTGCTATAATGACACAGAAAGTCAAGGGCGTGCCGGTTTAGTTGCGGCTGGCCCGTGATTTCCGAAGTGCTATAATTTGCTGCCGGTTCTGGGCCGTATAGTTACAGTTGC
This sequence comes from uncultured Sphingomonadales bacterium, assembly GCA_964590595.1. GTDB lineage: Bacteria > Pseudomonadota > Alphaproteobacteria > Sphingomonadales > CAKZYD01 > CAZPXQ01. The sequence goes on along the minus strand of CAZPXQ010000002.1, from coordinate 49,699 downwards.
GGCTGGCCCGTGATTTCCGAAGTGCTATAATTGCTGCAAACGCACCGTCATGGCCGCACCTGTTGCGGCTGGCCCGTGATTTCCGAAGTGCTATAATGGGCAAATCGTTGCGGGTTATCAAGCCAGCGTTGCGGCTGGCCCGTGATTTCCGAAGTGCTATAATCCCGCGCACCGTGTTAAAAAGTTCAGCAATGTTGCGGCTGGCCCGTGATTTCCGAAGTGCTATAATTAGCCTTCCAAAGCAAATGCCTTGGCGTTGGTTGGTTGCGGCTGGCCCGTGATTTCCGAAGTGCTATAATCGGCCATGTGCATGATATGGTGGATCGCGCGTTGCGGCTGGCCCGTGATTTCCGAAGTGCTATAATCATCCCGCTCGCGCTAATCGAAAGCTGCGCGTTGCGGCTGGCCCGTGATTTCCGAAGTGCTATAATTGCCAGCGCATGAACTATATGCATGGCCGCGTTGCGGCTGGCCCGTGATTTCCGAAGTGCTATAATTTCTTCGGTGTCTGCCGCGCTGGCGTGAATGTTGCGGCTGGCCCGTGATTTCCGAAGTGCTATAATCAAGAAGATGCAGGGCACCCTGCAGCGCCTGTTGCGGCTGGCCCGTGATTTCCGAAGTGCTATAATTAGATAATGGCCTAACTCCTTGATAAAAAAGCGAGTTAGGCCATTTTTCTTAGCGAAAACGGGGGAAATTTGCTCAAAAAAGCGCCAATTGATCCGGGTTTTTGAGCGCCGCATTGCGGCTGCCGCCTGTGAAAGAGACAATATTTTCATATTGCTTGTCGGTGAAGGCAAGGATGCTGACCTTGCCATCCTTGGGCAGGTTGCGGCCGACAAGACGGACATATTTTTCAACCTGTTCCTTGCCTTTGCAGAAGCGCAGATACACGGAATATTGGCTCATTTCAAAGCCTTGGTCGAGAAGGAATTGTCGGAAATCGGTCGCGGCCTTGCGATTCGCCTTGGTGTCAACGGGCAGGTCGAACATGACTTGGATCCACATGATCTGATATCCGCTGAGAAAAGGGCCGTTCATGGCGTGTCTGTGACGGCATGGCGCAATGCGGCAAGTTGCAATGCGAAAGGGGGAGGGGGAAGGTCGAGTCGGTCGGCATTTTTGTCCTCAAATGACTGCGCCAGGGACAAAGCCAGCCGCTGCAGACACATGAAGATTGGGCTTGTGCCTTTTTCGGTTTCAATATCGAAGCTAAGCAGGCGCACCAAGGCCGCTTTGCTCCGGGGTGTCACGTCATCTTCGCCGCTTTCAGCCAAGGCTTTGACGCAAAGGTCGACCAGGGGCCGGAAAGGCTCCATCAAATCGTCAACAAGCGCGAATTCATTGGCGCGATTGCTGTGCGCTAATCCTATGGTTGGATTGAGTCCACTGGCAACAACGGCCCGCGCGGTGCTTGCCCGTAAAACAGTATAGCCATAATTCAGCATGCCATTGATGCCGCCTTCGCGGCGGTCGCGGCGGAAAGAGTCCCCCATCAACAGCGGCCAGTAGCGGCGTGCGGCCTGTGCCTCCAAATTGTCTGGATCGCCGGAACGCACGCGCCCAGCAATGGCGGCCAGCCCATCGGCGGACTTTCCCTCAGCTACCAGTACAGCCGCCTGGGCCAAAATCTTTGCGCGGACGATTAATTGCCAAAGGCGTTTCATCAGTGGTTTGCTGGCGCCCCATTGCGCGCGCATGCGCCTGCCTTGCACATGATGACCCGATAAAGGCCAAACGCAGGCAACCGGAGCGTGATTGCGCGCGCAAACCACCAGCAACGCGTTGCGTTCAGCAAGGGCAACCAGCAGATTGTTAGAATAGGTGAGGCCATGCGCATGGGCGATGACGGCCGCGATATCATCGAGCGCGATGCGCCCCACTTCGGCGCCGTCCCGCTCAACTTTCAAGAAGCCGCGATAGGCGGAAAGATGTTGGCCGTCCGTGGCAATATCAACGATGCGTTCCATAAAGCGCCCGCTTGCCGCTTGCAGCCAAGCGAACGCTGAAGGGTCAGAGACGCGGTCCTGGATCGAACACGCGGCCCAGTTCGTCAACGCGCACTTGGCGTGCTTGATGCTTCATCAAGCCTGACACTGAAGTCTTAATATATTTGAAACTGCTATTCTTGTCGCGGTTGCGCGCGTCAACGTTGGCTTCATGCGGCGGCGCCAAATGTATTGAACTATCTATAGAGAATTTAACCACCCGATAAAGCCTGACAATCCCATCATCATCTTGCCAAGCAACGACATCATCTTTATGCAAAGACAGTACTTTCTTCGCCGTAGGGTTCTGAGCACGAATCGGCGAAGTATAATCTGGCCGATTAGCGTCAAAGGTCGAGACGATATCGGCGGCGAATTTTCCATTAGGTAGCTGCCAGACATCGAAGCGCTCATTGGAATCGCCCTTATAACCTTTATAAACCCGGCCGCGGCAGTCCTTGATCGGCACGAGTGAGAGATTTTCAACAATCCGCACATGGCGGATGCCCTTGAACACGGGATGCGTATTGGCAAAGTGGCCCAGGGCGGATTTGAAATCTTTGCCGTCCAATCCCGACAACGCATTATACAGCTCATCGCGCAATTGCTTGTCACGAATGGCCATGATGTCAGTTAATTTCGCGAGGCTTTCAAATGGGACACGATGAACCACTTCATAGACCCCGCGCGAGTCGGGACCGCTGATAATTCCATAGGCCGTGTCATTGTGTAGACGGCCCGATGTTTGGTTGCGGCCCAACGCGCGCCCTTGTCCACCTGACGATTTGTGATCCGCCCGATGTGAGACGACAATGCGGTCGACAATCTTGCGCACATCATCGCGCAAGCTTTCCCATGGCGATGGCGCATAAACCATCAAACGATCCAGATTTTGATCTTCCGCCGCTGTTGCTTCACGGGACATGCGATTGAGCAAGCCACGGTCGGTGAGGCCGACGACGATGGCGTCAATGGCGTGGTGGCGATGATCGTCGCGGCTCTTCGGGGCTTTGTCTTGCTCATCGATATTATGGCCGCGCAACACGGAATTGAGGCCCCAAAAGCCGCGCAGCATGGCGGTCAACCGGCCAGGGCTGACCCAGACTTGATCAGGATGGCAGGTGTAGGACAGATATTCCCTGGCGATGCGGGACAGATATTGCGTATCGGTCAATTGACGGTCAAGGAAATCGCGGTCTCCACCAAAACGCTCCATCGCGTCGGCGGCAAAGCGCCACCGCTTATTGCCGGGCAAGGATTGCGCATTGGTCAATATGTCCGGCCAATTGCCTTGACTGCCAAAGGCATCAAAGGGCGCGCGGTTGCCTTTGCGCTTGTTGGCGTGCGCCATGCACACGGTTCTGTTCGCCGCCGAATTATCCAAGGTCTTGGAAAAGGGCAAAATATGGTCAATATCGATATCGGCGGTGAACAGCCGCTCGATATTGATGACTTCCAGGCTGTAAGGGCAGCGGCGATTATACGGATCGGAGGGATTCAGTTCTTCCCAAAGGCGCAAGCGCATCCGGTTTTCGCCATTATCGGGCAATCCTAGTTCGGCAAGCTTTGTGCGGTGCTTTTCAGCCCGCGCGGTATTGTCCTTTATGGTTTTGTTGATCGCATCTTTCTGCTTTTTGTTGAGTTTCAACTCCCGCGCCAGTTCAACGATGATCTGTTGTGGTGCACCATGGCGACGCATGATGGCATTGACGATGCGGCGAAGCTGATTGAGGCCGATATGCACGGTTGGATTGGCCAGTTTTCCGAAGCGCACTTCAACCGGGTCCGCGGGGTCATTCGACCCGAATGCGACATGACGTTGCAATAATTCGCCGTAATAGGGCAGTTGGTCGAATTGTTCGCCGGTACGGAAATCTGAATGATTGTAGCCGACCCTTTTGCAGGCTTCTGAATAAACAATGACATCCGTTTCCAGGGCGCCCAAAATTTTCTGCGTCGCGGTTAGGCCCAGGCTTGAATAGCCGTCCGGCAGATTGGCGCTGGAGGTGGCGCGCGCTTGTGTCTCGGTCAGACCGCATTCGGCCATCAGCCAAGCGATCAAGCTATCCTCGTCCTGTTCTTCCAGGAGTTGCGAGACAATTTCGATCTGCCGCTCCAACGGCAGGCCACGCCAGGCAGGGCCGAACCGCTTTTGGTCAGCCATGATGGCGGCGGTTGTATCGCCTTCCAGGTGCTTGCGGGTGTCGCTTTCAAGATTGAAGCGGCTTTTGTTCGGCAGTTTCAAGAGTCGTCGTAATTTGCCGAAGGTCTGGCGTCCATCGGTCGAAAGGGCCAAGACAAGGGCGTCACGGTCTTCGCGGCTTAAAGCAGGGCCTTCGCGCATCTCGGCATCGATGACACGCAGATTATTGACTTCTTGAAGAATGCGGATGCGCTGCGCCAAGGGGTGGGCTTTGGGAATGCGTTCTTCTTCCGGATTGAAGGTGCATTTGCCGGGCCGCACAGGCCGCAACGGGCGTTGGAAAAACAACACGTCATGGATCGCTGCCTTGGCGGCGTCGGTCAGCAGATCAGGGTGGTGGCTTGCTTGTGCTTGCCACAGTTGCTCGAATTCATCCGCCACCAAGGCCCGGTCGGGGTAGAAATCATAGCCTTCCTGGGGACGTCCCTTGTCATCCACCGCGATGGGCCGCATGCGCACACGCACAGGCTGGCCCGCTTCATGGCGTTTGTGGAGATATTCACCCAGCGTTCGCGCCTCAACCTGCTCCATGGCTTGGCGCAGCCGATTAATGGCGGATTTGATCTTGCCAGATTCGTTTTCGTCCCCCTTGTCGGATTTACGGTTCGACTGAAAGCCCCGCCGCTGGTTCAAATGGAAGATCGCCCGGCCAAGCTGGTGCGGCGTTATCGGCTGATCCAGCCCCACGGCGCGCAAGGCATAGGGGTCGTTGTTTTTGGGGTCGAACAAGGCATCCATTTCGGCTTTGGAGGCGGGCAACAAGCCATGTTCGGTGAGGGTGCGCAGCAATTTGCGGCGTCGGCGTAAAAACCGATCCCGTCGCCGCCGCATCGACCGCGCCGCCCGCCGCGCAACGGCCAGCGACGATTTGTCCTTCGGGTTTCTTCCATCCGAATAAATGCGCACGCCCGCATCGATCAGCGCATTGGGACGATGTACGTCATCAAGGCCGATCACAGCCCAACCAATGGAATTGGTGCCGATGTCAAGACCGAGACGGTAATTAAGCGATTGCGCCATTGCCAAAGCCCCTTCCACGCAGACAACCCACCAAACGGTTGCACAGGATTTTGGAATATGCAATTATAACAGCCTAGCACTTCGGAAATCACGGGCTGACCGTGAACAAGCCCCTGCTCCGGCGGGTGGTGGCACAAGATAAAAAGGCTCGCTCCGGCGGGCCTTTTTCATTCATGGATATGGCGGGCTTGACATTGTCACCCGTGAGACCCCCGCGGTTTCAAGCCGAGAACGCGAAGCCCGCTACCGTCTTAACGTCGATTGACCAGTACGCCACCAAGACAATTAACTTTTGGCAAGCATGGCCATGTTAAATTCCGTCGATGAAGATCGAGCATGTCAGTGATGGGGTGTTGCGCATCCGCGATCGGCCGTGGCTGATGGTGCTGTTTTTGTGGGGGGTGGGGCTGGTGGCGCTGCATGCGGGGCTGAGCGGCGATCTGGATGCCAATGGCGCGCCATTATGGGTGATGCGGCTGCTGGTGGGCGGGTTGGGGGTGGGGGCCTGCATGCTGGCCTGGATTGCCTTTCCATTTCAGCATATCGTTTTCGACCGAGCGCGTGGGGCGATGCTGCATCGCCGGACCAGGCCGCTGATGCGCCGCGCCACGCAATTGGAGTTGGCGGATGTCCTGCGGGCGGAGGTGGAGAAATATTGGGGTGAATCCGCTTGGATGGAACGGGTCGCGCTCAAAACCGCGCAAGGCCGGCATGTACTGGAAATCGGCTATTCAGGCGCGCCGCGTGGCCTCATAGTAGATGCCATCAATGATTGGCTGGCGCGCGGCGCGGCATTGAGGGGGAAACGCGAATGATCGGCCTTTATATCGTTATCGGCCTGGGCGTGTTGCTGCTGGGCTATGTGGTCCTGGTTTATAATAGCCTGGTCAGCCTGCGCCAGCGGGTGAATGCGGCGTGGTCCGATATCGATGTGCAAATGAAGCGGCGTTATAATTTAGTGCCCAATCTGGTCGAGACGGTGAAGGGCTATGCCGCGCATGAGCGCGAGACCCTCGACGCGGTCGTTCGCGCCCGTAATGAAGCGGCAGCCAACACCGGCACACCCGCCCAGCAAGCGGCCAGCGAAAACATGCTAGCGGGGGCGTTGAAATCGCTGTTCGCGCTCTCGGAGGCTTATCCCGACCTCAAGGCGAACCAGAATTTCGCCGATTTGCAGCAAAGCCTCAACGAGATCGAGGACCATATCCAAAACGCCCGGCGCTATTACAACGCCACCGCCCGCGACATCAACACCAAGGTCGAGCAGTTTCCGTCCAATCTGGTGGCCCGGCAATTCGGCTTCGGATTGGCCGAGTATTTTGAAATCGAGGACGCCGCCGCGCGCGCCCCCGTGGCGGTCGACTTCTAAGCCGATGTGGTTGCGGCTGCTGATCGCGCTGGCCTTTGGCCTGCTCGCTGCCCTACCGGCGCGGGGCGAGGAGCGCATCCTGCGCTTTGCGGCAGACATTCGGGTTGGCGCCGATGGCGTGCTGACAGTGACCGAGGACATAACCGTTCAAGCCGAACGCCAGAACATCAAGCGCGGTATTTTCCGGGATTTTCCGGTGCGGTATCAGCGCCCGGATGGCAGCTATCAGACTGCCACATTCGAAGTTCAAACGGTGCTGCGCGACGGCCGCGCAGAAGACCATCACATTGAGCGACGGGGCGATTATCGCCGGCTTTATATCGGCAATCGCGACCGTATTTTGAAACCCGATGTCTATCGCTACACCATTGTTTATAAGAGCCGCCGCCAGCTTGGCCATTTCGCCGAACATGACGAACTCTATTGGAATGTGACGGGCGACCAATGGGCCTTTCCGATTGAGGAAGCCGTCGCTACAGTCCACCTGCCGCCAGGTGCGACGATGCTGGATCAGACCGCCTATGTCGGCCCGCGCGGCTCGATTGAAGCCGGCGCTTTTGTCGAAACCCAAGCCGATGGCGCCATTGAATTCACCGCCCGGCGCCGCTTGCCGGCGGGCGAGGGCTTCACCATCGTGGTTTCCTGGCCACCGGGCCATGTGACTCGCCCCAGCGCCGCCGAAGCCGCCGTGCAGCATGCCGCCGACAATGGCCAGCTTGCCGTCGCCATCATCGGTCCGTTGATGCTGCTAGGCTATTTCCTCATCCTCTGGCACCGGGTGGGGCGCGATCCACAAGCCGGGGCGCTGATGGTCCGCTACCGTCCGCCCCCCGGCCTGTCGCCGGCGGCGTGCCGTTTCATCCTGGAAATGGGTTTTGACGATAAAACCATGGCGGCGGCGCTAGTGTCACTGGCGCAAAAGGGCGCGCTCACAATCATGGATGAGGACGGAACTTATGCCATCGAACGCACGCAGTTGACCGACGCCAAAACCCTGTCACCCGGCGAACGCGCGGTGTTGGCTAAAATCCGCGCCGCGGGTGCAGGGCCGATCAAGTTGAAACAGGACAATCACAAACTGTTCAAAAGTTTTCGCAAGGCGCTGAAAACCAAATTGAAAACGGAATATGAAGTCAAATATTTCAACACCAACCGCGCGGCATTGCTGGGCGGCGCTGGTTTGGCAGGGGTGGTGGCGCTGGGCTTGGCGGTGACGGCGCAAGACACCGCGATCGTGCTGTTCATGACGCTTTGGTTGGCGATTTGGGGGATGGGTTGTTATCAGCTAATCGCCCGCGCGCGCACCCAATGGCAGATGGCACGTGCCCGCAACAGCGCCTTGCAACATTTGGGGTTCGTTGCGGCGGCCATTGTCGCCGTGCCGTTCCTGGGTGGGTTCGGCATGGGCATTTGGGTGATGGGCCACGGCATGTCGTGGGCGGCGATCGCGTCACTGTCGGTGATTGCGGCGCTGCTTGCCGGCTTTTATCATTGGCTGAAATCGCCCACCCGCGCCGGCCGCCGCTTGATGGACGAAATCGAGGGTTTTCGCGAATTTTTGGGCGCCACGGAACAAGACCGTCTTGACCGCATGAATCCACCCAACCGCACGCCTGAAATGTTTGAAGCCTATCTACCCTTCGCCATCGCGCTGGATGTGGAAACCCGCTGGGCAGAGCAATTCGAAAACATCCTCGCCGCCGCCCAAACATCAGGCGAACGCGGCGGCTATCGCCCGCGCTGGTATCACGGCCGCCAGATGTTCTCGGCTGCGGATTTCGGCAGCCGCATCGGCTCTGGCCTCGCGAGCGCCGTCTCCAGCGCCTCCTCCAGCCCCTCGCGCGGCGGCTCCGGCTTTTCCGGCGGCTCGTCCGGCGGCGGCGGTGGTGGTGGCGGCGGGGGAGGCTGGTGAGTTGGGCGTGCGTTTAGCATAAATTCCATCAGGTCGCACAAACTGCATGGAGGCCGCGTCTTTGCGAGGACCGCAAGAACTAAGCAATCCATATGACATGTGAACCGCCACGGCGCTGGCGTGCCTCGCGGTGACGAGTTTTGATTTCGCCCTGTGCAAGGCCCTGCACCGGCTTGGCATTCTTGATAGTCACTACAAAACTGGCGAAGGTCGGACCAATCAATACGGTCGCCTTGATCGTATCTTTCCTTGTAGACGTACTAACCCCCATGCGGATAGCGGGTGAAATCATAGCCGTGGTCGCGGATCAATTCGGCGCGGGCGCGGTTGCCTTCGCTATCGCGGGGGGCGAAGCCATGGCCGTCCATCACGCGGTTGTAAAGCGCGAACAGGGCGGTGACGGCGATGGCGCCCCCCGCATTGGATATCCGGTTATTTCTTGCATATCAGCTTAGCGCCGAGCGGGCCAAAGCCGCAAGCGCGGCGGCGGTCCCGGGCGGGATCCAGCGGGGCGCGTCAGCGGGTTTCGTCAAACAGTTCGCGGCCAATTAACATGCGGCGGATTTCCGAGGTGCCAGCGCCGATTTCATAGAGCTTGGCGTCGCGCAGCAAGCGGCCGGTCGGATAGTCGTTGATATAGCCATTGCCGCCCAGGCATTGAATGGCGTCGAGCGCCATTTGCGTGGCCTTCTCTGCCGCGTACAGAATACATCCAGCGGCGTCCTTGCGGGTGGTTTCGCCACGGTCGCAGGCTTGGGCGACGGCATAGACATAAGCCCGGCAGGCGCTGAAGCTGCTGTACATATCGGCCAATTTGGCCTGGATGAGTTGAAAATTGCCGATGGCTTGGCCGAATTGCTGGCGTTCATGCACATAGGGGATCACCGCGTCCAGGCTGGCGGCCATGATGCCCAAAGGCCCGCCGGCCAGCACTACGCGCTCATAGTCCAGGCCCGACATCAGGACCCGCACACCTTGGCCTTCCGCGCCCAAGACCTGGCTGGCCGGCACGAAACAATCTTGAAATACCAATTCACAAGTGTTGGAGCCGCGCATGCCCAGCTTGTCCAGCTTTTGCGCGGTCGAAAAGCCAGACATGCCTTTCTCGATCAAAAATGCGGTAATACCGCGCGGGCCGGCATTGGGGTCGGTCTTGGCATAGACCACCAGCACATCGGCGTCGGGACCATTGGTGATCCACATTTTATTGCCATTCAACACATAGCCGTCGCCGCTGCGGTCGGCGCGCAGTTTCATCGACACCACGTCGGACCCTGCGCCGGGTTCCGACATCGCCAGCGCCCCGACATGGTCGCCGGAAATCAGCTTGGGCAGATATTTTTGCCGTTGTTCGGCATTGCCATTGCGCTGAATTTGATTGACGCACAAATTGGAATGGGCGCCATAAGACAGACCAACCGAGGCCGAGGCGCGGGAAATTTCCTCCATCACGATGACATGGGCCAGATAGCTCATCGCCGCACCGCCATAAGTTTCCTCGGCGGTAATGCCCAACACACCCAGATCGCCCAGCTTTTTCCACATGCCCGTGGGAAAATCATTACTGGCGTCGATGGCGGCGGCTTGTGGCGCCAGTTCGGCTTCGGCGAAGGCGCGCACACTTTGGCGCAATAAGGTGATTTCCTCGCCATGGTCGAAGCTCAATTGCGGATAATCGATCATTATGCCTCATCCTCCGATTGAAAGCGGACCAACAGCGCGCCTTCCGCGACCTGATCGCCGACCGTCACGGCAATTTGTTCAACCACGCTGTCGGCCGGAGCGGTGATGGTCAATTCCATCTTCATCGCTTCCATCACCAACAGCCGCGCGCCGCGCTGAACCGTGTCGCCAGCGGCGGCGTCGACACTCAGGATCTTACCGGGCATGGGTGCGGACAGGCTGGCGGCTTGTTCAGCACCGCTGTCATCCTCGACATGGGTGACCGCCTTGACCAGGCGCAGCCGCTGTCCGGCGCTGGCGATATCGATGCTTTCGCCATCGAACAGAATTTGCGCGCTCAACCGCCGCGCACCCAATTGCGCCAATAGCCGGCCGTCTGGGTCAAGACGGCCGCGCGCTAATTGGGCGGGCGCTTCGCCCCAGCGCAGCCACCAGCCATCGCCTTCGGCGCGGACTTCAACATCGATGTCACCATCGAAGCGCAAATATTCCTTGGCTGGCAGGTTGAGACGCCAACCATCGCGGCGATGCCAGGGCGAATTGGGCTCGGGCGAACCGGCGGCGGCGCTGGCGGCGCGCGCGGCCCGGTCAAGCAACCGGCCAAGCGCCGCCAACAACACCAATGTCGGATCCGGCGCCGCCGACTTGTCAATCAACAGATCGGCGCCATGACGGGCGATAAAGCCGGTGTCGATATCGCCGGCCTGGAAGGCGGGATGGGCCAAAGCACGGCGCAGAAAATGCCGATTGCTGGCAATGCCAATGACGGCGCTGTTGTCGAGCGCCGCGATTAGCCGGGCAATCGCCGTCTGCCGGTCAGGGCCATGGGCGATCAGCTTGGCGATCATCGGGTCATAATGAATGCTGATGGCATCACCGGTGCGCACACCAGAGTCGACGCGGATTTGGCTGTCGTCCAGCGTCAGCCGCCGCAAGCTGCCGGTCGAGGGTAAAAAGCCATTGTCGGGGTCTTCGGCATAAAGCCGCGCCTCAATGGCATGGCCCTGAATGGTCAGGTCGTCTTGGCGGCGGGGTAGGGTTTCGCCGCGCGCGACGCGGATTTGCCATTCCACCAGATCGACGCCGGTGATGGCCTCGGTCACCGGGTGTTCGACCTGCAGACGGGTGTTCATTTCCATGAAATAAAAGCCATCGGCGGTCAGACCGTTGGAGGCGTCGGCGATGAATTCGACGGTGCCAGCACCTTGATAGCCGATTGCCAGCGCCGCCTTCACCGCCGCATCGCCCATTGCCGCGCGCATCGCGGCTGGCATAGCCGGGGCGGGAGCCTCCTCAATCACTTTTTGGTGGCGGCGTTGCAAGGAACAATCGCGCTCGAATAGATGCACCGCATGGCCATGGCCGTCGGCGAAGACCTGAATTTCGATGTGGCGCGGCTTGGCGACATATTTTTCCACCAACACCTTGTCATTGCCGAAAGCGCTTGCAGCCTCGCGCCGGGCGGAGGCCAGCGCGTCGGCGAAGTCGGCGGCGTCATCCACCCGGCGCATGCCCTTGCCACCACCACCCGCCACCGCCTTGATCAAGACCGGATAGCCGATGTGGGCGGCTTCGGAGGCTAATTTGGCATCGTCTTGATCGTCGCCATGATAGCCGGGCACCACCGGCACGCCGGCTTCCTGCATCAACGCCTTGGCGGCGCCTTTCAGGCCCATGGCGGCAATCGCCGATGCGGGCGGGCCGATGAAGAGGATGCCGGTATCCTGGCAGGCGGCGACAAAATCGGCATTTTCCGACAAAAAGCCATAACCGGGATGAATGGCGTCGGCGCCGCTGGCCTTGGCCGCGGCGATGATCTTGGCTTGGTCCAAATAACTTTCGCGCGCCGGGGCGGGACCGATGGCCACGGCTTCATCCGCCATTTCGGCAAACAGCGCATCTTGATCGGCCTCGGAATAAACCGCGACGGTGGCAATGCCCATGCGTCGCGCGGTGCGGATGATGCGAACGGCGATTTCGCCGCGATTGGCGATCAGAATTTTTCGCATTTGCGCACCCATTTGGCCGGCCGTTTTTCAAAAAATGCGATCATGCCTTCCTGACCCTCCGCCCCGCCGCGCAGGCTGGCGATGCGGTGGGCGGCATCATGACGCAAGCTCTGATCGATGGGCCGGTCGCCGATCTCCGCGATCAATGTCTTGGCATGGGCCATGGCTTGCGGCCCGCCGGCCAATAAGGCATTGACGATGTCCAGGGTCGCGGCTTCCAACGCGGCTTGATCCGCGACCAGTTGATGAACCAGGCCAAGCTGCAGCGCGGTCGCAGCGTCGAACCGCTCGCCGGTCAGGAAATACCGACGCGACGCGCGGCTGCCAATCGCCGCCAGTACAAAGGGCGAGATCGCCGCCGGGATCATACCCAGACGGATTTCAGTGAGGCCGAATTTGGCGCCTTGCACGGCAATGGCGATATCGACACACGCCAACAAGCCAACGCCGCCGCCAAAGGCGCTGCCATGAACCATGGCGATGGTAGGCTTGGGCAGAGCGTTGAGGCTGGCCAGCATGTCGGACAGGCGAGCCGCGTCAGCCTTGTTTTCCGCTTCGCTCCAGGCGGCGGTAGATTTCATGTAATTCAAATCGCCGCCAGCGGAAAAACTGGGGCCAGCACCGCGCAGCACAATGACGCGGACGGCGTCATCGGCCGCCAAACTATCAAAGCAACCGCGCAGTGCGGCGATCATATCGGCATTGAAGGCATTATGCACTTCGGGCCGGTTCATGATGACGTTGGCGACGCCTAGATCATTGATTTCAAAATGCAAAAGTTCGGTCATGGGGCTACATCCTGAACACGCCGAATTTGCTGTCCGGCACGGGCGCGTTGAGGGCCGCGGCCAAGGACAGGCCGACAACCATGCGCGTGTCTTTGGGGTCGATAATGCCATCGTCCCACAGCCGCGCCGAGGCATAATAGGGATGCCCCTGGGTTTCATATTGCGCGCGGATCGGTGCCTTGAAGGCTTCCTCTTCGTCCGCGCTCCAGCTTTGGCCGCGCGCTTCCATGCCGTCGCGTTTGACGGTCGCCAGCACGCTGGCGGCTTGTTCGCCACCCATCACCGAAATCCGCGCGTTAGGCCACATATACACAAAGCGCGGTCCGAAGGCGCGGCCGCACATGCCGTAATTGCCGGCACCAAAGGACCCGCCAATGACCACCGTGATCTTGGGTACTTGCGCACAAGCGACCGCCATCACCATTTTCGCGCCATCGCGGGCAATGCCGCCGGCCTCGTATTTCTGGCCTACCATGAAACCGGTGATGTTCTGCAAGAATAGCAGGGGAATGCGGCGTTGGCAGCAAAGCTCAATGAAATGCGCGGCCTTCAAGGCGGATTCGGAAAACAGCACGCCGTTATTGGCGATAATACCCACCGGATAGCCATGCACATGGGCAAAGCCAGTGACCAGCGTGGTGCCATAAAGCTTCTTGAACTCGTCAAAATCTGAATCATCGACCAACCGCGCGATCACCTCGCGCACGTCATAGGGCTGGCGCGTATCGGCGGGGATGATGCCGTAGATTTCCGCCGGATCATAACGCGGCGGCTTTGCCGGTTGCAGCGCCAAGTCCGGGGTCTTGCGGTGGTTGAGGCCGCCAACGATCTGCCGCGCGATCGCCAATGCATGGCGATCATTGGCGGCCAAATGATCGGACACGCCAGAGGTGCGCGCATGAACGTCGCCACCGCCTAAATCCTCGGCCGAAACCACTTCGCCGGTCGCGGCTTTGACCAAGGGCGGACCGCCCAGAAAAATCGTGCCTTGGTTCTTGACGATGATGCTTTCATCGGCCATCGCCGGCACATAGGCGCCGCCGGCAGTGCAAGAGCCCAACACCGCGGCGATTTGCGGAATGCCCTTGGCCGACATCGTCGCTTGATTGTAGAAGATGCGGCCAAAATGCTCGCGGTCGGGAAATACTTGGTCTTGGTTAGGCAAATTGGCACCGCCGGAATCAACCAGGTAAATACAGGGCAGGCGGTTTTCAGCGGCGATTTCCTGGGCCCGCAAATGTTTCTTCACGGTCAGCGGATAATAGGTGCCGCCCTTCACCGTGGCGTCATTGCAAACGATCATGCATTCGCGGCCCATCACCTGGCCGATGCCGGTGATGATGCCGGCGGCCGGCACATCCTCGTCATAGACTTGATACGCGGCAAGTTGCGACAATTCCAGGAATGGCGTACCCGCATCCAACAAAGCGTCGACCCGTTCGCGGGGCAACAGCTTGCCACGCGCCAAATGCTTTTCCCGCGCTTTCGCTGGGCCACCTTCGGCAATGCCGGCAACGACCTTGCCGAGATCGGCCACGGCCTCGCTCAGGCTTGCGGCATTGGCCTTGAAGCCATCCGCGTTCGGCGTCACCGTTGAAGTCAAGATCGCCATCGCCAATTCCCCAAGCCGATCCGATTGCGCCTATGGGGTTGATATTTGCCAAATTTTTAGCCATTGGTAAAATTGATAGAGTCAATCCAATGCATAGATACATACTATGATAGATTTGCGCCTGATCCGCTATTTCCTGGCCGTGGTCGATACCGGCAGCTTCACCAAGGCTGCGGAGCGCGCGGCGGTCACCCAGCCCAGCCTGTCCGCCGGCATAGCCAAGCTGGAACAGAGCCTCGGCGCGGTGCTGTTTGAGCGCTCCAACCGCCGCGTGTCCTTGACCCCGGCGGGCACCAAATTCCTCGGCCGCGCCAATGCGATGATGCGGGAATTTGAACTCGCGCGCCGAGAATTGGCGCAAACCGGTGCGCCATTGGTGCTGCGATTGGGGGTAATCCGGACCTTGCCCAGCCTTTATGTCGGGCAATTGGTGCGCGAAACCTTGGCGGCGCAGCCGGATTGGGCGATCGATATCGTTGAAGGCAGCGAAATCGAGGTGATGAATGCGCTCAATGCGCAATCCGTCGACATGGCGATCAGTATCGCCAGGGGCCACAACCGGCAAGGCCGGCAAATCCCGCTGTTCGATGAGGGATACAGCTTGGCATTATCGGCGGATCACGCACTGGCTGGTTCGGATGAAGTGGCGCCCGAGGCATTCCAGGATCAAGCGATGATCCTACGCAGCCGCTGCGAAATACTGGGCGAGACCAGCCGTTTTTTCACCGGCCATAATGTGCGGCCCCGCTTTGCCTATCGGACCGACAATGATGAACGCGCCTTGGCCATGGCCGGGGCCGGGCTGGGCACGGCGATGATGCCGGACTGCTATGTCGATCCGATGGTCGCGCGGCCGCGATTGCAGGGCTTCGCGCCGCGACGGCTGATTATCGCGCAATTGCGGGAAGGGACGGCCGGACCCAAAAGCCCGGCCATGGATATGTTGGTTGAAACGGCGCGGCGATTGGGCGCCGGCTTGGCCAGGCGCTGAAACTGGCCCGTGCCGTCAAGCGGCGTAGTCTTGCGCCTTGGGTTCGTCGATGGCGGCAACGGCGTCTTTCGACAAGGCTTCCAGGGACGAGGCGGTCTTAACCAGGGCGTCCAGGGTTTGGGCGATTTCACGGGTGGCGGCGCTGGTTTGATTGGCCAGGGTCTTGACCTCGCCAGCGACCACGGCAAAGCCACGGCCAGCGTCGCCGGCGCGGGCGGCTTCGATCGTCGCGTTCAAGGCCAACAAATTGGTTTGGGCGGCGATGGCGTCGATCTGGCGGGAGATTTTTTCAACCTTCGCCAATTCAGCAGACAGGCCGGCGAGATGACTGTCAATGCCCCGGATCGCGGTGCCAACCTTGCTGGCGGCCGCGCCGCTCAACGCCGAATCATACATGTGGAGACCTCCCTAAGAAATGTACCGCGCCCCAGCGGCTGCGTCGGCATCTGCATATGACAAAAATGATTAATGCCGCGTAAAGTACTGGCATCGCGGACCGCTTTAACGGCGTGTTAGGGCATCGCCCGATAATTTGGATGTCATGAACGCGCCCGCGCAAGTCATGACGTCCGATCCGCGCACCGGTGAATTGTGCATCGGCAGCGCCCGTTTGCCCGCGCAGATCGTGGAATTGGCGGCGGAAGGCGCGCTTCTGCGCGCCGCCATCACCCGCCAAGCCTTTGAAGCTCAAGCCTTGAAAATCAATGGCGTCGGCTACTTACCGGTCAATGCTTATAAATGGCTTGAAGATGGCCTATTGATGGTGGCGTTTGACAAACCCTCGGCGAAAGTGCGGCGCAAATTGCGTCAGGTGCTGGCCGGCAGCGATTTGGACCTGGCCGGCCCGGCCTTGGCCTATCTGGCCCGAAATTAGCCCAAATTTCTCAACCGCGGCATTGATTTCGCCGCCGTCCTCGTCAATTCTGCACGCACAACTGAGTTAGAGGACGATAGTGACCATGGCCGATGATGCTTTGATCCTGGCGATTGACCAGGGCACCACCAGTTCGCGCGCGATTTTGTTCACCCGGGATGGCGCCATTGCCGCCGTCAAGGGCCAGGAATTCCCGCAGATTTTTCCGCAGCCCGGTTGGGTTGAACATGATCCGGAAGCGATTTGGTCCTCGACCTTGGCGGTTTGCCGTGCGGTGCTTGACGCGGTGCCAGGCGCGCTGGGCCGGGTCGTCGGCATCGGCATCACCAATCAGCGCGAAACCACGCTGTTATGGGACGCACGCACCGGCCGGCCGATCCACAATGCCATCGTCTGGCAAGACCGCCGCACCGACCGGATTTGCCAGGACCTGGAAGAACAGGGCCATGAGGCCGCGGTGCAAGCCAAGACCGGCTTGTTATTGGACCCGTATTTTTCGGCGACGAAATTGGCCTGGCTGCTGGATCATGTCGAGGGCGCGCGGGAATTGGCCGCGTCCGGGCATTTGCGGTTCGGCACGGTGGATACATTTCTGCTCAGCCGCTTGACGGGTTTGCACGCCACCGACGCCACCAATGCCAGCCGCACCATGTTGTTCAACATCGCCAAGGGCGAATGGGACGACGACCTGTTGGCGTTGTTCGACATTCCGCGCAGCATTCTGCCCGAAGTGCGGGACTGCGTGTCGGATTTTGGCGCCACGGCCCCGGAACTCTTTGGTCGTTCGCTGCCAGTGCGCGCCATTGCCGGCGACCAGCAGGCCGCCGCCATTGGTCAAGCCTGTATCGAGCCGGGCATGGTGAAGTCGACCTATGGCACCGGCTGTTTCGCGCTGGCGCATATTGGCGACCAAGTGCCGCAGTCGCGCCACCGCCTGTTAGGCACCATTGCCTGGCAACTGGATGGCCAGCGCCGCTATGCGCTGGAAGGCAGCATCTTCGTCGCCGGCGCCGCGGTGCAATGGCTGCGCGACGGCCTTGGCATCATTGCCGAAAGCGCCGAGACCGAAGCCTTGGCCCGAAGCGTGGCAGATACCGGCGGAGTTTATTTCGTGCCGGCCTTCGCTGGCCTTGGCGCCCCTTATTGGGATGCAAGCGCGCGCGGCGCCATATTGGGGCTGAGCCGGGGTAGTGGCCGGGCCGAGATCGCACGGGCGTGTTTGGAAGCCATGTCCTATCAAACCCATGATCTCCTCACCGCCATGAGCGGTGATGGCGCTGTCATTGAACGCCTGCGCATTGATGGCGGCATGGCCCGCAATGACTGGTTGGCGCAAGATTTGGCCGATATGCTGGACCGGCCCATCGACCGGCCACAAGTGACCGAAACAACCGCCTTTGGCGCGGCGCTGCTTGCGGGTCTCGGCACGGGGCTTTATGCTTCGCTCAATGATGTCGCCGGGCTGTGGCAAGCCGCCCACAGCTTTACGCCGGCACTGACGGATCAGGCGCGGCGGCAGCGCTTGGAGGGCTGGCATCAAGCGGTGGCGCAGGTGCGGCTTTAGAGGCAGATGGGTGTTGGGTGATGACCGAAACCGCGATTTCCCTGGCCGTGATCGCCAGTTTTGTTCTGGCTTATTTCGGCATTCGCGGTTTGCGACGTGGCGGCCCAAGCCCGCAAAAACATTGGCTGATGATTGGCGTCGCGGTAGTCACGTTGGTCAACGCCTATCTCTTGGCCACCATGCCGAAACCAGCTTGAACCTGATGGGGCGGACATAATCAATGGGCATTTTCGCCAAGGCCTTGGTCTCCAGCATCGTGTTGGTCATCTTGTTGGTGCTGGTGACCGTGACGGTGATTTTATAAAGCGATGAATGAAGCTCTGTTCGCCAATGAACCATTGATCCGCCTGGGTGGATTTTTCGGCGTTCTGATGGTGATGGCGGTCTGGGAAGGGCTGGCGCC
The DNA here is from genome assembly GCA_964590595.1 of uncultured Sphingomonadales bacterium. Taxonomy (GTDB): domain Bacteria; phylum Pseudomonadota; class Alphaproteobacteria; order Sphingomonadales; family CAKZYD01; genus CAZPXQ01. The sequence continues at coordinate 31,283 of CAZPXQ010000002.1, read as the reverse complement.
ACGGCGTGTTCAGCAGGTCAGCCGCCGGCAGCGCTGGCCCAATAATTTGGCAATTGTCGTGCTCAATACAATGCTGGCGCGGTTGTTGCTGGCGGGAGCGACCATCGCCACCGCCGTCCATGCCCAGCAACAAGGCTGGGGCTTGTTCAACATGGTGGTGGTGCCGAACTGGTTGGCAGTGGTGCTGTCAGTCATGCTGTTGGACATGGCGATTTATGCCCAGCATGTGTTGTTTCACTATGCGCCGCCTTTATGGCGCCTACACCGTATGCACCACGCGGACTTGGAAATCGACGTGACCACCGGATTGCGCTTTCATCCGGTGGAGATTTTACTGTCGCTGTTGATTAAGCTGGCAGTGATCGTGGCAATTGGCGCGCCGGCGCTGGCGGTGCTGATTTTTGAAGTGCTGTTGAACGCCACCTCGATGTTCAATCACAGCAATGTGCGTATCAAATCAGGGGTTGACCGGTTGCTGCGTCTGGTGTTGGTAACGCCGGACATGCACCGGGTTCATCACTCCATCCATAAGGACGAAACCAACAGCAATTTCGGTTTCAACCTGCCGTGGTGGGATCGGCTGTTCGGCACCTATCGGCCACAGCCACGCGATGGCCATTTGGGCATGACCATTGGCCTGCCGCTGTTTCGCGACCCCGACGAATTGCGGCTGGACCGGATGTTGCTGCAGCCCTTGCGTAAAGGATAAGCCAAGCCATGACTGCTCCAATCTATGCCGCGCTGGAAGCGGGCGGCACCAAGATGAATTGCGCCATTGGCCATGGCCATGACCGGATTTTGGCGCGGGCTCGTTTTTCCACCACCCGGCCGGATGAAAATTTGGCGCAGATCATAGGCTTTTTTCGCGAGGCGGTGGCCACGCATGGAGCGTTGACGGCTTTGGGCATTGGCAGTTTCGGGCCGTTGGACCTGGACCCGGCCAGTCCGCATTATGGTCATATCGTCAACACGCCCAAGCCCGGTTGGTCGGGCTGCGATTTGCTAGGCAATCTGGCGCGCGCCTTGGCGCTGCCTGCTGCGATCGACACCGACGTCAATGGTGCCGCCTTGGCCGAGCATCGCTGGGGTGTGGGTCAAAATGCGGACGTGTTGGTCTATGTCACCATCGGCACCGGCATCGGTGGCGGCGTGCTGGTTGACGGCAGGCCTTTGCATGGGCTGTTTCATCCCGAAATCGGCCATATGCGTTTGCCGCGCCAGGAAGGCGACGATTTTCCTGGCCATTGTCCGTTTCACGGCGACTGCCTGGAAGGCATGGCCAGCGGCCCGGCGATCGCCGCGCGCTGGGATAAACCCGGCGCTGAACTGGAGCCGGAACACCCGGCCTGGGCGTTGCAGGCGCGCTATGTGGCGATGATGTGCCTGAACCTATCATTGACCCTGTCACCGAAGGTGATCGTCCTCGGCGGCGGCGTGATGATGGGTCAGCCTGGATTGATGGACGCCGTGCGCCAGCGTTTCGACGGTTTGATGGCGGGCTATTTGCCGGTTGCCGAACGCGCCGGCGGGCTTGACAAGCTCATCGCCGCCCCCGGCCTGGGCGATGACGCCGGACTTGCCGGCGCCTTCGCCTTGGCCGAGAACGCGGCCCGCTAGCGTTTTAAAAGGCGTAGGTCACCTCCGCCCGGAAAGTGCGGGGTTCGCCAGGGAAATGCCCGGTCCGGGCAATGAAGCCGCTTTCGGCATAAACCTTGTCGAACAGATTGCGGACATTGACCTGAAGCTGGATATTGTCCCATTGCGTTTGCCATCCGGCGTCGAACACCATATAGGGGTCGACCCGTTGACCGGACAAGGACAAGCGCTTGGCGACATAATCGCCGCCGAAGGTCAGCGCCGAATTGATGATGTCGATATCATAGCGGGTCCAAAAGCCGAGCTGATGACGTGGCGCATTGGCGAAGCGATTGCCAACAGCATTGGTGATTTCATCATCGCCTTCCAAAATCTTGGTGTCGTTATAGGCATAATTGAAGGCCAGCGTCCAAGCCGTGCTGAGATCGCCGACGACGTCCAATTCAAAGCCGCGAGCGCGGGCCTCGCCAATATTGGCCAAGGCGCCGACCGGGGCGCCGGGCGTGGGGTCGGCGACCAGGACATCCTGTTTGTTGATTTGATAAATCGCGCTTTGAATGAACAAGGCGCCATCCAACAATGTTGTCTTAAGGCCCAATTCCAATAAGCGGCCGGTTTCAGGGCCAAAGGGACCGCCCGAATCCGCTTCCTGGGACGCGGCACTTTGCGGGCTGAACCCGCTGGAAATATTGAAATAAGTGGCAAGATCGTCGGTCCAGTCATAGACCGCGCCAAAGCGGTAGGTCAGTTTCTCATCGCTTTGCCGCGCTTGACTCTGGCTGACGGCATTGGTCAACAAAATCGTCGTCGTGCTGTTTTGATTTTCGCTAAAGCCTTCCAGTCGGCCGCCCACGGTAAGCGCCAAGCGTTGGGTGACCTGCAAATGATTCTGGATGTAAATGCCCCATTGATCAAAGGCGCCCTCGCGGTCCAGTTCCTGAAGTGGATCGAATAATGAGGGATTGGAATTGCCGAAATCCGGATCGACCAAATTGATATCGGGGACGATGAAATTTGGCGGCAGGATATTGGCCCGGCGCGAATCCGAGGAGGTCAGGAAAAAGTCGCGATTTTCCACCCGATAATATTCGCCGCCAACCAGCCATTGGCTTTTCATGCCAGCGAGCGTGCCTTCATGGGTAACTTCCGCCAGCGCGGTATATTGGTCGATATCGCGGAGTTGATCGCGAAATTCTCGCCGCATCCGCAGCACGCCTTGGGCATTGACGAACAGGCCGCGCGGTTCATGATATTCCTGTTTTTCTTGCGATATCACCGCCCGCCCGGCCAACCGCAGCTTCACGGCATCGGTCAATTGGCGTTGCGCGTCGAGGGTGAAAGCAAGGGCTTCCAGGCGTTGGAAGTCGGTGGTTTCATTGGTATTGAAGCGTCGGCTGGTGAGAAATTCGCCATCGTCGTCGACCGGCACACCGCGCAGGCGCGCGCCTTGAAAATCCTGGTCGATATAGTCGAATTTGAAACTCAGACTGGTGCGGGCATCCGGCCGCCATGTCAGGTCGGCCGCCAGCACGATGTCTTCCTTATTGGTATTGAAGCGGAACGTGTCGGTATTTTCATAGGCCGCGCCAACCCGGTAAAGCAGGGTTCCGGCTTGATCCAATGGTCCTGTGATTTCACTGCGGAAGCCGAACAGGTCATAACGGCCGCCGACCGCGCGGACATAGCCGCTGGCGTCCGGCGATGGCGCGCGGGTGACATAGTTGATCACCCCGCCGGGCTCGCCGCCGCCAAACAGCGCGCCGGACGGTCCTTTGATGATTTCAACCTGTTCAATGTCGAACAACAGCGGCACCGAAAAGCCGGAAAAAGGATCGCCCAACAAGCCATCATAGCGGATTTCATCCTGGCGGAAGCCACGGAAGGTCACGCCCGAATAGCTGAAAATCGAAACCGATGAGATGTTGCGGTAGAGATCGGTGATTTCGACGGCCTGCTGATCTTCGATCAATTGCCGGGGCAAGATCTGAATCGATTGCGGCACATCCTTCAGCTCGCCAGGGAACTTGCTGCCCAAGCTAGGCGTCGACCGCAAATAATATTGTTCGGCGCGGCCGATCACCACCAATTCCTCGACCGACGCCGGGCTGGCGGTCTGGTCTTGGGCCTGCGCGATGGATGATGTCGTGGCCATCAAGATCAGGCCAATGCTGAGGGGTTTTGTCATGGGCGTTCTCCTTTCTGCAAATTATTTTGCGTGTAACTATCAGGTAAAAACAGCATGGGTGCGGGCGTTTTCATCGCGCGAAGCTTTCTAATGGTCTGCGTTGGTGGGTGCGGTGTTGGCGGCGGCCAGCGGCCAGATCACGCTGTTATCGGCGTCGCCCAGGGTCTTGCCGGCAAATACCGCCAAGCTCACGGCATCAGAATGCCGGGGCAGGGTGCCACTGAGATCATTGGGTCCGCCACTGACGGCGGCGTTGGCCAAGCTGTGACCATCGGCTGACAATAAGGCGATCTGCAAGCGCGGCAGGTTTGACCCACATGCCGGTTCCAAACGCGCGGTCACGCGCCATGCAGTTTCGCTTGGATTGGCAGCGAAGGCCAAGGCGCAGCCGTTCAGCCATCCAGCGCCTTGGACCGGACCGTTCAGCTTGTGCGCGCCGCCGCCACGCTGCGCATAGGGCCAGATCATGCCCAAGCTGAACAGCAATAGCGCCAGAGAGGGCCATTTCCAAAAACCCATGCGCCGTAGCGCCGGCCATGACCGGGCTTGGGGGGCGGACGCGGTCATCGCGCGGCTCCCGCCAGCCGCGCCGACGTATTGCCAGGCGATGGCGCAGTCAGGCCACGACGGCGAATGCGCGCAGAAAAGACATATATGCCAGATAAAGACAGGCCAGACAGGATCAAGCCAAACACGAAATACACCAACTTGCTAGCCCAGCCGGCAAAATTGCCGAAATGCAGCGGATCGGCCAATTCGCTCAAGCGTTGGATGGCCGATAAATCGGTGCCCTCGATCCGGCTGATGGCTTGGCCGGTGCGTCCATCGAAGCTGAAGACATTGGCGCGCGCGCGGGTCAGGATCGCCTGGTTGCTGCCGCTAAAGCGGATCGGATCGTCGGTGAATTTGGGTGGGTAGACGACCTCAATTTGAAAATCCGGCGCCTGCGCGCGGATCCGCTTGGCCATGTCGTTTAAATCGGGGCCAGCGCTATTGGGCATGGCCATTGCGCTGGCGCTGATGTCGCGCTGGGGATAGGCCGCGACATTGATACCAGCCATCTGGCCAGTGGCTTCGATCAAATACCACAAGCTGGTCAGGCCGATGACCAGGATCAGCCAAAGGCTCCACAGGCCGCCCAGCCGATGCAGATCGCCCCATAACGTGCGGGCATCGCGGTTACGGGGTTTCTTGAAAAATCCACGCCAAAATTTCTTGTACACGAAGAGGCCGGAAATCAGCGACAGCAGCAGCGGGATCGCTAACAAGGAAACGACAATAATGCCCAGTCGATGTGGAATCATCAGCCGGCGGTGGCTGTCGCGCAGCACCCGTTGGGCATTGATCCAGCTGCCTTCGCCCTGCACTGCCAGGGTGCCGGGATGGATATAAAGCCTGCGCAGGGCGCCTGATGGCGTCACGCCCACGGCTTCCGCCGCGAACCAGGGGTCGACCGGGGCCGAGATCCAGGAAAAATTCCAATCCGGTCGGGCCGCACGGGCGCTGTCCCATAGGCCTTGCCAATCCTGCTCAGGCGCCGCATGGGTGGGCAATACCCGTAGTGCCGGCTTCGCCAGCCAGTCGATTTCATGGGAAATCACGGCAAAAGTGCCAGTAATCAAAATAAAGCTCATCAGAATCGATAATTTCAGCCCAACCCAATGATGCAGGTCGAACCATCGAAATGCGCCCGGTGATTTTTCGCGGCGGCTTGGCCTAGTCATCAATCAGCACCTCTTAGAGGCGGTTTTAACTGCGAATGGTTCGCGATTGCAATATTAATCGACACTCCGGCGGCAATTTTTGTGTATTCAGGTACCCGATTTGGTGGCGTGAAACGTCTCAGCCTTGAATGCTGTCTTGAAAGCGCATCCGGTCGCATCTGCTGGCGGCCGCTGCTATGGTGGCTCGGTGGAGGAGGATGATCGATCACGCGACAAGGCGATAGTGCGTCCCGCCTGGTCCGGGTGTTGTTGGAGCAACGGCCTTCCCTGAAGGCGATGCTGGTTGAACGCCTGGGTTCGGAAACGGAAGCGGATGAGGTGATGCAGGAGACCTATATCAGGATCTCCGCCCTGGATGATCCGGGCAGCATCAACAACCCGCGCGCCTATGTCTATCGCATCGCATCCAATCTCAGTATCGACCGGGGGCGTGAATTGAAGCGCCGGCGGGCCTTGTTCGTCGAGGACGACGCCGCAGCGGCGCAGGTGGCCAGCGATCTCCCGTCGCCGGAGCGAGTGGCGATCAATCGCGCTCGGTTGCGCATGATTCACGAGGCGCTGGGAGACCTTCCGCCCAAGTGCCGCGCCGCGTTTCTGCTCAGCCGGCGAGATGGGCTGACCTATAAGGAGATCGGGGCGCGGTTGGGCGTGTCGGACAATATGGTGAAAAAATATCTGGTGCGGGCGTTGACCCAGTGCCGGGAAAAACTGAGCGGCGCGACATGAACCGGCACACTAGCTGGACTTGGCGCGGCGTCGGCAGGATAAAAACGAGGACCTGAGGGCAAATGAACGCAACCGAACAACAAAAAAGCCGGATCGACCGAGAAGCGGCGGAATGGTGCGTGCTTCTGGCCGGCGGCGACGCCAGCGACGGCGACAAGGCGCGTTTGGCTGAATGGCTGGTAGCGTCACCTGACCATGTCCGCGCCTTTCAGGCGATGGAGGCGCTATGGCGGGAGACCGCCGAATATGGCGACGGTCTTGATCCCGACAGTGCCGTGGTGGCATTGTTTCCAGGCATGCGCAACCGCCATGAACGCCCGGGCATCGGGCTCTTCCGGCGGGTCCGGCGTTTGGCGCTGAGCCACGCCATGAAACTGGCGGCTGGGATGTTGCTGGCGATGCTGGTGGGAGCCTATTTCCTCATCGGCTCCAATGCTGGACTGCCCTGGACGGAAAATGACACCCTGTATCAGACGGCAGTCGGTGAAAGCCGGTTGATCAAATTGGCCGACGGTTCGGTTATCGAGCTAAATACAGATAGTCGCGTCGCAGTCGTGTTTAACGCGCAAACACGGCAAATCCGACTGGAGCGCGGCGAGGCCTATTTTATCGTCGCCAAGGATAAGGCGCGCCCGTTCACCGTCAGCACCGAGGATGCATTCGTGCGCGCTGTGGGCACGGAATTCAATGTCAAGTCTCTGGGGCGGCAATTGGCGGTGACGGTGATTGAAGGCAAGGTTATTGTCGGCGCCGACCAGGGCCAGGCTCAAGGCAAGGCATGGCGCCATAGCCTTGAGCGCAATCAGCAGTTAATTGTTAAGCAAGCGGCGAATGCCACCCGCCAACAAACTCTGCTTACCAATGCAATAGACACCAAAAGTCTGGTCGCATGGCGCGAACGCAAATTGATTTTCGACGCCACCCCCTTGCATTCGGTAATTGCCGATTTCAACCGTTATAACGATACGCGGCTAGAGATCATCGACCCGGAGATTGCGGAAATCGCTATCAGCGGCGTGTTCAATCCGCGCGATCCTGTCGCTTTCGCCAACACCATCGCGGTGTTTCCACAAATCGCGGTGCGGCAAACGAATGGCAAACGTATAGAACTGAGCAGCCGCGGTGGTTAAAGGCGGCGCGGGAAATTTATTTTCATCTGCAACGGTACCCATTCTCGAGCGTTCAATCGTCTACTGAGATGAGGGCGTTTTTGGCGTCCGCCTGTAGATTTAGAACATGAACGCATAGATCAGGGATGGAGCTTATGCATTGCAACCGCGCAAAATCCGGCTTGCTGACAACCAGCCTGCGAGCCTTGACCGTCGCCTTGGCGGTTAGCGCCGCGCCACAAATCGCACAGGCGCAAGACAGTAGCGTATATTTTGAAATCGGCGCGCAACCCGTGGCGGCGGCACTGCAGCAATTCGCTGAACAATCGGGCTTGCAGCTTGCTTATGTCAGCGCCATCACCGCCAATTTGGAAACGCGCGGGCTGTCCGGCAGTTTTGCCCCGGATGAAGCCTTGCAGCGGATCTTGGCCGGCACCGGTCTGGCCTATCGCCGGATCGACGACAATACCATCGCGATTTTGAATGCTGAGCCGGAAAGCCAGGGTGCGAAATTGGAGCGCATCAACGCCACGCAGTTCGCGTCCGCCCAAGACCCCGGGCCAAGGACACTGGCGCAGACCGGGCAGGGCGGAGCGCCAACCCAAGCGCAACAGCCCGTGCAGGAAATCGAACAGATCGTCGTCACCGGTTCGCGTATTCGTCGCTCCAACGCGACGACGCCAATGCCGGTCAATATCATCGACTCGCAAGCCTTGGCCTTGTCTGGCGATTCCCGTTTGGCCGATACCTTGAATGAACTGCCAGCCATTGGCGCCACCCAAACGCCCGCCAACACCAACGCCAACCCGCAAGAAGCCGGCACTAATTTTCTTAACCTCCGCCGCTTGGGTATCGACCGCACGCTGGTGCTGGTCAATGGCCGCCGGCATGTCGGCAGCCGCCCGGGCACGGCGGCGGTGGATGTCAACACCATCCCCTCGGCCATGGTTGAGCGGGTGGAAGTGATCACCGGCGGCGCCTCCGCCGTTTATGGTGCCGACGCGGTTTCCGGTGTCGTCAATCTGATCATGAAGGATGATTTTGAAGGCCTTGAAATCGACGGCCAAGTCGGCATCAGCGATGAAGGCGATGGCGAGAACTATACCTTCAGCATCACCGGCGGCAAAAATTTTGACGACCGTCGCGGCAATGTATTTTTCAACGCCACCTGGGACAAGGCTGAGCCGATCAGCGCGCTTGATCGCGGCTATGCCAGCGAAAATCTGCGCTTTGCCGCTAATCCCGACAATACCGGCCCGGACGACGGCATTCCCGATCAAATCCTTTTTGCCGGCACCGGATTTATTGGCACACCGGCTGGTGGCCGCGTCAATGCGCCTGATGGCAGCCTGTTCGAAATGCAGGGCGGACCGTTCACCTTCGACGACAATGGCAATCTGATCAGCCAAAACCTGGGCACATTGCCGGCGTCGTTCCTGTCGCAAGGTGGTGATTTTGTCGACCTATCAGCCTTTGACCTGCTGCAAGTGCCGATCGAGCGGCTGATCTTGTCTGGCGGCGTGCGCTATGAAATCACCCCGAGCATCAATTTCTTCGCTGACGCCAAATACGCCAAGACCCAAAGCGCGACGGCCGGCCAACCCACCTTCAGCCTGCCGACTTTTTCGCCAATTGAGATTCAAGCCGACAATCCTTTTGTGCCACAGGAATTGCGTGACATCCTGATGACCGAGGGATTTGATAGCTTCTTCGTCTCGCGAACCAATGTCGATCAAGGTCAGCGGCGTTCGAAATCAGACCGTGATACCGTGCAATTGGCCGTCGGTTTCGATGGTGACTTGTCGCCCAACCTGTCTTATTCGGTACATTATCAATATGGCCGTTCCAACAACACCACCGAGTTCATCAACGAGCAGATCACGCCGCGCTTCAATCAGCAGCTTGACGCGGTGCTGGACGGCATGGGCAATATCGTTTGCCGCGATCCCTCGGGTGGCTGCGTGCCACTGAATGTATTGGGCCCCAATGCCGCGACGGCGGAGGCTTTGGCCTTCTCCCATGCCGACTTTGTGACTGAGGGCGTGTTGGAGCAAAATATCGTCAACGCGACGATCACCGGCGACACCCTTGGCTTTGCCGAATTGCCCGCAGGTCCGATCGGATTTGCCGCCGGTGTCGAGTACCGCAAGGAGCGGGCCGAAACCGAGGAAGGCTTCCTGCGCAATTCCGGGCAGATTTTCCCCGGCGGGCCGATTGAGGACATTCAAGGCGATTTCGACGTTTGGGAAGTGTTTGGCGAAATCAGCGTGCCTGTCTTGCGCGATGTCGCCTTCGCCCGTGAAGTCAATGTCGAGGGGGCGGTGCGGTTTGCCGACTATAGCACCATTGGCAGTGCCACCACATGGAAGATTGGCGGCGATTGGGCGCCCACCCAGGACATCCGATTCCGCGCCGTGCGGTCGCGCGCGGTGCGCGCGCCCAATATCGGTGAATTATTCGCGCCGACCCGTCTACAAAATCTGTTCCTGGAAGATCCCTGCGATGTCGACAACCTCAATGCCGGATCTGCCAACCGCGCCGCCAATTGCGCCGCCTTGGGATTGCCGGCTGACTTTCAGTCCAATGCCGGCGCCGTCACCACGCGGGTGTTGACCGGCGGCAATGTCGACCTCAAGGAAGAAACAGCCGACACCATTACATTCGGCGTGGTCTTGACGCCGCGGTTCGCGCCAAATCTTTCGGTCAGCATCGACTATTGGGATATCGATATCGACGATGCGGTCAACAGCTTCCCGGTGCAAGCCGTGCTCAACAATTGCGTCGACTTGATGGATACCAGCAACCCGTTCTGCGATTCCATCGTGCGCCGCACTGACGGAAATTTACAGAGCATTTCCAGTCAGTTGATCAATGTCGCATCGTTCAAGGCGCGCGGCATCGACTTCCAGGCCGATTATTTTCTGGACCTCGATGGGCTAAGCAATGGCGGGGTCCCGGGCATGGTCAATTTTAACCTGGTGGGGACTTATCTCGACAAGCTGGCGTTTTTCGCGCAATCGGAAACCGATGCGCCGGATCGCGAGGCCGGAGAATTGGGCGATCCGGAGTGGACCGTCAATTTGCGCGCCACTTATGAATTGAACCGGCTGACCTTCAGCCTCTACCAGCGCTTTATCAGCAGTCAGCGCCTGGATTTGGGCGAGTCGCCGGAATTCCGCGATCCCAATAGCACCGGTAGCGAGTGGTATACTGACCTTCAAGTCCGCTATGCCCTGGGCGAGCGCACGGAAGTCTATGCCGGCATCGATAATCTGTTCGACAATGCACCGCCGCAATTGGCCCGGGTGCCTGAAACCCGCAGCTTCGGCACCGATGCGGTGGTCTTCGACCAAATTGGCCGGTTCCTCTATGCCGGGTTTAAAGTCGGCTTCTAAGGGATCGTTAAGACAAAGACTTCAAGGATCAGGCGGGGCGGTCGCGGCAAGCGTGGCCGCCCCGCGCTGTTTGCCATTGGGGCCTTGACCAGCAGGCCATTTGGTCACATCCTTGGCGCCAATACATGACAAGTGTTTTGGAACCTGAGGATAAGGAACGAGGCCATGGTGAACCCTGAACGCCATCCCTTGACCATGGACGGTCGCGACCCCAGCAATTTGCGCGGCGATCCCATCACCGGCGAGCGCTATTACAGCAAGGAATTCGCTCAGCGCGAATGGGACCATATGTGGACCAAAATCTGGCACGTTGCCGGCCGGGCCAATGAACTGCCGGAACCCGGCGATTATATCGTCCATGATTTCATGCATGAGTCGGTCATCTGCATCCGCCAGGACGATGGCTCGATTAAAGCCTTCTACAATGCCTGCGGCCATCGCGGACAGCGCTTGGCCTGGGATGCCTCGCACGCCGCCGACGGCTTGGTTTGTCCCTATCATGGCTGGTTGTGGGGCCGGGACGGGGTGTTGAAGCATTTACAGGATCCCGAGGACTTCCCTCAGGGCAACCCCTGCGGCAAATTGAAACTACGCGAGTTGCGCTGCGACACCTGGGGTGGTTTCGTCTGGTATACGATGAGCGAGGACGGGCCGTCGCTATACGAATTCCTCGATCCGATCCCGGACGTTTATAAAAACTATCCCATGGACACTTTGGTGCGGGTGTTCTGGATGAAAGTGAATATGAACACGAATTGGAAATTCGCCACCGACAATTTCAGCGAATCCTATCACACCCGCACGGCGCATCCGCAGGTGCCACCATGGATCGATCAGGATGTCGATAGCGCCCGCCATGAAATGTATCCCAACGGCCATGGCCGCACGGTGCAGCCGATGCGGCCATCATTGTCCGACCGCCTGCCGGAGGGAGTGGAGCACCCCTTTGATGCATTGTTGCGCTATTGGGGCATCGATCCGGACTCCTACCCAGATTTCGAGACCAAGGCGATGCAAGGCTGGCTCGACCTGAAGGCGCAAAAGCGCAAATTGTGGAAAGAGCGCGGTTATTTGCATTATGAGCACATGAATGACGAGGAGCTGACCGATAGCCCGCATACGGTGCTGTTCCCCAATGTGACGCTGTCATTCCTGCCCGATAATGTGATCTTCTTCCGTACCGAGCCCGACCCCGACGATCCCAATAAATGCACCTTCGATCTTTGGTGCATGGCATTTCCGGTCGAAGGCCAGACTGAGGTTGAATCGATCATGGCGGGCCGTCAACCCTTGCGCGAGGCGGAATTCGACCATCGTGATTTCGACAATGGCCGCGGCGTGCCGGAGATCGAAGGCCAGATCGTCTATCAAGACATGATGTTGGCTGAAGGCCAGCAACGCGGCTTGCATTCGCGCGGCTATCGCGATTCCTATCTGGCGGCGCAGGAAACCCGGGTGCGGTTTTTCCATGAAGTGCTGAACGATTATTTGGAAGGGCGTCGTTAAGCGACAGCCGATTTGAGGGGAGGAACGGGCATGGCCGATATCGCGGCGCTTGCAGCCAAGCTGCAGCAATTGCAAGACCTGGAAGAGATCCGCGCTTTGAAGTACGAATATGCGCGGCATGCTAATATCGTCAATGGCAAGGCGGGTGACTTGAAAGCGTTCGCGGCCTTGTTCGCCGATGACGCCAGTTTCGATGTCGGCATGGGTGAGGCCAAGGGGCCGGCCGCCATTGAGGAGATGATGAGTGGGCTGACGACGCAATGGCACACTGCCATGCATTATATGCTGAACCCGCAAATCCGTGTTGATGGCGACCAGGCCGATGGCACGATTGCCGGCTTGTTTGCCTTCACCACAACCGCCAATCCGGCGCCGATTTGGCTGTCCAACATTTACACCGACAGTTTTGTGCGCACGGCCCAAGGTTGGCGTATTCAGTCGCTGCGAGTGGAAACCACCTTCGCTGATCCTGCCTTTTTGGCAGGCTATGCCGACAAATTGGCCGATGGCTGACGGCCTTAAGGAGCCTAGATGTTTATCGCCATGAATCGCTTTCGCGTTGCCCTGGGTCAGGAACAGGCCTTTGAGGATGTCTGGCAAAACCGCGAAACGCATTTGGAAGATGTGCCCGGGTTCATCGCCTTTCATCTGTTGCGCGGGCCCGAGGCCGAGGATCACCGACTTTACACCTCGCACAGCCTGTGGCGCTCGCGCGATGCCTTTGAAGCATGGACCAAATCCGAAGCGTTCCGCAAAGCCCATGCGCAAGCCGGCGGCAATAAGCCATTATATTTGGGGCATCCCCAATTCGAGGGATTTGAAGTGATTCAGACTGTCAAGGCCAATGCCGCTTAGGCGGGTGCATCCGACAGCATGAACCTGGCCATTTCCATCCTCGACCTTGCGCGCATTCGCGAAGGCGGCGGCGTTGGTCAGGCGTTGGACGACGCCCGCGATCTCGCGCGCCATGCCGAGGCGTGGGGATATCGGCGGTTTTGGTTGGCCGAGCATCATAATTTCCCTGGCATTGCCAGTGCCGCGACGTCGCTGGCCATCGCCCATGTCGCGGCTGGCACGCAGAACATTCGCGTCGGTGCTGGCGGCATCATGCTGCCTAATCACGCACCCTTGGTGATTGCCGAACAATTCGGCACCCTGGCGCATCTTTATCCCGGGCGCATCGACTTGGGCCTTGGCCGCGCACCTGGAACCGACGCTTTGACATGGCGGGCGCTGCGGCGATCGCCGTCGGCTGCCGAACATTTCCCGCAAGACGTGCAGGAGCTGCAAGCTTTGCTGGGGCCGCCGCAGCCCGGCCAACGGGTGCAAGCGGTGCCTGGTGTCGGCACCCAAGTGCCGTTATGGATTTTAGGTTCCAGCCTGTTTGGCGCATCGCTTGCTGCGGAACTGGGCCTGCCCTATGCCTTCGCCTCTCATTTCGCGCCGCAAGCGCTGATTGAGGCTTTGGCGGTTTACCGCGCCCGCTTCAAGCCGTCGGCGGCCTTGGAGAAGCCTTATGCCATGGTCGGCGTCAATATCATCGCCGCGCCTACGGATGACGAGGCACGCCATCTCGCCACCACCCAGAAAATGTCCTTCACAAATATTTTCCGCGGCGCCCGTGGTCTCAGCCAGCCGCCGATCGATGATATTGAAACCTATTGGACACCGATGGAAAAAGCCCAAGCCCAAGCCATGCTTGCCCGTGCCATCTATGGCGGGCCCGACACCATTTGCGCTGGTATCAAAGCCTTGTTGGCCGAAACTCAAGCCGATGAACTGATCATCGTCTCCGACGTCTTCGACCATGACTTGCGGCTGCGTTCCTATGAAATGATCGCGGACATTTGCGCACGGGACGAAGTGGGGCGTAGCCAAAGACAGCCGTGCATTTCCGGCTACTGAATGCCTGAATTCAAAGGCCAATTGAGCCACAGAAAATGTGAATGAAACAAGACGCTCTTGGGCATGCAGGCTTAAAGAAAGCGTGTTTATTTTTGGTGCAGAACTATAATGTTCTGGTCCTTTTAAGGTGTCCGCGTTGATGAAATTATCCACATGCCACTGATTGTCGATCATGACGAACGCCGCAAATTTGTCTGTGATGTTGCGGCGCGGCTGATTTCCCGCGCCGGGCTCGCAGGCGTGACGGTTCGCGATGTTGCGGCCGAGGCCGGATGCAGCACCCGGGTCGTGTCGCATTATTTTCGCAACAAACGCGAGTTGTTGTTATGCACCTTTCACGAATATGCCCAACGCAGCCTAGACGCATGTGAAGCAATGCTGCATTCCGACAGGGATCTTGCGGGTTGTCTTGAGGGTTTATTGCCATGTGATGAGGCTGGGAAACTAAATTGGCAGGTATGGCTGGCTTTTTGGGGCATCGTTGCGGATGATCCCGAATTCCTTGCCGAACAAGTTCGGCGCGGCCAGCAGATCAGGGAGATGGTTTCCCGGTTAATCGAGTCCCGACGTGGTCCTCCGCCTCAAGGACAGGAAAATTGGTCATTCGCCGCCGAGTTTGTGGTGAATGTGGTTGTTGGAATTGCAACGCAAGGGACCTTCGATCCCGAGCATTGGACACCCGAACGGCAACGGCGGCACCTGAGGGCAGCACTCGAAAAAATATACTGAAACAAGTGTTTCATAAAACTTGACGGCTTTGGTGCTGGATGGTAGGACCAGAACAAATGACAATTGATCCACTGGGGAGATCTCCATGGCATTTGCCGGGCCAATTGAGGATCGACTGGCTGTCCGTGAGTTGCTTGAAACTTATGCTGGGGCCGTGACATATCGCAATGTTGAGGAGTGGAGCGCATGCTGGTCCGAAGACAGCGAATGGTTGATGCCGGACCTTGATGTTCGGCTGAGTGGCAAGGCGGACATCGTCTCGACTTGGGTTTCGCTAATGGCGGAATATCACGGCCCCGCGGACGACCCTTGGCCCTTTTCCTTCATATCAATCCCTTGCGCCATGGCCATTGCAGGCGACGAAGGCGAGGTCAGTTCGATCTCGGTGGAGGCATTCGTTGATGCCTCAGGCAATACGGTCCATCTCAAAGGAGAGTATCGCGACCGGGTCGTACGCAAAGCCGGACAGTGGCTGTTCCGCTCACGCAGCTGGAGGTTGATGCCAATTGAGGATGCAAAAGCCTTTCTGAGCAATTGACTGTTGGTGAGACCAGCATGACCAACCCAACCAGCGTCTATAAATCGGATGCCGAACATTTCGTTCGTCAAATTTTTCCGCAACGCTATAAAAAAGGTGCGCTTAAAGGAGAACGCTACACTTCCACGGCTTTTGCTGACCAGGAGTGGGAAAATGTTTTTGCGGCGACTTGGTTAGTAATCGGGCGGACCAATGAAATACCTGAAGCTGGGGATTATTTCACCCAAGAGATCGGCCGTGAAAATTTCCTGGTTGTCCGGCAGGATGATGGCAGTGTGCGCGCATTCTATAATGTTTGTCAGCACCGTGGAAACCGACTTGTTCATCAACGGGACGGTAGTCAGTCATCTTTTACTTGCGACTATCATAGCTGGCGCTGGGGCATCGACGGCGCGCTGTTGTCAGTCCAAGACGAAGGTGATTTTTCACAAGGTTCGCCCTGCGGACGGCTACGTCTTGAAGAAGTCCGGTGCGAAGTTTTCAAAAGTTTTATCTTTATCAATATGGACCAAGAGGCGGTCGATCTTCGCACCTATCTGGGGCCTATATGGGAACGCTGGCAGCCATATCCAATTGAACGCATGACTCGGGTGCAGGCGCTGTCGATTCGCTTGCCGTCGAATTGGAAGGGGCTGATCGATAATTTTAGCGAAGTTTATCATTTTGCTACTGTTCACGCGTCGTTCCTTGGTTTTCTTGAGGATGACTATCGTGACATCAATTGCACCATTTTTGACGAAGGTCATACCTTGATGCAAATGAAGGCAGGGTTGCCTTCTGCGCGGCATCTTGCACGGCCATTGCCGGAAATTGACACTCAACTTGCTAAGGAATTGAGGGATTGGGGATTGGATCCGGCCGATTTTGCCGAAGATCCGACAGCGACACGGGGCGCACTGCAACGACAGAAACGTGAACTTGGCCCGTCCCGTGGCGCTGATCATTATGCGGCGATGACAGACAGCCAGCTCACCGACAGCCATCACTACACTATTTTCCCAAATTTTGCCGCCGGGATGTTGGCGGACGGCATTCTTTTCCACCGTCTGCGCCCTCACGCCACAGACCCCAATCAAAGTTATTATGATGTCCATTACTATGCGCTGGGCGACGATACGTTCTCACGCATTTCCACAGCTGAAGGTGGGGGAGGGGAAATGCTAGAAGATGTCCCTATCGAAGAGCTGGATTATGGTGATCGATCATTGGGTGAATTGCTCGATGGTGACATTGCGACGATGGTTGGGCAGCAAGCTGGATTGCGCTCGCGGGGCTATCGCGGGGGTGAGCTTGCCGACCAGGAATTCCGACTGGCATTTTATCATTATATGATCGACCGTTATATCGCCGGTTATCGGCCCGGTCGCAATCAAATCCGCTGATGTCTGGTTCATTTACCTTGGCGGCAGCAGCGCTGCAGCGAGACGGCGCCATTTGTCTTCCTGGCATTATTCCGACCCAAGAACTCGGGTTGCTGGAAACATGTTTTGACTGGAGCCTTGCGCATAAAAGCGACAATGCAAATGACTTTGCAGCAACAGAGTCACATCCAGGTCGCTTTTACGCCGATATCAACAATCCACTGATTCCGCTTGGCGGCACGCCATATGATGATCTGTTGCTTCACTCACAATTGAGCGAAGCCTTGAGCCAAATGTGGCAGTCGGATCATGTGTGGTTTCTGTACGAGCAAGTTCTATTGAAAGAAGGCGCGGCTGCGCGGCGCACACCGTGGCATCAAGATTCGTCTTATCTACCGATTGTCGGCGACATGTTGGCGGTGATGTGGTTGCCGCTAGATCCACTGCCGGCGGCGCATGCTCTTGAGTTCGTGCAGGGGTCGCATCGCGGTCCCCTCTATAATGGCAGCGCATTTGACCCAAGCGATGATACAGCGCCAATTTTCAGCGATGCCCAAATGCCACGGCTGCCCAATATTGAAGCCGAACGCGATCATTGGCCAATCTTGCATTGGGATGTCATGCCCGGCGATGCATTGGTATTTCATCCGGCAACGCTTCACGGCGGTGCGCCCACGCTCGATCAGATGCGGCGCCGGACTTTATCGCTCCGCTTTTTCGGCGATGACGCCCGCTATCAGCCATTGCCTGCAAATGGCGTGCGCGGGATCGGCATTGAAGGGGATACGATCTGGGATAAGCTGGCGAGCTGCCTGCAACCCGGAGACAGCCTCCGGCACCCTGATTTTTTGCGGTGCATTTAACCGAGGAGTGTGATGTCATGAACGACGCAGACTGGTCGCATGTTGAGGCCATAAAGAAACTCAAAGCCAGCTATTTCCGATATTTGGACGGCAAGGATTATGACGGCCTGGCCTCGGTCTTTACGGACGATGCCGTGATTGACGTGCGTGGCTCCACCACCGCGAGCGACGATGAACCCACGGTCGCAGGGCTTGACGATGGCCTTATGACCGGCGAACAGTTTAAGGCATTTTTTCGCAGTGGCATTGCCGATTTGGTCACGGTCCATCACGGTCACATGCCGGAAATAACACTCACAAGCCCGACAACAGCCGAAGGCATTTGGGCAATGGAAGACCATATCTGGTTTCCCTCTACTGCGCCGCATCGCAAGCTGCATGGCTGGGGGCATTATCATGAAAGCTATCGGTTTGAGGATGGTCGCTGGCAGATCAGCGCCATGAAGATCACACGCATCAAGGTGCTGCTTGAAGATTGGTAGTCGCTCATTCGCCGGTACCGTCGCGAACACGTCACGGACAAATGCAACGGCTTCAGGAATGGAAAACGCAAATGCCCGATCCATTTGACATGCGTGGAAAAGTCGTGCTGGTCACGGGCGGCAGCCGTGGCCTTGGCCGTGAAATGGCACTCGCTTATGCGGAACGTGGCGCGGATCTTGTCATCGCTGCTCGTAATGTTGAGCGTTGCCATGAAACATGCGCCGAAATTGAAAAGCTGGGGCGCAGAGCATTGCCACAAGCCTGTCATGTAGGGGATTGGGAGGATTTGCAGCGCTTAACTGAGGCTGCCTATGAAGCATTTGGTAAAGTTGATGTCTTGATTAACAATGCCGGCATGTCGCCCGTTGCGCCGTCTTCGCTTGAAACCAGCGAAGCGCTGCTGGACAAAATTTTCGCCGTCAATTTCAAGGGGCCCTTTCGGTTGAGTGCGCTGATTGGCAGTCGCATGGTTCAGGCCGGATCAGGGGCCATCATCAATATCTCAAGTAGCGGTGCCCTAAGGCCAACACCATCTATCACGCCCTATGCGTGCGCCAAATTGGCACTGCATGCTATGACCCAATCCTATGCGCAAGAATACGGCCCTCATGTGCGGGTCAACTGTATCATGGCCGGACCATTTTGGACGGATATTTCAAAAGCCTGGCGCGAAGAAGCCGACAAATCAACGCCCATACCGGCGGGACGCATTGGACGCACACATGAAATTGTCACGGCAGCCCTTTACCTTGGCAGCGATGCGTCCTCTTTCACCACGGGCTCAATTATTGCCGTCGATGGCGGCATGAGCGTGATTTAGCGTGATGACTAAGGATCTGCGCTATTACGGAAAATTGGGCACGGTGCGCACCGAACATCGGTTCGATACAAAAGCGCTGGAGGCCTATTTGCATGAAACCGTGGCCGGCTATGAAGGGCCACTGACGATAAGGCAATTTGAAGGCGGCCAATCCAATCCAACGTATTTATTGGAAACACCACGTCAAAATTATGTCTTGCGCCGCAAGCCACCCGGACCCTTATTGAAATCAGCCCATGCGGTGGATCGCGAGTACCGCGTGATGGAGGCGCTTTTCAATACTGCTTTCCCAGTCCCGCGGCCTTATTCCTTGTGTGAAGACGAGGATGTGATTGGAACTATGTTTTTTGTTATGGACTATGTTCCAGGACGCATCTTCAAGGACTGCTCGATGCCTGATCTGGAGCGCGATGAGCGCACTGCGATATTCGACAGCGTCAACGCGACCATAGCGCAGCTTCATGCCATCGACCCTGCAGCGGTGGGCTTGGGCGACTTTGGAAAACCGGGAAATTATTTCGCACGGCAAGTCAGTCGTTGGTCGAAGCAATATGAAGCCTCGCAAACGACAAACATCGCTGAAATGCAGGAATTAATTGATTGGTTGCCCGCACATCTGCCGCCAGAAAGCAAACCCGCCATCGTTCATGGAGATTTTTCTTTCCATAATATCGTCGTTCATCCTAGCGAGCCGCGCGTTGTCGCCGTGCTGGATTGGGAACTTTCAACCCTAGGCGACCCTATGGCTGACCTGATGTATCATGGCATGGAATGGTATAGGCCGCCTGGATTGGATGACCGTGGCACCCTTCTGGACAAAGATCTCAATGCCTTGGGGGTACCTTCCCTTGAATCCTATGTCGCGCGCTATTGTCACCGTGTTGGACGCACCCCTCCCAAGGATCTTGGGTTTTACCGTGCTTTCAATTTGTTTCGTGTAGCCGCTATTGTTCAGGGCATCGTCGGTCGTGCGATTGCCGGCACCGCCAATGCAGCCGGTGCCGCAAGCTTGGCCGACAAGGTCAAGCCACTTGCACAAGCTGCATGGCGTGAGGCACAACGCGCTGAGCCAATATGACCCCCGTCATCGATTGCTGTATTTGCGCAATTCCAGTTTGCCGATGGTTCGGTTGTGCACTTCATCTGGACCATCGACCAGACGTAATATGCGTGCGTAAGCATAAGCATCTGCCAAGCCAAAGTCTCTGGTCACGCCACCACCGCCATGCGCCTGAATGGCAATATCGACCACTTTCTGGGTCATCCGCGCTGCCGCAACCTTAATTTGTGCGATTTCGCTTCTCGCTTGTTTGTTGCCAACAGTATCCATCAACCAAGCAGCATGATAAACTAGCAGGCGGCACATATTGATTTCAGTCCGGCAATCGGCGATCCGGTCAATCCACAAAGATCGATCGGCCAATGCCTTGCCAAATGCCTCGCGGCTCAGCAAGCGCTTACACATTTTCTCCAGTGCACGCTCGGCAACGCCAATCGCGCGCATGCAATGATGAATGCGGCCCGGTCCCAGACGTCCTTGAGCAATTTCAAATCCGCGTCCTTCACCCAGCAAGATATTTTCCACCGGGACACGCACGTTTTCCAATAAAACTTGAGCATGGCCATGCGGGGCATGATCAAAGCCAAAGACCGGCAATATGCGTTCAATTGTAATGCCCGCCGTATCCGCTGGCACAAGAATCATGGATTGCTGTTTATGGGTCTCCGCTTGGGGGTCTGTCTTGCCCATCAAAATATAAATTTTACACCGTGGGTCAGGAACGCCCGAACTCCACCATTTGCGTCCATTGATCACATATTCGTCGCCCTTGCGGGTGATGCTGGTGGCAATATTGGTCGCGTCCGAGGATGCAACAGCGGGCTCCGTCATCAAAAAAGCGGAGCGGATTTCGCCTTCCAACAAGGGCTTGAGCCATGTCTCCTTTTGCTGCGCGGTGCCATAGCGCTCAAGGACCTCCATGTTTCCGGTATCCGGCGCGGAACAGTTGAAGACTTCGCCGGCCCATTCGACCTTACCCATGATTTCATGCATCGGCGCGAATTCCAGGTTGGTGAGTCCGGCACCCAATTCGCTTTCCGGCAGAAACATATTCCACAATCCCGCTTCACGGGCCTTCAGTTTTAACGTTTCCAAAATAGGCGGGACTTGCCAACGTTGGCTGCCAAATTCAGCCAATTGCTGTTCATAGGTTGTCTCATTGGGATAAATATGTTCATCCATAAAAGACTGCAGCTTGGCACAAATCTCCTTGCTTCGCGTGGTTTGTTCAAAATTCATCTTTGGATTTCCTTTATATCAGCCGGTCACCGTCATTGGCTTTTCTAAATCGCGCGGCAAAAGCCCGGCGGCGCGGCCGTATAGCAGCGCCGCAATGACATTTGCCGCCAGTGTCATGAGAATGGCATAACGCAAAGAGTGAATGCCGCCGCCATCGGCTTGCAAGAGATCGCTTATAACGCCGGTGATCAGGGGCCCCAAACCCATGCCAATTATATTCACCACAAACACCAAAGTCGCCGAAATCATAGCCCGCATGCCAGGACCAACCAGCGATTGTTGGGTCGCATTGACTGGCCCTATATAGATTTGTGTTAATCCTAATAAAAGAGTTCCAGCACCAATAGAGGTAACAATGTCGGTCGCCAGAAACTGTATGCAAGCAACCGGTATCACCAAAATTGTGGCAATGGCAGGAAGCAACATGTACCAGCGGACGTCGTGACTACCAAGCCGGTCCGCCAAAAAACCGCCTAATAACGTGCCAGCTACCCCGCCAAGGCCGACCATTATGCCCATATAGTCACCAGTCTCGCTGGGGCTGAGGCCGTGGCTGCGTTGATAAAACGGCGCGCTCCAGTTTAAGATGGCCAAATAGGAAATGGCGTGAAATGCTGTTGCCAAGCACAAAAGAAAAAAGGACTTTAATCGCCACACGGTTTTTAGAACGGTGATCAGGGGCGGCGCCAAAATTTGTTTTGCCGCAGTGCCTGCATCGGCGGCGCCACGGCGCGGCTCCCGCATGGTTAGCAATATGACCGGAACCAGTAGAAGGCCGGCGGCCCCAATAATGACAAAGGCATCACGCCACCCAACCATGTCCTGCAAGCGCCCACCGAGCAAGAAGCCCGCGGCTGGCCCAACAGAAAGCATGATGCCCCAAATTGCCATTGCCCTGCCACGGCTGCGCTTTGGGAAATAGTCAGATATGATGGAATGGCTTGTTGGCGCGCTTCCAGCTTCGCCAATCGCAACACCCACGCGCAACAAAAGCAAGACGACAAATCCGCCAGCCAGCCCTGAAAATGCGGTCATCAGGCTCCAAACCGCCAAGGCGATGGCAATCACATATTTGCGCACCCATAAATCCGCGAAGCGGGCAATGGGCAGCGCGAAAATTGTGTAAAACAGTGCAAATCCGAGGCCAGTCAAAGTACCAAGTTGAGTATCCGAGAGGCCCAAATCCTTACGAATGCCTTCCTGCATGACCGAAATGATGACCCGGTCGACATAGGCGAATAGCGCAACCGCCATCAACAAGGCCAGGGCATAATGGGCGCCGGGTTGGATGGCTTCGCTTGGCTGAATTACGGAAGCCTTAGCGCTTTTTTGACCACTCGCGAAGGTCACAAATTTGCCAATGCCTAACGGACAGGGATTCGATCGCCGACCACGCGCGGTAAGAATTCCCGAAAATGATCGATAATGTGAGACACATGTTCTTTCATCAACCTATGCGCTGCTTGATCGTCGCCAGTGATAATCGCTTCGGCGATTTGGTAATGCTCATGCACCACTTCATCGTCGAAATTTACGCGGCGTACTGCATCCACGATATGGCTTTCCTTGGCTTGGATCATGGCGCGAAAGGTAAAAGCTAAAACCGCATTGCCAGAAAGACGGGCAATGGATTCATGGAAATCCTCACCAATGGACAAAATGTCATCATCGCAAGCGACATGCAGATGAGGCTCCATCGCCTCACGCACGGCTTCACGATCAGGATTGCGCGCCGCCATCGCCGCTAAAATGGGATCCGTGACCAACCAGGCAGACAGTAATTCTTCATAGGTGACGCCTAAGAAATGCAGATGCAAACGCAGCGTATCGGACAATGCCTGATAATCAGCCTGACCAACAACCGGTCCACCACCTGGGCCGGGGCGAAGCCGAATCAAGCCTTGGACTTCCAACAACCGCAAGGCTTCGCGCAGCGAAGAACGACTGACCCCATATTGTTCCAGCATTACGGCTTCACGCGGCAACCGGTCGCCTTGCTTCATTTTGCGGTTGCTAATATCGCGGACAATTTCCAGAGCAATGGTTTCAGAGATTTTCTGTTGGCGCCTACCAAAGCTCTCGAATTCCACCGCACCCAAAGGGGCCTTATTGGCAACTTGAGCGGCTTCTTGAGGGCTGTGCAAAGGCGCTGCTTTTTTTCCCATCTGGCGGTTCCTTCCTGGCCTTGCTGTGCTTTGCTGGCTGGAAGCTAGCAGAATTTCAACTTGAACCCAGAATTTCTTGCGCCTTCAGCGCGCTGGCCTGGCATTATAAAGTGCAGCTTGCGCCATGGCGGAGTTGGCGTCCCAGATGCGCTTGCTAAAATCCTCATAATGATTATTATATACCAGGACTTTACCTCGCGCCAGACTTTCTTCGGTGGTGTGCCGCGATGCACGCCGGCTTGATGGCGCGGAGAGATTCCGACCTTGTGGGGAGGGGCATGGGCGACTTTCAAGGCAGCGAGTATAGCAACTTGGATCTGACTGGGCGGGCACCGCGCCCGCGCCATGGACCGCTAGCGGGAATTCGGGTGGCCGACTTTTGTTGGATGGGTGTAGGCTCATTGGCCACCCGATTTCTTGCCGATTTTGGCGCTGAGGTGATCAAAATCGAGAATAGGCTGCGCTTAGACACGCCGCGCAAATTGCCAATTTACAAAGATACTGTGCGTGCCTATGGCGAGGAGGACCCCAACCCCGACCCCAATAAGGGGGGCTTGCACAATAATTATAGCCGCAACAAATTGGGCATTACGGTTGATATGCGGACTGAAGCAGGGCGCGGGCTGGTCAACAAGCTGATTGCAAAAAGCAGTGTGGTTACGGAAAATTTCGCGCCGGGCGTGATGGAGCGCTGGGGTTTAACTTATGCGCGCCTCAACGAACTTTCCCCCAATGTGATTTATGCTCGGATGAGCGGCTTTGGCCACTCCGGCCCATATCATCATTACCGCAGTTATGGACCGGTTGTGCAGGCGGCTTGCGGATTATCTTTTATCAGCGGTTTGCCGAGGCGCAAACCATCGGGCTGGGGGCTGTCTTATATGGACAATCAAGCCGCCTATTATAATTCAGCAGCATTGATGATGGCGATCTATCAGCGCAACCGCACAGGCGAGGGCACGGAGATTGACGTGTCGGCGGTTGAGGCTGGAATTCATCTTTGCGGACCAGTGATGCTTGAAGCATCCGTCAATGGTCGCAAGACGCGCGATGAGTCATTTCCCAATGGCAATCGGCTGGAGTACCCACACGCCGCTCCACATGGCGTCTATCCAGCCAAAGGCGAGGACCGTTGGCTGGCAATCGCAGTGTTCAATGACGAAGAATGGCAGAAAATGCTGAAGGTCATGGGCAATCCGGCCTGGGCCAATAACCCGGCCTTCGCTGATCAGGACTCACGTTTTGCGCATCAAGATGAATTGGATCGACATATTTCCCTTTGGAGCGCCGAACAGGATTGTCATCAAGCGATGAACCGCTTGCAGCAAGCTGGCGTCCGCGCCGCGGCGGTGCAAAATGCGCAAGACCTCAATGAAATCGACCCGCAACTGGCCCATCGCAAGCTCTTTTTTGAAATGGATCATCCGGTGATCGGCCATGCGCGCTTTGAAGGCGAGGCCATGAAATTTTCACGCTCAAGTCCCGATCTATGGCGATCAGCCCCATTATTGGGTGAGGATAACGACTATGTCTATCGGCAGATTCTTGGCCTAACGACTGACGAAATCAATGAACTGTCCGAGACGGGAGTGATTTGATGACACGCTCTTTATCACGACCCTATGACGACCTACGTGTAGTCGAACTAGCCAATGATCCGGGCGGCGAAATGACCGGTTATCTTCTTGCCAATATGGGTGCCGACGTAATCAAGGTCGAGCCGCCTAGTGGTGCGCCGACCCGGAATATTGGCCCCTTTGTCAGGGATCGCGCTGACCCCAACCACAGCCTGAATTTTTGGTATTATAATAGCAATAAACGTAGCATCGTAGTGGACTATCAAAGTCCAGACGGCCTGGCTTTGTTGCAATCACTCCTGGCTGACGCCGATATTTTTCTCTGCACCTTGGCGCCGGCAGAATTGAGCGCTATTGGGCTAGACTATGATGCATTGGCAAATCGGTTGCCGCGACTGATTATTGTCTCTGTAACGCCTTTTGGTCTGAACGGCCCATGGGCGGATTTTCGTTCATCGGATTTGATCGGCCTGGCCGCTGGCGGACCGCTGCACATGTGCGGCTACGATGACCACAGCATTCCGCCGATCCTGCCTGGGGGCAATCAAGCCTTTCATATCGCGTCCAGCTTTGCCCACAAGGCGTTATTGGTGGCCTTGTTGGAACGCCAACAAACGGGCTTGGGGCAAATTGTTGATGTATCAATGCATGAAAGTTGCGCGGTGACTGTCGAACTGGGTAATCCTTATTGGTTTTACCCGAAAGCGATTGTCCAGCGCCAAACTTGCCGCCATGCCCAGCCCGTGCGCACGCAACCGGCTATCTTTGAATGCGCCGACGGGAAGTACATTTATTTTGCGCTGATCGTGTCAGAACAAAAGCCCTGGCAAGCCTTGGTTCAGTGGATGGAAAGTCTGGGCATGGCTGCCGACCTCAGCGAACCCGCTTATCATGATTACAGCTACCGGCAAAAGCATTACAGCCATGTCCAAAACATGGTCGAATGCTTCTTTCTTGTTATCGATGCTGAAACAGCCTTTCACGATGGTCAGGCACGTGGCTTGCCGATCGGAATTATCGCAGCACCCGAAGAATTGTTCGACGACCCACATTATCAGTCACGGCAATTTTTTGTAGATGTCGCGCATGATGGAGATGGCAATTTTAAATACCCCGGCGCACCTTGGGTATTTTTTAGCTTTGACTCTGTACCACGCGAACGTGCGCCGAACTTAGGTGAGCACACTCAAGACATTTTACAAGAATTGACGGCTCAGAAGAATGATTCCGCCTAAAGTGAGAA
The DNA here is from genome assembly GCA_964590595.1 of uncultured Sphingomonadales bacterium. Lineage (GTDB taxonomy): Bacteria > Pseudomonadota > Alphaproteobacteria > Sphingomonadales > CAKZYD01 > CAZPXQ01. The sequence continues at coordinate 5,059 of CAZPXQ010000002.1, read as the reverse complement.
TTGGAAGCAAAAGCCGCAATGATTGAAGGCTTAGAAAATCACGTTTGGGCGCGCGACAAATGCGCAATTGCCGGCATAGGCGCAACAGAGTTTTCAAAAGACTCCGGGCGTAGTGTTTTGTCATTGGCGACCGAAGCTTCGCTGGCCGCACTTGATGACGCTGGACTCACGCCGGCCGATGTCGATGGCATAGTGCGGTGCGATCATGATTTAATCGCACATAATGATTTGGTCGCGTCCCTTGGTATTCCCGATATCACATATTGGGGCATGACGGGACCCGGCGGGGGTGCGCCCTGCGCAATGGTGGGGCAAGCCATGGCGGCCATTTTGGCAGGTCTGTGCAAAACAGTGCTTTTGTTCCGTTCTCTCAATGGCCGCTCTGAAGACCGGTTTGGCCAGGGTGCGCACATGACTGGCGGGGCGCAAATTGTTGGCGGCAGGGGCAGCTATGATGAGTTTTTCATGCCGTTTGGCCTTATTACCGCAGGGCAAACTTTCGCGCTGATGGCGCAACGCCATATGATCCAATATGGCACAACCAACCTACAATTAGGGCACGCGGCATTGGCGTGCCGCGCCCATGCAAACCTGAATCCGCATGCGCAAATGCACGCCAAAACCATGACAATGGACGATTATTTAGCGTCGCGCATGATTTCCACGCCGTTGCGTCTGTTCGATTATTGCTTGGAGACTGACGGCACCTGCGCGGTCGTGATCACGACGACCGAGCGCGCGCGCGACCTCAAGCAGAAGCCCGTATTAATCCGCGCGCAAGCGGGCGGCTGTCCGCCCGACACCAGGCCAGGTATGATGTATCCCGTGGTTATGCGTGCTGACATGACTGAGATTGGCGGTTTCAATGCGGCAAAAACCCTATGGCATAGGGCCGGCATTGGCCCTGAAGCCGTTGATGTTGCGCAAATCTACGACTGTTTTACCATTTCTATTTTATTGCAGCTAGAAGCTTTTGGCTTCTGCGAGCGGGGGCAAAGCGGAGCGCTTGCCGAAAGCGGCGCTTTGATGCCAGGCGGCGCCTTGCCGATCAATACAGGCGGTGGCCACCTCTCGGAAGGCTATATTCACGGCATGAACCACATTGTTGAAGCCGCGCGCCAAATGCGGGGGCAATCGACTGGCCAAGTCACGGACGCCGAAATCTGCTTGGTTACGGGCGGACCATTGCCGACGGGCACCAGTGTATTGCTAAGGAAAGACGTATGACCAATCAGATGCTCCTTCCATTTAAGAACGATCGGGATACCGGCGGTTTTTTTGAGGCGGCAGATCATCGGAAACTGGTTTATCGCATGTGCCGAGCGTGCGGCGCGTCAATCAATCCCCCCCGTGCCCGATGTCATCATTGCGGCAGTTGGGACACCGGATGGTGGCAGGTTTCAGGCCGTGGCACATTACACAGTTGGACGACGGTAACCCAACAAATGCACCCAGCCTTTCCAGTGCCCTATACTGTGTTTGTCGTTGCCTTGCAGGAAGCTCCGGATGTTCATCTGGTAGGGTATGCGGCTGGCGAACTGGATGTTTTTGCCGGCATGCCGATGCAAGTCAGGTTCGAGCCGACACCGGACGGCGGCCAATTACCACAATGGTCGCCGGTCACAACCGCTGGCCAAGCTCGATAATGTAAACGGCTGTTCCATGACGTCTTTAAAATTTAGCATCACGCTCTATGACTATCCAGCGACGGAAATCCTACCACTGGCGTCAGCGGCGGAAGCGGCTGGATTCGACGCATTATGGATTGGCGAACATTATGTTTGCCCAAAACACTTTGCCAGCGATCATCCAGCCGGTGCGGCTGATTCTGAAAATCCAGCGAAGTGGATTGTTGGCAGCGACGTACGCCTATATGACCCCTGGTTTATCCTGGGCGCGATAGCAGGCGCAACCCATCGACTAAAGATTGGCACGGCGATCTGTATCGCGCCCCTCAACCATCCCTTGATATTGGCGCGCGCGGCCTTGACTGCGCAACAAATTACCAGTGGACGGTTTTTATTTGGCACGGGTGTCGGCTGGTTGGAAGAGGAATATGAGGCTCTTGAAATCCCATATCAATCACGGGGAGGGCGCTATGATGAACTCCTTGATATTCTGCGCCAAGCCTGGATGGGCGGGTATTTTTCACATCAAGGTCGGCATTTTTGCTTCAAGGAAATCCAGATAACGCCTGACCCCGTGAACGTTCCACTCATTTTAGGCGGCAACAATGAGATAGCCCTGCGGCGCATTGCCAAAAAGGCAAATGGGTGGATGAATTCCGCGTTCATCAGCCTTGAAGAAGCATTGCGGATGCGCGATCGGCAAGGGCGCAAAGCTGGGCGACGTGCCAGTCGATCCGTTCGCCGCGGCCGCAGCCGGTCGCGAACTCGAACGCGAGGATCTCGATCTCCGGGCGCTCGGCGATAAGGTCTCCCCATCGGGCATAGTCCTGCAGAGTGCGGCCGTTGACGTGCAGGGCGGCCGGCAGGCCCGCCGTCGCCATCTCCGTCCAGGCCAGCAGGATTCGCTTCATGGCATGGAGATTGTCGGTGCGCGGCACGTCGGTCAGCACGCTGTAGTTCGGCGCGGTGATAAGAGTGACGCCGAGCCCTTTCAGCGCGGCCAAAATTGCGCCGCGATCTTTCAGCTCCCACCAGCGTTCAATGGGACCGTCCTTGTCGACGCCGCTGACGACGATGGTCGCGTCCTCCGGGATGCGAAAGCGCGCGGCGAGTTCTGCGCGACTACTTACATGCGGCTGGCCTGTGGCGAGATTGATCAGCTCGTATAGCGAGAGCGCGACCACGGGTTCGTCGAGCGTTGCGTCGCGCCCGTAGCGGTGATCGACGAAAGGCACGACCAGCGGAATGTCCGGTACGCCGTTGACCGGAGCGCGCGGTGCGTTCTCGAAGCCGAGGCCGCCGACCTCCCGCATTCGGGCGACGAAGAGGCTCGGATTGAACCGGCAGACCATGTCGCACTTGCTCTTGTCCTTACAGGTACAGAGGTCGCGACAGTCTACGATGCCGGCGTCGGTGTGGACGCCGCCGCAGCGGTCGCGCTCAAGGCAGGTCGGGCACCCGAGCGACGGCGCATGACGCGTGGCGTCGTCCCAGAGCCGCTGGGGCTGAGGAAAGTGGCGCGAGGGCTCATGGGACGGCCGGCGGTTCATTTTACGCTGATCTCCCCTGTGTCGCCAAACAGCCCGACCCGCTGGAGGATGGCCTCCGCGTAGCCGCCGCCGTCGCAAATGGCGCTGGTCATTTCGGGTGAGGGGTTGGCAACCCGGCCGATCGCGCGCAGGCCGTCGCTGAGGATGAGGCCATCGGCTCCGCTCTGGACGATAAGCGTGTCGCCGGCCTTGAGGCGGGCGCCGCCGCTGAGCTCCGCCGTGACGGTGCGGGCGGTCTCAGACATGGTGAGGTCGAGGAGCGTCGGCGCCTTGAGGCGGTCGAGACCGCCGTTCCAGCGTTTGCGCCACGGCTTGCCGGTCTGCGCGCGGATGTAATCGAGACCCATCAGGCGCCCTCCAGGACCGGCGTGAACGTTTTGGTCTTGCCGACCCTGCGTTCGATGAGCAGGCCGCGGGCGGCGAGGAAGGCGAGCCGATTGTTCCAGGCGGTGGGCGCCAGCTTTTCATTGCTTTGGGCTGCGAGACGGGGGGCGGTCGCCGTTCCGAGACGGGTGACCAACGCGAAGGTCAAACGGTGCGCGTCGTCCAGTTCGCCGAGGAGCTGGGGATCGTACGGCGCGCCGGCCTCGGTCAGCCGGCAGGCCCAGAATGCGTCTTTGCGCTGTCGCAGAAAGAATTCGAGCTCTTCCGTGACCGGCGCGGAGGGGTTCGCGATCACGGGGTAGAGCAGAGGCAAGGTCGAACGCGCGTAGTCACGGAAGGCGATCACGCCTTCGCGGAGGAAAGATGCGGTCGCCACCGTAACGCCCTGAAAGTCGAGATAGGCGGGCTCGGGCTCACCGGGCGCCCGCGTGGCGTCGACCAGCTTGCCAAACAACTGCCTGCCGGGTCCGGCGCCGCTTAGTACCGGTTGGTGACCGGCGAGAGGTAGGATCTGAAGAATCAACTGCGAATCCTCATTGAGTTCAGTGAACATGGCGAGGCCGCCTTTTTTTGTCAAGAGCCGCCGAACCTTCGCTGTGGCGCTCCATAGGGACGTCGGAGCAAAACGATGATCGCAGATCGCTGCGAACCAGCCGCTCATCCCCGAGGTTGCTTAAGGGCGACAGCTCGCGCTCGATCGTTGAACACCGTCAGGAACCTGTCTTTGCCGCCGAGAGCTCTCCTTCGGAACGGTTTCGATTTTTGAGCCGGCGATCGCGCGGCAGGGTGGAGCCATGTCCACCACCGCAAACGATAGACGCCGCGTCCCAGGCTTCACCCGATCAGCCAGAATCGACCTATACGACTACTCCCGCCTGCCGGAGCCGAAGCCGCGCGGCCGTCCTGTGGCGGACGATCTGTCGGATTGGCGCGTCACCGACGACTGGCCCGAGGAGGTGCCGGTGACGCACGAAGAGGTGGACGTCTTCGAGGCCTGGTTCGGCGACATTCTCGAGGAGTTGTTCGGACCGGAAGGGCCGGATCACGCTTGACTTCGTTATCATCAAAAGATAACTCCCAATGACAAGAGAGACGCGCGATCCGGGCCTCGACGCTTTGCTCGATCTCGACGGCCAGGTGCTGGTCGTCGACCCGCAGGGCGGACACTGGGTCAAGTTCATCGTCCGCCGTGTGCCGGTCAGCCGGGAGAAGCCCCATGGGCTCGACTATGCGCTGACCCTGCACGGTCCCGACGGCGGACGGCTCGCCGGCTTCGACAACGCCCACCCCGTGGGCAGGCGCAAGCGTGGCGAACCTCAGGATCACCGGCACCGGCTCCGGACCGTGCGTCCCTACGAGTACCAAGATGCGGCGACGCTGCTTGCCGACTTCTGGACGCTGGTGGATGCGGTGCTGAAGGAGCGCGGAGTGATCCAATGACAACGCTGAAGGTCGGCATCGCCGACTACGAGACGATGAAGGCGCGGACGATGCGGA
>CAZPXQ010000001.1:0-801252 GCA_964590595.1 uncultured Sphingomonadales bacterium | reverse complement strand
GGCACCTCGCCGCCCACGCTTCCCTTCATCAAAATACAATGTCAAAGAACAAAAAAGCCCTTCGCAGGGCCCCACCCCAACGGTGCGCCGGGGCAACGGCGGCGGGTTATAGGGGGGTGTCGGGGGCTTGTCAAACCCCTTTATTGCATTTTTGTGGAAAAACATCCGAGCCCCGGAAAACCGGGCGTTTGGGCGGCTACGCGCGGCGCAAACCAGCGATTTTACGCAAGACCTTCGCGCCATAAAAATGCAGCGCCGGCATTGGATCGCGCAATCGCGTCAACGCACCCACGCCGCGCCAGCGCACCCCATCGTCGAATCGACCCCGCCAAGGCGGCTTGGCACCGGAAAAAATAGCGCCTTCATCGACCCAGCCATATCGGCGCATGGGCTGCATGATCGGCAATGGCAAGCCAGCGGCGTGACAGAACGCCATGAGCGGAATATTGACGCCGTTGAGGACCGCGATTTCGGACTGATAGTCGGTGCGGCACGCCGTTGGCTCAATCATGTAAAATGCGCCGTCACGGCTATCGCGCTTGTACTCGACGCTGCCCAGACCCAGAAAACCCGCCCCGGCGAAAAACCGCGTCGTCATGTCATGCAAAACCGCGTGTTCCTCAGCCGCAGGCACACAGCCTGCGGTGCCGCCGGTGCGCGGCGGCCAACTTGCGGTTTTACGACCACTGAAGGAGGCCAACACTTGTCCTGGCGCGGCATGATATTGCAGGCAAAAATAAATCTCTTGATCCTCACCCTCAATCCATTCCTGGACAATGATTTCCCCGTGTACTGCCAGCATTTCGTCAATCAATGCCGCCGCTTCGTCATGAGTCGCCAACACATAGGCTTTTTTGAACTTTGCCATATAGGCCGGGCTATGAATGCTGGGTTTGACGATCAATGGCGGCCGCAGCATTGCAATCTGCTCAATCCCCTCGGCATTTCGGACGGTAGCGGTCTTGGGCATCAGCAAGCCCGCCTGTTGCGCGATGGGGAGAAATGCGTCCTTATTCATAAGCGCATGAACGGTATCAGCCGAGGGCATCGCGACCGCGAATTGACGCCGCACCGCTTCAAGGTTTTCCGCCACCGTTCGCACACTCAGTTCCTGCGTTAACAGCAGCACCGGCTTGGTTTGTGTTCGCGGCGTATATCGCGACAAAGCATCCAGCAATGGCTGACCCGACAATTGAGTACAGGCAATTTTTCGCCCAAATCGGCTATGGGCGCTGGGGCAGGAAAAATCATCCGTCAACACAGCAACGCTGACGCCATAAGGCGCCAATGCCCGCACGACACCAAGCCCATTGATCCCCAATCCGACGACCAAGGCCTCCGCCGCCAAAGCATTTGGCATTCGCCAATCCGTCATGCCGTGTTCCCACCTGATTTCAGAGCCCTTGCTACCAATGCCATGATCCGCTCAATCGCGCCTTCGCCAAGACCAAATGGCGAGGGCAATTCAAGCATCCGCTCAGCCATCACCCGCGCCGGATTTGGCTTGTCCGTCAAATCGTAAAGCGTGTAGGGTCGCCGCGTCGGTATGGCCTGCGCTACCAACCGCGCCCGCACTTTTTCGCGTTGCGCCGGATCGCCACAATCCAGCATCACCCGTAGTAATGGCTCATCAGCATCACATTGCGGAAATTGCGCTGGCGCAGCCAATGCTGCAAGCGCGCAATAGGCCTGAAACACCCGTTTCTTGTCTTCTAAACGTCGAGCCAGGGAATCAAGTTGGATCAAAGCCAGTGCAGCGCTGCCATTGGCCATCTGACGTTCGCCCACTTGCCGCGGCCCACCAATATGTCCCGTCAATCGACGGCGATACCACTTCCAACGCTCTGATAATCCGGGCATCCACAATGAAAGGCCAAAGCCGCTGCTCCCTGAGAACTCAGGCGGTAACAGCGCTGCCAACTGCGTCTCGATCGCGGGCACCAAGCCGCGATTGTTGACCAACAAAACCCCGCCAGCACCACTGTCCCCGACCACCAGCGGTTTTGATTGCGCGAAACTGAAAACGCCCACATCACCCATGCCGCCGGATTGTCGGTCGGGTTCGGAGCCAGGCGCCATGCTTTGGGCCGCATCGTCAATGACATAAACGCCTCGCTCAGACACCGCCGCGCGCACCGCCGACATATCGGCACGCTTGCCGTACATATGCGCGACCACAACAGCCAAGGTTGAAGAGCGAACCAGTTTCGCCAGCGCGGCCGCATCGATATTGAGATCCTGCGCGACCGGCACACCAACTGGTTGAAGGCCAATTTCCCGCACCGCATCCACCACACTGGGGCAGATATAATCGGGAACTATGACCTGACAACGCGAGCCTTCGGCATTGGCCAACATAGCCCGCAAGGCGATTTTAAGCGCGGTTCTGCCCGCATTGACCGGAAACACATCAGCGTGCGGGAATCTTGCCGCGAAGCGTTGACGCAACAATTCAAGCTGCGGTCCATACAATGCATGGCCATGGACATGAACAGCGGCCAAAGCCGCCCATTCCCGCCTCGTCCAGTGACCAACTCCGATCCGCATCAAGGCGCTCCATCCCGCTGGCCCAGACCGGGCCACATCATCGCGAACATGGGGAATTATTTCAATTTACTGACAATCGATTGCCATAATACCATTGGTGTTAGGGCCAAGATCATCGGTTCCGCCACGATAATTTGCCCGAGCACGCGAACGCTGAAAGAGCGACGATGCGCCAACATGTGCAAACTGTGTTGAATGACCGATTTCATGATATCCCGCCGCCGTCGGCGAATAGCCATCAAGGCATCGGGCCGAGACTTGAGCAAGACCAGCGCATAGCGGGTGCCCGCCAACTGGTCGCGAAAAACCGGATAGGATTGCGCCGAGCCCCAAGTCGCGCTGGCGAAAACATTCACGCCAGTACCGGCAAATACTTCCATCCGCCGCGACAGCAACAGTTTTGGCTCGGCCAAAGCCATTTCATAGCCGAAAAGCTTGTCCTCTGATGCCGACCGCAATTTTGCTTGGAAGCGAAGCCCAGGAAAACGCCCCAAGGCATAAATAAGACTCGACATCTTCAGCACCGATGCACGCAATTGTTGGTCCAGGAGTGGACAAACAAGTTGATCCGCATCAGCCAAACTGTCAAAGGCCGCCAAATGTTCAGGCCGCAAGTCGCGGGCAGAATGCGCATCCGCTTGTTCATCGCTTTCGCCTAAAAGCGACCAGTTGGCGGCGTAGATATCGAAGCCATGGCCGATCGCTTCAACACCGCGCCGCAGATGGTCCGGGGTCCAGCGGTCGTCGGAGTCGAGGAAGGCGACGATATCGATGCCGCGCCGGCAGGCCTCGTCCAATCCGGCGTTACGCGCGGCGCCGGGGCCGCCGTTTTTTTGAGCCAGCACGCTGACCCGGACATGCGCCGGCGCTGGCGCTGCGGTCAGCTCGTCTTGCGCCGGCACCGGTGATTCATCATCGACGATCAAAAGATCGAACGGCTGAGTATAGTCTTGCCCATAGACCGATTCCAACGCCCGCGCCAAAATGCCGGGCTTGCGCTGAAAATAGGGAATGATGACCGCCACGGCGGGTGGCGATGCCTGGCGCTTGCCAACCGTTTCCGTGGTGGGCTGCATGGAACATTCCTTGTGACTTCATGCCTGGCGACAGGCTATGGCGCTTAGCACACCACCCTATACACGAGGCCTTGCCACGGGGTAAATGCGCGATCTTAATGGCGCTGGCGAAGATGGCGGCTGGCGCGCGCCATTGAAGGCATCGACGATTTCGCATGCCTGAGCCCAGCGCACCGAGCCCTGGCCTGACAGCCGGCCAAGCCGTTCCAGCAGCTCAACCGCGCGCGTGGTGCCCTGGCCTTGATAGGACAATAGATAATCCAAGGAACGCCGGCGCCTGCCAGCATAAAACAATCCGCCAGCCAGCGCGGTATCAAGCGCGCCATCCAGGGTGTCCAGGTCTCTGAATAAATGCGAGGCTGTGTAAAAGGCCGCGCCGACGTCTTTATCCTTGAAATGAAATTCGGGGTTGCGGAAAAACAGGATCGGCCGATCGAACAGCAGGCATTCAACGAAGACAGAACTTTTGTCGCAGATGAACACATCACCAAGGCCGAGGTAAAAATCATTATCCAGCATCTTGGTGAAGGGAAAATAGATACGCCCCGTAGAGGCAGCAAGCGCCTCGATCCGCTGGCGCAAGGCGGCCGCGCGCGGCCTGCTGCCATCAAGGGCGCCTTGCCAAATTTTTTCGTGCCCCAAAATAATGAGATTGCATTGAGCTGGATGCGCCAGGAGACGGTCGATCAAGTCCGCGCCAAAAACCGGCAATACCCCCTTGGCCGACCAATGCGATGTCACCACCACGGTCGGCCGCGCTGGATCGAGGCCAAGTTTTTCAATGTCCGCACGCCGCGCCGCGGCACTGGGCGGCTGAAATTCGTCCAATTTCGGCACCCCGATCACGACCGGACGGTGGCGGGCAATGGCCCAGGGCGCGCGATTGCGACGATAAAACGCCGCCAGCGCCCCATGCGATGTCGCCTGGGACAATGCGGCCCGATGCTTGAACACGACAAAATCGCCATATTCATCGAATTTTTCAGTCGCGCCATAGGTTTGGGCACGGTCGAAATTGCCCCAACATGGCCCATGTCTGAGCAGGAACAAAGTCGCCCAACGGCGCAAATGCATGCGCATCATGTCGGTAAAAAAAACATAATGCCATTTCCGCCACACGGCCCAATAGGGCGACAAAAACCGCACCGGCAAATCGCCAAAATGCTCTGCCAATAATGCATGGTCAATTGGCGCCTGATGATCGATTGCCACCGCCACGCGAAAGCCTGGCCGGCCCGCAAGCGCGCGGATCAGCGGCAATTGATGCGCGCAGCCGATCCCATTGCTGACCACGAACAACACCCGAACCGGGCCGACATGATCCGCGATCAAGGCGTCAAGCCAACGCAATGGATCGACGATATACTTTTTCCAGCCCATCGGCCGCCCTTTGAATAGCGTTCACAGGAGTGGATTATAGGCCCGGAGCGTAAATGACAGATTAGTGACATGTGCATGTCAAAGTTGACATCGCGGGTGGATCGAATCTTTAGTAACAAAAATTCATGAGATCCGGTATTTGTCAGCCATGCGTGCACAGCCTGCCCCAAGCCAAATGACGATTGGCGACGAGGATATTCTGTTTTTTACCCGCACGACGCCGATGCCGTCGGGCCTTGGCGTGGCGATGCGGGGATATATGCATCTGCAAGCGCTGGCTAAAGTCGGTCGCGTTACCTTGGTACTGGCTAATGCCGACGACGGGGACATCCCGGCCTTAGCCCCGCTATGCGCCAACATTGTCGATTTAAAGGGCAAGGCGTTTTCGGATTGCACCTCCTTGTGGCTGGACCCCGAACGGATCGCCAGGCAAAGCATTGTCGCCTTTCGCATGCCCGTGGCCCGCGATGTCGATTTGGCGTTGAAGCGCGCGCATTGCCGCGCCGCCCGCCGCGTTGTCGATTTCGACGATATTGAATCGCGTGCGGTTCGCCGCAGCTTACTCCCCGATTTCAAGGCAATCGGCTGGGCCGCGACCGCCAGCAATATCTTGCAAGCGCTGCGGCTGCGGCGGTTGGAGACGATGTTGCTTAAACAATGGGATGATGTCTTGATCTGCTCGTCGACCGATCAAGCTCTGTTGCAGCGCCGGCAGCCAAGGGCGGATGTCCACGTGCTGCCCAACACCTTGGCGCTGCCCGAAATGTTAAGCCCACAAACCCCGAGCGACGATGCACGGCTGTTGTTTGTCGGTGCCTTGAATTATCCGCCCAATATCGACGCCCTGGAATTTTTCGGCGGCCAATTATTACCGTCGATCAAGCGGCGCTTGTCGGACCGCGTGTCGATCACCATTGTCGGCCGCAAACCGGTCGACCGCGCCACCGCCGCCGCCCAGCAGATGGGCGCGCAATTGATCGCCAACGCGCCATCTTTGACACCCCATTATCAGGCCGCCGACATTGTCGTGGTGCCGCTGCGCTATGGTGGCGGCACCCGGATCAAGATTTTGGAGGCGATGGCATTTGGCCGGCCGGTGGTGTCAAGCCGCTTGGGCGCGGAAGGGCTAGACGTGACCAATGGCGAAGACATTCTGCTGGCCGACAGCCCGGAGGATTTCGCCACCGCCATCGCCCGCTTGCGCGCGGATCAAGCGCTGTGGCAACGCCTGGTCAATAACGCGCGGCGGCTGGTTTGCGAACGCTATAGCCAACAGGCGGCCGAAAAGGCATGGTGCCAGATTTTGGCCGGCAGCACCATTTCGGCCTATCCAGCAGCATCGCCATGGCGGGCTTGAAATAGCCAGCCACGCAAACAAGCCAGTTTCCAGCCGCAACGATAGCGCTGCACATCGTCACCGCTGAGCCGCGCTTTGAGGTTTATTAGATAGGCTTGCAATAGCTTTCGCAATTGCCAACGCGGATAACCCATGATCAGGCCCCAGCCTTGCTTGTCGTGCACCGACAAGCGGCGATATTCCTGGCGGCCGTGGCGGAAACCGCGTTGCATCAGCCAGTTGAATGTCAATTGCTGTGGCCGAATGATATGTTGCACCAACACATCGTTCGAGAATGCCGCTTGGTAACCATCTTCGGCCAACCGCCGGGTGAATTCGAACTCACCGCCCATGATGTAATTGCCGGGCTTGGGGCCAACGGCTTCGTTGAACCGATATCCTTTGTCGAAGATATCCCTGCGGATCGCCATATTGAGGCCCCAAACAAATTGAGCGCCGATCAAGCCGTCCTGCAAAGACTGCGGATGTACTGCGAACGCGGCGCTCAAGGGAATGCCGTTCAAGATCGCTTGCGACGGCGGGCTGGGCCATAGCGGCGTGACCCGGCCGCCAAACATCGCGCATGTGGGATAGCGCGCTGCCAAATCTTGCATGCGCAGCAGCCAATCCGGCGATGGAACGATATCATCGTCAGCGAAAACAATGAGATCGCCTTGCAAATGCGGTAACGCCGCGTTTAGCGCCCGGTTTTTTCCGGGGCCCGGCTCCGACATTATTTGTAAGGGCAAGCGGTCGGCAAAACTTTGCACAATCGCAAGCGTTGCATCCGCACTACCGTTATCGACGACAATTAATTTATACTGTCCACGAGGCGAATGCAGCCGGCCAAAGGCATCAAGACATTGGCCAATCCATCCTGCGCCATTGCGCGTCGGCATGACCACCGTCAACATCGCCACCCCTCATCGACATGCCCACAAATCTAAGTATTGCGGCCAAGCTTCCTTTTCGCAAGGTCGATGAAGCGGCTCTCAATGCCCAAAGGCTTGCCCGCTCCATACCATAAGCCAAGATGAACCCCAGTATAGACCACCGCGCCCAATGCGGCTTGCGCCAATAATCGCAGCATCGCCAGGCCCTCGCCGGTGCCGCTGGGCAATACGAGCTCCAAGCCCAATACCGCCGCCGCCATCATCGCCAAAGCGCCGAGCGAACGGTTGCAGGCCCAGATCGTAGGCCCGATCGGCAGATCGATCAGGCGCTTGACCAAATAAAGTTCCACCAAGCGCACCAGCAGATTGGCCAGCAACGCGCCCCACACCGCGCCTTCCAGGCCGCCCCATAGCGCACCGCCGATAAAGCCAGCGGGCCGCAACGCGAAAAACACCGCGCTGCGATAAAAGAATTGCTTGGTCTGGCCCAGCGACATGAACACGACCTGATAATTCGCCGTGAACAAATGCAGAGCCAGATTAATCGCCAAGATTTGCAGCAACGGCACCGCATCCACCCATTGCGCGCCGAGCAGAAGCGCAACGAAATCGCTTGCCACCAAGGCCATGCCCACCGCGAAGGGCCCGACCACGGCAAATACTGCAGCCAAGGATTCAACATAGAGCCGCCGCAGCTCGGCGATATCATCCTGCGCCCGCGCCATCGCCGGCAACACCGCCCGGCGCACCGGCATCATCAACTGTTCCTCCACCATCGCGGTGGTTTCCTTGGCGACGCTGTATAAGCCAACTGCCGCCGGACCGATGATTTTTTGCAGAATGAACGCGTCCAGCTTGGTCGACACGGTATTGAGCGCCTTGGCGGCGGTCAGCCAAACGCCGAAATGAAACACGTCGCGCATGTCGCGCAGATTGATCCGCGGCAGATACGGCCACAGCACGTAGGTGCCAATGGTGGTCCAGCTATAGGAAAAGGCAATGCCGATGATCAGTGCGTAAAAGGATTCCAGCTTGAAGGCGAAATAAATCGTCACCGCCACGGACAGCACCTTGCCGCTGACCTGCACCAGCGATTCCCGGGAAAAATCCTGGCGGCGGTTATAGGTCAGGAAAGCCGGATTTTTCAGCGATGCCATCAGCACAACGCCGGCAATGATATAAAAAATCGGCACCAGCCGTTGGTCGCCCAAAAACGCCGCCAGCCACGGCCCGCCCAGGCCGATCAGCGCCGCCACCAGGCCGCCGGTGAGCAGGTTGAGGGTCCAGGCGGCGTCGAACTCGGCCCGCGACACCGACTTCGCGCGGACGATATAGGCATCGGTGTCGAAATTCGTGAACGCGGCCATCAGTGCCCATACCGCCATGCCCAGGGCAACCACGCCATAATCGGATGGTGTCAGCAAGCGCGCGACAATGGCAGTGTTGACCAATCCCAGCACCCGTACCGCCATGCGGGTGCCGCTGATCCACGCTGTGGACCGCAGCAAAACCCCGAACTGGCCGACGCCGCTGGGTTTGGGCTCGGCCGCCGGGCCGGGCGTGGCTGATTGCCGCGAAGTCAAGGCCTGGGCGCTCCATTTAGCCGTGGGGTCGCGATAGCGACAGGCCGCCCCGCCGGCGGCCGATCAGTCATGGCCAGCATGTTTATAGACGAGTTGTTATTGCCGGATTAAGAGGAATTTCGGGACAAGCAATGGCGAGCCGCTGCGCCAGGGCGGCGCGATAGCCCTATTTTAGCGTTGTTTTTCCTTTGCTTACCAGTTCCTAGTAACGTCACGGTTACTGATATAAGGGCATGCTGAGGGGGCCTTCCTTGGCGCCTTATCACCCATGACAACAGCAGCGGGTTCCGGCCTTGTCGATCAGAACATCCCTCGCCTGGAGTTTCAGCCAGCAATTTCTGCAATTTGGCCTGATGTTCATTGGCTCCATCGTCATTGCGCGGCTGCTCACACCTGCGGAGATCGGCATATTCTCGCTGGCCATGGCGGCCAGCTTTTTTGTTGCGTCCTTGCGGGAATTCGGGATTGGCACCTATTTGATCCGCGAGGAGAAACTGGACGACGACAAAATCCGCACCGCTTTCGGCATGTGGCTCCTGGTTTCCTGGACCTTGGGCGGCCTGCTATTATTCAGTCGCCACTGGATCGCCGACTTTTATGCCGAACCGGGCTTGGCCGATGTCATCATCCTGACGTCCATCAGCTTTTTCGCAACGCCCTTCGGTCAGCCCGCCAACGCCCTGCTGATGCGCGAAATGCGGTTCGACATCTTGCACCATATCAGCTTGACTTGCAGCGTGGTCGGGCTGGCCACCAACATCACCCTGGCTTGGCTGGGTTACAGCTACATGGCCCTGGCCTGGGGCCTGGCGCTGGGCGTAGTGCTACGATCGGTGCTGCTGATCAGTGTCCGGCCGCGCCACATCACCATGCTGCCCAGTGTGCGCCATTGGCGCGCCGTCATGCGTTTTGGCGGCTTGATGACCCTTTCTTCCATGCTGAACACCACCAATAGCGAAGGCATCAAATTCGCCATGGGTGCCATATTGACGCCAAGCGCCGTCGCGCTGTTTGAAAAGGCGGTGCAGATGCCCACCTTGGCACGGCAGGCGATTTTCTCGCCCTTGGCCTCGGTGTTGACGCCTGCTTATGCCAAGGCGGTACGCGCGGGCCACGACATCACCGCGCCTTATCTCAAGGTCATTCGCTATTCGACGGTTTTGCTCTGGCCCGCCTTTCTGACGCTGGCGCTGCTATCGCAATCGGTCATTGTCGCCCTGTTTGGCGAAAATTGGCGGGTCGCGGGGGCGATCTTGCCTTATCTGCTGGCGGCGCAAGCTTTGGCGCTCATCGTTTTTCCCGCAAACCAGGCGCTGATTGCCCATGGCAAGGTCAAACATATCGTGTCGGCCACGGCGGCAGTAACATGTGTCAGCCTGGCATCAGCGATTCTGACATTGCATATCAGCCTTGAGCTGTTTGCCCAGTCGCGCATTCCCGTCGCCATCATCAATGTCGCCACATTCGGCTGGTGCGTGCGCGCCGTGGCCGGCATCGGGGCCAGAGCGGTGGCGAAATGCCTGCTCAAACCCATCGTCATCGCCATCCTCGGCTCCGCCCCTGCCATTGGCTATCGCCTAACGCAGACGGGCGACGCTTCCTTGCTCCACCTTCTCATCATCGCACTGGCATCGATCCTATGCTGGATTGTCGCCATCGTGCTTCTCAAGCATGAGATCACAAAGGAACTCAAAACCATGCTTTCAAGATTTTAGAAGTCCGCCCCTCAGGATTGACCAAATATATGCCGCCCCACCGGCCAGATAGGCGCCATATCGCCTCCCCGTCGTCCCGTCCCGTTCGGCGTGTTGGCCGCGGAAGTTCAAGTCTTTTAAATCGCTACGGATTTGCCAATACAGCAGCCGCAGCACCGGCACTTGCAGCTTAAAAAGCGCCTTCACATAAAGCGCGCCTTGGCCATGCCAATAGCCGCTCATCAGGTTTTGCACAGCCGATGGGTCGCGGCGCCCATGATCATGGTAAAGGAAAAATTCCGGCCGATAGCCGACAGTCAAACCCTTCAACGCCGCCCGCAAAATGAAGTCGGAATCCTCACCGGCGCGCGTTAGCATGCCAGGGCCCAAGCTTTCGTCAAAGCGCCCAATCGCCCGCAGCGCCGCCGGCCGCGCCACCATGCAGCAGCCATGAAAAAACCCGAATGGCGATTGGCTCCAGCAAAAGCAT
Organism: uncultured Sphingomonadales bacterium; assembly: GCA_964590595.1. Taxonomy (GTDB): domain Bacteria; phylum Pseudomonadota; class Alphaproteobacteria; order Sphingomonadales; family CAKZYD01; genus CAZPXQ01. Next base: position 790,253 of record CAZPXQ010000001.1, on the reverse strand, counting down.
TGCGGCGTTGTTGAGCGTTTGATTGTGATCGGCAAATCAAGCGCATTGGCAAGTTCTACCCTGCCGCCAAAAAAATCTAGGTCTGGATGGCTGCACAACACCGCCGACAAGTCTTCCAAAAAGCTTTCTGGCAAAATCACATCATCGTCGATGAAACAGACAATTTCGTCGGGCTCAAGATGATCCATGCCCGAATTGCGTCCGCGACTTACCCCCTTGCGCGGTTCGTGCACCCATAAAATCGGCAAGCCGGCGTCAATGTCCGGGATCGCCGCAGCGAGATTATTGTCAGCGCTATTGTCGACCACAATCGCCCGGACAGGCAGATTCTCTGGCCGACGCAAGGCCCGCATCGAGGCGCAAAGCCTGCGCAAGGCGTCAGGTCGGTTCAAGGTGGAGATGACAAATGCAAGTTTTTGATCAGCAGGCATGGATTCAGAACTGCCTTCCAAGGCCATGGAATGGCTTTTTAAAAGAGCCCCACCCTCAAAGTTCATAGCCTGCCTGTCTATACGCCTTGCCAAGACCCGCCTTTAGTAGCATATGCTCAAGCCTTGGCAACCAAGGCGTGCTATTTTTCCGGGTCGAGGAACCGATCTTCGCCAGCGTCGATGACAGCGGTATGTCCCAACCGAGATAATTCTCGATTCTTCGCGTCGTTTGCACCTCTCCAAGGTCTTCATATCGCAAAAACAAGCCGTCCACGGATTCGCCATGCGCCAGAAAGTCCTGTGTCAGTTCAGCCCAATTTTGGCCAAAGGCATAAGGGGTCAAAATCGGCCGATCCGGCCAGCTTCGGAACCACTCCCTGGTCGGCCGATAGGAACGGTAGGCGTCGAGAGGGTTGCGGCAAAGAAAAATAAAACGCGCGTTGGGATATAGCCAGCGCAAATAGCATGCATGGGCGGTATGGAGACGGACTTCCTTGATCCCCCATTGGGCATATCCGGCGGCCTTCGCTGGGGCCCCGAACAGGCTATCGAAAAAGGCGCGATGGGCTGCCTTAAAAGATTTGAGCTCCGGGTATAAATTCGCAACCCATTGATTGCTCAGATCGAACTCCTTGCCAATGGGAAGATAATATTTGGCTTCAGGCCAGCGCGCCGTGAATGCGTTGATTTGGTCCAGCATGCGATCGAGGAGATTGCAATGATCATAGGGCTCGCCCCATATCAATATGTCCGGATTATGCGCCATGACCATGCGCTGCAGAATCGTCGACCCCGAGCGCCAGCTTGATGACAGCAGAAAAATCGGCGCGTCTTGATCAACGCCCTCTTTCAGGTCGCCAAATCGATCTTGCAATGATTGCAGCCGGGCCCGCGGGTCTGTGGCGCAAGCACGCGCCTCAGCCGCGATGCGCCTGCCTTTTGCAGTGCCGAACAGGGCTTCAAAAATGATTTTGAAATTGCTGCTCATTGGCAATCCAATTTGATCGCCGAGACCTTAGTAGAAGAAACTGACCTCAGTAAGAGAAAATGTCAGATCGCTGACAATATAAAGGCATATCCGTGTCGACGCGCGCTGCCAGAAACGCCGCGTTCAGCAGAGATGCGCATTCACACCAAAGCACCGTTAAAGGCTTAATTAGGCCTCAGGCCCCGACCCCGCTGGCTTGGGCGGCGGCGAGTTTGCCGAGTTTGGAGATGAAATAGTCGAGATTTTCATTGTCGACCATGTCTTCACAACTGGTCAGCACCCGTTCCAGCATGACTTCGCGGAAGCGATTGCGGTCGTCGCGGCTGTTGAGGGTCATTTCCTCGGCCGTGTCCAGCGCCACACGGGCGATTTCCAGCATATTCTTGGGCATTTCCGCGCGGTCGAACAACCGTTTCAGGCCATCGTCGCCCAGTTCGTAGACCAGTTTATAGACATTGCTGACCGAGATTCCGGCGCGACGCGCCAGGGCGACTTCAAAAAAGGTCAGGTCACCCATGCATAGCGCGCGCAGGATGATGGTGGGCGTGAGGCGTTCGTTCTTGTGCAATTGATCGACCAGAGCTTGCACATCGGGCGCCTCGGCCGAGCCGTCCAACAGGCTGACGGTGGCGCGCTCCCGGGTTTGGCTGGCCAGGTCCGAAGCCATGCCGGCATCAATCCCGTGGGTTTGCAGCAATTGCTTCTGGATTTTGTCCGACACCAGGGTGACCAGACGTTCAGCGACGTCCAGCGGCAGCGTCGGGCGCTGCGCCATCGGCGTTGCGATGCGCTTGATGTGGCCGAATTCGTCCAGCACCCGGTTCATGGTGGTGGCCGACAAATCGGCCCCTTCATTGCCGACCAGGGTGGCGACGACGTCTTCGTTCTTGGTGTCGACCAAGGCGTCGGCAACCTTGCCAGACACGGTCTTGCGCCGGGCGATCGCGACTTGATGTTCGGCGGTCTGATTGGCGATGATATGGACGAGGTCGTCATCGTCCAAGGCCTGGGTGACCTCGATGAACGGCACCGCCACTTCCGACACATCATTGGCGATTTTCAGCGCCACGTCGCGCGGTAGGTCGGCATCGGCCAGGGTCAGCGCAAGGGCCTTGCGCACCCGCACCTCGACATCCTGCATCATGGCGCGGAAAATGTCCTCGGCGATGGCGCGTTCCTTATCGCCCAAATCGCCGGTTTGGAAGGCGGCGGCAACCTTGGCCGCGGCTTCGGCGCGGCTGTCGGTTGAAGGATTTTGCAGCAGACGGGCGACGTCTGCCTGGCTGAGCGATTGTTTGGACGACACCTGTTTATCCCGTTCCAAATTGGCGAAAGCGCGCGCGGCGCGGCATCATGGTGCGGAAGTTCTGTAAACTCCTGGTTAACGCAGCGACCGAATTCACCCCGCCCCGACCCTATCGCGCGCCGTCAGCCGACTGGCTTGCGTGCAATTCAACCATTGTCGTGCCGACAAAGGCTGATTAGCATGCGCGTCCGGATCATAACAAAAAATTGACGGAAAGGCCCGCATGCGGCTGTGGTCATGGCGAAACCGGTTGTTGGCCCTGGCCGCGCCGCTGCTGATTATGACAAGCCCGCCGGCCTGGGCCAGCGCCGTGGCGGCGCCGAGTTTGGATGTCCGCATCAATGCCTGGGTAGCCCCGGTGCTGGACCGGATTTCCGCCTTTGTTTTTCAGCCGATCCCCGGCACCCCCCTGCCCTTTATCGTCGCCTGGCTGCTGGCCGGCGCGCTGTTTTTTACTTGGCGCATGGGCTTCGTCAATCTGCGCGGCTTTCGCCAAGCCCTGCGGGTGGCGCGCGGCGATTATGACAATCCCAGCGATCCCGGCGAAGTCACCCATTTCCAGGCCTTGACGGCGGCTTTGTCCGGCACTGTCGGCCTCGGCAACATTGCTGGCGTGGCGATCGCGATTTCGCTGGGCGGACCGGGCGCGACCTTTTGGATGATCCTGGCCGGACTGCTGGGCATGAGCGCCAAATTCACCGAATGCACGCTGGCGGTTGCCTATCGCCGGATCGACGGCGCCGGCGTCGTCTCTGGCGGGCCGATGTGGTATTTAAGCGCCGGCCTGGGCGCGCGCGGCTGGCCGCGGCTGGGGCGGGCCTTGGCGGTGCTGTTTTCATTGCTATGCATTGGCGGCGCGCTGGGCGCCGGCAACATGTTTCAAGTCAATCAGGCAACACAGCAATTCATTGGCGTGTTTGCCCCGGCCTTGGGCGGTGCCGACAGCCCGTTGGCCAATCCGCTGGCCTTTGGCTTGATTTACGCCATCGGCGTTGGCCTGATCATTTTTGGCGGCATCCGCTCCATTGCCCGGGTCACTGCCCGCTTGGTGCCAGTGATGGCGGCGATCTATTTGCTGGCCAGCATGGTGGTGATTGGCGTGCATGTCGAACAGGTCGGCTGGGCCTTGGCCGAGATCGTGCGCGGCGCCTTCGCGCCCGAGGCCGGGGTCGGCGGCTTGATCGGGGTTATGGTGCAAGGCCTGCGCCGGGCCGCCTTTTCCAATGAAGCCGGCATCGGTTCGGCCGCAATTGCCCATGCCGCCGCCAAAACCCGCCAGCCGGTCGCCGAAGGCTTGGTGGCGCTGCTGGAACCGTTTATCGACACCGTGGTCATTTGCACCATCACCGCGCTGGTGATCATCCTCACCGGCGTTGCCGGCCAAGGTGGCGACGGCATTCGCCTCACATCTAACGCCTTTGCCACCGTCATCGGCTGGTTCCCGACGGTGTTGACCGTGGCGGTGATTTTATTCGCCTTCTCCACCTCCATCACCTGGTATTATTATGGCGAAAAAAGCTGGCAATATCTGTTTGGAAATGGCAGCCGTACACAATTGATTTATAAGTCGGTTTACCTGGCAGCGCTGCTTGTGGGGGCATCGGCGACACTAACCAGCGTGATGAATTTCGCCGACGCCATGTTGCTGGCCATGGCCTTCCCCAACATGATCGGCCTATATGTATTGTCGGGCGAGGTGAAGCGCCGGATGGATCTGTATTGGCAAGACCTGCGCACGGGCGTTGTGCGGCCACATGCCAACAAATCGCCGTGATCGGCGTGCATGCAGTTCAGCCTGCGTTCAGCCGCGTTTGCGATGATGCATGAAGGACGATGCGAAGATGAGAAATAGGAGCAATGCCGCGATGAGTGTGAAATTTGGCTTGGCCGCAGCCTTGATGGCGACTGGCATGGTGGTCGGCGCCAGCCTGTCCAGCCATGCGCAAGACGGTGTCGAAGATCCCTTTGCGCTGTCCAGCGCCGGCGACGCCGAAAAAGGCCGCATGGTGTTCAACCGCTGCCGCGCTTGCCATGTCCTGAGCGCCGATGCCCCGCAACGGCCGACCGGGCCGCATTTGGGCGGCATTTTCGGTCGTCAGACCGCTGGTGACGCCAATTTCCCGCGCTATTCCGCAGCCTTGCGTGAGGCCGATTTTGCCTGGACCGAGCAAAAGCTGGATCAATGGCTGGCCAATCCACGGGGTTTCTTGCCCGGTAATAAAATGGCCTTCGCCGGCCTGCGCAACGAACAAGACCGCAAGGATTTGATTGCCTATTTGCGCCAGGCGACCGAACCTACGGACCAGCCGGCGCAATAGTCGCGCTTTGAGGAGTAAGAGCCCATGGCAATTCGCGTTTTTTCAATGTTTCGGGGTTCTTTGGCGCAGCTGAGCGCCACCGCCTTATTGCTGCTGGGCCTGCTTGGCGGCACCCAGGCGGCGTTGGCGCAGGCCAGCGAAGCCGAGCAAGAGGCCGCCCGGCAGTTCATCGCCGATCTCTCCGACCAGGCCTTCGACGCGTTGCGCGACGAAAGCATGACTGAAACGCAGCAGCGCCAGCGGTTCCGCGAATTGCTTAGCGAAGGCGTCGCCATCGACTATGTCGGACAAATCTTGCTGGGCCGCTTCCGCCGCGAAGCCAGCGAACAGCAATTGCAAACCTATAGCGAGATTTTCCCCGACTATATCATTCGCATTTATTCCAGCCGCATCGTCGAAATTGGCGATGAACGGTTGGAAATCCTGGGCACCGTGCCGCAAGGCCGCCGCGACGTACTGGTGCGCACCCAATTGATCCGCACCGACGGCGGCCCGCCGATTGCCGCCGATTGGCGGGTGCGCGACCGTGGCCCGGAACAAGGCTTTAAAATCATCGACTTGCGCGTCGAAGGCATCAGCATGGCCGAGACCAAGCGCGAGGAATTCGCCTCGCTGATCTCCAATAACGGCTTTGCCGGGTTTCTCGACATCCTCCGCGGTGGGTCGGACGGCAACAACGCCAGCGCCAGCCAAGGCGCGGGCCAATGACCGACAAGCCACTTTTGCATTTGGTCTTTGGCGGCCGGGTCAAGGACCCGCGCGGGCTTGATTTCGAGGATGTCGGCAATCTCGACATCGTCGGTATTTTTCCCAGTTTCCAGGAAGCCCGCGCCGTCTGGCAGGCCAATGCCCAACGCACCGTCGACGACGCCAACATGAAATATGTCGTCGTCCACCTGCACCGGTTGCTGGAGCCGGATTTGGACCAGGGCTAGGCGGCGTTTACGCTGGTGGTGGCGTTAGCGGAAAAATAGTCTTCGGCCAGCCGGGCCAGGGCCTCGGCATCAGCATCGGCGACATAATGCCCAAGGCCAGCGCCGCGCAATTGCGACAGCGCTGATTGATGGTCGCGTGGCTGCACTTGGCGTAGCCAAATCGAGGCCAACCGCTTCAGCCCTGCTTGATCGATGGAATGTTGAAAATTCTGCATGGCGCCTGGATACCGCCTGAGTGTGTCAGTTTTATGCCAAAGCATAGAAATTCTTGGTTAATTTTGGCTTAATCCAAAAGCCTACCAGCACTGCGATTGCGCTGGGGCTTCACCGTCACTGCAAGGCGCGGAGCGCCGTGGCAGTCCAGGTGCGGCGGCAGGTGGTTAAGCGGCGGGGCCGCGATAAACGCAGCCTTCGCGGTTGGAGCCTCGCATGACCCGGATTTGGCTGAGTTCCGGCAACGCCGGCTTGACTTTTTGCCAGATCCAGGCGGCTAGATTTTCCAGCGTCGGGCGTTCCAGGCCGGCAATCTGATTGAGATAGGCATGGTCCAGCGTGGCGCGAACCGGGGCGATGGCGGCATCGATTTCGGCAAAGTCGCGGACCCAGCCGGTGTCGGCGTCGGGATCGCCGGTCAACCGCAATTCTACTTCAAAACTATGGCCGTGGATGCCCGCATATTTGTGGCCCTCGCAGACATTGGCGGCCAATTGATGCGCGGCGTCGAAGCTGAATGATTTGAAAATTTCCATGGCCGCTGGGGTTAGCCGCCGCGGCCCGTCAAATCAAGCGGATTCACGCGCCGGGGGGGCGCGGATCTGACCAAATGCGGCCGCCACCGCTTCAAAGGGCAGCATGATCGAGCCATGGCGCGATTTATGCTCCCGCGCCGGAGCGAAAATCGCCAGCTCGGCCCATGCCGCCGCCGGCGCCGGGCCTTGGCCCTTCAAATACGCCGCCATCGCGTCGCGCAGCGCCAACAGGTCGTCGGCACCTTGGCCGACAACATGGGTTGCCATCAACGAGGCCGCCGCCTGCCCCAGGGCACAAGCCCTTACCTCCTGGCCATAGTCGGCGACCCGGCCTTGATCGTCGAGGATGAGATCGACAATGATGCGGCTGCCGCAGATTGGGCTGACCTTGGTGACACTGGCTTGCGGCGCCGCCAAGCGCTGAAGGCGCGGAATGTCGGCGGCCAGCCGCAGGATTTGGGTGTTATAAAGCGCGTCGCTCATGACCTTGATGTGGCATCATTGACCGGCTTTGCCAAGCCCGCGCGGTCACAACCGCCGCCAAAGGGTCTCGCCACCCGGTTTATCTTCCAGCACGATGCCTTGATCCTTCAATTGATCGCGGATCGCATCGGCGCGGGCAAAATCGCGGGACTGCTTGGCCGCTTTGCGTTCGGCGATCAAGGCTTCGATGGCGCCGTCATCGCCACTATCGCCCTGGAACCAGTCCTGCGGGTCGGCCTGCAACAGCCCCAGCAACGCACCGGCGGCCAGCAAGGCGCCCTTGGCCTGGGCTTGCGCCTGAACGCTGCCAGCGGTGCTTAAGTCCTTGGCCAGCGACGCCAGGGCGGCAAAAGCCTTGGGCGTGTTGAGATCATCCTCCAGCGCCTCCAGGCAGGCCGACGGCGCCGCCACGACCGCCGCCTCGACATCGCAATGGTCCAGCAGCAACCGATAATAGCGGTCCAAGGCATTGCGGGACTGCTCAACCAGGGCATCCGACCAGTCCAGTGGCTGGCGGTAATGCGCGCTCAACAGCGCATAGCGGATCACCTCGCCCTTGACGCCGGCGGCCAGCAAGTCATGCACCAACAGCACATTGCCCAGCGATTTCGACATTTTTTCGCGATCAAGCGACAAGAAGCCATTATGCACCCAATACCGCGCCAGCGCTTTGCCGCCATGAGCGCACCGGCTTTGCGCGATTTCATTTTCATGATGCGGAAACACCAGGTCGAGGCCGCCGCCATGAATGTCGATGGTTTCGCCCAAATGCCTCTCGATCATCGCCGAACATTCGACATGCCAGCCCGGCCTGCCCCGGCCCCAGGGACTGTCCCAGCCTGGCAAGTCGGGGGTTGAGGGTTTCCACAGCACGAAATCCGCCGGGTCTTTCTTGTAGGGCGCGACCTCGACCCGCGCGCCGGCGATCATTTCATCGCGCGCGCGCGCCGACAGCGCGCCATAAGCGTCGAAGGACGGCACATGAAACAAAACATGACCGTCTGCGGCATAGGCATAGCCGCTGGCGATCAGGGCTTCGATCATGGCGATCATCGCATCGATCGACTCAGTGGCGCGGGGCTCGATATCCGGCCGGGCGACGCCGAGTGCGTCCATGTCGGCATGATAGGCGTCGGTGAATGTGCGGGTGATGGCGCCAATCTCGACGCCTTGGTCCTTGGCCGCCTGATTGATCTTGTCATCGACATCGGTGAGGTTGCGAGCATAAACGACATGCTCGGCACCATAGCGGCGGCGCAACAGCGTGATGAGCACGTCGAAAATCACCGGCGGACGCGCATTGCCGATATGCGCGCGGTTCCACACCGTCGGCCCGCAAACATAGACCGTGACCCGCTTGGCGTCGGCCGGCTCGAACAGGCGCTTTTCGCGCGTCATGGTGTCATAAAGCTTCAACGTCACGCGGAGGTTCTCCATTTCCGATAGGGCCGCGACATGGGATTAGCGGCATTCGGCGCAACGGCCACGAATTTCCACGGTGCGGCTTTCCGGCACGAAACCAACGGCGCCGGCGGCATCGTCCACCACCTGGGCAACCGGGCCCGGGTCGATTTCCATGGCCTTGCCGCAACAAGTGCAAATCAGGAACATGCAATCATGCGGTTCGCCAGGATGAGCGCAGCAAAGATATTCATTGCTGCTTTCAATCCGGGCAATGGCGCCCAGTTCCATCAAGAACTCCAGCGCCCGATAGACCGTGGGCGGCGCCACCACTTTGTTTTGCTCGGCCCCCAGACGCGCCATCAGGTCATAAGCGCCCAATGGCCGCTCCGCCGCCAACAACAGCCGTAGCACGTCTTCGCGCTGGCGGGTCAAGCTCTTGCCGGCGGCGCGCGCCAGCTCGCGCGCATGGTTGATGGCGGCGCGCATGTCCGCCGGACTACGCCGGACATAATGATGGGCATGGCCGTGATGGTCGGTGGCTGGCACGTGTCGCTGCTCCGATTGCCGGGGCGCCCAACATAATCGATTATTGCGCCAAGAAAAGCCTTTGCCGGCCATGCCGCTTGATTGGCCGCGCCGGGGCCGGTATCAGCTTGGGTTCAACGCTTAATAGCAGGGAATTGCGCCATGCAGCCCGCATCCACGCCATTCGCGCCGCCGGGTCCCAAGGGGCCGTTGGAGGAAGGCGCCCGCCTCACCCCCAAATTCGACAGCCAGGGCCTGATTGCCTGCGTCACCACCGACGCCGATAGCGGCGACGTGCTGATGCTGGCTTGGATGAACGCCCAAGCCCTGGCCCGCACCATCGAAACCGGACAAGCGCATTATTGGTCGCGCTCACGCCAGGAACTTTGGCACAAGGGTGCGTCCAGCGGACAGTTTCAGGATGTGCTGGAAATTCGCGTCGATTGCGACCAGGATGCGGTGTGGCTGAAGGTGCGCCAGCATGGCGAGGGCGCGTGCCACACCGGCCGCCGCTCTTGCTTCTACCGCCGGGTGGAAGCGCAAGGCGGCAAAGCCGGCGATGCGGTGTTGACCTTAACGGAGGCATAGACCATGCGGGCTTTGTTGATCGCGACCTTGCTGTGCGCGGCCGCTGGCCCTGCCCTGGCAGATCAAGACAGGGCCCAAAAGGTTCACGCCCGCACCTTAACGGTGGATTCGCATATCGACTTGCCGCGTGACTGGGCAACCCCAAACTTGGACGTTGGCACCTTAAGCCAACATCAGGCGGATTTGGTGAAAATGGCCGCGGGCGGTCTGAAAGCCGCGTTTTTCATTGCTTATACCGGGCAAAAGGCCGACACGCCCCAGGGCCTGGATGAAGCCCGGCGCGAATCCTTCGGTAAATTGCTGGCAATCCACCGCATGGCCCATCAGCATCCCGACAAAGTAGCGCTGGCTTGGCGCGCCGAGGATGCGGCACGGATCACCGCTCAAGGCCGGATCGCCGCCTTTATCGGCATGGAAAACGGCTTTCCGATTGGCCAGGACCTGGACTGGCTGCGGCTGGCTTATGAAGGCGGCGTGCGCTATGTCACGCTGACCCATAATGGCCATAATCAGCTTGGCGATTCCGCCCAACCCAAGGAAGACTTGGGCGACGCGGAAAAACGTTATGGCGGCTTGTCGGGCTTTGGCCGGGCGGCGGTGGCGGAAATGAACCGGCTCGGCATCTTGATCGATATTTCCCACACCGCGCATAAAACGACGATGGAAGCGGTGCGGGCATCGCAAGCGCCGGTGATCGCCTCGCATTCGTCGGCCAAGGCCCTGGCCGATGTGCCGCGCAATCTGTCCGACAAGGCGATCAAGGCGATCGCCAAGCGCGGTGGGGTCATTCAGATCGTCGCCTTTCCCAGCTATTTGATCAAAAGCAGCCCCGCCGAGGAGGCCGAACGCGACGCGCTATACAAGCGCTATCAAGCCGACGAACTGGACCGCCCGACTTATGAAGCGATGCGCGACGCGGTCGAACAAAAATATGGTGCCGCCGACATTGAGGACTTGATCGACCATATCGATCATGTCGTCAAACTGGTCGGTGTGGATCATGTCGGCATCAGTTCCGACTTTGGCGGCGGCGGCGGCATTGTCGGCTGGCGCGATGCCCGCGACACCCCCAATGTGACAGCGGCCCTGTTGATGCGCGGTTATAGCCCCAAGCAGATCGGCAAAATTTGGGGCGGCAATCTGCTGCGCGCCCTGGCCGAGGCCGAACGCGTCGCCGCCCGGCTAAAAGACGAGGCCCAGCCCTAGCGCGGCAGCCCCTCTTGCGTCATTGCCTGAATTTTTCGCTAGAAAAATTCTAGGGCAATCCATACTTCTCAGAGGCTTATGGACTGCCCTAGGATTTGGCTTAAGCCAAATTCAGGCAGTGACAGGTTTTTCAGCAAACTGACAAGCCCTAGCTGGCCACACAGGCGCGGCAAAACGGCGCCGCGGGGTCGGCTTTCAAGCGTTCCGGCGCGATGGCGGCACCACAGCGTACGCAAAAGCCATAATCGCCCTGCGCAATCCGTTCCAGCGCGGCTTCGATGCGTTGCCGCTGTTGCGCCCGGCGTTGCTTGGCCGCCAGCGACATCGCCTGCACCTGCATCGCATCCATGCGCGAAAGCCGGCCAACGCTTTGCTGATCGAGCGCGACCGGCGCCCGCGATTCATGAGTGCTGGCGTCCAGTCGGTCCAATTGCGTCAGTGCCTCGGCCAGCGCCTTGGCGGCGGCTTCAAAATCCTGCGCCATGCCGTCTCCGCATGCCTGATTATTGCATCACCCAACCATGGCTGACGACAATGGATTGGCCTGTCAAGGCATTGGTCTTGGCGGCGGCGCAGTACAGCACGGCTTCGGCGACATCCTCGACCGTGGTAAACTGAGCATCGACGGTGTTTTTCAGCATCACGTCCTTGATCACTTCTTCTTCGCTGATGCCCAGTTCCTTGGCCTGTTCGGGAATCTGTTTGTCAACCAGCGGGGTGCGGACAAATCCGGGGCAAATGACATTACTGCGCACGCCGTATTTGGCGCCTTCCTTGGCAACGACCCGGGCCAGACCCAAGAGCCCGTGCTTGGCGGTGACATAAGCGGATTTGAGCGGCGATGCCTCCTTGGAATGGACCGAGCCGATATAAATGATCGACCCCGCCTTGGCCGCATACATATGCGGAATGCAGGCCTTGGTGGTGAGAAACGCGCCGTCCAAATGCACCGCCAGCATTTTCTTCCAGTCCGCGAACGCGAACTCCTCGATCGGGTTAACGATTTGGATGCCGGCGTTCGAGACCAGAATGTCGATCCGGCCATGAGCGTCATGCACTTTTTTGACCCCGGCATTGACCGCGGCTTCATCGGTGACGTCCATTTCCACGGCCATCGCGTTGCCGCCGGCGGCCTCGATCTGCCGCGCCGCATCCTGCGCCGCCTGCACCTTTAAATCGGCGATGGCAACGATGGCGCCCTCGGCCGCGATCGCCTTGGCGATTTCCAGGCCAATGCCACTGGCCGCACCGGTGACGATGGCGACTTGATTGTCAAAACGACTCATGACACGTTGCTCCTTTTTCCATCATTTGCTTTACCCACCAAAATATCGTGAATAACATCGAAAACCCTGAGCCCTTCTTCCCGCGCCCGCGGCCCCAACCATGGCGAGGCCGAAAGCGTGGCCTGGGCATCGGCGCGCCCTTGGGCCCAGCGCGCGTCCATGGTGGCACGGCTGAATTCATAATCCTTGGTCGGCCCCTGTGGCGCGTCGGGCCGGTAGATCAGCTGCGCGACGTCCATCAAGGTCACGCAACCGAAATCATAGAGCCATTTGGCGACATCGGTGTTCTTCAGATCGTCCGGCAACATTTGATACAGTTCGTTGATGTTATGGCGCACATCATGTTTCAGCTTGAACGTCTCGGTAACGATGCGGGTGCGGCTGGAATAGCGAATATCCTTGTCGCGCTCGATCACTTGGTTCAAGTCTTGCGGCACCGGGCCATGGGCGCGGAACACGTCGACCTGAAAAATCAACATGCTGCGGCGCGGCACCTCATCCAGCACATATTGCAGCGGCGTGTTCGACACCAGCCCGCCATCCCAATAATAAGCACCGTCGATTTCAACCGCCGGGAAGCCCGGTGGCAAGGCGCCGCTGGCCATCACATGTTCGGGCCGTATGGTGGTTTTTTGGCTGTCGAAATAAGCAAATTGTCCGGTCTCGACATTAACCGCACCTAGGCTGAGACGCACACCGTCCTTGTGATTGATGCGGTCGAAATCGATCAGGCTTTCCAATGTCGCCTTCAGCGCGCTGGTATCATAAACACTGGCCGAACGGCTGGCGCCGAACCAGTCCCAAGGCGGGCGCGGCGCGAAAAAACCCGGTTGGCCGAACAGCAAGGCCGCCGCCGCGCCGGCCTGACGTTGGCCAGGCGCCGCACCCGGCCACCAAGCCGATGGCGCGGTGATGCCTTGCCAGAATTCCCGCAGCCGGTCGACCCGATGTTCGGGCGGGTTGCCGGCAATGATCGCGGCATTGATGCCACCGATTGAAATGCCGGCCACCCAATCGGGCTGATAGGGCGAATCGGCCAAGCATTCGAACACCCCGGCCTGATAACTGCCCAAGGCACCGCCGCCCTGCAACACCAGGGCGACCTTCTTGTCATAGCCGTCGCGCCCTGTACCGGCGCCTTTGCCGCCGCTTTGCGTGGATCGGGCCATGTCGCCTCCTCAAGCCTGGAAAATGGGACGGGATATGCACACGTCTTTTGATGCACTGCAACATAAAAGGTTTCACCGCGCAATATCGCGTTTCGCGGTTGGTCTCGGCGGGCGGAATAGATTAAGATCGATCTATTGCGATTTTGGGGAGTTTGGCCGTGGCGACAATCGAACTGACGGTGAACGGCGAAGCCGTGAGCGTAGAGGCGGAAAACCGGCTGCTGCTGGTTCATATGCTGCGCGATCATTTGGGCCTGACTGGCACCCATGTCGGGTGCGATACCGCCCAATGCGGGGCCTGCACAGTGCATGTCGATGGCCACGCGGTGAAGTCCTGCACAATGTTGGCGCGCCAGGCGGAAGGCTGCGCGGTGACCACCATCGAAGGTATTGCCCAAAATGGCATGCCACACCCGGTGCAGGCGGCCTTCAAGGAGCATCACGGCCTGCAATGCGGGTTTTGCACGCCGGGCATGGTGATGGCGGCCATCGACATGATCCGCCGCGTGCCGCATTTGAACCGGGAGCGCATTCGCGCGGAACTCAAGGGCAATCTCTGCCGCTGCACCGGCTATCACAATATCGTCACGGCGATCGAAGCCGCCGCCAATGTGATGGAGGCTGGCCGTGACTGAACTTTCGCTTCCCAGTTTCGGTCAATCGCCCAAGCGGCGCGAGGATGACCGCCTGCTGCATGGCCGTGGCCGCTATACCGACGATATCCAATTACCGCGCCAGACCTGGGCTTGCTTCGTTCGCTCGCCCCATGCGCATGCGCGAATCGCCCAAATCGACATCGCCGACGCCAAGGCAGCGCCGGGCGTGGTGGCGATTTATACCGGCAAGGACCTGGCGGATGACGGCATTGGCCCGATGATCGTGGGCTGGACGGTTCATTCCGCCGACGGCACCGCGCAAAAAGTTTCCGACCATCGGGCCTTGGCGGTCGACCGCGTGCGTTATGCGGGCGAGGCCGTTGCCGTGGTGATCGCCGAAAGCCGCGACCAAGCGCGTGACGCCGCCGAACAGGTGATGGTCGATTATGACGACTTGCCCGCCGTCGTCACGCTGGCCCAAGCCCAAGCCGCCGACGCGCCGCAATTGCACGACATCGCCCCCGGCAACATCGCGTTCAACTGGCAATTGGGCAATCCGGACGAAACCGAACAGGCCTTCGCCAACGCCGCCCACCGGGTCGCCATCGACCTGCGCAACAACCGGCTGATTCCCAACGCCATGGAGCCGCGCGCCACCATTGCCGACTATCAGCCCGGCACCGGCCAATTCACGCTGTATCTGACCAGCCAGAACCCGCATGGCATGCGGTTGATCTTTTCCGCCGTTATGGGCTTGGCGGCGGAGCATAAACTGCGCGTGGTTTCGCCCGATGTCGGTGGCGGGTTTGGCTCCAAGGCATTTCAATATGCCGAGGAAACGGTGTGCCTGTGGGCGACGCGCAAGATCAAGCGCCCGGTCCGCTGGACTGCCGAGCGCAGTGAATCCTTCCTCACCGACCGCCATGGCCGCGATCATCTCACACGGGCGGAATTGGCGCTGGACGCCGAGGGTCGCATTCTTGGCCTGAAGGTGGATACCCAGGCCAATCTGGGCGCTTATATGTCGGCCTCGGGCTCGCTGGTGCCGACCTATATGTATGCGACGCTGTTATCAGGCCAATATAATATCCCGGCCATCCTCGCCCGCGTCACCGGCTTTTACACCAACACCACCCCGGTCGACGCCTATCGTGGTGCTGGCCGCCCGGAAGCCAGTTTCGTGATCGAACGGATCATCGACCATGCCGCCCGGCAATTGAACATCGACCCGGCCGAAATCCGCCGCCGCAATTTCATCACTGAATTTCCGCATCAAACGCCGGTGGTGATGGAATATGATGTCGGCGGCTATCATGCCTCGCTTGAGCGCGCTTTGGACATGATCGACTATGACCGCTTTGCCGCGCGCCGCGACAAGGCGCGCGCGCGCGGCAAGCTGCGCGGCATCGGTCTATCCACTTATGTCGAAGCTTGTGGCATCGGCCCCAGCGCCAAACTGATCGCGCTGGGTGCGGGCGGCGGCTTTTGGGACAGCGCGGAAGTCCGCGTCACCCCATCAGCCAAGATCGAAGTGTTCGCCGGTTCCCATTCCCACGGCCAGGGCCATGAGACAACCTATGCACAAGTCGTCTCCGGCATGTTTGGGGTGCCGTTGGATGACGTGATGATTTCCGAAGGCGACACCGACCGCGCCCAATATGGCACCGGCACCTATGGCTCGCGCTCATCGTTGCCAATCGCCGCCATCATCAAGGCATCGGAGAAAATCATTAGCAAGGCCAAGAAAATTGCCGCCCATGTGCTGGAAGCCGATGCCGAGCAGATTTTGTTCGAGGATGGCATTTTTCAGGTCAAGGACAGCAACAAGACACTGAGCTTCCCGGAACTGGTGGGGGCCGCCTATGCCGGCGCCCAATTCCCGACCGACCAGATCGAACCGGGCCTAAAAGAAGCCTGTTTCTTCGATCCGCCCAACTACACATTTCCCGCCGGCTGTCATGTCTGCGAAGTCGAAATCGATCCCGAGACCGGGATTTTGAAGATTGTCGATTTCGTCGCCGTCGATGATTTTGGCACCTTGATCAATCCGATGATCGTGGAAGGCCAGATTCATGGCGGCATCACCCAGGGCATTGGCCAGGCTTTGTTGGAAAACGGCGTTTACGATCCGGAAATGGGCCAGCTTTTGACGGGTTCCTATATGGATTATTGCATGCCGCGCGCCGATGATGCGCCCGAATTCCGGGTCGACTTCACCGAGACCAAAAGCAGCAGCAATCCGGTTGGCATGAAGGGTTGCGGCGAGGCCGGCGCGATCGCGGCACCGCCCGCCATCATCAACGCAATTTGCAATGCGTTGGATGTCGATGACGTGCCAATGCCGGCGACACCGGAAACATTATGGCGGATCGCCAATCGAAAGGGAGTCCCGTCCAATGTATGAGTTCGACTATCATCGGCCCGCCAGCCTGGACGACGCCGCCGCTTTCCTGCGCGATCATGAAGACGCCAAGCTGGTCGCCGGCGGCCAAACCCTGATCCCCACCCTGCGCCAACGCCTGGCGATGCCCAGCGACCTGATTGACATCGCCCGGCTGGATGATTTGAAAGGCATGGCCGAGGAAGGCGATACATTGCTGATCGGTGCCAGCGTTACCCATGCCGAGGTTGCCGCAGCCGCCGCCGTTAAGCGCGCCATCCCGGCCCTGGCCTATCTGGCCGAACAAATTGGCGATCCGATGGTGCGCCATCGCGGCACCCTAGGCGGGTCGATCGCCAATAACGACCCGGCGGCCGATTATCCCGCCGCCGTGCTGGGCCTTGGCGCGACCGTGCACACCAGCCAGCGCGCCATCGCCGCGGATGATTTTTTCCAAGGCATGTTCGAGACCGCCTTGAACGGCGATGAAATCATCACCAAGGTCGGCTTTCCCAAACCGCAAGCTGCGGGTTACGCCAAATTTCCCAATCCGGCCTCGCGCTATGCCACGGTGGGCGTGTTTGTCGCCCAAACCAGCAGCGGCGTGCGGGTGGCGGTCACCGGGGCCGGCCCGTGCGTGTTCCGCCTGCCTGATTTCGAGGCCGCCTTGAGCCAAAATTTCGATGAAAGCGCGCTGTCGGGTCTCAGCGTCGCGGCTGACGGGCTGAACAGCGATATGCACGCCTCCACCGAATACCGCGCCCATCTCATCACCGTGATGGCCAAGCGCGCGGTCCATATGGCGAGCCGCCCGCATGGCGGCGGGGCACCGATTGGCGCCTAAAAGAACAACGCCAAAAAAAAAACGGCGTGACCCAGGTCTTTGGGTCACGCCGTCTGATCGTCAGCTAGACTTAGAAATTAATGCCGACCTCAACACCCCAAGTGGTCGGCGCATTGATGGTGCCGAAGGTGAACAAGCCGGGGATTGGCACCGGCGTTGGGTCATTGGGACCCGCGGCGTTGAAGTTGGTGCCGACGTCCAGCACATGTTGGAAATAATCCGCGCCGGTCAAATTCTTGCCGAACAGCGACAACCGCCATTTACCGGCATCATAATTGATCGACGCATCCAGCAGGCCATAGGACTCCACCTTGCCTGGGTTAGGATTGGCTGGTGAGACCGTATTCGCGATGACGAAATAATCATCCTTCCAGGCATAATTGGCGGTGAACACCAGGAAATGGCCATTGTCCAACTCATATTCATAAGTGCCGTTCAAGCTGATGGTCCATTCCGGCGCCCGGCGCAATTCGAAATTGCTTTTATCGACCGGGTTGCCGTTAAGGCCCGGCACCGTCCATTCCTTGAAGCCGGAGTCCAGATAGCCGATCACCGCGCTCAAGGTCAGGCCTTGGGCGGGCAAGGCGACAATTTCAGCCTCAATGCCATCGATCGATGCCGACGCCGCGTTTTGTACGATCGTCACGGTCACCTGCTGCGGGTCGGGGAAGACGACGTCTTCTTGCTTATTGTTATAATCGGTCAAAAAGCCGGTGACGTTGAACCGCAGCCGGTCATCCAGCCACTGGGTCTTGAAGCCCACCTCAATGGCCTCGACCTTTTCTGGATCATAGGGGCCTAAGGTGAAGGCGTTTGTGGACCGGCCATTGAACCCGCCCGACCGGAAACCTTCTGAATAAGAGGCATAGGCCATGCCGGTCACCGCGTCGGTGGCAAAATTATAGGTCAAGGCCACGCGCGGGGTAAAATCCTTCCACCGCTCGACACCATCCTGCGGTGTTACTTCGCCGGTGACAGGATTGACTGCATTGGGCGTGAAGACAGCTTGCTGACAATTTTCAAAGCCAGTGAAACCATAGCTGACCACCGGTACGAAGCCGGTGCCAACAAAGGTGGTGCCTTGCAAACCGCAAGCCTTTTTCTGCTCGTTGATCCAACGCCCACCCAAGCTCAAGGTCACGTCGTTGACTACGTCAATATCGACCTGTCCAAACACCGCAAAAGATGTTGTCTTTTGATCGTAAAAGGCTTGCGCGCTTTCAATACCGCTGACCGATGGCGGGCCGAAAAAGGCTGGCGAGAGGGTCGACTGGCGCAGATCATATTTGCTGTCCCAATAGAACAGGCCAAACACCGATTTCGCGCGGTCCTCAAACCAATTCGATTGCCAACGCAGCTCAGCGCTGAATTGATCCAGGTTTTGTGGCCGCTCGGTGGCAAATAAATTGGCGGCAACCGCGTCGAATTCCTGGAATGCATCGTCCTTGGTGTCGCGATAGGCAATCACCGTCACCAATTCATGATCCTCGGCAATTTCCCAACTGGCATTCAAGGTAATCGCATGCGTCTCGACAAAGGCTTTTTGATCCTCGGTCGTCGTCGTGTTCCGGTGGAAGCTGGCATTGCTTGGTGGCTCCCCGCAACCCGCCTCGGTCACGAACGGATTGCAAAACAACACGCCAGGAGCGCTCAAAGATGTCACCGGCCGGGTTGGCGTGGTGTCATCGATATAATCATAGGTCAGCCAGGCCTCGAATTCTGGCGTTGGCGCCCACAATAATGAGCCGGTGACGCCGAAATAATCGGTCTCGCCTTCGTCTTCATTGCGGGTGATGTTCTCGAAATAGCCGCCGCCGGTCTGCACCACGAAGGCGACCTTGGCCGACAAGGTGTCATTGGCGAAAGACGGCAAGTTGATCGCCGCCTTGGCGTCGAACTGTTCGAACCGGCCATAGGTCAGCGCGGCTTTCACACCGGCTTCGCCCGTGGGCTTGGCGCGGCGGATATGAACCAGGCCGCCAATGGTGTTGCGGCCAAACAATGTGCCTTGCGGCCCGCGCAGCACTTCCACCGCTTCCGCATCCCACACATTCAAGAGCGCGCCGGTGGTGGTGGCCAGATAAACGCCGTCTTGATACACGGCCACCGCCGGGTCGAAGGATTTCTCAACATCGTTGAGCTGCATGCCGCGAATGGAGATCGCCGCCGTGCCATTGCCCAAGATCGGGTCAATGATCAGATTCGGCGACATGCCTTCAATATCTTGAATATCGCGGGCAAAGGCGCGCTCGATTTGGTTGGCGTTGAGGGCGCTGACCGCGATCGGCACGGTTTGCAGGTTTTCCTCGCGCTTTTGCGCGGTCACGACGATTTCTTCCAGTGCCGATGCCCGGCGGTCAACCTGCGCCGAGGCGCCAGCCGCATGCACACCAATCAAAACGGTGCTGCTCAATAGCAGGAATTTGCGATATTGACTCGTCACGATATCTTCCTCCCCAATTGTGTCCGTGAACCGGTCGCTCATTTCATGATGCCGCCCAAATGCGAACATTCGATGGCCAACACTTGGCGCCGCCAGTCCCGCCGCGCGGTCGCCGCTCCTTTTTCAGTCAGCGGTGATTTTATATTGAATTCGATGCTTGTGTAAATGGTTGATTCTTGGCCATTTCAGCGCGCGTCAGGGTTGCCGACTTTCGACAAGATTGTTTAAAACTGATTTTGGCGACAAGCCTGCCCAAGCCGATCAAAACCTGTTATGAGGCAGCGATCATGTCCCCGCCAACGCCACTTGCAATCTTGAAATCGGTCTTCGGCTATGCGGGCTTTCGGCCACATCAAGCCGCGATCATCGAGCATGTCATGGCCGGCGGCGATGCCTTTGTGCTGATGCCCACTGGCGGCGGCAAGTCGCTATGTTATCAAATCCCGGCCTTGTGCCGGCCTGGTGTGGGCCTGGTGATATCTCCCCTGATTGCGCTGATGGCCGATCAGGTGGCCGCCTTGGCCGCCGCCGGCGTGCGTGCGGTGGCATTGAATTCGACGGTGGAAGGCGCCGCGCGGGCGCAATTTTGGCGCGATGCCGCGGCGGGCGCGCTGGATCTGATCTATATCGCGCCCGAAACCCTGTTGCAGCCAGAGACCTTGCGCCGGCTGCAAGCCTTGCCATTGGCGCTGATCGCCATTGACGAGGCGCATTGCCTGTCGCAATGGGGCCATGATTTCCGCCCCGAATACCGCAGGCTGGATTGCCTGGCCCGGCTATTTCCCGGCACGCCGCGCATTGCGCTGACCGCCACCGCCGACGCGCCAACCCGCGCCGAGATCACCGCCCATCTGGGCATCGACGCCGCCAGCAGCTTCATCGCCGGCTTTGACCGCCCCAACATCCATTACAGCGCCGCCGCCAAGGACAATCCGCGCCAGCAATTGCTGCGTTTCCTGGCCGGCCGCGAAGGCGAAAGCGGCATTGTTTATTGCCTGTCCAAACGCAAGACCGAAGAAATCGCCGCCTTTTTGAACGACAAGGGCTATACCGCGCTGACCTATCATGCCGGTATGGACAGTGCTGCGCGCGATGCCCATCACCGCCGCTTCCAGCATGAACCGGCGGTGATCATGGTCGCGACAATCGCCTTCGGCATGGGTATCGACAAGCCCGACATCCGCTTTGTCGTCCACGTCGACCTGCCCAGCAGCATCGAAGCCTATTATCAGGAAACCGGCCGCGCCGGGCGCGACGGGTTGCCGGCGCAAGCCTTGATGCTTTATGGGGTCGAGGATATCGCGCTGCGCGCCCGCTTCATCGCGGAGTCGGACGCACCTGCTGAGCGCAAGCGGATGGAACGGCAAAAGCTGGATGCGCTGCTTGGCCTGGCCGAGGCCGGGAAATGCCGCCGCCAAATCCTGCTTAGCTATTTTGGCGAAGCGCATGACGCGTGCGGCCATTGCGACAATTGCGACGCGCCGCCGGAGATGTTCGACGCCACTATTGCCGCGCAAAAGGCACTGTCCTGCATCTACCGTACCGGCGAACGCTTTGGCCAAGCCCATGTCATCGCGGTGCTGCGCGGCGAGGCGGATGAGCGCATCCAGCGCCTGGGCCATGACCAGATTTCAACCTGGGGCATCGGCCAGGAACATGACGCGCGCAGCTGGCGCTCGTTGCTGCGCCAAATCATCGCGCATGGCCTGATCGATGTCGATCTGGCCGGCCATGGCGGCTTGTCGATTTCAGCCAAGGGCCGGCAATTCCTGCGCGACAAGCCGCCCTTGATGCTGCGCATGCAGCAGCCCAAAACCAAGGCTCGGACCCCGAAAGGCGGCGCCCGCCAACAAACCGAGTCCATGTCGCCCGCCACCCGCGCGCTGTTTGACGCGCTGCGCGAAAAACGCCTTGAACTCGCCCGCGCCCAAGGCGTGCCGCCCTATGTCATCTTCCACGACAAAACCCTGGCCGAAATGGCCAACCAGCACCCGACCACCGAAGCTGCCCTCGCCGCCATTTCCGGCATTGGCGAAACCAAGCGCCAACGCTATGGCGCCGCCTTCCTGGAAGTCCTCAACGCCCACGACCGGGCCGCAGTGACACGAGGCGCGGGCGGCTAGCTTATTAGCGCACAGTGGAAATTGCAGCCCGCCACCCAAATTTGGCGCCCCCAAGGGGACTCGAACCCCTGTTTTCGCCGTGAGAGGGCGACGTCCTAGGCCACTAGACGATGGGGGCCGGATTGGCGCGGTGGCGCCGGTGCGGCTATGGGGCGGTTTTTACGCGAGCTGCGCGGCGCTGGCAAATGATTTCCGTGGCGGGGCGATGGTCGCATGAGCGGGATTTTTCTGCTATGCTTTTGATCAAAGACGCGATAGCCGCATCGGGCAAAAATGGCCGCATGGGGCAAGCCTGGGGGAGACCAGCGCAACCGCAGAAAATGGAGAACAGGATGAGCCATATCAATGTCGTTGACTATGCCGAGCGGCTGTTGGACGCGCATGGCGCCAAGGCCGAGGCGGAAGCCGCGCGCCGCGCCGCTGAAGCCGCGGATGAAGCCGAAAGCAAAAGCTGGCACGAAGTGCGCGAGACGATCCGGCGGCTGCGCGCCGAACGCGGGCATTTTAACGGCTGAAGTGCCTGGAAGGAAGCGCTGGGCCTATTCGGCGCCCGCCGCTTCCGGCTGCACCGTGGTGGCATCCGGAGCCTCGCTAGTGGGCCCGGCGGCATCCTCAGCGGCATCCTCAGCGGCATCGTCCAACATTTCGTCCGCCGGCGCCGACGCATCGGCCTGTTGGATTTGGCAGGACCAACCCCAGCCCCTCAGCTTTTCGACAAAAGCCTCAGCCTGGGCATCGCAATAAGCTGGATCATTGGCCGCTGACCATAAGCGCTGCCGGGTCGCGCTTTCTTGCGGCTTGGCGTACCACACTTCGCAGACCGGATTGCCGCCGGGCTCGCGCAACACTTCAACGATGCGGGTCAACTCGCCCATGGTGCATTGATAGACCGTTTGGTCCGCCGCCTGCGCCGGCACGGCCCAAGCGCCAGAGACGGCCAGTGCCGCCACCCCAAGCTTCACCGCATGCGGCGCACTGAACACATTGAAGAGAGTCATAGCATTTCTCCCGCCCAAAGGAGCGGCCATGCTCCGCTAAATCGCGGCAAAAATCAACGGATGCGCGGTATTTTGCGAAAAAACCCGCGATCAGCCCGCCGCCGTCGGCCAATAGCCCGACAAAATGCGGTGGCCCTGCTGGCCGCGCTCAACCTCGGCCAACACCCGTTCGCCAATGCCCGAAAGATTGCGGGTGTGCATGCGGTAGCAAAACAAAGGCTCGGGAATATGCAGACCATGCCAGCCATTGGCGACGATGCGCCGCCATTTATGATGCTTGGTGCCACGCCGGATGGTCTCGTCAAAGGGCGCCGCCTCAATCAAAGCCTTGGTCACGGTCACCGCGGGTTCTGGCACATAGCTGAACTGTTCCAGCAGCACTGGGTCGAAACCTGTTGAACGGCCCCGGTCCAGCGGCTCGCCCTCCTCACCGATCAATTGGCAGTCGGTGTAAATGAAACCGATATGCGCTTGGGTTTGGCGCACGGCCTCCAAGGTGTCAACGCAGCGGCGGGTATATTGCGGCGTCAACACATCGTCGGAGTCGAGAATGATGGTGTATTCGCCCTGAATTTCCCCAAGCCCGCGATTGATCGCCGCCAGCTTGCCCTTGTTTTCAGGCTGCTCCAGCACCAAGGCGCGGACGAAGCGATCGCCCTTCTTGGCGAGAAAGTCGCGCGCCACGCCGAGGGAATTGTCGTTGCTGGCATCATCCACCAACACCAACTCCATGGGCACATAGTCCTGCTGGACCAAGCTATCCAACGTGGCCGCCAAATAGCGGGCATAGTTATAGTTGGGGATGATGACGGAAAGCAGTTTATCGTTGCTGGACATCGGCCTTTTATTCACTCCTTAGGGCGCGGGCGCATTGTGGTCACAGGCCTCATTCGACCGAAAGCGCTTCCGCTGCAAAAAGGTTTATCGACGATTTGTCAAGCTTTTCGACAAGATCGCCGCAAATTTCCTCCACTTGCCGACGCGCATCCGGCGTCAACGCCGCTTGTTTTTCGGCGCTGTCCGCCCGAAATGCCTGCTTGTCGCTGTCATCCTTGGAATGAAAGCGAAACTGCTCCGCCATTGCGTCAAGATCAGCCCCTTCAGGCACATAAGCCAAACCTTGCGACAAAATTGTGGCGAGGTTTTCGCGTTTGATCGCCGTGTAGTTAAGATGATGCAAGCCCGGCTTGTCCAGCGCTAATGCGGTGCGGAAATAATGCGCGTAGCAATGCGCCAGATATTCAACATCGCTCATCGCCGCCGAATTGCCGACCGCGCAGTCAGCCAGGAAATCCGCTTCCAGGCTGCCCTTGGCAACCAAGGCCGCCGTGGTTTCCTTGAATACCGAGGCGATCACTTCAACCGGATCGCGGTATAGGAACAGGCAGGGCACACCCGGAAAAGCACGCATCACAAAGTCGATATACAGGGCATTCCAACTGATGAATTTGACGAAGGCACGGCGCTGGCCAGGCGCCCTGGGTCGGGTCATCGCCAACACCAGATTGCGGAACATTTCAAGATTTTCGGCACTGGGTTGTAGGGGGCGGCGCCAATCATCGGTCGCCACCGCCCAAAACCCGCGCTGCAACGGCCCGCCCTGGTTGATGACGACATTTTCGTCCAACCGCGCGATCGCCTTGCCCAGCAAGGTCGAGCCGCAGCGGGAGACGTGGAAAATAAAGCCTTGCGGCGCCAGGCCCGGCTCGGCGATGCGGCGATCGGCCAACAGCGCGATTGGCGATGTAAATGCGTCGGCAATCGCGTTTTCACGGGCCAGTTTTTCAACGGTGAACAAGAACTGCCATTCGCGAAATGGATGATCGCCAAGATCGGCCCAATAGACCTGGCCGGCCTGATGGTCGATCGCCACGGGCACAACGCCTGGACTGGCCTGGATCCGGGCCAGGGCGGCGGCCTCGTCAAGCTGGCGGCTGCGGAGTTCCGGCAGCAGGTCGGCCACCACCTCATGGTCTGGCAATGCGTAAATCGCCGTCAATTGATATGCTCCGGCCAGGTGCTTGGTTTGAAATTTGCGTTGAAGCTGTAATCCCATCGCCGCGCAAATGCAAATTCCGGCTTGCGCAGCGGCGGCTGTTTTTGCACTTTGCCCAGGCGCTTGGCTCAATCAAAGCGACGCACCGTTCCACCGGTCCTGGTGAAAATTTTGCCAATTAAGGAACCCGCCTTGCCCGACAATCCGCTTCTTGCCTTTGGTGAATGGCTGGCCGCCACGCCAGCGGCATGGTCCGAAGACGCCCGCCACTCCGCCCATCGAGAATTGATCGATTTGGTCGCGGTCATGGTGCCCGGCGCCGCAGAGGACGTGACCAGACATGTCTTTGCCGTGGTCTCCGCCTGGGGCGACGGGCCTTGTGCTTGCGTTGGCCAAAGCCGCCGGCTGGCAGCCCCCTGGGCAGCACTGGTCAACGGCACCGCCGGCCATGTGCTGGACTTCGACGACAATTTCGACCCCCCCAAGGCCCATGCCACCACAGTGCTGGGACCGGCGATATTCGCGCTGGGCGAACAGCAACGCGCGTCCGGCGCCGCCATCATCGACGCCTATATTTGCGGGCTGCAAATCATGGGCAGGGTCGGCCAGGGCGTGAACCCAACCCACCGCAATCGCGGCTGGCATGCGACCGCCACCGTTGGCGCCGTGGGTGCTGCGGCGGCCTGCGCCCGGCTGTTGGGCCTGGATGCGCAAAAGGCGGCCTATGCGCTCTCCATCGCCACAAGCATGGCAGCGGGTTTCATGGCCCAATTCGGCACCATGACCAAGCCGGTCCATGCCGGCCTGGCAGCCAAGGCCGGCATCATGGCGGCCAGCTTGGCCCAAGCGGGCGTCACCGCCGGCCTTGGCGCGCTGGACGGGCGCACCGGCATGAACCGGCTGATGGTGGGCCCCGATTATGAAGCCCTGCGCGATGGCCTGACCCATGTCGAACATGGCCAGAATTTGCGTTTTGAGACCGAAAATGTCGGCCAGCCGCTGCTGATCACGGAGCATGGCTTTCGGGTCAAGCGCTTCGCCAATTGCGGCGCCGCCCACCGGGCGATGGACGCGCTTTTGGAAATTCGCGCCGAACAGCGCCTGAAGCCGGCGGATGTGGAACGCGTTGATGTTTACGCGCCGCGCGTGCATTTCAACAATCTGATGTATCAACAGCCCGCCGACGGCCTGCAATCCAAATTCTCGATCGAATATCCGCTGGCGGTGATTTTGACCGGCGGCGATTGCACCCTCGCCGATTTCACCGACGCCGGCGCGGCACGGGCCGACGTTCAAGCGCTGTATCCGCTGATCCGGCGCTGCCCGGTCGACAAGCTGGAAGGCGAGTTCCCAACCCGGGTCGAAGTGATGATGAAGGATGGCCAGCATTTCGAGAAAACCAAGGCTTGGCCGGCGGGCAGCAAGGCAGCGCCCTTCACCGACGCGCAATATTGGGAAAAATACCAAGCCTGCGTGGCCGGCCATATGACCGAGGCGCAAGCTAACACCCTGCGCGAGGGCTTGGCGCGATTGCCGCAATTGGACGAGATTGGCGCCTTGACCCGGCATTTCGGCGTGGCGTTGGCGTCATGACGGCGGCAGGTGGGGCCACGCTGGTCATTCTCGCCGCCAGCCGCAAGGGGGTCGATGACCCGGTGGCGCGGCTGCAGGGCGTTTCGCACAAATGCCTGGTCATGCTGGATGGCCAAGTGATGCTGGAACGTGTCGTCGAGGTGGCGATCGACAGCGGCTGTTTTGACCACATTTTTATTTCCATCGAGGATGAGGCCGTGGTGCGCACGGTGCCGCGTCTGGCCGCTTGGATGGATGAAGGCCGTCTCGGCGTGGTCAAAAGCGGTGACAGTCTGGCCGCCTCCATTCGCCTCGCCGCCGAGACCCTGGATGAACCCCTGCCGATGATCATCACCACCGGCGACAATGCGCTGCATACACCCGCCGTCTTGCGCGACTTCATGGACCAGTTCTGGCAGGTTGAGGGCGATGTCGCCCTCGGCTTCACAACAGCGGCGGTGGTGTTACGCGACGTGCCGGACTCAACCCTGGCCTTTCATTGGCTGAAAGACGGCGGTTTTTCATCGACCAACCTTTATGGCCTGCGCCATGAACGGGCTCTGGATACGGCGCGGATTTTCGAGGGCGGCGGCCAATTTGGCAAGAAGCATTGGCGCATTCTGAAGGCGTTCGGCGTGATGCCGTTCATTCTCTATAAGCTGAAATGCGTGACCGGCCAGCAGCTTCTGTCCCGCATCGCGCGCAATCTGGGCGTCACCGCTGATCTTATCTTGCTCGACTATGCCTTCGCCCCCATCGATGTCGACAATCCCGCCTCCTTCGCCCAGACCGAAGCGATCTTGCGGGCCCGGCGGGAGCAAGCGCCGCAGTAATAATTCGTCCCTGCGAGGCCCGAAGGCCGCAGCAGTCCATGGCGCGGGAGGGTGGATTGCCGCACCGGCTGCGCCGCGCCGCACCATGACGGCAATGCAGCCCCCTTTTCGTCATGGTCCGGCCTGTCCGGGCTATCCACGTCTTGCCGCCCCATCCAAATTAACTTGCATTTGCAAGGCTTGTCCTTAAAACGTTTGCGTTCTGGATTGGGGAGGCCTTGGGTGGATTTTTCGCTTTACTGGTTCATGCTGCCGGTCGCGACCTTGGTGGCGACCACGGCTATGCTTTCAGGCATTGGCGGCGCAGCTTTATTTGCGCCGATTTTTCTCATCATCTTCCCATTTCTGGGACCGGAATATGTGATTCCCAGCACCGCCGCCGCCATCGGCGTGGCGCTGCTGACCGAGACTTTTGGGTTTTCATCCGGCTTCATTGGCTATTACCGCAAGGGCTTGATCGATTTTAAAAGCGCGCTGCCCTTCATCGCCGTGGCGGTGCCGGTGGGCATTGTCGGCGCATTGCTGCTGCAGGTCGCCAATCCCATCCTCCTGAAAGCCGCCTATGGCACGCTGATGCTGGTGCTGGCGGTGATCATGTACCGCCATCATGCGCCGGTCGAACATGAGATCGAAGCCTTGGACGGTGAGAAGAAAAAGCCGCGTGAAATGCGTGAAATCATTGCCCGCGATGGCAAGGTTTATCGTTACCGCAAGCCGATCCATGGCAAGGGCGCCATCGCCACGTCGATCGGCGCGTTCTTGACCGGGCTGTTGTCGGTTGGCATTGGCGAAGTGGTGATGCCGCAGCTTTCCAAGCGCAATGGCGTGCCGATCGCGGTGGCGGCGGCGACCAGCGTGTTTGTCGTCATCGTCACCATCGCGGCGGCATCCTTCACGCAGATTTCGGCGCTGATGGCCGCCGGCGGCGCTGACGCGGTGCCCTGGCATTTGGTGGCCTACACCATTCCCGGCGTCATCATCGGCGGGCAGATTGGGCCTTATCTGCAAGGCCGGGTCAGCCAGCGCAAGATGGAAGTGGCAATCGCGGTGTTGTTCACCATCATCGGCATTGCCATGTGGGTGCTGGTGCTAAGGGGCGGCAGCGCCGTTCATTGACGGGCCGCCCCGACCGGCGCCCCCGATTTGCGCGGTTTACCTGAATTTACAGCAACGCTATGATCCGCACGCATGAGGGGCGAGCGGGAAAAGCCAGTTCATATGTCATCAACCCAGGCCCAGCCCGACAGCGAACGGCTTGACGATCCGCAGTTTCTGCAATCCCTGCGTAAGAAAATGCTGCAATTCGCGACTCTGCAACTGGGTGACGGCCAATTGGCCGAAGACGTTGTGCAGGACGCCATGCTGGGCGCAGTTCAGGGCCAGGCGCGCTTTGCCGGCCGAGCGGCCTTGAAAACCTGGGTTTTCGCGATCCTGCGCAACAAGATTATCGATCATTTGCGGCAGCAGCAAAGGCGGCGCCGTAGCGGCGAAACGGATTTTGAGACCGCCGGCGAAGACGGCGAAGGCAATTTTAGTGCTCATGGTTTTTGGCTTTCCTCGGCACGGCCACAGCCATGGCGCGACCCGGAAGCGTCTTATGAGCAGCAGCAATTCTGGCAGATATTCGAGGCCTGCCTGGAACGTCTGCCGCCAAATCAGGCACGGATATTCATGATGCGAGAATTTTTGGGTTTGGAGACGGCGGAAATCTGCCAACAGGCGGAAGCATCGCAAAGCAATGTCTTCGTGATGCTGCACCGCGCCCGCCTGGGCCTGCGCCGCTGCCTGGAAATCAACTGGTTCGGTGGGGCTTGACGATGCTGAATTGCCGCCGCGCCACTGACATGATGTCGCAAGCCATGGACCGGCCTTTGACAAGGTGGGAACGTTTTGGCTTGCGCGCGCATCTAATGTTTTGCGGCGCGTGACGCCGCTGTGGTGTTCAGTTTCAACATTTGCGGATGGCCGCGCGGCTGTTCGCCAACGGTCGTGATGACGCCGGCAAGGGCCGCACCGGCCAGGATGGAGACTTTTGATGAGATGGAAAAAGATCGCGCTCGTGGCGTTGATCGTGGCGCTGATCGCGGCGTTTTTTGCCTTTGACCTGCGGCAATATTTGACGCTGGAGGCGTTGAAGCAAAGCCAGGAACAATTGGCCGCGTTGCGCGCTGAACAGCCCTGGTTGGTGCTGGGGGTCTATTTCGCGGTCTATGTGGCGGTCACCGCCCTATCCTTGCCGGGGGCTGCGATCATGACCTTGGCCGGCGGCGCCTTGTTTGGCCTGGTCACCGGCACCATCCTGGTGTCCTTCGCCTCAAGCATCGGCGCGACCCTGGCCTTTCTGGTCGCCCGCTATGTGCTACGCGATACCGTCAAGCGGCGCTTCGCCAACCGCATGGCCGCGATTGATGCCGGCGTCGAGCGCGATGGCGGTTTCTATTTGTTCACGCTGCGGCTGGTGCCGGTATTCCCCTTCTTCATCATCAATTTGGTGATGGGCCTGACAGCCATGAAAACCTGGACCTTTTATTGGGTCAGCCAGGTTGGCATGCTGGCCGGCACCGTGGTCTATGTGAATGCCGGCACGCAATTGGCGCAGGTGCGCTCGCTGGGCGATATCCTCTCTCCGGAGCTGATTGGCTCCTTCGTGCTGCTGGGGATTTTTCCCTGGATCGCACGTAAGATCGGCCGGGTGCTGCAAACCCGCCGCGCTTATGCCCGCTGGAAGCGGCCAAAAACCTATGACCGCAATCTGATCGTCATCGGCGCCGGCGCGGCGGGCCTGGTCAGTGCCTATATCGGCGCCGCGGTCAAGGCCAAGGTGACCTTGATCGAAGCTCATAAAATGGGTGGCGACTGCTTGAATTATGGCTGCGTGCCCTCGAAGGCGCTGATCAAGACCGCCCGCGTCGCCGACCAGATTCGCCATGCCAGCCGCTATGGCCTTGACGCCGCCCCGCCGCGCTTCGATTTCAAGGCCGTGATGCGCCGGGTGCATGACATCATCGCCAAGATCGAACCCCATGACAGCGTTGCCCGTTATGAAAGCCTGGGCGTCGAAGTCTTGCAGGGCTATGCCCGCCTTACCGATCCATGGACGGTGGAAATCAAGCTGAATGACGGCGGCACCAAGACCTTGACCAGCCGGGCGATCATCATTGCCGCCGGCGCCGAGCCATTCGTGCCGCCACTGCCGGGCCTGGACGATGTCGGCTATCTGACATCCGACACGCTGTGGGCGGAGATGGCCAAGCGTGATGAACTGCCGCGCCGGCTGGTGGTGTTGGGCGGCGGGCCGATCGGTTGTGAACTGTCGCAAGCCTTTGCCCGCCTTGGCGCCCAAGTCGCGCAAGTGGAAATGATGCCACGGGTCATGGGCCGCGAGGATGATGAGGTTTCAGACCTGGCCCGCAATGCGCTGGAAGCCGACGGCGTGCGCGTGCTGACCGGGCATAAGGCGCTGCGCTGCGAACGCGATGGCGATGAAAAATTCCTGGTCGTCGAACATGATCAGCGTGAACTGAAACTCCCCTTCGACGCCCTGATCTGCGCCGTCGGCCGCAAAGCCCGGCTGAAGGGTTATGGGTTGGAGGATTTGGGCATCCCGACCGACCGGACCGTCATCACCAATGACTATTTGGAAACGCTTTACCCCAATATCCTCGCCGCCGGCGATGTCGCGGGACCTTATCAATTCACACACACCGCCGCACATCAGGCCTGGTATGCGGCGGTCAATGGCTTATTCGGGCAATTCAAGCGCTTCAAGGCCGATTATTCGGTAATCCCCTGGACCACCTTCATCGACCCCGAGGTCGCTCATGTCGGCCTCAATGAGCGGATGGCGAAGGAACAAGGCGTCGCTTATGAAGTCACCCGCTATGGCATTGACGATCTCGACCGCGCGATTGCCGAAAGCGAGGCACATGGCTTCGTCAAGGTGCTGACGGTGCCGGGCAAGGACAAGATTTTGGGCGCCACCATTGTCGGCGACCATGCCGGCGAACTGTTGGCCGAATTCGTACTGGCGATGAAACATGGGCTTGGGCTGAACAAAATTCTCGGCACCATCCACAGCTATCCAACCTTCGCCGAAGCCAATAAATACGCCGCCGGCGAATGGCGCCGGGCGCATCAACCGAAATTGGCCTTGGCGCTATTGCGGAGATATCACCAATGGCGGCTCGGTTGACGCGGTTGGCGGCAGCGCTGGCGATTGGCTTGATGGCCATGCTCAGCGCCCCGGCCCAGGCCGCCTTCGATCATGACGATTGGGACAGCCTGTTGGCCGCCCATGTCTATCCTGCGGCGGAAGGCTTGGCCACGCGAGTTGATTATGACGGCATGCTGGCCGACCGTGACCGCCTGCGCGCCTATCTCGACCGCATGGCGGCGGTGCCGGCGACGACGTTCGAGTCCTGGCCGAAAAATGCGCAACTGGCCTTCCTGATCAATGCCTATAATGCCTGGACGGTGGAGTTGATCCTGCGGCATTGGCCGGGCGTGGAGTCGATCCGCGATTTGGGCTCCTGGTTCCGCACCCCCTGGCAGAATGATTTCGTGCCGCTTCTAGGCGCCCAGCGCAGCCTTGACGAAATCGAACATGGCATGATCCGCGCCGATGGCGTTTATGATGAGCCACGCATTCATTTCGCGGTCAATTGCGCCAGCATCGGTTGCCCGCCGCTGGCCCGCCAGGCCTATGTCGGCGCGCGCCTGAACGCCCAGCTTGAAGCCGCAACCAAGCGCTTTCTGGCGGACCGCGACCATAATGCGCTGATCGACGGCAAGCTTTATCTGTCGCGCATTTTCAAATGGTATGGCGAGGATTTCCGCAAGGGCTGGGGCGGATTTGACAGCCTAGCCGATTTCCTGATCGCCTATCGCGACAGTCTTGGCTTGACCGACGAAGCCGTCGCCGCCTTGCGCGCCGGCGCGCTGCCAATCCGCTATAGCGACTATGACTGGGGGCTGAACGAGCAACCCTGATGCTGTCGGTGATCATTCCAGCGCTGAATGAACAACAGGGCCTGCCGCGTTGCCTGGCGCCGTTGCAACCAATGCGCCGGCGCGGCGTTGAAGTGATTGTGGTCGACGGCGGCAGCGAAGACGACACGGCACGCATTGCCGCCACCTTGGCCGATCAGGTCATGGCCGCGCCACGCGGTCGGGCGGCGCAGATGAACGCCGGCGCGGCGGCGGCCAAGGGCAAAGTGCTGTTGTTCCTGCATGCCGACACCCTGTTGCCGGAACAGGCTGACAGCTTGGTGACTAACGCGCTGGCCCGCAGTGGCCGGCATTGGGGGCGTTTTGACGTGCGTATCGAGGGGCGGCCATGGATGTTGCGGATGGTGGCGATGGCGATGAATTGCCGCTCGCGGCTGTCGGGCATCGCCACAGGTGACCAAGCCCTGTTCGTGCGCCGCGAGCGGTTTTTAGAACTTGGCGGCTTTCCCGCGCAGCCCTTAATGGAAGACATCGAAATCTGCAAGAAACTGCGGGCGCGTGGCCAACCGGTGTGCCTGCGCACCAAGGTCACGACATCGGGCCGGCGCTGGGAACAGCGCGGTGTGTGGCGGACCATCCTGTTGATGTGGCGGTTGCGCTGGGCCTATGCCCGCGGCGTGCCGGCCGACGAACTGGCGAGGGCCTATCGATGAGGCTGACCCGCATCGTCATTTTCGCCAAAGCGCCGGTGGCCGGCCAGGCCAAGACTCGGCTGGCGCCACAGCTGGGGCCAGTCAACGCCGCCCGCCTGGCCCGCGCCTTGTTGAACGAAATCTGCCGCCGCGCCCTGGCGACCCATTTCGGGCCGGTTGAACTGTGCCTGACGCCAGAAAAATCCGCGCCCGCCTGGCACGGCATTGCCTTGCCGCATGGCGCCGATATCAGTGCCCAAGGCGAGGGCGATTTAGGTGCGCGAATGGCGCGGGCCAGCCAAAGGGTGCTGTCGGGCGGCGAAAATATTCTGCTGATCGGCACCGATTGCCTGGATCTGACCAGCGACCGGTTGAACCGGGCGGCAGCGGCACTCGCGTCGCATGAAGCGGTGATCCATCCCGCCCATGATGGCGGCTATACCTTATTGGGCCTGCGCCAATATCATGACAGCCTGTTCAGCGATATTGCCTGGAGCACCGACGCTGTCGCCGAGACCACGCTGGCCCGGCTCAGCGCGCTTGGCTGGCGCACCCGGATCGGCGAGACCTTGCATGATATCGACCGTCCCGACGACCTTGAGCGGCTGCCGCTGACCTGGCGCCAGCAATTCGGCCACGCCGCCGGCTCCCTGACAGAACAGGCCTGACCGAACAGGCCTCACCGGGCGGCGACTCAACTTCGATTGACTTTTGGACCACATGGTCCCATAGTCGCACCCATGATTGGCCGTCCGTTAGAATTTGACCGCGATACCGCGCTTGACGCGGCAATGCGCACCTTTTGCCGGCAGGGCTATGAGGCGACGTCCTTGCTCGACCTGCTGGCGGCGATGGGCTTGTCAAAAAGCAGCTTATATCAAAGCTTCGGCGACAAACAGGCGCTGTATCATGCCTGTTTGGAGCGCTATTGCGGCCAATTCATGCAAGCGCTGGAAGAGGCCCTGGCCAGCCAGGCCACGGCGATGGCGGCGCTGGAGCAGGTGCTAATGGCGGTGGCCGAGGAAGCGGCGGATCCCGCGCCCCTGGGCTGCCTGCTGCATAATTCCATCAATGAGTTCGGCCGCCGCGATCCAGCGATGACGGCGGCCGTTCAAGACCGCATCACGCGGTTGCGGGCCACCCTGATCAAGGCGATCAAGCGTGCGCAGCGGGAACGCGGCATTGACCCCGCGCGTTCCCCACAAGACCTGGCCGATTTCCTGATCGCGGGCATTAGCGGCCTGCGCTCGATGGTCAAGGCCGGTCTCACGGTCAAGCAAACCCGGGGCATCGCGCGGCATTTGCTGGCCTCTTTATAGCTTTTTTTTCGTATTTTTGGACCATTCGGTCCTATTTAGCAGGAGAGAGAAAATGACCAACCCGAAACTGAATTTGCCTTTGCTCAGCATTGACGAGGCCGAAGGCAAGGCCAAAACATTACTGGAAGGCGCGCAAAAGAACATGGGAATGGTGCCCAATATGTACGCGGAAATGGCCAATGCGCCGGCGCTGCTGGAAGCCTATCTCGGCGGGTATAACAGCTTCCGCGAGGAATCGGGCCTCAGCCCGGCCGAACAGGAAGTGGTATTCTTGTCGGTGTCGCGCGCCAATGGCTGCCATTATTGCGTCGCCGCCCATTCCATGGTGGCCGAGAAAATGTCGAACGTACCGGCGGAATCCCTGGCCGCCCTGCGCGCCGGAAAGCCATTGCCAGACGCCCGCCTGGAAGCCATCAACCGCTTCACTCATCATATGTGGGAAACCCGCGGCAATCCGTCAACGTCGGAGCTCGACGGCTTTCGCAACGCTGGCTATAGCGACAAGCATGTGCTGTACATCGTGCTGGCGATGGCGGTGAAAACGCTTAGCAATTACACCAATCATTTGTTCGACACCGAGGTCGACGCGGCATTCGCCAGCTATAAGATCGCGTCCTGAACGTCAAGATGAGACCTGAAGCCCCGATCCGTCATGCCCCGGCTTGTCCGGGGCATGACGAGGGGGCTGGGTTGTCTGCGCATTGCATCCCTGCACCAAAGCGCAGGACATAAGCCGACCGCAAGATGGTCGAATAGAACTTTAGCCGAATAACTTCGCGAACTGGCGCGGCGCGCGGTTTTTCCAGGCGCCACGATGATAGGCGTCGGACGCCAGCAAGGGCAGCACCGAGCCCGCTTCGGCATAAACCATTTGTTCCAGCGCCACATCGACCTTGCCCCAGGAGCATGCCTCCTTCAGGGTAGACGACGAACACGCGCCATCGCGCACATCGGCGACAGTGATCTGCACCGCATAGGCGTGCATGTCGACCTCTTCGCCCAAAATTTCGGCGCAAACCACGGTATCTTGCGCGAAGTTTTTCGGCACGCCGCCGCCCACCATCAACAAGCCGGTGGTGCCGGCCTTGATCTTGATTTCCGTCAGTTCGCGAAAATCAGCCACCGAATCGATGATGACATAAGGCTTGCCCGCCTTGATCCGTTCGGCTTGATGTTTGACCAGGCCGAAGCCGGCC
Organism: uncultured Sphingomonadales bacterium; assembly: GCA_964590595.1. GTDB lineage: Bacteria > Pseudomonadota > Alphaproteobacteria > Sphingomonadales > CAKZYD01 > CAZPXQ01. The sequence continues at coordinate 754,926 of CAZPXQ010000001.1, read as the reverse complement.
GAACAATCGGAAAAGGCCGGCACGAATATCGGCACGTCATGCTCATAAGCCAGCTTGACCAAGCTGTTGTCCTTCTTGCCGTGCTGGCTCAAATAACGGCCCATTTCACGGATGAAGGCGCGCGAGGAATAGGCGCCGGGAGCCATCGCGTCGGCAATGTCCTTGATCGCGTGGTCGCAGGCTTGGAGGTCTTCCTCGTCGATATAGGTGTCGTAGATACGGTCGATATACAGATCACGCAGAGTCTTGTCGTCGGGCACATCGAGTGCCTGATAATGCTTGAAGCCAAGGCCTTCGAAAAAGTCCATGTCGACAATGGTGGCGCCGGTAGCGACAATGGCGTCAACCATATGATGCTTGACCAGATCGGCGTATAAATTCATGCAGCCGCCGGCCGAGGTCGAACCCGCCACGGTCAAAATCACCGAACATTTGTCGTCCGCCAGCATCTGGTTATAGATGCCGGTGGCACGCGCCAGGTCGCGACTGGTAAACGACATGCCGGCCATCTGATCGATAATCGGACGGGCGTCGAAGGACGTAATGTCGATGTGCCGAACTTCGGATGAGAGAAGTTCGGCTTTTTTGTTCGATTGGCTCATTTTTATCTCTCTCCAGGCAGGCGGATGACTTCGCGCTGCGGCACGTCGCCGGTATAGGCGCTATGGATTGGCTCATCTTCCACCGTCACGGTGACGCCTTGATGAAAGCCGTTGAAACCGGTGCGCATGGCCGCGCCATAGGCGCCCAGCATGGCGATTTCAATATAGTCGCCGGCGCGCACGTCGGCTGGCAGCATGAACGGGCCTTCCATGAAGTCGAGATCGTCGCAGGTCGGTCCATAAAAGCTGAATGCCTGCAGCTCCTCGCTACGCGCCGCCGCCGCGTCCAACAGCCGGGTCGGATAAACCCATTTCAGGGTGCCGGCATCGAACAACGAGCCATAAGTGCCGTCATTGATGTAAAGCCAGTCGTCCTTGCGCGCTTCAACCTTGACCAAAACCGAGGTCGCTTCCGCCACCAAGGCGCGGCCCGGCTCGCACCAGACTTCGCAGGTCTCGGTAATCGGCATGCGCGCGATCGCGGCCGTGATCTCGTCCATGAACAAGGCCATGCCCGGCGGCGTCATGCCCGGATACAGCGCCGGAAAACCGCCGCCCACGTCCAACACGTCCAGCACCACGCCAGCCCGGGTGATCGCCTTACGCGCGGCCTCAAGGGCGGCGCTATAGGCGGTCGGGCTCATGGTTTGGGAGCCAACATGAAAGCACAAGCCCAACCGCGCCGCATGCTGACGGGTCTTCAGCAGCAAGGCCGGCGCGTCGGCAACGCTGACGCCGAACTTCGCGCCCAGCGACAGCTTGGCGAAGGTATTGGCCACCGACAAGCGCACGCACAGGGTCAAATCCGCCGCGTGATCGGTCGCCGCCAGGATTTTCGCCAATTCAGCGTCGCTATCCAGTGCAAACACCCGCACGCCATAGTCGAAATAAGCGGCGCGAATCGTCGCCGCCGATTTGACCGGGTGCATCAAGGCCAGCATGGCGTCGGGAAACAGCCCGCGCACCAGCTTGACCTCGCTCAACGACGCGACGTCGAACCGGCGCACGCCGCCCGCCCACAAGGCGCGCAGCATTTCCGGCGCGGGATTGGCCTTCACCGCGTAAAGCACATCGCCATCGAAATGTTCCACGAACCAGCGTGCCGCACGCGTCGCAGCGTGGGGGCGCAGGCAGGTCACGGGAACGTCAGGACGCAGAACGTCCGCTACGTGTCCGGCAGATTGAAAACGATCCATCTCATAGGACCTCCACTCAGCTGTTGCACCTAAGGACGCCCCAGGGGGCGCCGGTCAGGCTGGTTGGTTACAGCCAAATGCCAGTCCCACGAGATTTGTGGCTTGGCAAGAATCGCCAAATAGGGTTTATCGGCGGCTTTGTAAAGGGGCAATTCATGCCCACCGGGCAACGCCGGCCTAACGCTCAATCTCGGTGAATTTAGAACCTTCTAGCGAGAGATTGTACATCAGCCCCTTATTGTTGAAGATGAAGGCAATGATCGGCTCGTTGGTGGCGGTGGTGTCGATCGCGCCGCCAGCGCCCAGCGTAATCACCGCGATTGACCCATCAACGCCAGCTTCCCAGCCATCGCTGGCGCGAAAACGCTCCAGCGCCCGATCCTCCATGAACAACAGAATCTGGGTGCGGGCCTGGGCGCCCAATTGAAAACCGATCGACGCCGCCGCGGTCGAATAATAGGCCTCGGTCTTGCCGCCAACCAGCAGTGCGCCCTCGCCATATTCTCCGCCAATGCCGATGCCGGCTTTCTTGACGCTGGGGAACACCAGCACGCCAACCGCGCGATCCAGCAGCGATTCGGCGGATTTGACCTCAGCCCTGAAATCCTCCAGAGCGACCTTCACCCGCCGGTCGATCTTATCAGCCGATGCCGCGCTCGCCTGCGCCGCCACCCCCACCAGCATCACCACCGCGCTTATTGCACCCGCGAAATTGCGCCATGTCATCATGTTCCGTCTCCTCCTCGGCAACCACAGCTTAGAGGACAAGCCCTTAACAAAAAACCGGCGATTTTATGATGAAGGGGCTGGGGCGCAGCACAGGGCCCTCTGGCTAATGGCGGCTGCAGCGCTTATACTTCAGCGATGGCGACGCTGGAGGACAAATATCTGGCTGAACGTGGCCGCGTGTTTTTAACCGGCACGCAAGCGCTTGTCCGACTGCCGATTGAACAACGGATCCGCGACGCGCGCCTGGGCAAGAACACGGCGGGTTTCATTTCCGGCTATCGCGGGTCGCCCTTGGGCGCCTATGACGCCCAGCTTTGGGCCGCGCAAAAACATTTAGAAGCCCATGATATCCTGTTCCGGCCTGGCGTGAACGAAGACTTGGCCGCCACCAGCCTGTGGGGCAGTCAGCAAACCGGCTTGTTTGCCGGCGCGCGCTATGACGGCGTGTTCGGCATCTGGTATGGCAAGGGGCCGGGGGTCGACCGCAGCTTGGACGCGCTGCGCCATGCCAATCTCGCCGGTACATCACCCTGGGGCGGGGTGGTGATGCTGTGTGGCGACGACCATGGCGCGGTTTCATCGACCAACGCACATCAGACCGAATTTGATTTGCAGGCCGTCGGCATTCCGGTTCTGCACCCCGCCAGTGTGCGCGAATATCTCGAATTTGGCCTGCTGGCCTTTGCCCTGTCGCGCTATGCCGGGCTTTGGATGGGCATGAAATGCGTCACCCAAGTAGTGGAAAGCGCCGCCACCGTCACCCTGCCCGGCCCCGACCATGGCTATGCCACGCCCGATTTCGCCATGCCCAAGGGCGGCGTGCACATCCGCTTGCCCGATCCTTATTTGGAAGCCGAACGGCGGCTGATGGACATCAAGCTGCCCGCCGCAATCGCCTTTGCCGCAGCCAATCGCATTGACCGGCCAGTGTTTGGCGCGACCGCGCCGCGTTTTGGCATTGTCACCGTCGGCAAGGCTTATGACGATGTCCGCGCCGCGCTGGAAGCCCTGGGCTTGAGCGATCAACGCTGCCAGGCCCTGGGCCTGGGTGTTTATAAAGTGGCGATGCCCTGGCCGCTGGCCACCGACGGCATTCGCGGCTTCGCCAGCGCGGCCGAGGAATTGCTGGTGGTCGAGGAAAAACGCCCGCTGATCGAGCCCCAGATCAAGGACGCGCTTTATCATTGGGACGCGTCTCGGCGGCCGCGCGTGGTTGGCAAGACCGATCAACAGGGCAGCGCGCTGCTACCGGCTGTCGGTGAGTTGGACCCGGCCATGCTGGCCCGCGTCATCGCTGCCCGGCTGGCGCCTTTTGCGCAGGGCGAAAGCTTCGCCGAAAAGCTGGACGCGCTGGCCAAGCCGCCAGCGGGCCTGAGGCTGCCGCCGGTGCTGCGCACGCCATATTATTGCGCCGGCTGCCCGCACAACACATCGACCCGGGTGCCGGAAGGCAGCCGCGCCGGTGGCGGCATTGGCTGTCACGCCATCGTCATTGGCATGCCCGACCGGCGCACCCGCAGCCTGACTCAAATGGGCGGCGAAGGCGCGCCCTGGATCGGCCAAGCCCCATTTACCGACGAAAAACATATTTTTCAGAATTTGGGCGATGGCACCTATTTTCATTCTGGCCTGTTGGCGATCCGCGCCGCCGTCGCCGCTGGTGTCAACATCACCTATAAAATTCTTTATAATGACGCGGTGGCGATGACCGGCGGCCAGCCGGTCGATGGCGCGCTCAGTGTTTCGGCCATGGTCACCCAGCTTGCTGGCGAGGGGGTGGCGAAAATTATCGTCGTCTCCGACCAGCCCGAAAAATATCGCACGGGTTTTGACGAGGAAGTCCGAGTGTTTCATCGCGACCGGCTGGATGCGGTGCAACGCCAGTTGCGCGACATTCCCGGCTGCACGGTGCTGATCTATGATCAGACCTGCGCGGCTGAAAAGCGCCGCCGGCGCAAGCGCGGCACCTATCCGCAAGGCCCCAGGCGGGTGTTCATCAACCGCGAGATTTGCGAAGGCTGTGGCGATTGTTCGGTGCAATCCAATTGCGTCGCCATCGAACCGGTGGAAACCGCCTTTGGCCGCAAGCGCCAGATCAACCAGCATAGCTGCAATATGGATTATTCCTGCCTCAAGGGCTTTTGCCCCAGCTTTGTCACCCTGGAAGGGGCAAGCTTGCGCAAGCCCGACCTGCCCGCTGGCGATTGGCAGGACGCCAGCGCGCTGCCGCCACCGCCAGCCTGGACGCCGCATGCGCCTTGGCGGGTCATGATCACCGGCATTGGCGGCACTGGGGTGGTTACCATCGGCGCGTTGTTGGGCATGGCGGCGCATCTCGACGGGCTGGAGGCCACGGTGCTGGACAATGCCGGCTTAAGCCAGAAAAACGGCGCCGTGACCAGCCAAGTGCAAATCGCCCAGGCGGCGGAAAGCCTGCACAGCGTCAAGATCGGGCCGGGCGAAAGCGACCTTTTACTGGCCTGCGACATGATCGTGGCGGCCAGCCCGCCGGCATCCGCCAGTCTTGCCGCCGGCAAGACCCATGCAGTGCTTAACAGCCATGTCACGCCGCCGGGCGCGTTTCAAATGTTCAACGATCTCGACTTGGGCAGCCCGCAATTGGCCACCAATCTGCGCGACCTGTTGGGCGACGAGCGCACCCATATCGCCGATGCCGACACCGCCGCCCGGGTGTTGCTGGGCAATGCCATGCTGGCCAATATGATCAGCCTGGGCCAGGCTTTTCAGGCCGGCTGGCTGCCGCTATCGCTGGCGTCACTGTCGCGGGCCATTGAACTGAACGGCGTCGCCGTCGCCGCCAATAAAAGCGCCTTCGCGCTAGGCCGGCTGGCGGTCCATGATCCAGCCCGGTTTGCGGCGCTGCTGGCCGCCCATCAGCCCAGCCATGAACCCGCGCCGGAGACTTTGGACGCTATTATCGCCCACCGCGCCGGCCATTTGACCCGCTATCAAAACCAAGCCTATGCCCAACACTATCGCGACCTGGTCGACCGGGCGCGCGCCGCCGAGGCCGCGATCGCGCCGGATAAGCAGGATTTCGCCCTCGCGGTGGCGCGCGGCGCGGCCAAACTGATGGCTTATAAGGATGAATATGAAGTCGCCCGGCTCTATAGCGATCCCGCCTTCGCCGCCAGCCTGGCCGCCACCTTCCAGGGGCGGGCGCGGCCCTCTTTCCAGTTGGCGCCACCCTTGCTGGCGCGGCGCGATCCTGACACCGGCCTGCCGCTGAAGCGGCGCTTCGGGCCGTGGATTTGGCCGGCGCTGAAATTATTGGCAAGGCTGAAGGGCTTGCGCGGCACCGCCTTCGACCCCTTTGGGCTGAGCGCCGAGCGGCGTATGGAACGCCGCCTGGCCGCCGACTATATCGCGTTGATCGACGATCTTAGCCGCCGCTTGACCCCGGCCAATCATGGCATGGCCGTGCGGCTGGCCAAATTGCCGGACGAAATCAAAGGCTTTGGCCATATCAAGGCCCGCCATGCCGTGGCCGCGCGGGAGCAATGGCAAAAGCTGTTGGCGAAGTTCGACGCGCTAGCGCAAAATCAAGACGACCGCAGCGCCGCTTAAGCGCCATCGCGCGGTGCCATGGATCGCCACGGCTGCCGGCCTCATGATGACGTTGAGATTTTGGTCGGCACCCCGCGCTAGAGCTGGGCTGCTTCCAGCCGCCAATTGCGCCAATGCGCCAGCGCCACCAGCGCCACGCCGGCCATGGTGAAGGCAGTGCCTTCCAAGCTGGCGCCGCCGGTCAAGCCGACATACATCAAACCCAGCCCAACCGCGCCCAGACCCAAGAGCCGCCAGCGGCGGTGGCCTTGAAAGCCTAGCCACAGGCCAAACACGCTTAAGGGAATGGCCAAGGCCAGAAACCAGAAATGACTGTGGTCCTCATGCCATAAATGCCAGCCGAACACCGGCGCCAAGCTCACCGCCAGCGGCACGAACAGACAATGCAGCAGGCACAGCGCCGACACCCCAAGCGCCGACCGGTCCAGCCATTTTTGTGCGAATTGGCGGGTCACGCCTGATTCCTTCCAGATCCGAGAATCGCTTTATAGATGATATAACATAACACCGCAAGTCGCGGGACCTGCCCAATTGGCGTTCTCGCTCAGTGTGATCGAGAAAATGGGCCTGCATTGACCGCTCCCGGCTGATATATAAAACGTGATCGGAAAGCAGCCAGATGGAAAGGAAAGCGAGATGAGCGCCAGAACCGCGAAGCGCAAGACCAAGGCCACCGACCCGCATGCCGCCTTGATTGAAGGGCTCAGCAAAGCCTTGGCCGACACTTATATTCTGCGGCTGCGCACCCAGTGCGTGCATTGGAATATCGAAGGGCCGCTGTTCTTCTCGGTCCACAGCCTGACCGAAACGCTTTACAACGAATTGGCATTGGCCGCCGATGAGTTAGCCGAGCGAATCAGGGCCCTGGGCGCAAAGGCGCTGGGCTCTTATGGCGCCTTCGCCAAGCTTACAGCGGTGGACACCGGCGAAGTCACCGGTACCGACAAAGCCATGGTCAAGGCGTTGATCAAGGACAATGAAGCGATTGTCGAGACCCTGAAACTGGCAATCGCCGCCGCCGAAGCGGTCGAGGACAAACCCAGCGAAGACATGCTGATCGCGCGGCGGCAATCGCATGAAAAGACGATCTGGATGTTGAAGGCCATCGTCGCGTAAAACCGATGGCATGAGCAATAACCTCTATGCGCAATTCGCGGCGCTGATGGCGCGCGCGCCGGACCGGGCCTTGATTAGGCCGGACGGCGCCGCGCTTTCGGCTGCGGATTTGGACCGGCTGGCCAGCCAATATGCCCATGCATTGGCCGACCTTGGCGCGGGACCTGGCCAGCGGGTGGCGCTGAAAGTGGAAAAATCGGTTTCGGCGCTGGCGGTGTATTTGGCCTGCCTGAAGCTAGGGGCAATCTTCCTGCCCATGAACCCAGCTTATACCGCTGCTGAAACCGGCTATATTCTGGCTGATGCCGAACCTTGCCTGTTCATCGCCGACCCGGCGGACCCGATCGACGCGCCCTGCCCGACGCTGGCGATGGATGCGGCAGGCAGCAGCCCCTTGGCACAGACCGCCGCGGCCAAGCCGGACCGGTTTGAAGCGGCGCTGGTGGATCCCGACACGGTGGCGACCATCCTCTATACATCCGGCACCACCGGCCGGCCCAAGGGGGCGATGCTGAGCCATCATAATTTGGCCAGCAATGCGCGCACTTTGGCCCAGGCTTGGCATTTCAGCGCCGATGACGTGCTGTTGCACGCCTTGCCAATTTTTCACGCCCACGGCTTGTTCGTGGCCGTCAACGTCGCGCTGACGGTTGGCTGCCCAATGATTTTCCTGCCGCGTTTTGACGTGGCTGCGCTAATGCGGCACCTCCCCCAGGCCAGTGTGTTCATGGGCGTGCCAACCTATTATGGCCGGCTGCTGGCCGAACCCGGTTTCGACCGTCAGGCCACCACCCATATGCGGCTGTTCGTGTCAGGCTCCGCGCCCTTGCTGCCGGAAGCCTTCGCCGCGTTTGAAGCACGCACCGGTCAGCGCATCCTGGAACGCTATGGCATGACCGAAACCTCGATGATCTGCTCCAACCCCTATGACGGGCCGCGCCTGCCGGGCAGTGTCGGCCCGCCCTTGCCAGGCATCGATGTGCGGGTGGCAAGCGAAGATGGCGCCGTGCTGTCGCGGGGCGAAATCGGCGTACTGGAAGTCAAGGGCCCCAATGTGCTGCAGGGCTATTGGCGCAAGCCCGAGGCCAGCCGCGACAGTTTCCGCGCCGATGGCTGGTTCATCACTGGCGATTTGGCGCGCATCGATGAGGCCAGCTATGTCCATCTGATCGGCCGTGCCAAGGATCTGATCATTTCCGGTGGGCTGAATGTCTATCCGCTGGAGATCGAGGATCAGCTCAATGCCTTGCCCGAAATTGCGGAATCAGCGGTGATCGGCCTGCCGCACCGAGATTTTGGCGAGGCGGTGACCGCCATTGTCGTGCCCGCCACCTGCCAGGTCGTGGATGAAGCCGCGATCCAGGCCAAGCTCAAGACCCAGCTTGCCGGCTTCAAGCGGCCCAAACGCATTCTCAGCCTCGACGCCCTGCCCCGAAACACCATGGGCAAGGTTGAAAAAGCCAAGCTCAGGCGTGATTTCGCCCAACTTTATGGCAAGGATGCCGATATTTGCGCCTGAACCCGCGCCAAAGGAACTGCCTCATGGCCCAAAAAATGCTCGCTACGCTGCTGCTGGGGCTGACCCTGGCGACAACCGCCGCCGCCCAGCCGCAACAGGCGACTGAACCGCCGCCACTGCCGCGCGCGACACCCGGCAATATCAACGCCATGTTTGTCCGCGCCGAGGAATTGCGCGCGGCGGGCGATTGCGCCGCCGCCAGCGCACTTTATTACCGCTTGGCGCAACGCGGCCCGGGCTTTGAGCGCTCGCAATATGGCTTGGGCTTGTGCCTGATTGGCGATAATCCGCCCACACGCGCCGATACCCGCTATCTGGAAGGCCTGCTATGGCTGCGCCGGGCCGCCGAAGCCGGCCATCCCGATGCCCAATTGCGCCTGGCCGAACTTTATCATGCTGGCCCGGTCAACATGCGCGACGACCGCGAATCCGCCTTGTGGTGGAGCTTGTTTGAAGACAACCGCCAGCGCCGCGCCGTCGGCTATGAGGAACCCGACCCGAAACGCCTGGCGGCACTTGCCAAGGCCTTTGACGAAACCCTGCTCAAGGCCGCCGCCAGCCAAGCCGCGGATTGGCAAAGCGTGCAATGGCGAGCGCCCGATGACCAACCCGCCGCAGCCGCGCCGGATGGGGCTAGTAACGCAGCACCCTGACCCAGTCCGCGCGCGATTGATCTTTAAGGGTCGCGTTTTAGCCGAGGCAGCCCAGTTTCTGGAATTTCACGCCCAGTTCCTGCAGCTCGGGTCCGCGCTTCCAGGCACGCTCCGGATCGTCCCGCATTTGCTCACCGATTTCGGTCATCTTGTCCTTGACGCTTTCGCAAGATTCGCCGCAGCCGGCCAAGGCCAGTCCCAAAACACCGGTCGCCAGCACCGTTACAGCCCTGCGCATGGCTCGCCGTCTCCTTTGCCGAGAGCAATATCTGGAACCAACCCCAGCGATGGCTTTGGATTCCACCCGTGGCAGTTTAGGATCAGTGCCCTAAAGTGCCAAGCATCACCGTTAAGGCAAAGGGGGCGAAGATGAATATTGTCGAGCGAGCCAAGAACATCCTTCTCAACCCACAGCAGGAATGGCGCGTGATTCGCGATGAAAGCGCCAGCGCCGGCGACATGCTGCGCCATTATGTGGCGCCGTTGGCGGCAATCCCGGCGCTGACCGGCTTCATTGGCACGGCCCTGGTGGGCGGGCATGTGCTGGGCGTGGCAGTGCGCACCGGCGTGATCAGCGCTCTGGCGATGGCAGTGGTGACTTATGTGCTGAATTTCGTGGCGGTGTTTCTGCTAGCGCTGACGATTGACTGGCTGGCACCCAAATTCAAATCGAAGCCCAGCCAGCCGCGCGCGTTCAAACTGGCGGTCTATGGCTGGACCCCGGCATGGCTGGGCGGGATATTCCAAATCATCCCGTCGCTGGCGCCACTGGGTTTTCTGGCGGCGCTTTATGCCGGCTATCTGATTTATGTCGGCATCCAGGAATTGATGGCGACCCCGGCCGAAGAAGCAGCGATGTACACCGTCATCGTGATGGTCGCCGTGTTCGTCATGCTGGCGGTGATCGGCACCATCATGCATGGCGGCATGGGCGCTGGCATGTATTGAAGCGCCAACCGTCATGGACCGGGCGCCCTAGACTGCCACGGCCCTGCGGGCCTCGCAGTGACGGGTGATTCTGTTGTCACCGTCATTGCGAGCCGGCGAAGCCGGCGCGGCAATCCAACTTCGCCGTCATGGACTGCCACGGTGCAGCGCGCCTCACGGTGACGCGCTTCTAGACCGCTTCTAAACTTGCTAGGCCGGCGCGGACGCGGGCGGCTTCCTGTTGCTGACGCCACATCGCGGCATAATGGCCATCGGCCGCCAGCAGGCCGGCATGATTGCCGCGTTCAATGATGCGGCCCTCGGCCATGACGATGATTTCATCAGCGTCAACCACGGTCGAGAGCCGGTGGGCGATCATCAAGGTTGTACGATTGCGGGCCACCAGCGCCAACGCGGCCTGAATTTCGCGTTCGGTGCGGGTGTCCAGCGCCGAGGTCGCTTCGTCCAAAATGAGAATCGGCGGGTCCTTCAGCAATGTACGGGCGATCGCCACGCGCTGTTTTTCACCGCCCGACAGTTTCAAGCCGCGCTCACCGACCATGGCGTCATAGCCGTCGGGCAAGCTGGCGATGAAGTCATGAATCTGCGCCGCCTTGGCGGCGGCGACGATTTCGTCCTCGGTGGCGTCGGGCCGCCCATAGCCGATATTGTAGCGGATGGTGTCGTTGAACAGGACGGTGTCTTGCGGCACGATGCCGATGGCCGCGCGCAAGGACGCTTGTGTCACCGCGCGAATGTCCTGGCCGTCGATCAACACCCGGCCGTCGGCGATGTCGTAAAAGCGGTAGAGAATGCGGCTGATGGTCGACTTGCCAGCCCCGGAATGGCCGACAACCGCCAAGGTCTTGCCGGGCGCGACGGTGAAATCGACATCGTGAAGGATTTGCCGGCGCGGCTCATAGGCGAAGCTGACATGCTCGAAACGAATTTCCCCGCCGGTCACCACCAGCGGCTGGGCATCGGGCCGGTCCGCCACTTCGGCGTCGCGCGCCAACAGGCCGAACATATATTCCATGTCGACCAGGCCCTGTTTGATATTGCGGTAAACCCAGCCCAAAATATCAAGCGGACGAAACAACTGCATCAGCATGGCGTTGACCATCACCAACTCGCCGACGCTGAAACGCCCTTCCGGACCGATGCCCAGCACGATGTAAATCATCGACGCGCCCAAGCAGACCGACGTGACCAACCCCTGGCCGATATTGAGCAGCGCCAAGGATGCATCGGAGCGCACAGCGGCGTCTTCATAGCGCCTCAAGGCGCGGTCATAGCGGCGAATTTCATGTGGCTCATTGCCGAAATACTTGACGGTCTCATAGTTCAGCAGACTATCTATGGCGCGGGAATTGGCGTGGGTGTCCTGATCCACCATCTCGCGGCGCAGCTTAGTGCGCCATTCGGTGACCAAAGCGGTGAACAGAATATAAACCGCCACCGACGCGGCCATGATCGCCACCAGCACCCAACCGAACCGGATCCAGAAAATCGCCGCCACTGCGAACAATTCCAACACCGTTGGCAGAATGTTGAATATGATGAAATAGAGCATTTCATCGATCGACTTGGTGCCGCGTTCGATCGCCTTGGCCAAGCCACCGGTGCGCCGTTCCAAATGAAAGCGCAAGGACAATTGGTGCAGATGGCGGAAGACATCCAACGCCAACCGGCGGATGGCGCGTTGGCCAACCCGAACATAGATCGCGTCGCGCAAAAACTGAAAGCCGGTGGACAAAAACCGGATGCCGGCATAGGCAACGAGCATGCCGACAGCGAACGCAACGCCCTTGCCAGTTTCCGGGGCCAGCGCGTCAACGGCGAATTCATAGAAAAACGGCACCAGCAGCGTCGTCGCCTTGGCCAGCACCATTAGCCCGAGGGCAAACAAGATGCGGCGACGCAAGTCGCGGTCATTGCGCGGCCAGACATAGGGCAGAAATCGGCGCAGGGCGCTCAGGCTGCTATGGCGGCTGTCCGCCATGGGGGTATCGGCTTGTTCGGTCATGGAGGCCTAGATAAGCGTTTCAGGCGCCATTGGCCAGGGCCGAGAATGCAACGCTTGGGGTGCCGCCAAGACTTGAGACCGCCACCTGGCCGGCGTATGACAATGGCAAGGCAAAGATAAGGACGTGACTGGTCATGGCGAAACTGAAGATTGCCGTTTTGGGTTCGGTCAATCTGGATTTGATTGCACGCGCGCCAAAACTGCCCATGGCGGGTGAAACGGTGACTGGCGCCAGCCTGTCGGAAGCCCCTGGCGGCAAGGGCGCCAATCAGGCTCTGGCGGCACGGCGGCTAGGCGCCGACGTGGTGCTGATCGCCCGGGTTGGCGCCGATGCTTATGCCACGCAGGCGCTGGCGCTGCTGCGCGCGGAAGGGGTCGATCTGTCTGCCTGCGCCACCGACCCCGATCTGGCGACCGGCCTGGCGATGATCGTGGTCGATCCGGCTGGACATAATCAAATCACCGTCGCGTCTGGCGCCAACGCCGCGATGCAATTGCAGGACAACGCCCTGCCCGCTGCCGATGGGCTGATCTGCCAGCTTGAAATTCCAGTTGCCACGGTGGCGCGAGCGGCCCAGCGCCATCGCGGCTTTTTTTGCCTTAACATCGCCCCGGTCCATGACCTGCCCGAAACTCTAGTGGCGCGCGCCGACCTTATCGTCGCCAATGAAGGCGAGGCCCGTGACGCGGCTGCCATGCTGCAAGGCTATGGCGGCATGCTGGCGATCACCAAGGGCGGCGATGGCGCGCAATTATGGCGCGCAGGCGAGATCATCGCCGAAGCCGCCGCGCCGAGGATCGATGTCGTCGACACCACCGGCGCTGGCGATTGCTTCACCGCGGCGCTGACGGTGCGGCTGCTGGCGGGCGACACGCCGGCGGACGCGCTGGCCTATGCCTGCGCCGCCGGCGCCTGCGCCGTGCGCAAGCCTGGCGCGCAACCCGCCTTGCCCCACGACAGAGACGTCCGCGCGCTGCTAGCCGCCCCATCCACGGACCTGTGACAAGATTGTGCCATCGTCGCGCCCTTGGACAGGCCTTAACGCCTTGTTAAAGAATGGCTGCGTCATCTGGCCCAAGTCTGTTAGACTTGTCGGCCATGATGGGGCGGGGAAAGGACGCTATTGCCTGAAGCGTTGAGCATGACCGAAACTTGGTCGTCGGAATGGCTGATCGCCGTGGCCGCGATATTCGGCTTTGCTGTGGGCTGCCTGTTGGTATGGGCGGGCGGCATTGCTCAGCGCCGCCATTGGGCGAAAACCCAAGCCGATTACGAAAGCCGGATTCGCGACCGCCAAGATCGCCATGAAGCCGCGATCCGCGAGCTGGCGATCGCTGAAACCAAGGCCGCCAAGGTTGCCGCAATGGAGCAGGACCTGCACCAGGCGCGGGAAAATCTGGCCCGGCTGCGGGCCGAGCAAGCCGCCAGTCAAGCAGCGATGCGCGAACGCGAGGCGGCGCTTGAGAAAAAAATCAATGAATTGACCAAATTGCGCGGTGAAATGGCGCGGGATTTCGAGACGTTGGCAATCAACGTCCTGAAGTCCAGCCAATCCAGCTTCCTCGCCTTGGCCAATGAAACCATGCAGAAACACCGCAGCGGCGCTGAAATGGAATTGCAACGCCGTACCGAGGCGATTCAGGGCCTGATCAAGCCAGTGGAAGAGACCCTGAAGCGCTATGAAAGCAACTTGCAGGCCCTGGAACGCACGCGCCAGGAAGCCTATGGCTCGCTGTCGGCGGAACTCAAAAATGTCGTCGCCACCCAAAGCGCGGTGCGGGCGGAAACCAACCGGCTGGTCAATGCCTTGCGCGCCGCGCCCAAAACCCGTGGCCGGTGGGGCGAACATCAACTGCAAAACATCATGGAACTGTCCGGCATGACCGAACATGTCGACTTCATCACCCAGGTGTCGATGCAGGGCGAGGACGGCCGGCTTGTGCCCGACGCGATCATTCGCCTGCCCGGCGGCCGCGCGGTGGTGGTCGATGCCAAGACCTCGATGTCGGCCTATCTGGAAGCCCTCGACGCCCATGAGGACGCCGAAAAGGAACGGCTGCTGTCCCAGCATGCGGATCAGATCCGCACCCATATGAAGCAATTGGGCAGCAAAAAATATTGGGACGCGCTGGATGTCGCGCCGGACTTCGTGGCGATGTTCATTCCCGGCGATAATTTCTTCGCCGCCGCCATCGAACGTGACCCCAGCCTGTTCGAGGATGCGGTCGCCAATCGGGTCCTTTTGGTTACACCGACCACGATGATCGCGCTGACCAAGGCCATCGCCTATGGCTGGCGCCAGGAACGGATGGCCGAAAACGCTCGCCAGGTCGCCGATTTGGGGCGCGAGCTTTATCGCCGCCTGGCAAAAATGGGCAGTCATGTGCTGCGTACCGGCAAAAGCCTGGATGTCGCGGTCAAAAGCTATAATCAACTTGTCGGCTCGTTGGAATCCTCAGTGATGCCGCAAGCCCGTCGGTTCAACGATCTGGAAATCGCCGCCAGCCATGAAAGCCTGCCGGTGCTGGACCCAGTGGAAGCCGATGTCCGCGAACCAGTCAAGGGCCGCGATTTAGAAATGCCCGGCGATCAGCCGGCAGCCAAGGTGGTAGGCAAGGTGACGGTCAACCCGCAGCGTTCAGCCTCGACAAGCTGAGGGGGCGGCTTCAGGCGGCGTGCATCCAGCCTTCGGACAATAGCAGCAACCACATCGTGCCCCGATAAATGGTATAGATCAGCGCCCACCAGATGGCGCCCAAGACCAGGATGTTGAGAAAGCGGAAGATCGGCCGCTGCAAGCGTTCGACCTTGAGGCGTTGCTTGCTGCGATTTTCGCGACCCGCCATGATAGCGACAAAAAACCAGTGGAAACTTAGCCTGATGTCGACTGGCAGTCGGGCACTAGACGTCACCGAGGACACCGCGCGGCCAATGGCGATTTTCTGATCGTCGCTCAGAGACGCAATCACTTCCGGCCCCAGTCGGTCCCAAAAGCGGGCGACGGGCGGTTGGCTTTCCTTGGGTCTGAGCTGTTCGAATTTCATGCCGTTATGTTAGAAGAAAGAGCCTTAACGAATGGTTGAGCGGATCAACGATTATAAGCGCGCGATGAATTAGATTGGATCCCAGCCATGAGCCATGAACCGATAAAATTGGGCTTGTCCCTGGGCGGCGGCGCCGCCTTGGGATGGGCCCATATCGGCGTACTGCACGCGCTGAAGGACGCCAATATTCCAATTCATGCGGTGGCCGGCACATCAATCGGCGCCGTGGTTGGCGCCTGTCTGGCCGAGGACAAGCTGGACCATCTGGAAGAAATCGCCCGCTCCGTCACCGTCGGCACGGTACTGCGTTATCTGGACCTCAGCTTCACGCGCGGCGGCATGTTGGGCGGAAAGCCGATCGTACGCGAACTGACCCGGCATTTCGGCACGCTCCGGATCGAAGAGCTGTCCATGCCGTTCGCCGCCGTCGCCGCCGATTTGGTGACGGGGGAGGAAGTCTGGATTCGCGATGGCAGCGTCGTTGCCGCCGTGCGCGCGTCGATCGCCCTGCCCGGCGTGTTCACGCCAATGCGCATGGGCGAGCGGATCCTGGCCGATGGCGGGCTGATCTGTCCAATTCCGGTGGCGGCGACCCGCGCCTTGGGCGTCGACAAGGTCATCGCCGTCAATCTGCAGGCCGATTATCGCGGCCGCGCCAGGGCCATGGGCCTCAAGCCCCAAGGACCATTGCCGCGTCGCGCCGCCTTCAACATCACCCGCGCCAGCATGGGACTGATGCTGCGCTCTTTGACCCGCGCCCGCCTTGCCGTCGACCCCGCAGATGTGCTGATCAACCCGCAAATCGGCCATGTCGAGGTTGGCGATTTTGGCCGCGCCGATGAATTGATCGCCCAAGGCCGCGCCGCCACCGAGGCCGCCTTGCCAACGATCCGCGCCTTGCTCACGCAAGCAGTTGAACAACCAGCCGCACTGTCATCACCATGACCAGCAGCAGCGCGGTGGCAAAGGCCAAGAAGCGGTGCAGGACATGATTATAGGTCAAATGAATCCATGAATGCAGCAAGCGCAGGCCGACAAACCCCCAAGCCAAGCCGACATAAAACATGTCCCCCCGCCCCATTTGCAGCACCAGCAAGCCGACCACGTAAAACGCCACCGGGCTTTCAAACAGATTGCCATAATTGCGCGCCAGCTTGACCAGGATTTCCGGTTCCTGCGCGTTCATCAATTTATAGCCCTTGGGGGCCACCTGGCCCTGTTTGACCGCCCGCGTGCGGCCACGGCCCAAAGCCAGGGCAATGCCATAGGTCCACAATAACAAGGCCAGCATGGCCAGCGCCAGCCAGGTTTCAGCCGCTGGATGCATCGGATATCCTCCGTCTAGGGCGTTGGCGCGGGAACGCCGCGTCGGGCCTTGATGTCGACCTTGACCGTGACCGGCAGGCCGACGACATCGCCCTTCGCCCAACCGCCCGCGCCAACTTCAAACGCGGTGCGCTGAAAACTGAGCGAGCCTACGACATGGGCGACATCGCCCGTGATAGCGAGGCTGAATGGCAACACTACATCGCGGCTGACGCCCTTGATGGTCAATGTCGCCGCTGCTTCATAGCGGCCATCGCCCAAGGCAGTGAAGCCGGTGGTTTGAAACCGCGCTTTGGGAAAGGCCTTGATGTGAAACCAGTCCTTGTCGGCCAACATGGTGTTGCGTTCACCATCGCCGGCGCGCACGCTGGAAAGGTCGATATCCACCGTCACTTGCGAGGCCGCCAGATCGTCGGGATCGAACCGGATATCGGCGTCGAAACGTTCAAAATGGCCCTGTTTTTCATCGCCCTGCAGCAGAAAAACAAAGCCCAGCCGACTTTCCGGCCCCACCAGCGTCCATTGCGCGGCGTGCGCCAGTGGCGCCATCGCCAAAAGCGCCACAAGTCCGAGCGCTGCGCGGGTCAGGATCATGGCAGCATCCGTTTCAACACATCATCGCGATAGACGAAATGATGTTTGAGCGCCGCCGCCACATGCACCAAGATGAGGCCGGCCAAGGCATAGCCCATCAAGCCATGGGCGGTCTCGAAGGCTTCATGCCAGGCTTTGTCGGGGCCCATCAAATGCGGCAAGGTGAACAAGCCGAACACTTCGGTCTTGAGGCCCGAGGAGCTGGTCGACACCAATAACCAACCGGTCACCGGCATCGCCAGCATCAGCACATAAAGCAGAATGTGCGCGGCCTTACCAGCGCCGCGCTCCCATGGCTTGACATGGGTGGGAATTGGCGGCGCCACATTTTGCCAACGCCAAACCAGCCGCACCAACACCAGCGCCAACACCAGAATACCCAAGGATTTATGCCTTTGGATCCACTGAAACCCCTCGGGCGAGCGCAGCCCAACAATATCCGCCGCATAAAACCCGATCGTTAGCATCGCCAAGATCAACACTGCCAGCAGCCAATGCAGTGTCTTGGCGACGCCGCCCCATTTTTCGCTCGTGTTGCGCAAAGCCATGTGCTTGCCCCCTGCCTTTATTCGGCCTCGGCGGCGTCTTCGGCGGCCATGAATTCGGCCTCGATTCGCAGTTCAACTTCATCGCCAACCATAGGCACAGCATAGGTCATGCCATAATCGCTGCGCTTGATCATGGTGGTGGCGGATATGCCGAAATGTTCCCGCTTGGTCATCGGGTGCGGGCCATGTTTGTTGAGCGCGGTCACCAGGGTCACGGGCCGGGTTTGGCCCAGCAGGGTTAAATTGCCGGTGATCAGCGCGGTGTCTTCACCGGTCACTTCAATGTCGGTACTGACGAACTCAATCGTCGGATATTTCTCGACATCCAAAAAATCGGCCTTGCGCAAATGCTCATCGCGGGCGGGCCAATTGCTGTCGACACTGGCGGCATCGATGGTCACTTCCAACTTGCCGTCCGCCGGCGCGTCCCAGTCAACCGAGACCTTGGCGTCAATTTTCTCGAACTGGCCGACCGTGGTAGCATAGCCGAGATGCGAAACCTTGAACACGACATGGACATGCGAGGGGTCCAACACATAATCCGCCGCCAGCGCGCCGCCAGCCGCGCCCGCGCCAATCAGCGCGCCCGCCGCCATGCCAATAATCCGTGACTTTAAATTGAACTGAAACATGGGTGCCTCCTCCGTTTCAATGGACCAAAAGCCTAGCCGATCACAACCACGGCGCGCAATGGCCATCAGCGCCGCCAATAAGCCGCCGTGAACAACACCAGGACGGTGAAAATCTCCAGCCTTCCCAACATCATGCCGATGCTCAATGACAGTTTCGATACGCCCGACAATGGCGCGAAATTACCCGCTGGTCCGACAATCGAACCAAGTCCCGGACCGACATTCGACACCGCCGCCGACGCCGCCGACAAGCATGTTAGCAAATCATAGCCTTCGATGCTCAAAATCAGCGTCAACACCAAAATGGTCAACACGAAGGCGAAAAAGAACAACAGCACCGAAACTTGGGTGTCCACCTCCACCGGGCGGCCGCGATAACGCAGCGCCATCACCCGCTTGGGACTGACCATGAACATCAGCAGCCGGTTCATGGTGATGGCCAGAATATACCAGCGGAACATCTTGACCGACCCCGCCGTCGATCCAGTGCACCCCCCCGCGAAATAAAGCAGGAAAAACACGCCCACCGCCATCGGGCTCCATTGGCTGTAGTCGGCAGAGACATAGCCGGTGGTGGATATCACCGACACCGCGTTGAACACGGCTTCGCGAATCGCCGTGGCCAAGGGCACATCGACTGAAATTTCCTGGGCAATCACCAGCAAAATGGGCGCAACCAACACCGTGCCGATCAGCATTCGCACCTGCGGATCGCTGGTCAACCGGCTGAAACGGCCACGCATCATGACGATATAGTGGGTAAAGCCGATCGACCCCGCCAGCATGAACACAATCGCCACCCATTCGATTGCCGGCTGGTCGGCGAAATATCCGAACGAAGCGTCATGGGTGGAATAGCCGGCAGTCGCCACAGTGGTCATGCCGTGGTTGATGGCATCAAATGGGGTCATGCCGGCGATCATATAGGCGATGATGCACAGGACCGTGAGAAGCAGATAGACGCGGCCGATGGCGCCGGCCAAAGTCGCCGCCTGCGGCAGCATCTTGTCATAACGGTCAGACGATTCCGTGCGGAACAACTGCATGCCGCCAACCCGCAAGGCCGGCAACACCGCCATGCCGGTGACCACGAAGCCAACGCCGCCAAACCATTGCAGCAGCGACCGCCATAGCAAAATGCTGGCCGGCATTTGATCCAACCCCACCAGTACCGTGGCGCCGGTAGTGGTGATGCCGCTCATGGATTCAAAAAACGCGTCGACATAGCTGATATTGGGCAGCGCCAAAACAAATGGCACCGCGCTGGCCAAGGCCCCGACCAGCCAGGCCATGACCGTCAACAAAAAACCCTGGCGCAACGAAAAATGCGCCTCGCTCATGCGCAAGGTGCCCAGCGTCGCGAAACCGGCGATGATCAGACACAAGGCGGCGGATTGGAAAAACGCCGTCGCTGCACCGTTCGGCTTGCCCAAATCGACAAAACCGGTCATCGCCATGGCCACGGAAAGCGCGAACAGCAACAGGCCGCAGACGCGGATGGTTGGGGAAAGAGTCATCGCGTCCGCCCGCCCCTCTCTTGCCTAAGCCGACACCCGCGCCTAGGGCGCGCGACGGACAAAGCAACCCTGCCCGGCTTCACGCAGGCGGGCGCACAAGGCCTTGGCGTCATCCAAACCGGCGATCGGCCCGGCCATCACTCGCACGAACTGGCCTTTGTCGCCCAAATCCGCCTCGACCAAGCGATAATCGATCGTGCCCAGTACCGCGTCATGGCGTTGCCATAGCTGCTGTTGGGTGGCTTGCGCCTGGGTTTCATTGCTCAGGGACGCCAATTGCAACAGCCAGCCCTCATCCACCACCGGTTCTGGCGATTCCGGTTCTGGTGATGCCGGTTCAGCGGCTGCCGCCACCGCGGGTTCCGCGGCCGGCTCACTGACCGGGCTTGATGGCGACGACTCGGCATTTTGTCGATCAGGGCTCGCTGGTTGCGCGGCTTCCAAACTGGCCGACGGCACCGGTGGGGCAATCGGCGCCGCCGCCGTCACCAAGCCCGGCGCCAGGGCCTTGCCCTCGGCGATCTGCTCGGCAGACAAATGCGCCACCATGCTGGCTTCTGCGTCTTTCGCCTCGCGCAGGCCATTGCCCACTGCCAGGAACATCCAGGCATAGGCTTGCACCCAGTCGCGCTCGACATGATCCCCGTTAAAATACAGGACGCCCAGCATATATTGCGAACCCGCATCGCCATGGCTGGCAGCACGGCGCCACCACTGAATGGCGGCGTCGACATCGCGCAGCGATTCTTCGCCGAAATATAGCAACGTGCCCAAATAGCCCTGGGCGGCGATATGGCCTTGCACCGCCGCGCGTTCATAAAATTCACGCGCCCGGGCGGGGTCAGTCTCGACGCCACGGCCAAGCCGGTAAACCTGACCCATGTTGAACAAGGCATTGGGGTCGCCTTGCTCGGCCAGCGGCCGCCAAATCTCGATCGCGCCAGCATAGTCGCCTTGCTCATAAAGCCGCACGCCGTCGAGCAATTCGGCCGCCGTCGCCATGACCGGCGCGGCAATGGTCAAGACCGCCGCCAGCGCCGCCCCACGGCCAAGGCTCAAGCATCGTCGAAGCGTCATCATAAACAGCCGCTTGCCATTATCCCGAAAAACCGATCCGACGCAGACTTAACCATAAGGCACCGGCTTTTGCAAATTGCCGATCGCCGGCAGCCGCCCCGGCGCCGGCCCGACCATAAGCCTATAAGTCTCTTAAATATATCGGTAATTTTAGGAAAATTCAGCCTCGCTTTACGCTTTCTTAAAAGCCCTTGGGTAAAACCGATCCAATCATGGGCGCAATCCGCGACGGCGGGCCATGATGGCGGGGGACCTTCAACACCGCAGTTTCATGAACAGCGCCAGCGTATTAGGCGCCGAATAGTAAGGATAAGCCATGCGTGTTGTCGCATTCGCATCGCAAAAGGGCGGCTCGGGCAAAACCACGCTTAGCGGCCATATCGCCGTTGAAGCGGAACGCGCTGGCTATGGCCCCGTGGTGCTGATCGACACCGACCCGCAAGGCAGCTTGGCGGAATGGTGGAACGAACGCGAGGCCAAATGGCCAGCCTTTGCCCACACCTCGATCGCGCGCCTGGCCCATGACCTGCAGGATTTGCGCGCCCAAGGCTTCAAGCTGGCGGTGATCGACACCCCGCCGGCCATCACCATGGCCATCCAAAGCGTCGTCGCGGTGTCGGAACTGGTGGTCATTCCCACCCGCCCCAGCCCGCATGATTTGCGCGCCGCTGGCGCCACCGTTGAACTGGTGGAGCGCGCCGGCAAGCCCCTGATTTTCGTGGTCAACGCCGCCACCCCGCGCGCCCGCATCACCGCCGAGGCGGCGATCGCGCTGTCGCAACATGGCACGGTGGCGCCGGTGACCATTCATCATCGCACCGACTTTGCCGCCAGCATGATTGACGGCCGCACCGTCATGGAGCTCAACCCGGACGCCCGCTCGTCCAAGGAAGTCGCCGATTTATGGGCCTATTTGGGGGATCGCCTGGAAAAGAATTTCCGGCGCACGGTGTTTCAATCGCGGGGGCCGGCCGCCCGTCCGGCGGCGCCAGCCTTTGGCCGCCGTGCCAATGCTTGAGGATGTGCCATGCGTAACGACAATAACTCATTTCCCGCCGCCAGCCTGACCAGCACCCTGCTGGCGCGCAAGGGCGCGGCCAGTCCGGCGCGCAGCAACAGCAGCGGCTATGACGCGCTGGCGCAGGATTTGGCGCATGACTTGGCGGCCAATCGGCCGGTGGGGCCACAGGCAGCGGTCGCCCCCGCTGCCGGCAGCTATAGCGCGCCGACCGTCGTCGACAATGCCGCCGCCGACGCAGCCGAAGCCGCGCCAAGCCTGCAAGAGCCGGTGGCGATCGATGCGCCAAAGCCGCAAAAGCCGGTCAAGCCACGCGCCGCCTCCGGCAGCCATGGCAAAGCGGCCATGACCGTGCGGCTGGACACCGAACGGCATTTCAAATTGCGGCTGCTGTCGGCCCATAGCAACCGGTCGTCGCAACAGATTTTGATCGACGCGCTGGACCAGTATTTGAGCCAGCATGGCGCCGATATCAGCCCGCATATGTGCGCATGCGCCAATGCGATTTCGCAATGACGACGCCCTATTGACCGCATCAAGACCGGGGACGGTCGCAAAGCAGGCAAGAACGACATGAACCAAAGCCGCAAATCTCGCCTTTCGCGCAATTTTTCCGTGGCCCTTGGGCTTGCCGGCATGCTGGTGGCGGCCGGCTGCGCCGCGCCTAATGCCGATGTCGCCCAGGTGCGCAAGGTGATCGAGGAACGCGGCTCAGGCAGCCTGTTGCGCTTTGCCGAAGATGCTGCCGCCCGCGGCGACCATGCCGCCGCGATTCCGCTGTTTCGGCGCGCCCACCAAAGCGAAAGCGGCAACGCGCTGCCGCTGATCGGCTTGGGCCGTTCGCTGGCGGCGATCGGCCAATATCGCGCCGCAGCCGACGCCTTCGCCGAAGCCCTTGACAAGGATGATCAAGCCGCCACCGCCTATCGCGGCTTAGGCAACAGTCAATTGGTGCTGGGCCAATATGCCAACGCGGTCGCGAATTTTTCGCAAGCGGCGCGGCTGGAGCCGGGCAACGCCGCCAACTATAGCGGCCTTGGCATCGCCTTTGACGCCAGCGGCAATCATGCCGAAGCTTTGCGCAGTTTCCGCGAAGGCCTGGCCCAGGCCGGCGGCACCAGCTTACGTGGCAATTATGGGCTTTCCCTGGCGCTGCACGGCGACCGCATGGGCATCGACCTTTTGGAAGACGCAGTGCGCCAGGCCGATTCCGGCGCCCGCGAACGGGTCAATCTGGCCCTGGCCTATGCGCTGTTCGGCGATTATCAGCGCGCCGCCACCATGGCTTCGATCGATCTGGATGTCCGCGCCGCGCGCGCCAATCTGGTTTTCGCGTCAACATTGCGCGGCCTTGAACCACGGGCCCGCACGGTGGCGATGCTGCAAGGTAGTGCCGCGCCCAAGACCGACATTCGCGAACCCGCCAATCGCGGCCAGGGCAATGGCGATCAGGCGCAAGTGCGCGCCACCATCGCCCGCTTGCTGCCAGAGCCACAGGCGGCCGCGCCAGCGCCGCAGCCCGAAACCGATCCAGCAGTGCTGGCCGGCGCGCCGCCTTTGCTGGAGCCGGAAGGCTGGGCCGTGCAAATCGCGGCCTATCGCAAGCTTGAGCATTTAACGCCGGGCTGGCGCTTCCTAAGTGTCAAATACGCCGACCTCATCGGCCATTTGGAGCCACGCCGTTCCGAGGTCGACCATCCCTATAGCCCCGAAGGGCCGTCCGGATTTTTCTATCGCCTTAACGCCGGGCCACTAACCGGGCGGGCGCAAGCCAATGGCATTTGCCAAGCCTTGCAAGCGCGCGGCGGCGAATGTTGGGTGCGCGCGCCGGAACCGGCGGAAGGCAGCTTGCCTGGCGATCAGGACCGCGATGCTGAACGCGCCTTGATCGGCAGCGCTGATCATGAAGCGGTGATGAAACAATTGGCCGAACAAGCGATGGCGCCCAGCCTCCCGCAAGCCGAGGCCGAACTGGCGCCGGTCGCCGAAGCCCCGGCCAAGCGGGCGTCGATCACGGACCTGTCACCTTATGTCGTTGTTGCCGGCATCGACCGCAGGACCCCATTGGCGCTAAGCCCCGTGGCGCCCGAGGCGGCGCTGGCACCATTGCAGCCGCTGCTGGTGCAAGACCACGCCAGCCGCGCCGATCGCCTGGCCTTGGCGCCGGTCACGGCCGCCGCGGCGATGGTGGCGCTGCAGCCACATCTGATCGATCAGCAGCGCGACCGCAGCGAAATCCTGGCCTTGGCACCGATCCCGGCCGAGGCCGCGATGCAGTCATTGTCGCCCTTGCTGGTAGCCGCGCAAGCGCCTGACCAACGCTGGCAAGCCTTGCCGCTCAGCCCGGCCGAGGCGGTCTTGGCCGGCGCCACAGATGACGCCAAAATCACCCTGCCGGCAGTCGACTTACCGCAACTTGGCGAGGACAGCCTGGAAGCGACCGAGACGGAAGTCTTGCCCGCCAACTTTGGCCCCAGCGGGCGCACGGTGATGAGTAGCGATCGCCCCGCCGCCCGCACCATCTCGGCCTTCGAAGAAGCCGAAGCTTGGATGGCCCAGGAAGCTCAAGCACCGGCGCCGATGCTGAAGCCGGTGGCACCCAGCAAAGACGCCGCCCGCGCCGACCAGCAATCGCTGCAACAATCCGGCGCGCCGCTGTCACCGCTGGATCAATCCGGCAGCGAAAAATCCGAGACCCCCGCCAAGGAAGGCTGACCCTCTCCCGTGATGCTTGAGCGCCATGGACTGCCGCGCCCCCAAAGGGGGGCTCGCAGTGACGACGCCGTTTCGTCATCGCGAGGCTGAAGCCCGCGGCGATCCACCGGCATCAACCTTTCGCCAGGGTCCGGACAAGCCGGGGCACGACGGGTTCAGGTGACTCGGGCTAGATATTGAAGCTTTCGCCGCAGCCGCAACGGCCTTTTTCATTTGGATTGGTGAAGGTGAAGCCGGTGGTGAAGGTGTCTTCCTCCCAATCCATCACCGTGCCAATCAGGTACATCAGCGACGCGCCCTCGACATACAGCTTAATGCCCTTGTCCTCGACCAGTTCATCGCCTGGCCTGGGTTCATCGACATAGTCCAGCGTATAAGAGCGGCCATTGCAGCCCTTGGTAGAGGTGCCGAGCCGGACCCCGGCCGATGGTTTGCCGCGCGCGGCCAGAATGCCTTTGATATGCTCGGCCGCCTTGTCAGTAATGCTGAGTATGGACATGGCGTTCAATTCCTCGGCTTTCTACATGAATCCCAGTTCAAGCTTTGCTTCCTCTGTCATCTTGGAAGGGTCCCATGGTGGATCCCACACCAGATCGACCTTGGCCGACTTCACGCCTTCGACCATCGAAATCCGGCTTTCGACTTCGCCCGGCATCGATTCCGCGACCGGGCAATGCGGCGTCGTCAAGGTCATCGTCACCACGACATTTTGATCGTCATCGATGGTGCAATCGTAAATCAGGCCCAGATCATAAATATTGACCGGTATTTCCGGATCGTAAATTTGCCTGAGCGCCGCCAGCAGCCGGTCATCCAGCGTGTCTTCCTCGAGCAGCGCCGCATCGTCCGGCTTTTCCGCCGCCAGAAATCCGTCCAAATATTGATGCGACGACGCCCCTTCGACACGCGGCCGATTGGGCGGCGTTGGCGCCTGGCTCACTTCTTCCACCTCGAATTTGCGGTCGCTTTGTTCGCTCATCCGAAAATATCCACCACTTTTTCCAAACCCGCGATCAACCGGTCGATGTCGGACCGGTTGCTGTAAAGACCCAGACTGGCGCGCGCCGTCGCCGGCACACCGAGACGTTCCATCAGCGGTTGCGCGCAATGATGCCCGGCGCGGATGGCGATGCCATCCCTATCCAATATGGTGCCGATATCATGGGGGTGAACCCCCGCCATGGTAAAAGAAATGATCGAACCCTTGGGCCGCGCGGTGCCGTGAATGCGCAATTTCGGCACCGTGCGTAAGCCCTGCTCGGCATAATCCAACAGCGCCATTTCGTGGCCATGAATGGCATCCAGGCCAAGGCCGTCGACATAATCCATCGCCGCCGCCAATGCCACCGCGCCCACAAAATTGGGCGTGCCGGCTTCAAACCGCAAGGGCGGCGGCAAGAAGGTGGTGCGGGCGAAGGTCACTTCTTCGATCATCGAGCCGCCGCCATGATAAGGCGGCATTGCCGCCAACACCTCGTCGCGGCCCCACAACACGCCAATGCCTGTGGGCGCATAAAGCTTGTGGCCGGAAAACGCATAAAAGTCGCAACCCAGCGTCTGCATGTCCAAAGGCATGTGCGGCGCCGCCTGGCAGCCATCGATCAACACCCGCGCGCCGACCGTCTTGGCGGCGGTGACGACGCGGCGAATGTCAACCTCGGTGCCCAGCACATTCGACATATGGGTGATGGCGACCAAGCGGGTCTTGGGCCCCAAAAGGGCTTCATAGGCCTGATAATCCAGCGCGCCATCATCGGTGATCGGGGCCACCTTGATGACGATGCCGATTTGATCGCGCAACAACTGCCATGGCACGATATTGCTGTGATGCTCCATCTCGGAGAGGATGATTTCATCCCCCGCCTTGAGATGCGCGCGGCCCCAGCTTTGCGCCACCAAATTGATCGCCTCGGTGGCGCCGCGCACGAACACGATTTCCTCCGGCCCGCGCGCGCCGATAAAACGGGCGGTGGTTTCGCGCGCTTGCTCATAGGCCTCGGTCATGTTCTGGCTGAGCTGATAGATGCCGCGATGCACCGTGGCATAGGCGGCGCCATGAGCCCAATTCAGCTTGTCCAGCACCACCTGGGGCTTCAGCGCCGACGCCGCCGAATCGAGATAAGCCAGCGGCTTGCCATGCATCGTGCCCGCCAGCGACGGAAAGTCGCGACGCACCGTCTCGACATCGAAAGACGCGGCCTGGCTTTTGCTCAGCGCGGTCATGACCCGGCCCCCGCATCGCCGCCGGCATCAAGCCAAGCAGCGGCAATTTGTTCGATCGTTGCCCGCGCGTCTTCATCGCCGACTTCGGCGACGACATCAGCGATGAACGCCTCAATCAGCATCGCCCGAGCTTGGGCCTCATCAATACCGCGGCTGGTGAGATAAAACAGCGCGTCCGCGTCAAGCGCGCCAATGGCGGCGCCATGCGCGCATTTGACATCGTCAGCGTAAATTTCCAGCTCCGGCTTGGTGTTGGCGGTGGCCGACCGGTCCAGCAACAAGGCGCGGGCATTTTGCGCCGCGTCGGTTTTCTGGGCATGGCGCTCCACCACGATCTTGCCGAGATAATTCGCCGTCGCCCGCCCGTCCAACACACTTCGGACGATTTGATCGCTATGGGTATGGGGCACGCGGTGGCTGGTGCGGCTGACCGTTTCAACCACCTGCTTGCCGCGCGCCAATTGCACCGCGGCGAGGTCGAGCCGGGCATCCGTCCCGGTCAAGGCGGTATCCAGGCCAACCCGGGCAAATCGGCCGCCGGCATGCAGCACGAACAGCCGATAACGCCCACCGGCGCCAATCTCGACGTCCAGCGCCAATGTCGCCACGGCGTCTGTGTCGCTGTCTTGAATGATGACATGATCCAAACGGCCATCGCCAACCGCGATATCGAGCGCCGCATTAACCCAACCAGCACCGCTGACATGCTGAACCAACACCGCCGCCGCCCCGGGTCGCAGCCTTAACGCGGTGCGGTGATGAAGTGCGCGGCCGCCAGCATCGTGCTTCCATGCAAGCCGGGCGCCATCGGCCAAGTCATGCTCAGTCGGCGGGTCCTGGACAAAGGGCAGTTCTTGCGCGGCTTCCAGCGCCGCTCGGTCGCTGTAGCGCCAGGCTTCCTCCTTGGCGTGCGGCATCCGGAAAGGCGATGCCGCCGGCAGCGGAGTGACGGTCGCCATGCTCATGCGGCAATCCCCGCATAGCCTTCGCGTTCCAGCCGGTGCGCCAGCTCCGGCCCGCCGGATTCAACGATCCGCCCGCCCGACAGTACATGAACATGATCGGGCGTCACATAGTCCAGCAGCCGTTGATAATGGGTGATCAGCAAGATCGCCTTATCCGGCCCGCGCATTTGATTGATGCTGGCGGACACAACTTTCAGGGCGTCGATGTCGAGACCGGAATCGGTTTCGTCCAACAGCGCGAAATCCGGATCGAGCATGGCCATTTGCAGCATTTCATTGCGCTTCTTCTCGCCACCCGAGAAGCCGACATTGACGAAACGCTTCAACATGTCATCGGTCAGGTCCAGGGCCTTGGCCTTGACGCGCAGGCTTTTGAGAAAATCAGCGGCGCTGATTTCATCCTCGCCGCGATATTTGCGCACGGCATTCATCGCGGTGCGTAAGAAATTCATCGTCGACACACCGGGAATTTCGACCGGATATTGAAAGCCAAGAAACAACCCTTCGCCGGCCCGTTCGTTCGGCTCCATATCGACCAGGCTTTTGCCCTTGAACTTAACCTCGCCGGCGGTGACTTCATAGCCAGGACGGCCGGCCAGCGCATAGGACAAGGTCGATTTGCCGGAGCCATTAGGCCCCATGATGGCATGCACCTCGCCGGGCTTGATGACCAGGTCGAGGCCCTTCAGGATTTCCGTGCCGCCTACATTGACGTGCAGATTTTTGACTTCCAGCATAGTGAAATTTTCCTTCGTCATCAGCCGACGCTACCTTCCAGGCTGACGCCCAGCAATTTTTGCGCCTCGACCGCGAACTCCATCGGCAGATGCTGCAGCACGTCGCGGCAGAAGCCGTTGACGATCAACGCCACCGCGTCCTCTTCAGACAAGCCGCGGCTGGTCGCGTAAAACAATTGATCCTCGGAGATTTTCGAGGTCGTCGCCTCATGTTCGATCTGCGCGCTCGGGTTCTTGACCTCAATATAAGGCACCGTGTGGGCGCCGCATTGATCGCCGATCAACAAGCTGTCACATTGGGTGAAATTGCGCACGCCCGAGGCCCCGCCCAACACGCGGACCAGGCCGCGATAGGTGCTGTCGGAGCGGCCAGCCGATATCCCCTTGGCGATGATCCGCGAGCGCGTGTTCTTGCCGATATGGATCATCTTGGTGCCGGTGTCGGCCTGTTGCCGGTTGTTGGTCACCGCGACCGAATAGAACTCGCCTTGGCTGCCCTCACCCTCCAGCACGCAAGACGGATATTTCCAGGTGATCGCAGAGCCGGTTTCCACCTGCGTCCAGCTGATCTTGGAATTGCGCCCAATGCAGCGTCCGCGCTTGGTGACGAAATTATAAATCCCGCCCTTGCCGTCCTTGTCGCCGGGATACCAGTTCTGCACCGTTGAATATTTGATTTCGGCATCGTCCAGCGCCACCAGTTCAACCACCGCGGCATGAAGCTGGTTTTCGTCACGCATCGGCGCCGTGCAGCCTTCCAGATAGGAGACATAGGAACCTTCATCGGCGATGATCAAGGTGCGCTCGAACTGACCGGTGTTTTCGGCATTGATGCGGAAATAGGTCGACAATTCCATCGGGCAACGCACACCTTTGGGGATATAAACAAAGGTGCCGTCTGAAAATACTGCCGCGTTCAGGCAGGCATAATAATTGTCGCGCTGCGGCACCACTTGGCCCAGCCATTTCCGGACCAGTTCGGGATGTTCGCGCACGGCTTCCGAGATCGAGAGAAAAATCACTCCGGCTTTTTTCAGCTCCTCGCGGAAAGTGGTCGCCACCGACACGGAATCGAAGACCGCGTCGACCGCCACCTTGCGCGCGCCTTCAACCCCGGCCAGCACTTTTTGTTCCTCGATCGGAATGCCGAGCTTGTCATAGGTCGCCTTAATTTCGGGATCGAGCTCATCAAGCGAGGCCAAGGTCGGGCGCTTTTTTGGCGCGGCGTAGTAATAGGCGTCTTGATAATCGATCGGCGGGTAATGCAGATGCGCCCATTGCGGCTCCTTCATCGACTGCCACAACCGAAACGCCTTCAGCCGCCACTCCAGCAGCCATTCCGGCTCGCCCTTCTTGGCGGAAATAAAGCGCACGGTGTCCTCGTTCAGGCCCTTGGGCGCATATTCCTGCTCAATCGCGGTCGAGAAACCGTATTTATAGGTGCCCGTCACCTCATCCAGTGTTTTGACGGTATCCTGGCTGGTGGCCATATCTAATCCTTCTCCATCGTCATCGGGCTGCGCGCGTCGTCGGCGAGAAATGACCAATCGGGCAAGGCCATCTCGGCCAGGCTGACTTGGGCCAAGGCGCCGCGCACGGCAGTGTTGATCGCGCTCCAACGCGGCCGTGTGGCGCAGATCGATTCCAGCGAACAATCGCCATTATGATCGCCCAGGCAATTGGTCAGGGCTATCGGGCCGTCGACGGCTTCAATGATATCGGCGACCGAAATATTGGCGGCCGGCCGCGCCAGCGCGAAACCGCCAGCAATACCGCGCTGGCTGACCAGCAAGCCCGCCCGCGCCAACGCCCCCAGCAATTTCGCCGTTGTCGCCGCTGGCACGCCGGTAGCCTGAATGATTTCTGGCGCGGCATGGCGCACGCAATCACCCCGCTGCGCCATATGGCTCATGATCAGGACCGCATAATCGGCCATATTGCTGAGTTTTATCATGGCGTTACCGCTTCGCCTCAAAAATGGACTAAATTTGTCGTCTTTATGTGGGCTGCGGTCTCGATAAGTCAAGAAAAAACACCGGCTGGTTTTGTCCTTGCCGGGCCTTGCGCCCGGGCAAGGCCATGGATAAACAGGCGCATGGCCCTGATTTACAAGATTTTAGCCACCGCCGATTGGCGCGCCATGCAAGCGACCGGCCGCTTTGACGGCTCGGCCGATGATCGCCGCGACGGGTTTATTCACCTGTCGCGCCGCGACCAGCTTGCCGGCACCCTGGCCAAGCACTTTCAAGGCCAGGATCATTTGCTGTTGCTGGGCATTGACGACTCGGCGCTGTCGGCGGCAGCACTGAAATGGGAACCGTCACGCGGCGGCACTCTGTTTCCGCATCTTTATGGACCACTGCCGCTGGCCGCCGTTTCCTGGGCCGAAGGCCTGGCATGGGCCGATGACGGCAGCCCGGTTCTGCCCGCCAGGATCAACGCCGATGGCTGACGGCTTTTACCGCCTGGCGCGACCCGCGCTGTTTTGCCTGCCGCCTGAACGCGCCCACGCGCTTAGCATCCAGGCATTGAAGCTGGGCGTGCCGCCTGCGCCCACGCGCCAGCCCAGCCCATCGCTCAGACAGACCGTGGCCGGCCTGGATTTTCCCAGCCCTGTCGGCCTGGCCGCCGGTTATGACAAAAATGCCGAGGTAGCGGATGCCATGTTGGCCCAGGGCTTTGGCTTTGTCGAAGTCGGCACGCTGACACCACGGCCGCAAGCCGGCAATCCGCGTCCACGCCTGTTCCGCCTGATTGAGGACGAAGCGGTGATCAACCGGCTGGGCTTCAACAATCAGGGCCATGACGCGGCCGCCCGGCGGCTGGCGGCGCGCGCTGACCAGGGCGGCCTAGTCGGCGTCAATTTGGGTGCCAACAAAGACGCTGACGACCGCATTGCCGACTATGTCGCCGGTATTGTGCGGTTCCGGGGCCTGGCCAGCTATTTCACGATCAATATTTCATCGCCCAATACGCCAGGCCTGCGCGATTTGCAGGGCCGCGATGCCTTGGCGCGGCTGTTGGACAGGGTGCTGGAGGCCGCGCCCGACGCCCCCGTTTTCCTGAAGGTCGCGCCCGACCTGGGCGCCGCCGACATCGATGACATCGTCGCCGTGGTGACGGCCCGGCCAATTGCCGGATTGATCATTTCCAACACCACATTGGCGCGGCCCGAAAGCCTGAAAAGTCGCCATGCGGGGGAGGCCGGCGGCTTGTCGGGCAAGCCCTTAATGGCGCCCTCAACCGCCGTGTTGGCGGCGTTTTACCAGCGCATCGGCAAAACCCTGCCCTTGATCGGTGTCGGCGGCATCGCCAGCGCTGAAGATGCCTATGCCAAAATCCGCGCGGGCGCTTGCCTGGTGCAGCTCTACTCAGCCCTGATCTATCAAGGCCCGGGCCTCGCCGCCCGCATTCATGACGGCTTGGCCCAGCGTTTGGCAGCGGACGGCCACGCCCATATCGGCGATGCCATCGGCACCGCTCAGCCGCATTTGGAATAGCCGCAGTTAAAGCAGGTGTCGCAGCCTTCTTGCCGGACCAAGGCGGGCGCCGCGCATTTGGGGCAAGACGCCATTCCCGGCCCGGTATTGGGCCGCTCATCGCCAGCACCAACCGCGACCTTGGCCCGCGCGGCCTCGACCAAGCTGTCGCCATCGCCAGCGTCGATGAAACCGATGTCGATGAGATGCTGTTCGATCACCTCGCCAATGGCGGCCAGCAGCGACGGCACATAACGGCCTTGCACCCAATAACCGCCGCGCGGATCGAACACGGCTTTCAATTCCTCGACCACGAAAGAGACATCGCCACCGCGCCGGAAAACCGCCGAAATCATCCGCGTCAACGCCACCGTCCAGGCATAATGCTCCATATTCTTCGAATTGATGAACACTTCGAAAGGACGCCGCCGACCATCCTTGATGACGTCATTGACAGTGATGTACATGGCATGATCGGAAGCCGGCCACTTCACCTTATAAGTCTTGCCAGGCAACACTTCCGGCCGGTCCAGGGGCCTGGTCATATACACCACGCCGCCGGCTTCATACAGATCCGCCGGGCGTTTTTTTTCAGCCTGCGATTCAAGCGGCAATTCAGGTTCGCCCTTGTCGTCCTTTTTGACTTCCAGCACCGACCCGGTCACGTCATTGGGCCGATAGGTGGTGCAGCCTTTGCAGCCGCTGTCATAGGCGGCCATGTAAACGTCCTTGAAGGCATCGAAATCGATGTCCTCGGGGCAGTTGATGGTTTTCGAGATCGAACTGTCGATGAATGCCTGCACCGCTGCCTGCATGCGGACATGGTCCATCGGCCCCAGGGTTTGCGCAGTGACGAAATAATCGGGCAAGGCCGCGTCATCGCCAAAGCGGGCGCGGTAGCGGCGGTAAGCATGGTCGGACACCACCTCCTCGCGCCGGCTGCCATCCGGCATCAACACCTTGCGGGTATAAGAAAAGGAAAACACCGGCTCCAACCCCGACGACACATTGTCGGCGAACAGCGAAATCGTGCCGGTTGGTGCGATCGAGGTGAGTAGCGCATTGCGAATGCCATGTTCGGCAATGGCCGCGCGCACGTCATCGTCTAGGCGTTTGACCATCGCCGCCGCCATGAAGGCGTCTTTTTCATAAAGCGGGAAAGCACCCTTTTCGCGCGCCAGCTCGGCGGAAGCCAGATAAGCCTCGCGCTCAAGCCGCGCCATCCAGGCCCGCGTCAGCTCCAAGGCCTTGGGCGCGCCATAACGCACGCCGCACAGGATCAAAGCGTCGGCCAAGCCGGTCACGCCCAGTCCGATCCGGCGCTTGGCCTGCGCCTCATGCCGCTGCGCCGGCAATGGAAAGCGCGACACGTCAATGACATTGTCCATCATGCGGATGGCCGTGCGCACCGTGGCCGCCAGGGCCTCCTCATCCAAATAGGCTGCCTCGCTGAATTCATCGCGGACAAACCGGGTCAGGTTGATCGACCCCAACAGGCAAGCGCCATAAGGCGGCAGCGGCTGTTCGCCGCAAGGATTCGTCGCAAAAATTTCTTCGCAATAATACAGGTTATTGCGCTGGTTGATGCGGTCGATGAAAATCACGCCCGGCTCGGCATAGGCATAGGTCGCATGCATGATCTTGTCCCAAAGATCGCGCGCTTCCAGGGTTTTGAATACCGTGCCGTCAAACACCAGGTCCCAACTGCCGCCGGCCTTGACCGCTTGCATGAACGCATCGGTCACCAGCACCGAAAGGTTGAACATGCGCAACCGGCCGGGGTCGCGCTTGGCATCGATGAAGGCTTCGATATCGGGATGGTCGCAGCGCATCGTTGCCATCATCGCGCCGCGGCGATAGCCGGCCGACATGATGGTGCGGCACATCGCGTCCCACACGTCCATGAAGCTGAGCGGGCCGGACGCATCCGCGCCCACGCCCTTCACCGGCGCACCCTTGGGCCTGAGCGTGGAGAAGTCATATCCGATGCCGCCGCCCTGCTGCATGGTCAGCGCCGCTTCCTTCAAATTCTCGAATATGCCTTCCAGGCTATCGGGCACCCGGCCCATCACGAAGCAATTGAACAAGGTGACATCGCGGCCGGTGCCGGCGCCGGCCAGGATCCGACCGGCGGGCAGGAATTTGAAATCCGCCATCGCGTCATAGAACCGGTCGGCCCATTGCCCGCGCGTGGCTTCAGGCTCTACCGCGGCCAAGGCATCGGCGACACGGCGCCAACTATCCTCGACGGTCTTGTCGATAGCGCCACCGCCCGCTGCCTTGAAGCGGTATTTCATGTCCCAGATCTGGCGCGAAATTGGCGCGATGCCGCTCATCATGTTCACCTTAAAACCATGTGTGCCCGGCCCCTGTGTTAACCACCGACCCCGCCGCGCACAAGCCAAAGTTCTTCATATGTTCTAGCACAGATGGGCCCGGCCGCAAAGCCGCTTCAGCCCTGGCCGCCAGCGCTTTTTCCACAATTTCCACAGCCCCGGCGACGACAAATTGTGGAAAACTCAGGCGCGCTCGGCTTCCAGCTGCGTCGTTGCTGTCTCGATCCGGTCTGCCAGCAGCGCCGCAAAAGCCCGCCGCTCCATGCCTGGCGGAATTGGCGGCAAAAAGCGCAAGGTGATGGTGCCCGGGTTTTTCAGGAACCGCCGCCGGCCCCAATACAGGCCTGAATTCACTGCCACTGGCACCACCGGCACGCCCAAATGCCGATAAAGCCCAGCGACGCCAGGGTGATAGGGCCGCGTCTGTCCCGGCGCGACACGGGTGCCTTCGGGAAATATAATCACGCTACGGCCATCTTGAATGGCCTGGTCGGCCTTGCGCAACATCCGCCGCAAGGCGCCACCGCCGCCTTGGCGGTCAATGGGAATATGGCCGGCCCGCCATGCATACCAGCCATAAATCGGGATGCGCAGCAATTCCCGCTTCAACACCAAGGCTGGATTATGGAGCAATAAATTGAATGCCACGGTCTCCCAGGTCGATTGATGCTTGGCGGCGATCAAACAGGGCGTCGGCGGCAAATGTTCAAGCCCTTCGATTTTGGCGTCAATGCCGGCGAACACCCGCAGCGACCACAGCACCACCCGCGACCAAAGCCGCAAAACCGCGCCCAGCACCGGATGCGGCGCCAGCAACAGCGGTAGCCCGATCAAGCCCACGCCAATCACGCTAGCAATGAAAGCGATGCTGAACGCCAGCGACCGCAAGACCTGGACCAACCGCATCTCAGGCTGGCTCCGCGCTGGGCGCTGGCGTCAACAAGGTCCAAAAATATTTGCTATATTCCTTGAATAGGACCCATAAACCCGCCGCCGTCGGCACTGGCATGGCGATGATGGTGACATCCGGCAAAACATGTTCGATCAAATGCCGGGCGCGCGGCATGTGATTGTCATTGGTGACGATGATCAGGCTGCCGAGGCCCCGCTCCCGCGCCCATCCAGCGGCGGCGCGGGCATTGCCACGGGTGTCGAGGGCGCCAAAATCGAGGTCGATGCAGCAGGCGATCCATTCCGGCTCGATGCCATGGGCACGCGCCAGCGCCGCCGCGCTGACATCGCGATTGACGCCGGTAATCAACACCCGCTCCACCCGACCGGCGCGCAACAAGCCGATGGCAGCTTCAATCCGCCCCGGGCCACCGGTCAGCACCACGCCGCCATCGGCTTTCACCGGCTCAAGCGGCGCGCGGTCCAAGCGGGCGGCAAACAGCAAGAAACCACCCAGATACAAGCCGATCGCCAGGGCCAACACCGCCCCCGCCAACCGCCTCAAGGGCCGACGCCGGCTCACAACATGTCTCGCAAGGCCTGCATCACGGTGATCCGCGCCGTCATCATCGTCAGGGCCGCCGCCAATAACGGAATCGCCAACAATACCGCCAGATTATAAGGGGTCGCCGTCAGGCTTGGCAGCAGGCCGCCGCCCAATTGCCGGGTCAACACCATGATCGCCAGCACCGTCAGCAGCGCCGCCACCGCGCCGATCAAGCCGCCACGAAAACCGTGCATCATGAAACGATATTGAAACTCCCGTGCGATCAGCCAGTCTTCAGCGCCCATCATATGCATGATTTCGATGGTCGGCCGATAGGTCGCCAAGCGCGCGCGGGTGCCGAAAATCACAATCGCCACGGTGGCCAGCAACAATAGCGCGAAAATGATATAGACGGTGACCGCGATCACCCGCGCCAAGGCCTTCAAATCGCCAAGCCAACGCTGATGGTCGTCGACCACGGCGTCGGGCGCGGCGCCCTTCAAGGCCCGTGCCAGGCTTTCCGGCGGGGCGGGATTGTCGGCGGCGAGATCGACATTGATCAGCCCCGGCACCGGCAGATCGTCGCTGACATTGCCAGCGCCCAGCCAAGGCTCCAACAATGCGGCGCTTTCCGCGGCGCTCAATGCCCTCACCCCGGTCACACCGGGCACGGTTTCCAGCGCCCGCACCGCTGCCTGCATTTGGCTTTGCCGCGCCGCGTCGTCGGCGACGGTGATTTGCACCGTGACTTGTCGCGCCATTGCCGTCGACCAACCATGGACGCTTTGCTCAAGCCCCAGGCCGACCACCAAGCCCAGCGCGCATAAATACATCATCACCGCGATCACCCACGGCAACAACCCGCCAGAATCGCGGCCTTGGGGCAAAAAACGGAATCGCGGACCCAGCATGATCCTACTCCGCCCGCCCGACCAGCGTTTGCGCCACCACCTGGCCGCGCTCCAGGCGCAGCACATTGGCCTTGACCCGCTCGATCAAGCCCAGATCATGGGTGGCGATCACCGTCGTCGTTCCGATTTTATTGAGTTCATTGAACAAATGCATCAACCGCCGGGCCATTTCGGGGTCCACATTGCCAGTCGGCTCATCCGCCAACAGCAAATCCGGGCGCGCGATCACCGCCCGCGCGATCGCCACCCGCTGCTGTTCACCGCCAGACAAGGTGGAAGGCCGGGCGCTCATGCGGTCGCCGAGGCCGACCCAGGTCAGCAATTCCTCGACATGGCTTTCGACTTCGTCCTCGCGCGCGCCAGCAATCCGCAGCGGCAAGGCGACATTTTCCTTCGCCGAGAGATGTTCCAGCAGCCGGAAGTCCTGAAACACAACGCCAATGCGACGCCGCAATGCCGGCAGTTTGCGCCGCGCCAGCGTGACCACGTCATGACCGAAAATATTGATCAACCCGCGCGATGGCCGATAGGCCAGATATAATAATTTCAGCAGCGAGGTTTTGCCAGCGCCCGACGGACCGGTCAGGAAATGCATCGACCCCGGCTCCAAGGTGAAGCTGACATCGCGCAGCACTTCAGGCCCCGTACCGTATCGCAAGCCGACATTTTCGAAACGGACGAAATTCGACACCGGCGCTTCCGTTTTCCTTTTTGCCCATGGCGACTGGCTGCAGGCGGGCACCATGGCACGAACCAGCCGCCAAGGTCCAGGCACTCGATTCCAGCACCCGCGCAATATGCATACACAAATCAAAGGCGCATCGGCGCAGCGCCTTGACCGGGCGGCGACAAAGCGGCAAATTCGTTTGCAGGGCAGACAATCGCTCGTCACCTCTTGATCTCGACATGGCAAGAGCGGACGGGCAAACGGAACCGACATTATGATCATTTCCTGCAGCGCCTGCGGCACGCGCTATGTATTGGACCCGGCCAAGCTGGGCGCCGCTGGACGTACCGTGCGCTGCGCCAACTGCCACAATAGCTGGTTTCAGGAAGCACCCGACGCCAACCCGATGATCACGCGAATCACGCCGCGTCCGGCCGTGCCAGCCAGTGGCGTTGCCCGCACACCAGCGCGCGGCCATCGCAGCCCCTTGGAAGGCGCTGGCGCCAGCCAAGCCAGCAGCGCTACCGAGGCGCCCGAACAAGAGCAACCGCGTGCGCCAGCGCCCACGCCCACGCAAGCGCCCGAGGCGGCGCAAGCACCAGCGCGGCCGTTGCCGCAAAGCCCGGCGCCACCAGATGTCGATGAACGCATCGCCGCGATCCGCCAGCCGGACCCGGCTACCGCCGCGCCGCCGCCGCGCGATCCTGGTTTCGATCGGCACTTGGGCCGCGCCGGCGCCCGCGAACAGGTCCGCAATTTGCCGGCGCTGCCGCGCCAACGCTCCAATACCGCGCTGGTGGCGGGTTGGGCCGCCTTGCTGTTTTTGGTGCTGGGCGTGGTTGGCAATGGCTTTTTCTTTTTCCGCGAGGCGATCGCGGAACGCTTGCCGGCATCGCGCAAGATTTACGACGCGATCGGCCTGGAACTGGCCGAGGAACGGCCAGACCCGGTGCGCGCCTTGCGGATCGTCACCCCGCAACCGCCGCCAGCACGGTCCCTGAACGGAGTGTTGACCCAGGATATCGCTGGCACGGTCGAGAATGATACCGAGCATCGCTT
Source organism: uncultured Sphingomonadales bacterium (assembly GCA_964590595.1). GTDB lineage: Bacteria > Pseudomonadota > Alphaproteobacteria > Sphingomonadales > CAKZYD01 > CAZPXQ01. Next base: position 716,283 of record CAZPXQ010000001.1, on the reverse strand, counting down.
GGCGGTGCCGCTGTTGCGCGGCGTGTTGTTCGATGAATTGGGCAATGAAATCTATAGCTGGACATTCCGCGCCTCCGCCACCTCGCTGGGGCCACGGCAGGTCGCGTCATTCGAGACCGACATTTTCGACATGCCGGACGAAGCCAGCCGCGTGGAGGTGATGTTCGACAGCTATTACCGCGCCCGCAAGCGTCAGACCACGGGTTAGACGGGAGCACCGGCATGGCCAAGATCCTGGTCGCGGAGGATGAGCCATCGGTCCGCGAATTCGTCGCGCGCGGGTTGGCGGTGCTGGGCCATGATGTCACCGCCGTTGGCGATGGCGGCGCCGCCGTCGAGCGGCTGGGCCAAAACCGTTTCGACCTGTTATTGACTGACATCGTAATGCCGGTGATGGACGGCATCGCCTTGGCGCTAAAGGCCAGCGCCGATCATCCCGACCTCAAAATCCTGATGATGACCGGCTATGCGCAGGAAAAGCAGCGCGCGCACAATCTGGATGCGCTGATTCACGATGTGCTGTCCAAGCCATTTAGCCTGGATCAACTGGGACAAGCGATCAGCCGCGCCTTGGCGGACCGATAAGCGGCAGTTGTTGCAGGCCGCCGTCACTTTGGTCAGACTGGCGTCATGACGTGTTTGGGCAAAGGTGCATGACAGAGGCATTGGCCGGCGAGGCGATTGTCGATATTGAACAGACCGCCACTGGCCGGCGGGTGCGCCTGCGCGGTCCGTTGACCATTGAACAAGCCGTGGCGCTGGAACGACAGCTTTGCCAAATCAGTGCGCTGCGCGGTGAGGCGCTATGCTTTGATTTAAGCGCCGTGACCGCTTTCGACACCACAGGCGCCTGGTTGATCTACCGGACCATGCGCGACCTGCGCTTTGCCGGCGCGGTGCCGTCCTATACCGGCGCCACCGCCACCCAGGAAGGCCTGATCGACCAGGCCCTGATCAATGATGCCCCCTGCCCAGTGCGCCCCCATAAGCGCAATTCGCTGATCATCCAGATCGAGGAAGTCGGTAAGGGCACGGTCGATTTTATGGAATCCGTGGGGCTGATTCTGTCGTTTCTGGGCTTGGTCTTGCTGCGGCTTGGCCGCGTCCTGGTGCAGCCGCGGCGGCTGCGACTGACCTCCACCGTCTATCATATCGAGCAGGTTGGGCTGAAGGCGCTGCCGATTGTCGGCTTGCTGTGTTATCTGATTGGCTTGGTGATCGTGCAACAGGGCGCCGAACAATTGCGCCAATTCGGCGCCGATGTCTTCGTCGTCGATCTGGTTGGCATCGCCACCTTGCGGGAATTGGGGATTTTGCTGGCGGCCATCATTGCCGCCGGGCGGTCGGGTTCGGCCTTTACCGCGCAAATCGGCTCGATGAAACTGCAAGAGGAAGTCGACGCCATGCAGACCATCGGTCTCGACCCGATCGAGACGCTTGTGCTGCCGCGCCTGCTGGCGCTGGTGATCGTGATGCCGCTAATCACGATTTATGCCGATTTGATGATGCTGGCGGGCGGCGCCACCTGGTCATGGTTGGCGCTGGACATTACGCCGGACGCCTTCATCAGCCGGCTGCAAGACGCGGTCTCCTTCTCCACCTATCAGGTCGGCGTGGTCAAGGCGCCGGTATTCGGCCTGGTCATCGCGGTCGCTGGCTGCTTCAATGGCCTGGCGGTTTCAGGCGGTGCTTCCAGTGTCGGCGAACGCACCACTCAGGCCGTGGTGCAGTCGATTTTCATGGTGATCGTGCTGGACGCCGCCTTCGCGGTCTTCTTTACGGCGATTGGCTGGTAGGCATGAACACGCAATCGACGCAAAGCGAAGACATTCTCATCCAGGTGCGCGGGCTGCGCAATCAATTCGGTAGCCATGTGGTCCATGACCAACTTGATCTCGACGTGCGTCGCGGTGAAATTTTGGGCGTGGTCGGCGGTTCAGGCAGCGGCAAGAGCGTTTTGCTGCGTTCGATCGTCGGCCTGCAGCGGCCGGCGGAAGGCACCATTCAGGTCAATGGCCGCAACGTCTTGAATTTAAGCGAGAAGGAAAAAATTCGCCAACGCCGGCAATGGGGCGTGATGTTCCAGGGCGGCGCGCTGTTCAGTTCGCTGACGGTGACGGAAAATGTGCAAGTGCCGCTGCGCGAATATTTCGACGACATGCCGCAAAGCCTGATGGATGAAATCGCCGCCTATAAAATCGCCATGACCGGATTGCCGCCGCAAGCGGGCGCTAATTATCCGGCGGAATTGTCGGGCGGCATGAAAAAGCGCGCCGGTCTGGCCCGCTCATTGGTGCTGGACCCGGATATCCTGTTTCTGGACGAGCCGACAGCGGGGCTCGACCCGATTGGCGCGGCGGCCTTTGATGAACTGATCGTACGGCTGAAACAAGCCCTGGGCCTGACCGTGTTCCTGGTCACCCATGATTTGGATACGCTGCATGCGGTGTGCGACCGGATCGCGGTGCTGGCCGACAAGCGAGTCTTGGTGGTTGGCACGATGGCGGATATGCTGGCCTATAAACATCCGTGGGTGGAGGAATATTTCCACGGGCCGCGGGCCCGCGCCGCCAAGGACACGGCCGGGCACAAAGCCCCGTCCGGATAGGATCGAAGAGGATCGCAAAGGCATGGAAACACGCGCCCACCATTTGCTGATCGGCTTTTTCGTGCTGCTGCTGATCGCCGCTGGCATCGCCTTCGCGGTGTGGGTGGCCAAGGTTGAAGTCGACCGCGAATACCAAGCCTATGACATTTTCTTCACCGAGTCCGTGGCCGGGCTCTCGACCGGCAATACCGTGCGCTTCAAGGGCGTGCCGGTGGGTTCGGTCCGGCGCATCGAGATTGACCGCGACAACCCCTCACAGGTCCGGGTGCGGGTTGAAATCGACGCCAATGTGCCGATCACCGAAGACACGGTGGCAGTGCTGGAAGCGATGGGCTTGACTGGCGTTGCCTTTGTTCAGTTGGTCGGCGGATCGGCCGAAAGCCCGGCGATCCGCCGACAGCCGGACGAGACGGTGCCAGTAATCCCGTCGCGGCCATCGGCGATCCAGGAAGTGTTTTCGGGCGCGCCGGATCTGGTCAATACCGCGACCTTGGCGGTATCACGGATCAGCCAACTGCTGAACGATGAAAACCAGCGCCAGATTGCGGATATCCTGAAAAACGTCAACACCTTCAGCACCGGCTTGGCAGACAGCACCGAGGAAGTGCAAAGCATCATCGCCCATCTGGATGAAACCTTGGTGGAATTCCGCGCCGCCGCCGGCGCCATCAATCGCATGACCGGCGCGGCGGAAGACTTTTTGAACGACGATGCCCAGCAAGTGATGGATGATTTGTCGCAAACCGTACAATCGGCGCAGGCTTTGACCGTCGAATTGCGGGCACTGGTCGCCGACGCGCGCCCGGGCATCGCCAGCTTCACCGCCACCGGCCTGCCGGAAGCCATTCGGTTGATTGCCGAACTGCGCGAATTTGCCCGCGCCGCGACGGCGGTGGCGGAACGCTTGGAGGACGACCCTGGCGCGCTGCTGGGGCCTAGCAAGGTATCGGAATATGAAGCCACGGAATAAATGGTCCGGCGCGATGGTCGGCCTGGCGCTGCTGGCGGCCGGCTGTGGACCGCTTGTCGAATTGCCCGGTGGCGGCCCGGCGCCGGATTTATATTCACTGTCGCGCGCGGCAATACCCGCCAATGCGCGGACCGCGGCACCGCTGCGGCTGATGATCGACGAAATCGCCGCCGCGCCGGATTTGGCGACCGACCGTATTGCCCGCCGCGAAGGTGGCACTAGCGTCAAATATTATGCCGGCGCGCGTTGGAGCGACCCCATCGGCCGATTGATCCGCGACCGTTTGGTCGAAAGCTTTGAAAATGTCGATGGCATGATTGCCCTGTCGCGCGACGTCATCGATGTCAACCCGGATTATCGGCTGAAAATTCGGCTGCGCGATTTCAACGCCGTGGCATCCGCCGGCGCTCCCGACGTGACGCTGCGCTTTACAGCGCTGATGATCGATGTCGATGGACCCGCGATCATCGCCCAACGCCAGTTCAGCTACCAACAACGCGCCAACGCCGACAATGCGGCGCAGGTCGTCGCCAGCCTCGACCGCCTGTTCGCCGAAGCCAGTCAGGATCTGGTGCGCTGGACCCTTGATGCCGCCCAGCCCCAAGCCGAGGGATCTTAGGGCGTTATTCCACGCCGACCAGGGCGCGGGCGAAAGCCCGGGCGTTGAAGGGCTGGAGGTCGGCAATCGCCTCGCCGACGCCAATGAAATGAATCGGCAGCGCGAATTTTTTGGCCGCCGCCACCAGCACGCCACCCTTGGCGCTGCCGTCCAATTTGGTCATCACCAAGCCGGTGACCCCAGCGACCTCGCGAAACACCTCGATCTGATTGAGCGCATTCTGACCGGTGGTGGCGTCCAGCACCAGCAGCACCTCATGCGGCGCCTCGGCGTCCTGCTTGGCCAGCACGCGGCGAACCTTCGCCAGTTCGGCCATCAGATTGTCTTTGTTCTGCAGCCGGCCGGCGGTGTCGATCAACAGTATATCGCTGCCGGCGGTGCGCGCCTGGCTCAGCGCGTCATAGGCCAGGCCGGCCGGGTCGCCGCCAACCTTGGTGGTGATCACCGGCGCTTCCGCGCGCTGGCCCCAGACCTGCAACTGCTCGATCGCGGCGGCGCGAAAGGTATCGCCAGCGGCCATCATCACCCGTCGGCCCTGATCATGGAAATGCTTGGCCAGCTTGCCAATGGTAGTGGTTTTGCCGGTGCCGTTCACGCCGACCACCAAAATGACATGAGGTTTATGGCTGCTATCCGCCGCCAAAGGCCGTTCCAGGGGAGCCAGCATTTCAATTAACGCCTCGGCGATCAAGGCGCGCACACCGTCGCCGTCGATATCCCGGTCATGGCGTAGCGCGGCGATGCGGGCGACAATGTCGCTGGACGCAGCGACGCCCAAATCGGCGCTGACCAGCAAATCCTCCAACTCATCCAGGGTGTCGCTGTCCAACCGCGCCTTGGTGAACAGGCTGCTGATGCCGTCGGTCAAACGCGCCGTCGACTTGGCCAGGCCCTGCCGCAATCGGCCCAGCAGGCCAGTTTTTTCCGTTGCCGGCTCGGTCATGCCGCGACCGCCAACAGCCGATCGCCATCAACACCAGTCACACGGCCACGCAACAGTGCGCCAGGCGCCGCCTTGGCCACCAGCCGCACCGGCGCGAATTGCGCACTGTGGCCAAAGGCGCCATCTTCGTCCGCCCGCTCGACCAGCACTTCGGCGGTGGCGCCAACCAGGCTTTGCAAGAACCGCTGTTGCGCCGCCGCGCCGGCCGCGCGCAGCTGCGCCGCCCGCGCCTTCCTGAGGGCCATCGGCAATTGCGGCATTTTCGCCGCCGGGGTTCCCGTCCGCGCGGAAAAGGGAAACACATGCAGATAGACCAGGCCGCAATCCTCGATCAATTGCAGTGAATTGGCGAACATGGCGTCGGTTTCGGTGGGAAAACCGGCGATCAAATCGGCGCCGAACGCCATTTCCGGTCGCGCCTGTTGCAGTCGGCGGCAAAATTCCACCGCCTGGGCGCGACTGTGGCGTCGCTTCATGCGCTTCAGGATCATATCGTCGCCGGCCTGCAGCGACAGGTGCAGATGCGGCATCAGTCGCGGCTCATAGGCCAGCAATTCAAACAAGCCGTCATCGACCTCGACCTGATCAATGGAAGACAGCCGCAGGCGCGGCAGGTCCGGCACCAGCTTCAATATCCTGCGCGCCAGATCGCCGAGTTTGGGCTGGCCGGGCAGGTCATGGCCGTAGGAGGTGAGATCGACCCCGGTCAACACCACCTCGCGATAGCCTTGATCGACCAATTGCCGGATCTGATCGACCACCGCGCCCGCCGGCACGCTCCGCGAAGGCCCCCGGCCATAAGGAATGATGCAAAAGGTGCAGCGGTGATCGCAGCCATTTTGCACCTCGACAAAGGCCCGCGCGCGGTCGGCGAAGCCTTGCAGCAAATGTCCGGCGGTCTGGCGCACCGTCATGATGTCGTTCACCACCACGCGTGGCGGCGCATCCAAGCCAAATCCATAGAGCCGCGCGTTGAACTTGTCGCCATTACCGATCACGCGGTCGACCTCGCGCATCGCGGCAAAGCTTTGAGGCGTGGTTTGGGCCGCGCAGCCTGTGACTACGATGCGGGCATCGGGCCGCTGACGTCGCGCCTTGCGGATCGCCTGCCTGGCTTGGCGCACGGCTTCCGCTGTCACCGCGCAGGTGTTGAAGACGACGGTGTCGGCATGACCCTCTGGCGCCAGCGCGTCGGCGATGGCTTGCGATTCATAGGCATTCAATCGGCAACCGAAGGTGACGACATCAGGCCCGCTCATGCCACATCCCCCAGGGCTGGCACTTCGGTCATGCCCATGAAGCTGACCGACACCGGCCCGGTCATGATGACATGATCGTCGGTGGCGCGCCATTCGACCTCCAGATCACCGCCGGGCTGGCTGATCCGCGCCTTGCGATCGCTCAAGCCGCGACGAACCCCGGCGACCAGGCTGGCGCACGCCGCCGTGCCGCACGCATAGGTCAGGCCGGCGCCACGCTCCCAGACCCGCAGGATCAGATGATCGGGCGCCGCCACCTGCGCCACCGAGATGTTGGCGCGTTCGGGAAACAGCGGGTCGGTTTCCAGGCCAGGGCCCAGCGCGGCAAGGTCGATGGCCGCCGCGTCGTCGACAAAAAACACCGCATGGGGATTGCCCATCGATACCGCCACCGGGTCGGCCAGCGGCCCCACCGTCAAGGGCAGATGCAATGTGTCCAGCGCTTGCGCCAGTGGAATCGACTGCCAGTCCAGCTTCGGCGCGCCCATGTCGATGGCGACCTGGCCGTCGGCGGCGCTGCGGGCTTCCAGCCAACCGCCCCTGGTGGCGATGGCGAGTCGCTCGCGCGGGGCTTCGGCGAACAACAGGGCGGCGGCGCAGCGGCTGCCATTGCCGCAGGCGCCGGCTTGCGAGCCATCGCTATTGTAGAAACGCAGGAACAGGTCGGCGCCGGCATGGGCGGGGCCTGCTGGCTCGATCACGATCAGCTGATCGCAACCAATGCCAAAGCGGCGGTCGGCCAGCAGGCGCACTTGATCGGGCGAAAACAACAAGGGTTCCCGCCGCGCGTCGAAAATCACGAAGTCATTGCCGAGGCCGTGCATCTTGACAAATGAACGGCTGCCGGCGCTTTCCAGATTTGCCATGGCCGCCTTATATGGCCCGTGGGGTGGGGAAGTCCAGCCCGCTCAGTGGCTGACGATCAGCGGCGCCAGCCATAGCCCCAATGGCACCAGCACGACAATCGCGATCAGATTGAGGATCAAGCCCACCCGCGCCATTTGCGGAATCGTGATATAGCCGCTGGAAAAGACAATGGCGTTGGGGCCGGTCGCCACCGGCATCATGAATGCACAGGTCGCCGCCAGGGCCGCCGGCGCCGCCAATAACAGCGGGTCCAACCCCGTCGCCCCCGCCAGCGCCCCCAGCACTGGCAGCAAGGCCGCTGTCGTGGCCGTATTGCTGGTCAGCTCGGTCAAAAACACCACCATCGCCACCAATGCCGCCAACAACATCCAAACCGGCATGTCGGCCAGCCCCGCCAATTGCTGACCCAACCAGCCGGCCAAGCCGGATTGGCTCATCCCCGCCGCCAGGCTGAGACCGCCGCCGAATAACAGCAACAGGCCCCAATTCAGGCCAGCGGTTGCGCGCCAATCCAGAAGCTGGCGGTCCGCCGCCGCAGCGCCGCGCAGGCCAGACGGCAAGGTCAGCACCGCCAGCGCCCCCAAAATCGCGATCATCGCATCGCTCAGGCCTTGAAGCCCCGGCAATTCCCGCAGCCACCGGCTGGACATCCAAGCCGTCGCCATCACCAAGCCGATCCAGGCAACCCGGCGTTCCGGCGCTGTCATTTTGCCCATCCCCGCTAATTCATCGACGATATAGGCGCGACCGGCCTGACTCAGCCGCTCCGGCATGGCAAACATCAGCCGCAGCACGCCCCATACCAAGGGCAGCAGCACCAAGGTCGCCGGCAAACCCACCTTCATCCAGTCGATAAAGCTGATTTCCAAGCCGAAATGCTGGCGCAAATACGCCACCGCCATGGCATTGGGCGGCGTGCCGATCAAGGTGGCGAGCCCGCCCAGCGAGGCCGAATAGGCAATCCCAAGCAACAACGCCAGGGTGAACGGCTTGGCCGCTCCGCCAATCTGCTGGCCACAGATGACGGCGGCGACCGACACCGCGATCGGCAGCATCATCATCGTCGTCGCCGAATTCGACAACCACATCGACAAAAACGCGCTGGTGGCCATGAACCCCGCCAACAGCGCCGCCGGGCGGCCACCGACCCGGGCCAGCACCGCCAATGCCAGGCGCCGATGCAATTGCCAGCGCTCCAGCGCCAGGGCCACCACCATGCCACCGAATATCAGGGCCATGATCGGATTGGCATAAGGCGCCAGCGCTTCGCCAATCGGCATCACCCCCAAGAGCGGCAACACAATCGGCGGCAGGATCGAGGTGGCCGGAATTGGCACCGCTTCGGTGATCCACCAACTGGTCATCCACGCCGCCAAACCGACCACCTGCCAAGCCGCCTGGCTCATGCCCTCTGGCGGCGCAGACAGCCAAATCAGCACCGCCAAGACCGGTCCAAGGATATAGCCAATGCGGCGCGCCAGCCGACCGCCGTCAGCGGCGCCTTGATCGGTTTCGCTGCCCTGCCCTATCGCCATGTCTGTCAAGGAACCCCGGAAATGAACGCCGCCAGCTTAGAAAGCCGGCCCGGTTCAAACAAGTTGAACTTGTCACCCTCTAAAAAAAGCTGTGTTGCAGCCAGACTTGATCCGTGTAATTTGTGGCCCATCTTTCTATATGAATATTTTAGATAAGGCGTTGTTTTGGCATCCGTTTGATGCTGCGCTGCAATAATCGACGGCCATCACGCGCCGCGATAAAAGGCAATAAAAGGCGATAAAATAAAAGGACGACTCGATGGCGACCCAGCGTGCAAATGTTCTGAGCTCGGAAGACGCGCATTTCGAGGAACTGGAATCCGTGGTCATTCGCTTTGCCGGCGATTCCGGCGACGGCATGCAATTGACCGGCTCGCAATTCACCACTTCGACCGCGCTGGAAGGCTCGGACCTTGCGACTTTCCCGGACTTTCCCGCGGAAATTCGGGCTCCGGTGGGCACCACGTTTGGCGTCTCGGCCTTTCAGATCAATTTCGGCTCTTCCGCCATCATGACCGCAGGCGATGCGCCGGATGTTCTGGTGGCTATGAACCCCGCGGCCTTGAAGGTGAATTTGGCCGATGTGCCGGCCGGCGGCTTGATCATTGTCGACATTGACAGCTTTACGCCGCGCAATTTGCAAAAAGCGGGATTTGAAGGCGACCCTTTGAGCGACGGCACCTTGAAGAAGCACCGGGTGTTGAAAATCGAGATGTCGCGGCTGACGGTCGAGGCGGTGAAGGATTTTGGCCTCGGCAATAAGGAAGCGCTGCGCTGCAAGAATATGTGGACGCTGGGTTTGGTGCTGTGGATGTTCGGCCGCAAGCGCCAAGCCATCATCGACTGGCTGCAAGCCAAATTCGCCAAAAAGCCCGAAATCGCCGAAGCCAATATCGCCGCCCTCAATGCCGGCCACGCCTATGGCGAAACCGCCGAGCTGGGCGATGGCGTGAAACGTTATTTTATCGGCGCGGCCGAAGTCGAGCCGGGGCTTTACCGCACCGTAACCGGCGCGCAGGCGCTGTCTTATGGCTTGGCCGCCGGCGCCAAATTAGCCGGCCTGCCATTGTTTTTCGGGTCTTACCCGATTACGCCCGCGTCGTCCTTGCTGCATGCCTTGGCCACGATGCGAGAATATGGCGTGCAAACATTTCAAGCCGAGGATGAAATCGCCGCGATTTGCGCCGCCATCGGCGCGTCTTATGCCGGGCAATTGGGCGTCACTTCATCCTCGGGTCCCGGTATTGCCTTGAAGACTGAAGCCATGGGCCTGGCCATCGCCACCGAATTGCCGCTGGTGATCGTCAACTCCCAGCGTGGCGGACCGTCGACCGGCTTGCCGACCAAGACCGAGCAATCGGATCTCTATCAAGCGGTTTATGGCCGTAATGCGGATTCGCCCTTGCCAGTGATTTCCAGTTCCTCGCCTTCGGATTGTTTCGATGTCGCGATCGAGGCGGTGCGCCTGGCGGTGAAATACATGACCCCGGTGATGTTGCTGACCGACGGCTATATGGCCAATGCGGCGGAACCTTGGAAGATTCCCAATGTGTCGGAATTGGAGCCGTTCCCGGTCAGCTTCCGCACCGACGCGCCAGCGGAAGGTGGCCATTTCAACCCGTTCGAGCGCGCCCCCGACACCTTGAGCCGGCCATGGGTGAAACCGGGTACGCCAGGGCTGATGCACCGCGTTGGCGGCATTGAACGGTCTTTCGACACTGGGCATATTTCCTATGATCCGGCTAATCATCAAAAAATGACCGACACCCGGGCCGCCAAGGTGGCCGGCATTGCCAACGACATTCCGCTGCAAAGCGTGACCCGTGGCGAGGCGCGTGGCAAGCTGGCGGTAGTCGGCTGGGGTTCGACCTTTGGCCCCATCGAACAAGCCGTGCGCCGCGCCCGCAATCAGGGACTGGATGTCTCCCATATCCATCTGCGCCATATCAATCCGTTCCCGCGCAATCTGGAAGCCCTGCTAGGCGGCTATGACCGGGTGATCGTGCCTGAAATGAACACCGGGCAATTGGCGACGCTGCTGCGTGACAAGTTCCGGCTGGAGCTGCGGCAAGTGAACAAGGTGTCGGGACAGCCGTTCAAGATTGCCGAGATCATGGATGTGATCCGCGAGGAATTGGGCGCCTAGACGCCCGCGACAATGGCCTGGAGAATTTAGCCATGAACGAAATCGTGAAACTGACGCCCGCCGACTTCTCGTCCGACCAGGAAGTGCGCTGGTGCCCTGGCTGCGGCGATTATGCGATCTTGAAATGCATGCAGCGGACACTGCCGGAAATTGGCACGCCACCGGAAAAGACCGTGTTCGTCTCTGGCATCGGCTGCTCCTCGCGCTTTCCCTATTATATGGCCACTTATGGTTTTCACACCATTCATGGCCGGGCGCCGGCTTTTGCCACCGGCATCAAGCTGGCCAATCCCGAATTGGACGTCTGGATGGTGACCGGCGACGGCGATGGCCTATCCATCGGCGGCAATCATTTGATGCATGTGCTGCGGCGCAATGTCGACATCAATATTCTGCTGTTCAACAATGAAATCTACGGCCTGACCAAGGGCCAATATTCGCCGACCAGCCGGCTTGGCACCCGCTCGCCGTCAACGCCCTATGGTTCGGTCGACCGGCCGATCAACCCCTGCGCCTTCGCGCTGGGCGCTGGCGCGCGGTTCGTTGCCCGCACCATCGACACAGCCCAAAAACACATGCCGGAAGTGTTCAAGCGCGCGCACGCGCACAAGGGCGCCAGCTTCGTCGAAATTTTCCAAAACTGCATCGTCTATAATGACGGCGTCTTCGCCGACTTCACGGAAAAAGCCGCCGCCGCCGAACGCCAGCTTCTCCTGGAACATGGCAAGCCGATGCTGTTTGGCAAAAACCGCGACAAGGGACTGCGGCTCAACACCCAAAGTTTGTCGCTGGAAGTCATCACCCTGGGTGAAAATGGCTTCACCGAGGCCGATGTGCTGGTCCATGACGAAACCAACCGCACCCTGGCGCATTTGCTGGCGGAATTGCCGTTGCGCGATTTTCCGGTGATGCTGGGCGTGCTGTATTGCGACCCCACGCTGGCCTTCAATGCCGCGGTCGCGGAACAGGCCGACGCGGTGGCACATGGCCGCAAGGGCGATTTGGACGCGCTGCTGCGGCGCGGCCAAACCTGGACCGTTGGCTGAGACGGGCTGCTCGTGTCCCGAATCCGAAATTCTTTTGATTAAGTTTCAGGCTCCGAACGAATTTTCGGTGCGACAAGGACGCTAGCAACTCTATATTTCTCCTGTGGTTTTCGGATTTGAAGTTCGCTTCCGCGCTCGCAACAAGCAATGTAGCGAACTGCAAATCCACCACATTAGCGGCGAAAAATCCCACGCCGCCGATAGGGATGGGTGACGATCAGGATCAGGCCTAACAGCAGGAAAGGGGCAAAGCCCGGCAACCGCAACAAGGCGGCCAGAAGGCGATGCCCCCAGCCCTGAGCCGCCTGGTCATCGCCCCAAAATGCACCAAAGCTCTCCGGCGCCAGGCTGGCCCAATGCTCGGCCAGGCTGAAGATATGCAACCGCCCCTCTTCCAGGGAATGCAGCATATCCATGCCCAGCACGCCAATGCCCATCACCAAGAAAAACCAGCCGCAGCCGCGCCAAAATCGCATGCGGATGTCCCCTGTTCGGCCCGGCGCCGCCGGCAGGATGCACGGCCAAGCCAAAAGCCTGATCGCTTCTTAGCAAGATCGCGGCGCTGGGAAAAGCCATTCCACCTTGCACGCGCAGCACGGAACGATATAGTGCCGGCGTCTCGCCAAACGCCCGACGAGACCGATATGGAGTGGTGGCCGAGCGGTTTAAGGCGCACGCCTGGAAAGCGTGTTGGGGGGCAACTCCCTCGCGGGTTCGAATCCCGCCCACTCCGCCATGATCCAGCGCTCTGATCCCGCCGCAGGGTTCATGGCCGGCGCGGCGGGTGCCGGTTTCAGCGCCCCGTTCATTGCGGCGGGATGCCCATAAGCCCGCTCCGGGCATCGACAAAAAGCCAAAAATCGGGCGGATGGAAAGTGAACACCGCATAGGCAATGAGCTGCAAGGCGAGCAAGCCTAAGCCAAGCCAAATAAGCACCGGTGCCGCGCTTGCCCGCAAGCCAACAGCCGCTGCAACCATTTGCCCAAACACAACCGCCAAGGCGAATGTGCCAATGTCGAGCCACAAAAGATTGTAGCCGAGAATTGCCGTATAGCCGCGAAAGATTGCGACAATCATCACCGCCGTCACCAACAGCCCGAAGCCTTTGCCGGCCAGCCGTTCGCGCAAGGACAAGGCCAGCCGGTCTTTGGCCAGCAAGGCCCAAAACAAACCCGGCCAAAACGCCAGCTTCAAATGTTCCCAGATCGATTCATTGACCGCAGCAATCAGAGCTACTGGGCGCCAACCGCCAAGCCAGTCGAACAGAAAATGCAGCGCCGATCCAAAAATGATGATGAAAACCGACCCAGCAAGTTCCCAACCGAATATGGCGCCTGCGCGTGACCTCATGAACTGACCCAAACACCTGTTGCCGCCAATGGCACCACCGCGCCACATGGTCCGAACCGTTGCGATAGGCACAAGCTGAAACCATGGCGCGCCGGAGCAGAGGGGTCAATGTGGTTTGGGGCGCCGCAGAGCGGCGGAAAAAATTTTTTGGCATGGCTTGTGTGGCGGTTTTGCGATCGCCACATCATCGCCTTGCGGTCGCGGGCCCGCATTTGGCGCCGCCGAGGATCCAAACATGATCGAGACATGGTTGCCGCTGTTGGCTGGGCTGGTGCTGCTGATTGTTGGCGGCGATCTGTTGGTGCGCGGGGCGGTGCGGGTGGCCGCCAGCCTTGGGGTTTCGCCACTGGTGATTGGGCTGACGCTGGTCGGCTTTGGCACCTCGACGCCGGAATTGGTGACATCGGTGCAAGCGGCGCTGATCGGCGCGCCGGGCATCGCCTTCGGCAATATCGTCGGATCGAATATCGCCAATATCCTGCTGATTGTCGGCGCTTCGGCCTTGCTTTACCCAATGGCCGTGACTTCCGCGGCGCTGCGGCGTGACGGCTTGGCGATGGTGGCGGTGACCGCCGCCTTCGTGCTGTTGGCAGCGCTGACGCCGATGACCCGCTGGCTGGGAGCGCTGTTTATGTTGGCGCTGATGGCCTATGTTTATATCGCTTTTCGCCAGGAGCGGAAATTTCAGATCGTGCCCGATCATGGCGCGGTCTATGACAAGGCCGCCGCCCTGCAAGCCGCCGATCCCGCCACCGCGCCGGCCAGACGATGGGCCAAGCATGGGGCGATCCTGTCGCCGCTGCTGCTGGCGCTGGGCGGTTTGGCGCTGGTGATTTTGGGCGGTGTCTTGCTGGTCGACGGCGCCGTCAGCCTGGCGCAGTCCTTCGGCATTTCGGAAACGGTGATTGGCTTGACCATTGTCGCGGTCGGCACATCGCTACCGGAATTGGTGACGTCCGTGCTGGCGGCGTTCCGGCGCCAGGGCGATGTCGCCTTCGGCAATATCATCGGCTCCAATATTTACAATATTCTAGGCATCGGCGGCGCCACCGCGCTGATCGCGCCCAGCGCCGTGCCGGCCGACATCACCAGCTTCAACAATCCGCTGATGCTGGGAGTCTCGCTGCTGCTAATTGCTGCCGCGTGGACCGGTTTGCGGATCTCGCGCTGGGAAGGCGCGGTGCTGCTGCTGGGCTATCTGGCTTATCTGTGGCTGCTCTGGCCTTGACGCTCGCTATTTCGTCGCCGGCTGCTCGCGCCGGGCTTGGGCCTCGCGCTCAAGGTCGTCCAACGTCTCGTCCGGCCGCGACCGAAACCGCCCATATTTGGCGTAGAAATCGTCGACCAGCTTGTGTTTTTTAAACAGCGTCGGCAGCGCCACGAAAAAATCGTACAAGGCAACGAGGCCGCCGGTCCACATCGTGCGCACCGCGATCCAGGCCCCGCGCGAGGCGTTGATGTCGGACATGTCGGCATGTTCGTTGGTGTGCACCCGGCTGCGATCAGCCAAGGCGGCGCGAATGCCCGAGACATGCGCCCAGTCGCAGCGATAATGGACAATGCCGTCGGGATTGATGATGTAAACGATATTGGGCATGGCGCCATAAGCGCGGTGCATGCCGCCATCCAGTGAATCGATCAAAATGCGGCGATGCTCGCCATATTTTTTCGGCAACAAAGCCGCGCCCTGTTTTTTGTCGGCCATGGTCTTGTGTTGTTTCTTGCGCTCGCCGGGATGCGCCTCGCGCACATAGACGAGCAGAAACTCGACATCCGGAAACTCTCTGGCAAGTTCCTCCATGCGGCCGATGTTCTTGGTATATTGAGAGCAGGTCGCCGAGCCGGTCTCCAGCACCACCCACTTGCCGCGAAAATCCGACAGCTTGATCGGATTGTCGTCAAAATCGGTGACGGTGAAGTCTACCGCTGGCTGACCGGCGCGGGGGCCGACAAACATGTCCCAATTATAAAGTCCGGGCTTGAACCGTGGCGTCAGATAAGGTGGTGGCTGGCGTTGCTCGGTCATGACTGGTCTCTCCTATTGCGCCGACGATCGACGCCCCCAAAGCAGCTTTTGTTGCACCTTATTATGCAAACGTTTGCGTAACTATAATACAGGCCGCCATCTTCGTCAAGAAAAGTCGGACGCGGTCGCCGCGGGCCAGGCTGCTTGCAGTCGCCTGGGCAAAAGAAAAGCGGCGGCATGTCGCGCATGCCGCCGCATTTTGTACGCCGAGATTATTATCGTCTATCGCTCATATCCGTTCTCGGCAAAAATCAAAAGCGATAGCTGATGGTGCCACCATATGTCGGCGGTGGGCCAAACGCCGACGGCAGCTGAATGGTGTTGGGCTGGGGCGGCCCGATATTGAGAATGTTATTCTTCTCCCGGAAAATATTCCGCCCCCAGACGGCGATGGTGTAATGGCCATCGGCGGAGGTCCAACGCCCTTGCGCGCCAAAGATACCGATGCCCGGCCGCAAGCGTTGTGGCTGCTCCCCGATATCATCAAACGCATTGCCACGGCCACGATAGTCCGCCCGCAGCGTGAACACCGAGCCATCACTTAAGTCGAAATCATATTCGGCGATGGCGGTGGCGGTCCATTTCGGCACATTGTCCGGCCGCGTGCCGCTAAAGTCGACCGGGGCGGCGCCGAACTCGGTGTTCAAAACCGTGTTCTTAAGCTGCGCGTCCAACACCGAAAAGCTGCCGGAAAGCCGGAAATTCGGCGTCACTTGCCACGTCGCCTCGGCCTCCACGCCCAAGGTTTCCGCGTCACCGGCATTGCTGATGGCCTGGAAGAAGGCCGCGCCGCTTTGGATGAATTGCGACAATTGCAGATTGCTGTATTTCAGGAAATAGCCCGACACCGAAACCCGCAATTGACGATTGAACTCACCTTTCCAGCCGATTTCGTAATTGGTCGAGTTCTCTTTGTTGAACGATGTTTGCGCGGCAATTTCGTTGGGTGGCTCGGGCTGGAAGCCGCCCGACTTATAACCCTGCGAAAACAGCGCATAGACCATATTGCTATCATCGATCTGATATTGCAGCGACGCCTTCATGGCGGCATCGCTCCAACTGTCGCTGGCGCTCACCGGCGTGGCAAAGCCAATCGGTGCGGCTTCGCTCCCACAGGTGAAACGGCCCTGCGGCGGGATGAAGGCGCATCCGTCGAACTGTTCCAAAATGGCCGCGAAGCCAAAGCCGGTATGGCTGATGGAATAATCCTTTTCATCACGGCTCCAACGCACACCGAAGGTCGCGTTCAGCTTATCGGTGATGTCATAGGTGGCCTCACCGAACACGCCAATGCTTTCGGTTTCATTGCGCGAGATCTTGGTGTCCTTGGTCGGCACCCGCGGGAATGGCAGCGCATTATCCTGGAAGAACTGATTCTCGTCGAAACGATCATGCTCATCCGTCAGATAATAGACGCCGGCCAACCAGCGGAAGCGCGCGCCAGAGGCATGATTATCCAGCCGCAGTTCTTGCGAGAACGACTGTGCATCTTCATTGACCTGCTGGAACAGCACGTTGAACGGCGTGCCATGCGCGTCCTGCAATTTGTCGCTACTGCCGTCCAGATATCCGGTCACGGAAGTCAGCGTCAAACCCTCGGTCAAGTCCCAGGCAATTTCGCCGGTGAGATTGATGATCTCACGGTCAAGGAAGAAATTGCCATCCGAAATCTCGGTCCGCCAAGGATTGCAGGAATCCTGGAACACGCCCGGCCATGGCGGATGCGGCGGGGACGGCGCCGTTGCGCCGGTACCGTCAATGGTGGGGAAACTACAATCGCGCGAGCGCCGCACCGGCGATTCGTCATTATCCTCGCTATATTCGGCCTTGAAATAAATGCTCAAGCTATCCGTCGGCTCGAACAACAGCGAGCCACGGATGGAAATATTTTCTTGGCCATCGAGCCCCTTACCGGTGGAGATCGACTTGGTATAGCCGCCGGTATGATCGAAATTATAGGCCAGCCGCGCCGACAGCGTTTCAGTCACCGGGCCGCTAATATAGCCATTGGTCTCGATCAGGCCATGGCTGCCGGCGCCAGCGGTGATGCCGGCCTCGAAATCCTTGGTCGGGCGCTTGGTGACGATGTGCACCAGGCCAGCGGAGGCATTGCGGCCAAAGGCAGTGCCTTGCGGTCCGCGCAACACTTCCACCCGCTGAACGTCGAACATCGCCGGGTTTTTCATGAAATCCTTGGAGATCACGACATCATCGATCACGGTCTGCACCGAGGATTCACCGGAGGAGCCCTCTGCCAGATTGCTGATGCCGCGCATGCTGTATTCAGGTGCTGTCTTCACAAACCGCACGAAGGCCGTGCCCGGCGAAAACTCGATCACGTCATCGACCGAGTCGATCCGCTGATTGGTGAGAAAATCACTCGTCATCACATTGACCGACACCGGCGCGTCCTGAGCGCTTTCCTCATAGCGACGGGAGGTAATGGTAATGGTTTCCAAGAACATGCCATCATCGGCGGCCGCTGGGGCGGCGTCTTGCGCGAAACCCTCCCCCGTCGACAGACCCACAGCGCACGCAAGCGCCAGAGCCGAACTGCGGCACAGCCACCGGGCGCGCACGCACACAGGCTCACCTCGCTTTAATAAATCGCCCATCCGATCTCTCCCCTGTTGTTTCCAGCCGCAACGCTTGCGTTCATCTATTCAAGGTTGGGACAACCAAAAGCGGCGGCGTTCTTGGCAGCCAATCGTTTTTATAACGCAAACGTTTGCCTGTACAGTAGCCATCTGGGTGCCGCTTGGCAAGTCCTTGTCGACATTTCATCCCCACAAACCTGCGTAAATCAGTCGCGCTTCCGTGAGGATAAACAACAACATCATGATTTTACGAAACAAATCGACGCTGATCGAGCGCCCCCAGCGGACGCCGATACGTAAAAACACGATCACCGGGACCAGCGCCGCCAAGCCTTCGAACAAACGTGTCGCCGTAAACAAATCATAATGCAGCATCGCTCCACCTTGCGACACCGCGATCAAGCTGAAAGCCAAAGCCAATGAAAAGACAAATCCTTCCTTCACCAGGCCAATGCCGGTCAGATAAGAGGCGACGATGGGCGCTGAAATACCAGTGGCGCCCTGCAGCGCGCCGGCGCAAATGCCGAATATGGGCGCAAAGATTTGTGGCCATGGCAACCGGAATTCGGGTTTCCAAGCCAGCATGGCCAGATACACCGCCAACCACAGCGCCAGCACCAGCATCAACACCCGCTCGCTGACGAGCGCGAGCAGCCAGGTGCCGACAACGCCGCCCAGCATGGCCGCGACCAGGAACAAGGCCAGGCGCCGTGCCGGTGGCGCGGCATGACGGTTCACCCACACCAGCCAGCCATTGGAGACCAGGCTGGGCAGGGTCATGACCACCACCGCATGTTCAACGCCGATGATCGCCGCCAAAATTGGCATCGCCACCAAGGGCAAGCCAAACCCCGCCACGCCCTTGGCCAAGCTGCCCAGCGCGATCGCCGCGAAGATCAGCAATAATTGCAGCGGGTCAACCAATCAGGTATCTCCCGCGCTGGGTATCACTGACCGCTGGGCGCGGGCCGCCGCAACATCGTGCCGGCAATGGCGTAGATTGCCGCCAGGCTGACCAGGCCAATCGCCGCGGCTTGAAAAACCTGACCGGGATTGGCGGGGTCGATGAACGGTTCGATCGCCATTGGCGCGGCGAACTGGCCCAAAAACATTCCCGTCGTCACCAGCCCAATGCCAAAGCCGCGCCGCGCATTGGACACGGTGGCCAGCATCCAGGCGCTTTGCGCCGGCACGATCATGCCAAAGGCACAGCCGCAAATTGCCATGGCCAGCAGCAACACCGGAAAACTGGGGGCCAGCGCAACCGCCGCGTAACCACAGCCCATGACCAGGAAGATCAACGAGAAAATCGCCGGGTAACTGAGCCGCGCCTTAAGCCGATAAAAAAAGATCGCTACCGCCGCGCCAACCAAATTGGCCAAGGCGATGGCAATGCCGACATCCTTGGGACCGCGTCCGGGAAATTGTTCGGGCATATAAAAGGGCAGTTGCACCAAGGTCATGAAAAACAGCACCGATGCGAGGAAGGCCGAGAAGGTGATGATCGAGACCGCCAATATTGGCGTTGCCGGAGTAACGCCGCCCGGCTTGCCCGTCGCCTTCGAGCCCGCGCCAGGTTGAACATCGGCTAGGCTCCAGATCACACCCGGCAGCGCGACAAACGCCAAGGCATAGCCCCAAAACGGTATCCGCCAGTGAATTTCCGCCAGATATCCGCCCAACAGCAAAAATGCCACGCCACCGAATTTCATCGCCGATCCCTGCCAGCCGATGAAGCGGTCGCGCTCCTTGCCGAGGAAATAATCGCCCACCATGGCCACGGTCAGGGTTTTGATCGCGGCGATCGACGCGCCCAGCAACAAGCGGCCAATGAACAGACCGGTCAACGTGTTGACGAAATATCCCGACATGCCGGATATGGCGAACAAGATCAGCGCATAAATCAGCAGCTTACGTCGCCCCCAATAGTCGCTCAACAGGCCCGTGAGCGGCGAGCAAACAACGATCATCAGCGCCGGAATTGACAACAAAATGAACTTGATCAACAGCCGGATGCTGACATCGTCGGTGGTAAAAGACAGCATCCAAGTCAAGGCGCGGGCGGTTGGGTCGGTCTCCATTTGACCGCCAAAATGCTGAGCAATGTCATGCATCGCCGGCGACACCATGGGTGTCGCCAAAAGTGCCAAAGCTGTCGCCAGCAACAGGGCGATCTTGCCATAACCACTGATCAGGCGGGACGGTGTTTCCATGTCTGGCTGCCTTGTCGTCATCGATCGCTCCCCAAATATTTCGTTGCCAGCGCTATATGATCAGACTTCTCTTTATTTGCTCAGTCCGTCGGACACTTCGACATTTTCCGGAGCCAACGCCAAGCCAGAGGCCTTGGCCTGAAGTTCCAGCAAGGCGCCAAAGTCAATATCGGTATAGCCATTGCCAATCATGCTTTGAACAATTTCGCGGGTTAGCGCCGTCAATGGCTGCGGCACGCCGAGGTCGCGGCCGGCCGCCAAGCCTAAATCCAAATCCTTTTTTAGCAATGCCGGCGTAAAGGTCGGCTTCCAATCGAGATTGACGAAAGCCGGCGTCTTATAGGCAGTGAACACCGAGCCCATTACGCTCTTGTTGATGAAGTCGAGAAAGGCATGCCGCTTCACCCCGCCCTTTTCCGCCAACACAGTGATCTCGGCCAAAGATTGGGTGACAACGCCGAGCAAAATATTGTGGCAAATCTTCACCATCCGCGCGAGTTCGCCCTCGCCGACATAAGAGACGCCCTCGCCCAGTAAATCCAGCAAGGACGCCACTTCTTCGAAGGCCGCCTTGGGGCCCGAAGCGACAATGGAAAGCCGGCCGGCTTCCACCACCTTGGCGTTGCCCGACACCGGCGCCGCAATCATCGCCGCACCCCGCGCCGCCAATGCGTCGCGCACCAGCGCCGACCCCTCGGTCGAGACGCTGGAGCAATCGACATGAATGCGCGGCGCCGTGCTGGCGTCCGACAAAATACCCTGGGAACCGCTGACCACTTCCTTCAAATCCGCCGGCCCTGACACCATCGAGAAGGTGATGTCGCAAGACGCCAATTGCGCCGGACTGTCGACAAGCCGGCCGCCCATGGCCGCCAACGGCTCCGCCTTGGCGCGCGTGCGATTATAGACACTGACATCGTGGCCCGCCTTGATCAGGCGGGCGGCCATGGCAAAGCCCATGCGCCCCGTGCCGACCCAACCGATCCGCACCGGCTTCTTGGCATTATCGGACATGATTGTTCCTTTCATGTTTTTCGTGTTTTTAATGTTCAAACCTTATGCGCGCCCGCCGCATCGGACGGCACAGCGGCCTATCGGCTTAATCCCACAAGCCCGGTTTTCCGCTTACGCAAACGTTTGTGTAGCTATAATCCGATTAGCCGCACAGTGCAAGAATAAGCCGTCATCATGGCACCGATTATTGCTGCCAGCCCTGGCATGAAATGTTCGCAACAAGGAAATTGCGCTTATTCCTCAATCGTCTGTATAATAAAAATTACAGCGTCCTATGGCGCTGTCGCGAATTGGAATCGGAGGCCATGGCAAAGCAAAGAGCGACCTTGCGCGATGTCGCGGAACGCGCTGGCGTTCATTTGTCGACCGTATCGCGCGTTCTCAATCTCAAATCCGGCTATGTGGTTTCGGACGCGGTGGCGGAAAAGATCCGTCAAAGCGCCGCCGAGCTTGGCTATAAGACCAATCCCTTTGCCTTGGCCTTGCGAGTCAATCGCTCCTTCACCGTTGGCGTGGTGATTCCCGACCTCACCAACCCGGTATTTCCATCGATCATTCGCGGGATTGAACACCAACTCGCCAAACAGGGCTATACCGCAATCTTGGCCGACTCCGACAATGGCCTGGATGAAGAACGACGTATTGTCGAACGCATGCGCGCGCGCCAGACCGACGGCTTGATTCTGGCGACCGCGCATCGCGCCGATGATCTGATCAAGGACGCCATGGACGACGGCACCCCGGTGGTGCTGATCAATCGCCGGATTGAAAGCGATGCGGTTTCCGCAGTAGTGCCAGACGACATGCTGGGCATTCGCCAGGCGGTCGATCATTTGGTCGCGCTGGGCCATCGCGACATCGCGCATATCGCCGGGCCGCAACAAACGTCCACCGGCTATCAACGCCGTGCCGCGTTCATCGCCTGCATGCGCGATCATGGCCTGAAGGCGGACCGCAAATTGATCGTTAATTGCAAGGCCTATTCCGAGGCGGAAGGCAAACAGGCCTTGACCAAATTGCTGGCCGGCCCTCAACGCTTCACCGCCGTAGTTGCCGCCAATGATCTGATGGCCTTGGGCTGTTACGATGCCTTGAAGACCGCTGGTCTGTCCTGCCCCAAGGATGTGTCAATCACCGGCTTCAATGACATGCCTTTCGCCGATAAATTCCACCCACCCCTGACCACATTGCATGTACCTCTTTACGAAATGGGCGTGGAAGCGGCGCGGACGGTGATGCATTTGATCGAGCAAGCACCAGGCGAGGCGCGCGTGATCGAATTGCCACCGCGCCTCGTCGTCCGCGGTTCGACGGCCCCGTTGCGGGCGGCGAAGGCGGGCGGGCGGCGGGCGCGGTCATAGGAATTCGCGCAGCCAATCCTGGGTTTCGATGATCGTCTTGAGGCGGTTGAGGAAGGACCCGGAATAAGCCCCGTCAATGACGCAATGATCGAAGCTCTGGGCAAGGACGCCGATGGGGCGAATGGCGATTTCCTCACCATCTGGCCCGTCGATCACCCAAGGCCGGCGGCGGACACCGTCGGTCGAGAGAATGGCAACCTGCGGCTGATTGATGATCGGCGCGGTGATCATGGTGCCGAAGCTGCCATTATTGGTCAGGGTGTAGCCCGCGCCCTTCATGTCGTCGGGGCTGAGACGACCGGCGCGGGCGCGTTCGGCCAGGTCGGCGATGCCACGGGCCAAGGCCGGCACGTTCATCGCGCCGGCATCGCGCAGCACCGGCGCCAGCAAGCCTTGTTTGTCAAGGTCTATGGCGAAGCCAAGATCGATGCGCTTGTGCAGCACCAGATTGTCACCGTCGCGATGACCGTTGAGCTGTGGGAACTCGGCCAAGGCCAGGCACACCGCCCGGGCGATGAACGGCAAATAGGTCAGCGCGCCGCCATATTTGTCGCGCCAGGCTTGTTTGAAGCCGGCCCGCACCTGTTCGATGGCGTGAAAGTCGGCCTCGATGGCTTGCAGCACATGCGCGCTGTCAGCCTTGGAGCGGCGCATATTGGCGGCGATGCGCTTGCGCAAGCTTGAGAATGGCATGGTCTCGGTCTCGCTGGCGCCAAGGCTGGGCGCCGCACTTGCGCTAGCTGCCGGGCCGGCTTCAAGATAGGCTAGCACATCCTTGCGCTGAATGCGGCCATCGCGCCCGGTGCCGGCAATGGCGGCGGGGTCGAGATCATGGCGCGCCAGCAGTCTGCGCACCGCCGGCGACAATGGCGTGCCATTGGGCGCGGTGCGGCGGAACACCTTGGCGCGATAATCGGGATCATGGGGTGCCAGCGGCGCGCGGGCGGCCGCAGTCGCCGATGGCGGTGGCGGCGATGCCGGCGGTATGGGTTGCGGCTGCGCTGGCGCGGCGGCGGCGCCTTCACTGTCGATCACCGCCAGGGTCGCACCAACCTTGGCGGTGGCGCCGGCGGCGACCAAAATTTCAGTCAAAGTGCCGGCGACCAGCGACGGCACTTCGGTTGCCACCTTGTCGGTCTCGATCTCCAGCAGCACCTCGTCGACCGCCACCCTATCGCCGGGCTGCTTGTGCCAGGCCGACACTGTGCCTTCCTCAACCGACTCGCCCAATTGCGGCATGATGATGTTTGTCGCTGCCATGACCCTACCAGTCCACCGCGATATATTTCTTCTCAAGGAACTCGAGCATGCCGTCATGCGCACCCTCACGGCCAATACCCGATTGCTTGACCCCGCCAAAGGGCGCCGCCGGATCCGACACCACGCCGCGGTTAAGCCCAACCATGCCAACATCCAAGCGTTCCGACAGGCCAAGGCCCTTTTTCAGGTCTTGGGTGAAGACATAGGCGATCAAGCCATAATCGGTGGCATTGGCGCGGGCGACCGCGTCATCGAGATCGTCAAAACGTTGGATCGGCGCGATCGGCCCGAAGATCTCGTCGGCCAGCATCTGCGCACCGTCGCCGGCATCGGCGATCACCGTCGGCTGAAAGTAAAAACCCTTGCGGTTCAGTTTCTCGCCGCCCGTCAGCACCCGACCGCCATGGCCGCGCGCATCCGCCACCAACGCCGCCATGTCGTCTTGCGCCGCCTTATTGATCAAGGGCCCCAAATCGACACCAGCTTCCAGCCCCGGACCGATTTTCAGCGCCTGCATACGTTCGGCAAAACGCCGCGTGAACGCATCGGCGATGCCGTCCTCGACGTAAAAGCGATTGGCGGCCGTGCAGGCCTCGCCGCCATTGCGCATCTTGGCCACCATCGCGCCTTCAACCGCGACATCGAGATCGGCGTCATTACACACGATCACCGGCGCATTGCCGCCCAGTTCCATCGAACAATTGACCACCGTGCGCGCCGCATTGGCCAGCAAGACGCGGCCAACCTCGGTCGAGCCGGTGAACGACAATTTCCGCACACGGGGATCGTCCAGCATCGCCGAGACAATCTTCGATGACCGTGCCGACGCCATTACATTGACCACGCCCGGCGGCACCCCGGCTTCCTCCAGCAAGCCCGCCACCGCCAATGCCGTCAGCGGCGTGTCGGACGCCGGCTTCAAGATCACCGAACAGCCGGCGGCCAGCGCCGGCGCGATCTTGCGCGTCGCCATCGCGGCGGGAAAGTTCCATGGCGTGATCAGCAGCGCCACGCCAACCGGCTGCTGCAACACCATGATGCGGTTGGCGCCCGACGGCGCGGCATAAAGATCGGCGATATTGCGCACCGCTTCTTCCGCATACCAGCGGAAGAATTCAGCCGCATAGGCGACCTCGCCGCGCGCGTCCTTCAGCGCCTTGCCATTTTCCTCGGTGATCAGACGAGCAAAAAAATCCGCCCGCGCGGTCATCAGCTCAAACGCCTTGCGCAAAATCTCAGCCCGTTCGCGTGGCGCCCGCCGCGCCCATGTCCGTCCGGCCCTGTCGGCGGCATCGACCGCCGCCAGCGCATCGGCGACACTGGCCGAGGCAACATGGGCGATCACGTCCTCGCTGGCGGGATCGACCACCGCGATCTCGGCGTCATCGGCGGCGCGGCGCCATTGGCCGTCGATATAAAGACCGGTCTTGACTTCAGAATAAGCAGCTTGCATCGGTTTCAGCCCAAGGTTCGTGTGACGGTTTCAACAATGCGAGCGGCATTGGGAATGGTCGCATCCTCCAGCGCGTCCGCCGCCGGCAATGGCACATGCGGCGTGGTAATCCGCACGATCGGTGCATCGAGGTCCCAAAACAGCTCTTCCGACACCAGGCTGGAGATTTCAGCGCCCCAACCGCACAGCCGGGGGTTTTCCTCAACCGTGTACAGCCGCCCGGTCTTTGCCACTTCACGGAAGATGGTTTGGGTATCCAAGGGCACCAGAGAGCGGACATCGACCACGGTCGCTTCAACCCCATGGGTCGCTGCCAGTTCTTCCGCCGCCGCCAGCGCCTTCGGCACCATCGCCGCCAAGGCCAGGATCGTCACATCGCCGCCCTCGCGCAGCACCTTGGCGGTGCCCAACTGATCCACCCATTCGCCGTCGGGCACCTCGCCCTTGGAGGGATAAAGGCCCTTGTGCTCAAAAAAGATCACGGGATCGGGATCGCGCACGGCGGCCGCGAGCAGCCCCTTGACATCCGCCGGCGTCGACGGCGCCACCACCTTGAGGCCTGGGATCATCATTGCCCAATTCTCAATGCTTTGGCTGTGCTGGGCGCCAAAACGCAAGCCGCCGCCATTGGCGGTGCGGATCACCAATGGCAAGGCAATCTGACCATTGGTCATATAACGAGTCTTGGCGATCTCATTGGCGATCAAGTCCCAGCACACCGCGAAGAAGTCCGAGAACATAATTTCCGCGATCGGCTTGAGCCCAACCATCGATGCCCCCATCGCCGCGCCCAAAATCGCCTGTTCGGCAATCGGCGTGTCGCGCACCCGCAACGGCCCGAACTGGTCCAGCAGCCCGACTGTGGCCTTGAACACGCCGCCAGCGCCCGCGATATCCTCGCCTAAAAACACGACATCCTCGTCGCGCGCCATTTCCTGCGCGATGCCGGCGGCAACGGCATCACGATAGGTCAATTCCGCCATTGCCAGCCTCCATCCGCCCACACATCCTTCAAGATCAAATCCCCGGCCGGCGGTGGCGAGGCCTTCGACTCCTCGGTCGCCTGGTCAACCGCCGCCGCGACCTCTTGCTCGATGCCGGCAACCACCGCTTCATCGACGCCAAAATCAAGCAGGCGCTGGCGGTAGAACGGAATCGGGTCCTTGGCCAGCCAGGCCTTCACTTCCTCATCCGGGCGGTATTTGCCAGGGTCGGCGCGGCTGTGGCCATGATGACGGTAGGTCTTGGCCTCAATCAGCGAAGGCCCGTCGCCAGCACGCGCCCGCGCCAGCGCCTTTTGCGCCACCCGGTAAACCGCATCGGCGTCATTGCCATCGACAATGATCGGTTCCAGCCCATAGGCCGAAGCGCGGTCGGCGGCCGGATGCTCGACCGGCGTCACAGCCGATATCGGCGTATATTCCATATAGAGATTGTTTTCGCAGACAAACACCACCGGCAGCTTCCACACCGCCGCCATCGACAACGCTTCGTGGAAGGCGCCGATATTGGTGGTGCCGTCGCCAAAAAAGCACACCGCGACCTCGCCGGTGCCCTTATATTGCGCCTTCCAAGCCGCGCCCATCGCAATCGGCAGATGCGCGCCGATGATGGCATAAGAGCCCATCACGCCTTTCTCGACATCGGTCAGATGCATCGATCCGCCCTTGCCCGCCAACAGCCCGCAAGACCGCCCCATCAACTCGCCCAGCACCCCGGTCATCGATGCCCCACGCGCCAGCGTGTGGGCATGGCCGCGGTAGGTGCAAAAGCTCCAATCGCCCGGCTCCATCGCCGTGCCGAAGCCAGCGGCGATCGCCTCCTGACCAATCGCCAAATGGCTGGTGCCCTTGATCAGATTTTGCAAAAACAGGTCATAGGCCCGCTTTTCAAGCTGGCGAATTTCCTGTTGCGACCGGTAAAGCGCCAGTCGTGCCGCTTCACCGATATCATCATTCTTACGCGGTTTTCTTGCCACGGCTGATACCACCCCATGCGCCGGCCAATCCGGCAATTTTCTGTTTTGCCTCAATAACGATTGGCGATCGGAAGCTCATCGGCCGGGAACAAGGTGATAACCCGCGGCCCATCGGCGGTCACCACCACCTCTTCCTCGATCCGTGCAGCACCCGAGCCGTCCTTGGCCGGACAATAGGTCTCCAGCGCGAACACCATGCCTTCCTTGATCTCCATCGGGTGATCCATCGACACCAACCGCGAGATGATCGGCCGCTCATGCAGCGCCACGCCAAGGCCATGGCCGAACTGCAGCGCGAAGGCCTCCATTTCATTGGGAAAGCCGAACTCCTCGGCCTTCGGAAACGCCTGCGCGATATAATCCGTGCTGGCGCCCGGCCGCACCCGCGCCATCGCATCATCCATCCATTCCCGCGCCTTCTTATAGGCGTCATGATGCGCCGGCGATGCCCGCCCAACATTGAACGTGCGATAATAACAGGTGCGGTAGCCCATATAGGCCTGAATGACGTCAAAAAACGCCTGGTCGCCAGGCCGGATCAGCCGGTCGGAGAAGTTATGCGGATGCGGCGCGCAACGCTCGCCCGCCACCGCGTTGATCGCCTCGACATCGTCCGAACCCATTTCGAACAGCCGCTTGGTCGCCATCGCGACAATATCGGATTCCCGCACCCCCGGCTTCAGCGCCTCGTAAATGTCCTGATACACCCCATCAACCATCGCCGCCGCCGTGTTCAGCAGCATGATTTCATCGCGGCTCTTGATCTCGCGCGCGTCCAGCATCACCTGCTGGCCGTCACGCACCTCAATGCCCAGCTTTTGCAGCTCAAAAAGCATCGGCGGCTCGATCACGTCGACACCCACCGGCATATGCGCCACACCCTGCTCGCGCAGAACATCATGAATTTCCTGCGCCGCGCGCTTGACCAGGCCCTGATCCGGCGGAATCGTGCCGCGCAGCCCAACATTGCCAGCATGGCAACATACCGGCTGTAACCACGGCGCATAAATCCGGTGATGCGCCGCCGCCGAGCCAAAATCCCATAAATGCGGCTCGCCATTGCCGGTCAGCACCACATAGCGGCAAAATTTGTCGCGCGACCATTCGCCAATCATCGTCGATGTGATGTAGCGAATGTTGTTGTTATCAAAACATAACAGCGCGCCCAGTTCGGAATTACGCAGCGCTTGCCGCGCCCGCCCCAGCCGATAGCGGTGCAAGCGGCGAAAATCCACCCGCTCCTCAAAATCAACATTCATCACGCCATGCGCATTCAGCCGCGACCAATCATGATGCGGGTCAATGTCCTCGGGCTTGATCTCAAGTCGCTCCGACAACAACGCCGGCTTCGACTCCATGGCCCGCTCATGCGCGTGATCGCAGGGCCGGCCATCATCGCCATGGCCGGAATGCCCGGAATGATCATGATCGTCTTGCATAATGATGCCTCTTTCAAAAAAGCCCGTCACCGATGCCGCCAGATATTCGGCGACGGCGCCACCTGCCAATTGCCTCCTGCCGCCCAAGGCGCGCATAGGCAAACGTTTGCATAAGCATACACGATGACGCGCGTCAGTCAATTCCCCTGCCGAGCATTTATCGCAAAATTATCGCTGCCTCGCTCTAGAATACAATCCGTTAAGGCACATAGGCCAAAATCGCAGCCTTGAAGCTGGGCCGCGCTGCCATCCGCCGATACCAATCTGCCAAGTGCGGATGGTCGGCAAGCGGCAGCCCCAATCTGTCGGCACGGTGAACATTGACGACAGCGGAAAAATCCGCCAAAGACACCGCGTCGCCAGCCAAATAGCTCTGCGTTTCCAATGCGTTATTTGCACGAAGAAGAAAAGCCTCGGCGTGTTTCTCGGCCACCCCCAGCGCCGCAGGATCAAAGCCTTCCAAATATTGGCGAAAAAAATCGACCAAGGCGGGGTTGCGCTGATGCGCGGCGTAAAAAGCGTATTTCTCCTGCGTTGGCGGGAATTTCTCGCGGAACAACCGGTCATAGGTCAAGGTTTTGATGCTGATCTGCAAATCATCGCCCAACTCCATCCAGGGCAATATCTTGGCCTTTTCCGAGTCGGTCTGCGGCATCAATGCCGGGCCGTCGAAATGATCGTCGAGATATTGAATGATGTCATGCGACTCGACCACCGCCATGCCGTCATGCACCAACGCCGGGACCACGCCTTTAGGGTGCAGCGATTGATAGTCTGGCGTCAAATGCTCAAATGCCATCAGGTCGATCGGATGGCTTTGCCATGCAATCCCTTTTTCTTCCAGCACCAAACGGCTACGTTGCGAGCAATTGGAGAACGGGCTGTGGAACAAATGCACACCCTTTAATGCCGCGTATTTTGGCTTTTCGGGCTTGATGATCGGCATCACGCGTCTCCCCTGACGATGGATGGCGGACAGCCTAATCGATCGCGAGCAAAAATAGCAATGCTTACGGAGCCAGCCGAAAGGCCTATATCTGCATCGCCTCGCGATAATGGCGCAGGAATTGCCGGGCGATGGCCTTGGCTGTCGCACCGCGCCCGGGCCGATACCAGGTCAGCGTCCAGTTCAAACTGCCCATCAAGCCGAGACGAAAAATGCCTTTGTCAATGCCCGCCGGCAATGGCAGGGCGTCAATCAATTCGCGGAACTTAGCTTCATAGGCATTGCGCTGCGCGATCATGCGGGCACGCACTGAGTCGGGAATGCGGCGTGGAAATTCTGGCGTGACGACCTGGGCATAATCGCCGCCCACCAACAACGCCTCCAAATGGCCGACACAAGCAGCCTCCAGCCGCTCCCAGGGGTCAGCGCCCGCACCGGCCAATGCCTTGTCGACGCCTTCCAAGATGTTGCTGACGCCTTGTTCATGGACCGCCAGCAATAACTCTTCCTTGGATTCGAAATGATAATAGACCGAGCCGGACAAAATGCCAGCCTCGCGGGCGATATCGCGCATCGAGGTATCGGTATAGCCAAAACTGCTGAACAGCTTGGCCGCCGCGTCCAACAGCCGGCGCCGGCGAATGGCGCCGGTTTGGCCATTGCGCTTTTTTCCCGCCGCGCCGCGATTTCGTGACGCGGTTTTGGCCGATTTTGGCTTTTCAGCCGCCAATGCTTCAGCCCCCTGCTGCTTTGCCATTTGGCCACGGACTGGTTGCCTGCGACTCTGGCGGCAAGGCCTGTACCATGTTTTTGGGCCGGCGCAAACCGGCTTTGGACCAGGCAATCAGCCAACAGCGCCTAGCCGCGCTCCAAAATGATCACCGAACAGGCCGCTTCATCAAAACCAACCACGCCACCGCCATTTTCGGCCATTGCCCAACGTGCGCCCGCGACCTGGCGTGGCCCCGCCTCGCCGCGCAATTGCTTGATCAATTCATAAATCATCGACAGTCCGGTGGCGCCAACCGGATGCCCCTTGGATACCAGCCCACCAGAGGTGTTGATGGGAATTTGCCCACCCAGGGCAGTAGCTCCGCTGGCAATGAATGGACCGCCATCGCCGGGCGCGCAAAAGCCCAGCATCTCGGCTTGATAAATCTCGCAAAAACTGGTCGCATCATGAACTTCGGCAACGTCGATGCGCTCAGCGCTGATGCCGGCGGCGCGATAAGCCTTGTCGGCCGCGATGCGCGACAAACCCGGCTCGTCAAGGGCGCGGTATTTGCCACCCGACAAGGCGCTGGCCGCCACTCGCACCGCACGGCTTTGGGTTGCTGCCGGCAGCCGCCGCAAATAGGCCTCCGAACACAACAGCGCCGCGGCCGCGCCATCGGAGATCGGCGCGCACATCGCCCGGGTCAAGGGTGCCGAGACCATGCGGTCGGCCAACACCTCGTCCGGGGTCATGGCAAAGCGATATTGCGCCCGATCATTGTGCACCGCATGCGCGTGGTTCTTGGCCGCACCATAAGCGATCTGTTCGGCAGTGGTGCCATATGTCTTCATGTGATGACAGGCCTGCATGGCATAGGTGTCCATGAAAATGGTGCGATCGGCACCGGGGACGAAAGCTTTGCCGGCGGCCTGGCCCGCGGCTTCATAATATGCCCGCCATTCCTGTGGGTCATATTGATCAATGCCGCCTTCAAACAATGCCTGCGTCTTGCCGGGTTGGTCGGGATAAAAGGTCTTTTCCACGCCGATCGCCAGGCTGAGATCGCATTGGCCGCTGAGAATATCTTTCCAGGCGCCATGCAGCGCCATCGAAGCCGTCGCACAGCCGCCTTCCACATTGATGATCGGCACCCGTTCCGGAAACAAGCCCCCACGAACCAGCGGCGTGAAACAGACTTGGCCGCGAATGCTGCCTTGACCGTCGACCCACATGCCGCAATTGCCGAACCAGGCCATGGCGATATCCTGACCATCGGCCAGGCCGGCATCGGCGAGCGCGCCACAATAGGCTTCACGGGTGAGATCCTTATGACTGCGTTCAGGCCAGCGGCGAAACACGGTCGAATAAGCGCCGATGATGAAGACATCAGACATCGCCGTTCTCCTGCCAAAACGGCGCCCGCAACGCCCGCTTCAAGACCTTGCCCAAGGCATTGCGGGGGAATGTTTCCCGCAATACCACGTCGCTCAGCCTTTGGGTCTTGGACAATTGTGCATTGGCCCAGTCGCGAATCTCTGGCCCTGACACCTGCGCGCCTGGCGCCAATATCACCAGCGCCAACGGAGTTTCGCCCCATTTTTCATGCGGTACGCCAATAACCGCGACATCGGCCACCGCTTCATGGCGTGCGACAACAGCCTCGATATCGGCAGGATAGATATTGAAGCCACCGGAAATGATCATGTCCTTCTTGCGGTCGACAATATATAGAAAGCCTTCCTCATCGAACCGGCCAATATCGCCGGTCTTGAAAAACGGCCGGCCGCGATGGTCATGCCAGATCGATTGCGCGGTTTCTTGCGGCTGTTTGTAATAGCCGGTCATCAGACCCGCGCCATAGCCGACGATTTCGCCAGTCTCGCCCCAGGGCAGCTCCTGGCCGGCATCATCGATGATTCGGACGTCAAAACCCAGAACCGGCGTGCCGACCGAACCCAATTTGTCGACGCGCTCTGGCTTGATCATGGTTGCCAGGCCCTCGGAAGCGCCATAGAGCTCATAAAGCCCTCGGCCCATGCGCTGCAGAATTTCCGCCTTCATCTCACGCCGCAGCGCCGAGCCCGCCGATAGCATGGTTTGAAGCCGACTCAAATCGCGGCGGTCAAGATCCGGCTGGCTCAGCACCATGCCGAATTGTGTCGGCACCAGAAAACTGTGGGTAATGGCTTCTTGTTCAACAATGTCCAGAAACCGTGCCGGATCGAAGCTTTCCATGACATGCACGGTGGCGCCGACCAACATCGGTGGCAACAGCATGAACCATGTACCGTTGGAATAGAGCGCGGTGGTCGCCAGCGCCCGGCTGGTTTGATTGAACCGCAACTCCAAGGCATTGGAATAAGACCAATGATGCCGCGCGCGATGCGACTGCAAGATACCCTTGGGCACGCCGGTGGTGCCGGAGGAATAAATGATGTTGAAGTCATCCGCCATATCATAAACGACATCGGGTTCTTGGTCTTCGGCATCGCCTAGCCAGGTCGCATATTCGCGCCAGCCGTCGCCACCTTGACCCAAGGCAATGAAGCCGTCGCGGCGCGCCTTGGTCAGACCGGCGCGGCCCGGTTCGACTAGCGCGATGCCCTTGGCATCAGCAAACACCGCGACCGCGTCGGCATTGTCCAGCATCACCGCCATTTGATCCGACGTCAGCAGGCATGACAATGGCACCAGGCATGCGCCTGCCTTGACGATACCGAACATGATCGTGACCATTGCGGCCGAATTGCCCATGACCACGGCAACCTTGCTGCCCTTGCCAATGCCGTCGCGCAATAATGCGTTAGCGACTCGGTTCATGCCGGCGTTGAGCTGGCGCCAAGTCAATCGATCCGCGCCGCAAACCAGGGCCTCCTTGTCGGGAAAATGCCGGGCGTGCATGGCCCAGATATCCGGCAAATAGGCTTGCGCGTGTTCATATCCCATCACTGAAATCCCCAGCTTGGTTCGGCAATTTGCGCACGAATTCTTAAGCCCCCGGCCAATGTTCCCGAGCCAGCGGCGGCATGTCGAGCCCCTTCTATACTATCTAACGCTTGCTTGAAAACCGATTTGTCGCTATGATCATGGCATCAACGCATGAAATTGGATGCGACCCTGCATGGTCGCCGCCATCGCGTCTTGGGGGAGAAAGCTGATGACACGGGTTATGCAGGCCGATGAACGGCCATGGTTGCCAATCGACGCCGCCGGCGAGAACTTCATGAAAATCGTCTCTATCGATGAAGACGCCAAGCAGGTGGTCCTGCTGGTCAAATTCGCGCCGCACGCGATTTATCCCAAGCACAAACATGTTGCCAGTGCCGTGGCCCACACCTTGGCTGGCGAGTGGGAATATGAAGAAGGCACACTGCCGGTCGGCGCCTGGGCGATCGAGCCGCCCGGCACTGATCACACGCCGGTGGTGTCTGCGCAAGGCGCCACAATCTTGGCCATCCTGACCAGCCAGGACGACCGCTATGTCGAGGTGCCGTTGGAAGATGGCACGGTTCTGCATCAGGATTTAGCCTATTTTAAAAGGCTTTACGCAATGACGCCCGAACAAGCCGCGCGCGAAGCCGGCATTCAGGTGCCGATGTCGAAAACGGAACTCGCCAATTAATCACGATAAGACGCTCAGGACTCGGCGGCCCCGCTTGATGGTGGGCCGGCCAGCCCGGGCTGGGCTTTTGGATCAATATTTTTCAAGCAATTGTTTGTTTGTTATTTAGGTCACAAGACTCTGTCAGCGCGGGTGGCGTGCCAGCATCATTGCAAAAGCGGAAAAAGGCGCAGTTTGTTTTATGTCGCTAACCTATGATCCACGCGATCCTAAGAATATCGCCGAGCCTCTTCCGGTTCTGTTGGCCTTGCAAGAACAGGACCCCGTGCATTGGTCCGCGCCCCTGGGGGGATGGGTCGTCACCCGCTATGACGATGTCAGACGGGTCGCCTTGGACAGCGAATTATCCGCTGACCGCTTAACGC
This sequence comes from uncultured Sphingomonadales bacterium, assembly GCA_964590595.1. Taxonomy (GTDB): domain Bacteria; phylum Pseudomonadota; class Alphaproteobacteria; order Sphingomonadales; family CAKZYD01; genus CAZPXQ01. The sequence goes on along the minus strand of CAZPXQ010000001.1, from coordinate 681,950 downwards.
CATTCTTTAAAAGCCTGCCCGAGGCGCAGCGCAACCGGCTGGCAGATTTGATCCGCTATCTCAATACCTGGGTCGCATTCCGCGATCCGCCCGAACATACGCGGCTGCGCAAATTGATGAACGAGGTCTTCACCGAACATATGGTGGAGACACTGAAACCGTCGATTGAAGCCATTGTCGCCAAATTGCTGGACGACCTGGCCGGACGCGCGCGCTTCGATTTCATCAACGATTTCGCCAACCCGCTGCCCGCGACAGTGATCATGGACATGATGGGCATTCCGCACGAGGACCTCGGGGTCATCAAGGAATGGTCAAACAAGATCCAATTGTTCATTGGCAGCGCGTCAACGGCGCAAAACAAATATCAACAGGCCCAGGAAGGCGCGGTGGACATGGCGGATTATTTCCGCGCCATCATCCGCGAACGCGAGCGCAAGCCAGGTGATGACATCGTCAGCCAACTTTTGGCGATCCGCGACGAGGATGACGCGCTGAGCGAAGATGAAGTCATCGGCACCTGTATTTTGTTTCTGTTCGCCGGGCACGAGACCACCACCAATCTGTTGGGCAATGGCATTCGCGCCCTGATCGGCCATCCCGACCAATTGGCCAGGCTACGAGAAAATCCGCAACTGATTGAATCGGCCGTCGAGGAATGCCTGCGCTATGACGGGCCGACCGGCGCAATTGCCCGGGTGGTGGCGGTGGAACATGAAATGGGCGGCAAGACCCTCGCCAAAGGCGACCGCGTCTTTGCCTTCATCAATGCCGCCAATTGGGATCCGCGCCATTTCAATCAGCCGCAACGCTTCGATATCACGCGCAGCCCCAACCGCCATCTGACCTTTAATTATGGCCGGCATTTTTGCCTCGGCGCGCCGCTGGCCCGCCTTGAAGGGCAAATCGCGATTCTGGAAGTCGTCAAACGCTTTCCCGACCTGCAACTGGAAGGCGGGACACCGCAGTATATGGACACTTTGGTGATGCGCGGCGTGCGCAAAATGCCGGTGCGGGTAGGCCCGGCATGATGTCTGTTTCTTATTTTTTTGCACAATAACTCTTGGAAGGGGGAGACCATAGATGGATAAGAAAAACGCGCCACATAACAGCCTAAACCGCAAGCACAAGGCCCTATTGTTGGGAGCATCGTTCCTTGCGGCCGCAACGACGGCGGCAACTACAACACAGGCACAGACCAGCGAAACATTTGGCGTCGAGGAAATTATCGTAACCTCGCGCAAACGCACCGAAACTTTGCAACAAGCGCCGATCTCGGTCACCGCTTTTAGTGCCTCGGCGATTGAAGCGCGGTCACTGGAATCGTTCAACGACCTCAATAATTTCGCACCGAACATCGAATTGAACAATGGCCGTGTCGATGGCGGTGGCTCGGTTGCCCAACTCTATATTCGCGGCGTTGGTCAAGAGGACTACTCCTTCCCCAACGATCCCGGTGTGGGCGTTTATTTGGACGGCGTTTATGTCTCGCGATCCTCAGGCGGCGATTTCGGCTTCCTTAATATTGAGCGCATCGAAGTGCTGCGCGGGCCTCAAGGCACGCTATATGGCAAGAACACCATCGGTGGCGCGATCAATGTGATCACCCGCAAGCCCACTGGCGAAACTGCGGGCGAGGCTTCTGTCACCTATGGCCGCTATGACCGCCTTGACTTCACCGGCTCGGTCGACTTCGCCATCAGCGAAAACCTCGCCGCGACGCTCTCGGGCATGACCCGCAGCCGCGACGGCTATGGCCGCGATTTCCTTGGCCGCCAATTACGCGAGGAAAACAAAGACGCCGCGCGCTTGCAGCTGCTTTACCAGCCCAACGACAATTTAGATATTCTGCTGCAAACCGACTATAGCCGCCAACGCGGCACAGGCTCCGTCGGCGCGCTGAGGCGGTTTTGGGACGATGGCGGCGCTGGCGTGGTGACCCTGGTCAACACCTTCGCCGCGCCCGATGTCGCGGCCCGCCTCGGCCTTCAACCGCCATTCGACACTTTCAATGCCGCTTGGGTCAACCGCATTGACGAAACCAAGGATTTCACGTCGGGAGGCACACAAGACACCAAGGACAATAATGATATCTTCGGTATCAATTTAACGGTGGATTATGATTTCGGTTGGGCGGCGTTAAAATCGATCACCGCTTATCGCGAAGTCGAGATTGACGTGTTGCGCGACGGCGATCATACGCCATTTGACGTCACCACTGTTGAAGTCGATGAGGCGACAGAGCAGCTCAGTCAGGAGTTCCAGCTCTCCGGGGTCAATTTTGACGACCGACTTAAGTGGCTGTTCGGCCTTTACGCCATCAATGAAAAGGGCCGCAATTCTTTCAGCGCGCCCTTGATTGACGGCGTCACGCAAGCCATTGGCCTCGATATCTCGCTGGTCACCGACACCCGCATCGATACGGTGTCTTTGGCCGCCTTCGGTGAAGGCACTTTCTACATCACGCCAAAATTAGGGATCACCGCTGGCATGCGGATGGCTTGGGAGGAAAAAGAATATTCCTATCAGGTCGATCGCATCTTTACCGGCGCTCCGGTGATTCCCCTGGTGGTGCAAAAGCAGGATTGGACCGAGTTTCTGCCCAAGGGCGGCATTGAATATGCCGCCACTGACGACTTGCTGCTTTATGGCACCGTCGCCCGCGGCTTCAAGGCCGGCGGCTGGAATCCGCGAACCTTGACACCAGGCACGGAGCCGCAGGAATTCGACCCGGAACGCATTACCACCTATGAAGTGGGCGCCAAGTCCACCCTTTTCGATGGTCGTGCGACTTTGAACTTTTCTGCTTTTTATTCGGATTATAATAATATCCAGCTCATTGCGGTCACCGATGTCGCCATCGATACCGATGGCGATGGCGTGCCCGACACCACGACGGTCGACACCACCATCAACAATGCCGGCGGGGGCGAAATCTATGGCGCCGAAATCGAGTTGGTGGCGCGGCCGATACCGCAACTCTTGATCCACTCAGGCCTTGGCTTGCTGGATACGAGATATACGCAATTGGGTGACAGCGTCATTGCCGCGGGCACGGCGACTTTGCAAAATGAGTTTATCCAGTCGCCTCACGTCACTTGGAACGGTGCCATTGAATGGACGCAGGAATTGGGCCGCGACAATGGCTCGCTGATCTTCTTCACCGATGCGGCCTATAAGAGCAAAATTTTCCGATCGGTGCAGAATTTTGAAGACTTGATCACGCCGGGCTACTGGATCTGGAACGGGCGCATCAGCTATGTCGCGCCATCCGACAAATGGGAACTGGCGGTTTTCGTGACCAACATCACCAATGAAATCTACCTCACCAATGGGGTTGACGTACGCGGCCTGGGTTCCACCGAAGGCTATTACAGCCGCCCACGCGAATGGGGAGTGACACTGAAAGCGCGGTTCTAAAGCCCAACAAAAAGCCGGGCGGTGTGCGACACCCGCCCGGCTTGTTTTTGAACCGACAACTGGGGCGCCCCTTTTTCAGAAAGGGCGCCCCTTTTTACTGTGGCGGCCTGTCGCCAGATTTTTATTGCAAAACCTTTTTCAACTACCTGCTAAAACGCCCCGCCATTGACCAAAACGGTGTGACCGGTGACGAATTCCGCCTCATCCGAAGCAAGATAAAGCGCCGCGAAGGCCTGATCCTTGGGTTGGCCGATGCGACCAATCGGTGGCACGTATTTTTGAATCACTTCATCGTCGACCTCACCCAAAATATTGGTTTGGGTCAGGCCCGGGGCGATACAATTCACGGTCACGCCCAATGGCGCCATTTCCCGCGCCAAGGCCTTGGCAAAACCGATCTGGCCCGCCTTGGCGGCGCTGTAATGGGTCAGGTGCATATCGCCATTGACCCCGCTCATCGATGTGGTGACGATGATGCGCCCCCATTTGTGACCCACCATATGGTCGATGACCGCCTTGCACCCATTGAACATGCCATAAAGATGAACCTGGATCATTCGGTCCCAAGCTTGCGGTGTCATATCGACAAAATCGACCGTCGGTGCGATGCCGGCGTTGCAGCACAGAATGTCGAGTCTGCCGAATTTGCCAATCACTTGGTCGACGGCAGCCTTGGTCGCCGTCAGGTCGGTGACGTCAAACGGCGCCGCCATCGCCTGGCCACCCGCAGCTTCCACTTGGTCAATGGTTTCGGCGATTCGCTTTTCATCCAAGTCATTGACCGCGACCTTGGCGCCATTTTGCGCGAACAAAACGGCCATCGCCTGGCCAATGCCCGACCCGGCGCCAGTGATCAGCGCGGTTTTTCCCTGTAAACGCATGGCAATCTTTCCCCTCTTCACTATCAGTTCAGCCATCGTCGCGAGATGGCCTCATGCTTGCACACCTGTTTGATGCGACGGGAATGGTAGCAGGCTCAGGGGCCAAGCCAAAATAATAAACAATCGCTTGTTAGATTTTTTTGCCGCGGCAGGGTATGATACCGGTACAGACCGCATTACCCCGATGCCCGCGCAAGCGCTGGTCAAGGGAATAGCAGGCCGATCATTTCGGCATAGCATGCGGGTTTGTCTTCACCTTCGATGTCGACCGTGACGGCGATGACCAGTTTGGCGCCACCGCCACCGACGGCGGCGGCGGATTGCAGCTTTTGCCGGGCGCGAATGCGCGCGCCTGCCCGCACCGGCGCCATGAACCGCACTTTGTCGGAACCATAATTGATGCCGCTGGAACATTCCGCCCAAGCCGGCGCGTCACCAATCAAGCCTGGAATCAGCGACAGAACCAGCAGGCCGTGCGCCACCGGCGCACCGAAGGGGGATTCCCGCGCGCAGCGCGCGACATCGATATGAATCCACTGCCGGTCGCCAGTCAGTTCAGCGAAGCGGTCGATCATGTCCTGAGTCACGGTCAACCAAGCGCTGGGCGGCGGCTCTTGCCCGATTTTTGATTCCAGGGCGGCAATGTCGATGGTCTTGGCCATGGCGTGATTGTCCTGCCGATCAGAGAATTTCAAACAAACCGGCGGCGCCCATGCCGGTGCCAACGCACATGGTCACCACCGCATAACGGGCGCCGCGCCTTTTGCCTTCGATTAATGCATGACCCGTCATCCGCGCGCCCGACATGCCGAAGGGATGACCAATGGCGATAGCGCCACCGCTTACATTCAGTCGGTCGTCGGGAATGCCCAGCTTATCGCGGCAATAGACCACCTGCACCGCAAAAGCCTCGTTGAGTTCCCAAAGATCGATATCTTCCACGCGCAGGCCATGGCGCTCTAATAGCCTTGGCACAGCATAAATCGGGCCAATACCCATTTCATCTGGCTCGCAGCCGGCCACCGCGAAACCACGAAAAGCACCCATTGGCGTCAGGCCTCGGCGGGCGGCCTCGGTGGCTTCCATCATCACCAGTACCGACGCGCCATCCGAAAGCTGGCTGGCATTGCCGGCGGTGACGGTGGCGTCTTCGCCATAAACCGGCGCCAGGCTGCCAAGGCCCTCCAGCGTGGTGTCGGGCCGGTTACCCTCGTCCTTGGTCAGGGTCACGGTTTCGCGCCGGGTCTCGCCGCTGGCTTTATCGGTGATAACCTTTTCAACCGTGACCGGGATGATCTCATCATCGAATTTACCCGCGGCCTGGGCGGCGGCGGTGCGCTGTTGGCTTTGTAGCGCATAGACGTCTTGCACTGCGCGATCGACGCCATAGCGCTTGGCCACCGTTTCCGCCGTCGCGATCATCGCGTCATAAACATGCGGATGGCTCTTGCGCAGGTCTTCGTCTTCCAGCCGGTAGGTATTCATATGTTTGTTCATCACCAGGCTGACCGATTCGGCCCCACCGCCAATCGCAATCGGCACCTGATCGACGATGATGCGATGCGCCGCCGACACAAGCGCCTGCAGCCCGGACGAGCAAAAACGATTGATCACCGCGCCCGAAGTGGTGACCGGACAGCCCGCCTTCAGCGCCGCCATGCGGCCGATATTCATGCCATTGGCACCTTCGGGCAGCGAACAGCCCAAAATCACATCCTCGACCTCAGCTGGATCGACCCCCACCCGCGCCATCGCCTCGCGCATCGCCAGCGCCGCCATGGTCGCGGCATTGGTATCGTTGAAAGCACCCCGATAGGCCTTGCCGATGGGGGTGCGGGCGGTGGACACAATGACCGCTTCTCTCATAATCGCTCCGATGCTGTGTGCTGCTCGCTCAAAAACGCCGCCGCTGACCGCGTCCTTGTCACCATTTTATATGATCTCGAACACCCCATTTCATACCGAACGGTTTGGAAAATGCAAGCGGCCTCGCGCAGTTGGAGCCGCCGCCTTCGGTGATGGCGGATAATGATGGGAAATTTTCGCCGGAACATCATGACCTGCCCAGTCCAGCCACCTAATTCCTTTGCCTTGGCCTGACAGTTCGACTAAAGTGATCCATACCGGTCGGTACTTTCCTGTGCGGCGGCCTGGAAAAAGGCATGATAACGTCCGCGACCACGACCGGGATGGTGACAGGTTTGGGAGGGAATCATGACATTCAGCCATGGCGGGACTTTGCGTTTATCGACGCGCGGCATTGCCAGTGCTTTGCTGGCCGCGACCATTTTCACACCGCTGGCCTTGCCGGCCGCGGCGCAAGCCGATCAGGCAGGCGGCGATCTTTATATGGAAGAGATCATCGTCACGACGATGCGGCGTGAACAGCGCTTGCAGGAGGTCGGCGGCTCGGTCAGCGCGTTCACTGCGGGCGCGATCGAGCGCATGAACATCGAATCGGTCGAAGAAATTGCCATGCGCACGCCCAATTTCACCAAGACCGAATTCAACATCGCGCAGCCCCGATTGTTCATTCGCGGCATCGGCTCAACCGATGACGGCGCCGCGCAGGATAATTCGGTGGCGGTGTTTCTGGACGATATTTATCTCTCGCGCGGCGCCGCCCAGGCCTTTGAATTGTTCGATATCGAACGGGTGGAGGTGCTGCGCGGTCCACAAGGCACGCTTTATGGCAAGAACGTGGTTGGCGGCGTGATGAATGTCATTACCGCCAAGCCAAGCGATGAATTCGCCGCCAAGGGCGAGCTGTCGTTCGGCAATTACGACGCCATCACCGCCAAGGCGATGTTGAACGGTGGTTTGACCGAAACCTTGTCCGCCCGCGTGTCGGCGGTGGTGCAAGACCGCGACGGTTATGCCCGCAACATCGTCACCGGCGATGATCTGGAAGATCGGCAATTTTTTGGCATTCGCGGCCAGTTACGCTGGCAGCCGAATGAAAATATAGACTTCATCCTGGCCGCCGACTATAGCGACCATGAAGACAATGGCCTGTCGCGCAAGGGTCAGGGACCCTTTGGTCCGACCCCGTTTGGCACCGTCACCGCGGTGCAAACCACCACCGATCCACGCGAGTCCGAATCGCCGCGCGACAGTTTCCAGGAACGGGAATTATGGGGCGTCTCCGCCCGGCTCGACGCCGAGATCGGCATCGGCACCTTGACATCCTTGACCGCCTACCGCGAAAGCGACGTCAATTTGTCCGACGCCTTCACCGGCATCGGCTCACCACCCTTCCCGGTGCTGGATACCGCCAATATCGAAATTGAAAAGGCGGAACAATTCAGCCAGGAATTCCGCCTCGCCTTTCAGCCTTTCGATTGGCTGAACACGATCGCCGGCATTTATTATTTGAACGAGGACGTCAACCGCACCGAAATCGCCGACCTGGAATCGGTACTTGGCACCTTGCTACCCAATGTCCTGGGTTCGCTCACCGGCACCAGCGGCTCCTTCCAATTGGCGACGAATGAAAGCCTCGGCTTTTTCGTAAATGCGACGATCGATTTTACCGACCAGTTATCCGCCGTCATCGGCGGGCGCTACAGTAAGGACTGGAAGGACGTTAACACACGGGTCGAGTCGCTGCGCGATGTCGGCTGCTGCATCGCCGCGCCGCCAACCGAGGAATATGACATTACCGCCAAGGAGAGTTGGGATGCTTTCACCCCCAGCTTCACCTTGCAATATGCCGCCAATGACGACATCAATCTGTATGGCACGGTGTCGCGCGGCTTCAAGTCAGGCGGCTTCCAGGGCCAGGCGCCAACAGGCGCGGCAGCGGAAACGCCGTTCAATCCCGAATTCGCCTGGAACTACGAACTGGGCGCCAAGACCGATTGGTTCGACCGCAGGCTGACCTTCAATATTTCGCTATTCTACACAGAATACAGCGATTTGCAGGTACGACAAAACTCGACCCGACCCGGCGAAACCATTCCCATTCTGCGCATCACCAACGCTGCCGATGCCGAGGTTAAGGGTGTCGAAATCGAATGGAGCGCCACTCCCATTCCTGAGCTGATGGTCTGGGGCAGCTATTCCTATCTCGATTCCAAGTTCAAGAATTTCATCGACAATAATGGCGTCGATGTTTCCGGCAATCGCATGCAGTTCGCGCCGGAACATAAATTCGACATCGGTGGCCGTGTCACCTTGCCGGTGACCGACAGCATCGATGGCTTCGCGCAATTGCAATATAGCTGGCAGGATGATTATTTCACCGAACCCGGCAATGCGCCGGTCCATTTAATCGACAGCTATGGCTTATTGAACGCATCGGCCGGTGTCAGCTTCGATGAAGGCCGCTGGCGGATCGAACTATGGGGCAAGAACCTCAATAACGCGCTTTATGAGGTTCACATCATTCCGTTCCTGGGCGACCGCTTCGCCACTTTCGGCGCCCCCCGCACCTATGGCGGCCGGGTTGCCTTTGCCTGGTAAAGTCGCGGCCAGGGCGTGAAACCGCCGGGCGAGTGCAAGACTCGCCCGGCGCCGCGCCACAAACAGCGCATGCGCAAAATGTCGGCGCCTTTGCCGGCCCCCGTCCGGAAATCGCCAAATCCTGTCACGCAATTGCCATTGATGGCGTCTCTAATCACCGGCCATCACGGGCATCAAGGACCGGAAAGTCGACATCGCCATGAAATGGTTGCTGATCCTGATCGCGCTGGCTGCCGCCATGCCGGCGCAAGGGCAAATGGTCATCGCTCATCGCGGCGCCAGCGGCGATCGACCCGAACACACGCTTGCCGCATATGAACGCGCCATCGACCAAGGCGCCGACTATATCGAGCCTGACCTTGTCGCGACCAAGGACGGTGTCTTGGTCGCGCGGCACGAAAACGAGATTTCCGCCACCACCGATGTCAGCGACCGGCCAGAGTTCGCCTCGCGCCGGACCACCAAGGTGATAGACGGCGAGACCATATCCGGTTGGTTCACCGAAGACTTTTTGCTTGCTGAACTGCAAAGCCTGCGGGCCCGTGAACGCTTGCCCGAATTGCGCCCAGCCAATAGCCGCTTCGATGATTTATACCGGGTGCCAAGCCTGGCCGAAATCCTGGCCTTGGTGCGCGCCCAGGAAGCCGAGATCGGTCGGCGGATCGGCCTTTATCCCGAAATCAAGCATCCCAGCTATTTTCGCGGCCTTGGCCTGGCGCTGGAGCAACGCCTGGTCGAGGCGCTGCATGGAGCCGGCTATCGTCGCGCAGATGATCCCGTCTTCATCCAGAGTTTCGAGGTTGAACCGCTGGTCCGGCTGGCGGGCATGACCGCCCTGCCGCTGATCCAATTGGTCTATGGGCAAGGCGGACCCACGGACAAGCCAGACCAGACCTATGCGGACATGTTGCAGCCAGCCGGGCTCGACGTGATCGCCGCCTATGCCAAGGGCATCGGCGCCAATATCGGCTTGCTGCTCAATGCCGACGGCACGCCCACCCCGCTCAATGCGCTGGCCAGGCAACGCGGCCTGCTGGTCCATGCTTGGACCTTGCGCAAGGAAAATGCCTTTCTGCCGCCTGCGGCGCGGATCGGCGACGACCCCGCGACGCCGGGATGCGGCGCTTGGCTGTGGCGCAGGCTTGCGGCGGCCTCGGTCGATGCTGTGTTTACCGATGATCCGGGATTGGCCGTCGGTTGGCGCGACGGCGGCGTCGATCCGGCATGCGCGGATGCAGGGTCAAGCCCAGAACGGCCTTGATAGTCCCGCATCAAAGCGCCATGCGACCTGCCCGCATATAATGCCAGCGGTTGGTGCCCAGACGGGTGGCTTCGCTGAGGGCACGGCGCAAATAAAGATGCGGCGTTGCCTCCCAAGTCATGCCAATGCCGCCATGGACCTGAATGCAGCGCTCGCCGGCGAAAATGGCGGCATCGCCTGCTGCCGCCTTGGCCAGATGCACGGCATGATGTGCATTGGCCTCATCGGGGTTGTCGATCGCCCAACAAGCGTAGAGCATCAGGGAAATCGCGGTCTGCGCCTTGACCTCCGCATCCGCCAATTGATGCGCCACCGCCTGGAAGGTGGCGATGACGCGATCAAATTGCGTACGCTCGGCGGCATGCGCCGCGCCCAGCCGCACCGCGCCTTGCGCCAAGCCGCAAGACACCGCCGCCGATAGCGCCGCGGCACGGTAAAGCCCCTGGTCGGCGGCAGCGCTACTGGCCAGCACCTGGCTGTCAAATTCAAGGTCGGCGGCGGGTTGCAGCGGATCGGTACCCTTGCCGGGCTGCCGCGCGGTCGGCGTGGCCAAGGCCAGGCGATTGCCAGCGCAGACAACCACGGCCAGATCGGCGGCCTCGCCATCGGCCACCGCCGCCACCCGGCCTTGCAGCCGGTCGTCGGTCAGTGACGGCGGATTGGCAACCCAATCCTTGCCGTCCGCCGCGACCGCCAGACACCAGCGCTGGCCACCGGCCAAGGCGCGCGTCACATCCAGGCCGCCAGCGGCCGCCACCTGCACCGCCATGGCATGACTGAAAAACGGTGTCGGCGTCAGTTTCGCGGCCAATTCCTGCAGCAACAGCGCCAAATCCAGCAGACTGCCACCCGATCCCCCCTTATCTTCGGCCACGCCAAGTCCGGCCCAGCTTTCCATCAGGCTCTTGGTTGGCTCCGCCGGCAAGGGTTTGGCGTCCACCACCGCGCGTGCCTGCACCATGCCGTCGGCGGCCATTTTTTGCGCGGCTTCGATGATGAGATTTTGTTCGTCTGAAAAGGTTGCTTGCATGATCGGCTGATCCTAACGGGAACGCGGCAGGCCCAATACGCGCTCGGCCACGATGGATTTCTGGATTTCGTCGGTACCGCCTTCAATGGAATGCCCACGGGCGCGCAGATAGCGGCTCAACCAGAACGACATCGCTTGATTGCCCTTGGGTGTCAGCAGGTCCTGGCCGCCGATCATCAGCGCAAAGCGCGCCATGTCTTGAATGACATGCGCCCAAACCAGTTTGACAGTTGAACTTTCTGGCCCCGGCTGGCCGCCGGCGGTGACCGCTGAAATCCCGCGGATGCCGCCAATCCGCACCGCCTCGACGCGGGCCTCGAAGTCACCGATTTTTTCAGCAACGCCAGCATCGTCTGCCAAGTTCAGCTCCCGCACCAGTAACAACAGCCGATCGAACATCTCTCGTGCCCAGACCTGCAGGATGAAAGCCAGCGACATCCGCTCGAACGACAAGGTCGTCAGCGCCACCCGCCAGCCTTGGTTTAACTGGCCCAAAACATCGTCATCGCCAAGCGTGACATCGTCCAGGAACATTTCGTTGAACTCACGATCGCCGGTGATCAACACCAGCGGCCGGATGTCGAACTGATCGGTGTCAGCTAGAAAATAGGTGATGCCCTTATGCTTGGCGGCCTCGCCATCGGTGCGGGCCAACAACATGCAGCGCTTGGCCAGATGCGCCCAGGAGGTCCAGACTTTTTGCCCATTCACTAACCATTGATCGCCGCGGCGTTCGGCGCGGGTGCGCAGGCCCGCCAGATCCGACCCATTACCCGGCTCCGAAAAGCCCTGACACCAAATTTCCTCGCCAGATAGGATTCTCGGCAGATATTTGGCTTTCTGCTCGGCCGTGCCATGGACGATGATGGTTGGCCCCGCCAGGCTCATGCCCATGACATTGATCGGCAAGGGCGCGCCGCGTGCCGCCGCCTCGCCATTGAAAATGGCTTCATGCACCACGCTCAAGCCACGACCGCCATAGTCCGTGGGCCAAGACAAGCCCGCCCAACCGCCTTGGTGAATTTTCTCCTGCCACCAGCGCGATTGCTTTTCGCTCACGACACTGTCATCGGCGGATTCAAATCCTTGCAAGGCCTGGTCGATCCAGGCCCGGCATTCGCGGCGAAACTCAGCCAGTTCCGGCGTGTCGCGGAAATCCATGATCGCTCCTGTCCTGCTTATCCGATGCCAAAGGTCTTGCGCATGATTTCAAGCTCGTCCATGCCGTTGTCGGGGATGCTATAATCTTGAGGATCGCGGATTTCGTCGATATGAGCGGCGATGTCTTCCACCGTCGCCACCGCGCCGCCGGAATACCAACCCGGTGTGAGCCCCATGAACACCCGCGCAAAGCGGCCACCACCGGCAGAAAAAATCTGATTGTGCAACATATTTTGTTCGCTGCACAAATAAGCGACCAAGGGCGCGACATGCACGGGGTCCAGTTTGTCGGCAAAGGGGCCAAGCAGGTCTTCGGTCATGCGCGTGCGCGCGCTGGGCGCGACGCAATTGGCCTTAATGCCGGCACGGGCACCTTCCAAGTTCAACACCCGCATCAAGCCCAGCAGCCCGGTCTTGGCGGCGCCATAATTGGCTTGGCCGAAATTGCCGAAAAGGCCGGAGCCGGAACTGATCAAAACCACCCGGCCATAGCCCTGTTCCTTCATCACCGGAAAGGCCGGCACCACGACATTGAACGCGCCCTTGAGGTGCACGTCGATCACCGCGTCCAAGGCCTCGGACTGCATTTTGGCGATGGTGACGTCGCGCAGTATGCCGGCATTATGGATCAGCGCATCGACCCGGCCGAAAGCTTGCCGCGCGGCGGCGATGATCGCGCGGCCGCCGGCGGGGTCGGCGACACTGTCATAATTGGCGACGGCGGTACCACCGGCGGCGGTAATTTCGCCGACCACCGCGTCGGCGGGGCTGGCATCACTGGAGACGCCATGAACATTGCCGCCAAAATCATTGACCAGCACTTGCGCCCCGCGCGCGGCCAGCAATAAGGCGAACTCCCGCCCCAGGCCGCGCCCGGCGCCTGTGATGACCACCGCGCGACCCTTGAAATCAAGGCTGTCTTGAGGTTCAACCATCGCTCTTCTTCCTTTCCCCAGGCATGCTTTCATGGCCTTGCCAATACGGCGCGCGAATGCGGTGCTTGTAGAGCTTGCCGGAAGGATCGCGCGGTAGGCTGTCGACAAAATCGACCGATTTCGGACAACACAAATGCGACAAGGATTGCCGACAATGGTCGATCAAGGCGGCGGCTAGTTCCGGCCCCGGACGATAGGACGGCTTCAGGCACACCACCGCCCTGACCTGTTCGCCAAATTCAGCATCGGGCACACCGATGACCGCTACGTCGGCGACCGCCGGATGAGTAAGGAGATGCGCCTCGGTGGCGGCGGGATAGATATTGACGCCCCCTGAAATGATGATTTCAGCATCCCGGCCACACAAAAACAAATAGCCATCCTCATCGATATAGCCAATATCGCCAACACAGATGAAGCCACCAAGGCTGGCTTTTTTGGTTTTGGCCTCATCCTTGTAATAGCGAAAATCCTGATCGCCCTGTTTCATGTAAATCCAGCCAGGCTGACCCACGGGCACCGGTTGTTTGTCGTCGTCGAGGATTTTCAATTCGGAGATCGCAATTGGCCGGCCAACGGTGCCGGGCCGACGCAGCCATTGTTCCGACGTAACCATGGTCGCGCCAGCCTCAGACGAACCATAATATTCGTAAACCACCGGTCCCAGCCACTCGATCATACGGCGCTTCAAGTCGACTGGCGTCGGCACCGCGCCATGAATGACATGCGTCAGCGAACTGAGGTCATGGGCTTTGCGCACCGCCTCGGGCAGCGACAGCATGCGGTGGAAATGCGTCGCCACCATATGCGTGGTGGTGACATGATGGCGTTCAATCAAGGCCAAGGCTTGGGCGGCGTCCCATTTGTCCATCAACACCAGAGTTTGGCCGATGTGAATGGCACTCAGCGCCATCGACATCACGGCGGTGTGATAAAGCGGCGCGGTCACCAAATGCGCGCCCGGGCCAGCTTCGACACCAAAGACCTTCAACAGCCAGATCTGGGCGTCGCCAAAAGCATCGCCGTCGCCATCGATCAACGGCCGCAACACGCCCTTGGGCCGGCCGGTGGTGCCGGAAGTGTATTGCATGATCTGCCCGGCCCAAGTCTGGGCTGGCCGTGACGGCGGCTGGCCGGCATAAAAATCGGCAAATGGCGTGAAGCCGGCAAGCGTGCCGACCCCCAACTTGATGACATCGGACAGGCTTGGGGATTGACAGCCGCCAACACAGGTTTCGGCAAAAGCAGCGTCGGCCAGAAACAGCCGCGCTTCGCTGTTTTCCAGAATATAGCGAATGTCGTCGGCGGTGGCGTGATAGTTGATCGGCACCACATAAAGCCCGGATTGCAAGGCCGCCAAGGTGAAAGCCATGGTGTCGGCGCCGTTGCGCATGACCATCGCCACCCGGTCGCCACGGCCAAGCTTGTGGGCGGCAAAGCCATGGCTGATTTGATTTGCCCAAGCGGCAAGTTCGCCATAGCTGAGAAGCCGCCCATCCGGCGCCACCATCGCCGGACGCGCCGGCGCCTGCGCCGCGATCCGCCATAGCCCGGTCAGTGCTTGCGCCGCCGTGGCGCCGTCACCATCGCCTGATTGCCCTGCCTGTGCCGTCACCCCGTCACGATCCCCAAAATCCGTGCATGAACTTTTTGGCCATGGTGCCGCAAGAACGGTTGCAATGCCATGTCCATTCCAATCTGGGCCGGGCCGCGCTAAATAACATACCGACCGACCGGCATGTTAATCGTTCAAGCGCAGGGATTCAAGCCGAACCAGTGGCGCCAGCCCGGCCGCCTGTTATTTCATGCGGTCATGTCATGCGATTGGGGTCAGAGGGTTTGGCCGTCGTCCACCACATGCACGGCGCCGGTCACCGCCCGGGACTGGTCGGAAGCCAGAAACAGGAACATAGCGTCAAGATCGCTGGCGGCCATGGTGCGGCGGCGAGGAAAGCCAGCGACCTGGCGCTGGCCGCCGTCACTGACGAACCAGTCGCGATTGAGATCGGTCTCGACATAGCCCGGGCACAGCACATTGACATTGATGCCTTTGCGCACCCATTCGCGGGCCATTGCCTTGCCAATCATTAAAGCGGCGGCTTTGGAAGTGCTATAGGCCATCAAACCCGGCAACGGACCAAGCGCGCCGATCGAGGCGACAATCACCACCCGGCCACGACCCTCGGCACTGATGGCGCCGCCCAGCATCCGCCGCGCCCCTTCCCGCGCGGTCAGAAACACGCCGCGGGCGTTGACCGTCATCACCTTGTCGAAATCATCCACCGCCATGTCGACCGCCAAACCGGTGAGGCTGATGCCAGCATTGGCGATCACGGTGTCGATAGCGCCAAAGGCGGCTTGCGCGGCGTCATAGCCAGCGATCACCGAGGCTTCATCGGCGACATCCATGGCCACTGCTTGGGCTTGCCCGCCGGCGGCGGCGATTTCCGCGACCACGTCTTCCAGCATGGCCAGGCGTCGCGCCGCTACCACCACCTTCGCGCCCTCGCTTGCCGCTAGGCCGGCAAAATGCCGTCCCAAGCCCGAAGACGCGCCGGTGATTAAAACCGTGCGCCCCGCCAAAGCACCCGCCATGCTCAACGCTCCATGATCACAACACCAGACACGCCAGGCGCGCCATAAACCTGACTATAGCCCAGCTGCGCGCCATCAACCTGGCGGCCTTCGGCGCGGTCACGTAATTGTTGCACATTTTCATAGACTTGGCGCAAGCCCGAAGCGCCAATCGGCTCGCCGCAGGCCAGACAGCCGCCATCGGTATTGACCGGCAAGCTCCCCCCCAGCTTGGTCCGGCCCTCAGCCAGCCATGCATTTTGCTCGCCATCCTTGCAGAAGCCGTTTTCCGCCATATGCATGACTTCCGCCCCCGATTCGGTGTCTTGAATCTGGGCAACGTCGATATCCTCGGGACCAACGCCGGCCATTTCATAGGCGGCCTTGGACGCGATCATCGTCGGCGATGGACCGCGCTCGACATCCAGCATCGGCGAAAACACCTCGAACGAACCCTTGACCCGCGAACGAACGGCGGCGCCGCGAATCCGTGGCGCGCTCAAGCCAAGCGACCGCATTTTCTTGGTCGACGCCAAAATCAAGGCGGTGCCGCCCTCGGCCGGCGCGCAGAACATGTATTTCGTCAACGGGTCGGAGACCATTTGGCTGTTCAAAATGGTGTCCAGATCGACCGGCTGCTTTCGCCAGCTATGCGGCGCGCGCGCGCCGTTTTCATAGGCTTTTTCGGCGACCCGGCCCAAAGTCTCGGCGGTGACGCCGTGCAGCGCCATATAGCGCTTGATCTTCATGGCGAAAAACTGCGTTGTCAGCATCATGCCGACCTCGCCATACCAGTCCGGCAGGCCATAAAGCGATGGCGGGGAATTGAACGCCCCGCGCGGATGCTTGTCGAAGCCGACAACCACGCCAATATCGAATTCACCCGACTTGATCGCCCAATAACCGGCCAAGAGCGACGAGCCGCCCGTTGCGCAGCCATTGACGATGTTGATGAATTGCATGCCGGTCAGACCCAGCCGCGGCATCACCGAGTCCGCATTGCCCGAGGCCGCCGAACCGCCGAAGCCAAATTCCATGTCCTGCCATTCCAGCCCGGCATCCGCCAGGGCCTCGCGGATGGCAAAAACGCCTTGATCAACGCCGCTGAGCGGATTGCGGCCAAAGGGATGAATGCCGGCGCCAATGATATGCACATCGCTCATTGGTTCTCTCCTTATTGCACGGGCCGAAAGGCGTAAGTGGCGACCGGGGTGCCGTCGTCGTCCTCAGCAAAGGGCACGACCACCAGCTGCATTTTCTGGCCAACCTCAAGACTGTCGAAATCCTCAACATCAAGCCGGCCTTCGACGATGATGTCCGGCAATTCCACATAGCCGACGGCATAGGGCTTGAAATTAGCCTCGTCCTTGGCGCCCAGAAACGGCTTCTTGGGGCAGAAGCGCTGCACGGTATAGGACCATAATGTCCCTTCATTGGCCAATTTGACCGGCTCGACCCCCTCCCGATCATCGGGCAGCGGAAACACGATTTGCCCGTCGCCGCGGCGACGGCCACCGATCAAATGCGGCTGGTCGCCCGTCATGTCGACCAAATCATCTGCGACCATGCGCATGATGTCGCTCCATTCTTTACCTGCTGAACATTGTTGACGATCTTAAGCCAAGATGTCGGGGGATGGAACCGCGCCGGGGCCCACAAGCCCCTAGCGGCTTTGATAGGGTAATGGCGTCAGCACCGATCCTGGCGCGGCGACGCTCATAATTTCAACATCTGCTTGCCGATATTGCGGCCGTCGAACAACCGCATCAAAGCCGCCGGGGCATTCTCAAAACCCTCGATGACATCCTCGCGATGGCGCAACTGCCCGGCCCGCGACCAGGCCAATAAGCGCCGCTCGGCCTCGTCGAAACGATCGGCGAAATTAAACACCAGAAAGCCCTGAATGGTGGCATGAGTGAAGACGATGGCGAAATAATTGGGCGGCCCCGGCGGCACTTGCGTGGGGTCGCGCAAGTCGCTGTTATAGCGGGAAATACCACCGCAGATCACGACCCGTGCGTTGGCCGCCAATTGCGCCAGGGCGGTGTTCAAGATATCGCCGCCAACATTGTCGTAGAAAATATCAATGCCATCCGGACACAACGCCCGCAGCCGCTTGCCAACCCGCTCGTTTTTGTAATCAACGGCGCCGTCAAAGCCCAAATCCTCGACCAGCCAGCGGCATTTTTCAGGCCCCCCGGCAATGCCGATCACCCGGCATCCGGCGATCTTGCCAATTTGCCCCACCACCGAGCCGGTCGCGCCCGCCGCGCCCGAAATCACCAAGGTGTCGCCTGGCCGTGGCTTGCCAATGTCGATCAAGCCAAAATAGGCTGTCTTGCCGGTCAGGCCCAACACGCCCAGGGCCTCGATGGGAGTGGCGCCATCACGCACCGGCGTCAAGGCGCTGGCGGCCAAGCAGGGGCGCTCCTGCCAACCGACCAATCCATGGACCAGATCACCCGGCTTGAACGCCGGATCCTGCGAGGCCAGCACCGCGCCGACGCCATAGCCCGGCATGACACCGCCAATGTCGACCGGATCGACATAATCGGCGGCGTTTTCCATCCAATATTTCTGCGCCGGGTCAAAACTCAGATACAGGCTTTGCAAAAGCACTTCGCCCGGCCCCGGCTGCCGCACCGGCACCGTGGCCAGTTGGAAATCCGTCATCGCCAGCGCCCGACCGGTCGGTCGCGCCGCTACCTGCCATTGTTTCTGGCTTTCGCCGCTCATCGCCCGATCCTTTTCACCGCGTTTTCGCGTTCACATGATGTTAGGCTTAGCCCAAGCCGCCTGTCCATGGCCATGGGCGCCGGGCTATCGATATCGGGAGGATTAAAATAGGCAAAAATTCCAATTGTACTTCACACGACAATGCGCATGATGCGCCGTTTGCGGGACACGTCATGCGGGTAAGTCTACGTTGGGGAAAACCATGAATTGGCAATGGCTGCATGGGGTTGCGGTAAGCACTTGTCTGGCGACAGCGCTGGCCGCCTGCGGCCCAAACGAGGACAACATGGCTGAACTCACACCCTCGGCGGAAATACCTGCCGATTCTTATGCTTGGCTGGAGGAAATCGAGAGCCCGCGCGCCCTGGCTTGGGTGCGGGAACAAAATCAGCACGCCTTGGCGGTGCTTGAAAATGCCCCAGACTTTGCCGCCTATCGTGACCGCGCCCATGCCATTTTGGCCGCCGAGGACCGCATTGCGATGCCGGACCTTCAAGGCGACATGGTCTATAATTTTTGGCAAGACGATGAACATGTGCGTGGCATTTGGCGCCGCGCCAGCCTGTCAACCTACCGCCAGGGCGCGCCCGATTGGCAAGTCTTGATCGATCTTGACGCATTGGCGGCGCAAGAAGACGAAAACTGGATTTGGAAAGGCGCCAACTGCCTGGCGCCGGACTATCGCCGCTGCATCTTGGCGCTGAGCCGGGGCGGCAAGGACGCAACCGTGCTGCGCGAATTTGACATCGCAAGCCGGCAATTTGTCGACGACGGCTTCCAAGTGGCCGAAGCCAAGAGCTGGTTCGACTGGTATGACCATGATCATTTGATGATCGGGACCGATTTCGACTCCGAAAGCCGCACTGACGCGGGCTATCCGCGCCAGGTCAGGCTGTGGCGCCGCGGCACCGCCCTGGCCGACGCCCAGCCATTGTCGAAGGTCGCCAGCGACGCGGTGGGGGCGAATGCGCTCAGCCGGCTGTCGCACCGCCGCGCCGACCGCATGCTAGTCGATGCCTTGACCTTTTTCACGGCGCGGCTACGGCATTTGACCGAGGACGGCCGGCAAGTGCCCTGGCCATTACCCGACGATGCCGACTTCAAGGCCTTGGCCAATGGCTATGTGGTAGCGCTGCTGCGCAGCGATTGGCAAGATGGCGACCGCCTGTTGAAGGCTGGAAGTTTGGTCGCCTATGCTATTGACCCGCTGTTACAGGGCCAGCCCAGCGCAGTCGAATTGGTTTATGAAACCCAAGCCCGACAAGCGGTGCGCGATGTCGCCGCGGCGGGGCAAACGCTTTATGTCAGCTTGATGGACAATGTCTCGGGCCGACTGTTGGCGCTCAGTCGGGACGCGGTCGGCAACTGGCGCGGCGATGATGTCGATTTGCCAGCCGATGGCACCATCGCCCTGGTCTCAGCCGATATCGACGCCGACCGAGTATTCGTGCTGCATGAAAGCTTTCTCACCCCGGAACGGCTGTATCTGATTGATCATGGCAATGCCAGCTTGATTCAAGGCCTGCCGCAACGTTTCGATCCCTCGCCCTATCAAACCCGTCAAGCCTTCGCCACCAGCAAGGACGGCACAGCGGTGCCCTATTTCATTGTTGCTCGCAAGGACATGGCCCATGACGGCGACAACCCGGTCTGGCTTTATGGCTATGGCGGCTTTGAAGTGGCGCTGACGCCCACCTATGTCGAGCCCGCGATCGAATTCTGGCTGCAAGCCGGCGGTGTGTTCGCTCTCGCGAATATTCGCGGCGGCGGCGAATTTGGCCCGGCCTGGCATCAAGCCGCACGCGGCCCCGGCCGCCAGCGCGCCTATGACGATTTCGCCGCCGTGGCCGAGGACTTGATCGCCCAAGGGATAACCCGGCCCAGCCGTCTGGGAATTTCCGGGCGTTCCAATGGCGGCCTGTTGACCAGCGTGCAGCTGACCCAGCGGCCGGATCTTTATAACGCCGTCATCATCGGCGTGCCGCTGACCGACATGATGCGCTATGATCAATTACTGGCCGGTGCAAGTTGGCGCGACGAATATGGCAGGCCCGACGACCCGCAAGCCCGCGCTTGGTTGCTTCGTTACTCACCCTATCATCGGATTGAGGCCGATCAGCGCTATCCCGAAACGCTGATCTATACTTCAACCCAGGATGACCGCGTGCATCCCGGCCACGCCCGAAAATTCGCCGCCCGCCTGCTCGAACATGGCGCACCGGTGTTGTATTATGAAAATATCGAAGGTGGCCATGCCGGCGTTGCCAATTTGGCGCAAGCCGCCCACCGCCAAGCCTTGGAGTTGGTTTATATGCAGCGCCGGCTGATGTCGTCCTGCGGCAAGTCAAGCGAGACGTTGCATCCCAATGCCGGCAAACTCAGCCCATCGGCGTCAAACTGCTAAAGCCCGTAATCGCGCATCAGGCCCTTGACCTCATCAATCGACAGATTGGCATAAGCCGCGATCCGGCTTGGCGACATGCCCAAATCCATCAGCACCGCCAGCGACATTTTCGACAGAACCTGCGCGGATTGTGCGCGTTCGCGATAACGGCCGCCACCGCCACCGGGAAAACGCGCTTCCTGGATGCGTTCATATATCATGGCCATCGATCCTCTTTGTTCCGGTCACATAGCGTGGCGCCGATGATCGTAACGATTTATGACATTGGAAAGCGTCAACCTCGCGCTTTCCTGTCATCCCAAATTTTTCCACGGCTTTTTTTGATTTGCCGCTTGCCCTTGCATCAGATGAAAATTTACGCGCAAGAGTTGCAAGCAATGGATAAAAGAAACATTAATCCCACTTGCAGTCGAACGCCTTGACCGGAATCAAGGCCGGGCTGCTGTCTCGCGACATTCTAAGCCCGGCCGACATGCCAGGAGACGCCGACATATGCCCAAACAGATCTTGATCATTCAAGGCCACCCAGACCCCGACAGCGTGCATTTCTGCCACGCCCTGGCCGACGCCTATCGCGATGGCGCGCAAGCCGGCGGCCATGCGTGCCGGCAGGTGCAAGTGACGGCCTTGGACCTGCCAATGCTGCGCAATCAGGAAGAGTTCAACGCTGCGGCGCCCGACACCGTCGTTCAATGCCAGGACGACATTGCCTGGGCTGACCATTTGCTGATTGTCTACCCGTTGTGGCTGGGCAGCATGCCAGCACGGCTGAAAGGCTATTTCGAGCAGGTGTTCCGCCCAGGCTTCGCCTTTGGCGGCCAAGACGCCAAGGGGCTGATGAGCAAGCGGCTGACCGGCAAATCGGCGCGGGTGGTGATCACCATGGGCATGCCGGCATTGTTGTATCGCTGGTATTTCGGCGCCCATAGCCTGAAAAGCCTGGAACGCAACATCCTGCATTTTGTCGGCATCAAGCCGGTGCGCGAGAGCCTGATCGGATTGGTGGAATCCAGTGCCTCTAAACGCGCTAACTGGCTGCGGCGGATGCAAAAATTTGGCCGCGAGGGCCGTTAGCAGTCATAAAGGTCGATCAGCCAGGGCGCGGCATAAACTTTGACGTCGATGGCAAGGCCCGCTTGCGCCTTGGCCTCCAGCCAAGCCGCCAAGCCGTCCAGGGGCGCCAAATGGACGGTGATATTTTCACTGTCATCGCCACCGCCCGGCGCCACCCGGCGCAAATCGCTGGCCAGAAAAAACGCCGGCGCTTCATCGGTCATGCCAGCGGAACTGACACCATCGAACAGATAACGCCAGCGCGCAGCCTCGAAACCGGTTTCCTCCAATAATTCTCGCCGTGCGGCGGTTTCCAGCGCTTCCCCGCGGTCGTCATCGCCAACCAGGCCGGCGGGCAGTTCAAGGCAGTCGCGACCCAGCGCCGGGCGATGCTGCTGCACCAGCACCAATTCGCGCGCCGGCGTCACCGCGACCATGCAGACCACGCCGCTGGCGCCATGGCGGCGGACATATTCCCAACGGCCCCGACGCAGCAACCGCAAATAGCGACCTTCGCCGATGATCTGCTGCGGTTCGTCTTGCTGGCTCATGCTGGCCTTCCTCTGCCACCGCCCTGGTCGCGGCGGCGCTAGCCTAATGGCATTGAAGCCGTTATTCTAGCCGCCACGCGAACAGGCCGGATCCGGCAAAAGGGGTTTAAGAACATGCGCGCAAATTCGATGATTGAAACCATTGGTGGCACGCCGCATGTGCGGATGAACCGCTTGTTTGGCGCCGATCATGAAGTCTGGATCAAGCAAGAGCGCGCCAATCCCGGCGGTTCGATCAAGGACCGCATTGCCATCGCCATGGTCAATGAAGCGGAAACGCGCGGCCTCTTGCCGCCCGGCGGTACCATCATCGAACCGACATCGGGCAACACCGGTATTGGCCTGGCGCTGGTGGCGGCGGTGAAAGGCTATAAGCTGATCTTGGTGATGCCGGAGTCGATGTCGATTGAACGCCGCCGCCTGATGCTGGCTTATGGCGCCGAATTTGTGCTGACGCCCAAGGAAAAGGGCATGAAGGGCGCGGTTGAGAAAGCCACCGAATTGCTGGACACTACCCGCGGCGCCTGGATGCCACAGCAGTTCGAGAATATGGCCAATGTCGAGATCCACCGCCAGACCACGGCGCGCGAAATCCTGGCCGATTTTCCCGATGGCCTGGACGCGATGATCACCGGCGTTGGCACCGGCGGCCATATCACCGGCTGTGCCGAAGTGCTGAAACAGCACTGGCCGGATTTGCAGGTCTTCGCGGTAGAGCCAAGCCTGTCGCCGGTGCTGTCAGGCGGTGCGCCGGGGCCGCATCCTATTCAAGGCATTGGCGCCGGTTTCATTCCCGGCATCATGCGGACGGATTTGTTGGATGGCGTCATTCAGGTCGCGCCTGACGACGCCAAGGAAATGGCCCGCCGCGCCGCCCGCGAGGAAGGCATGCTGGTCGGCATTTCCTCGGGCGCGACCTTGGCCGCGATTGGCCAAAAACTGGCGTCGCTGCCAAAGGGGGCGCGGGTGTTGGGCTTTAATTACGACACCGGCGAACGCTATTTGTCGACCGAAGGCTTTTTGCCAAGCTGAAACCGAGCATCATGGGCGCGGACGAAAGCGACATTGGCGCCAACAGCGCCCTCACCGTGCCTGAACGCGAATTGCGAATCGCGCTGGTATGCTATGGCGGCGTGTCGTTGGCCGTCTATATGCACGGCATCACCAAGGAAATCCTCAAGCTGGTGCGCGCCTCCAAGCGCTATCACGCCATTCGTGGCGAGGACGCCCGCAGCGCCGCCAGCCCGCAAGCCAGCACCCAAGCCGCTGATGAGACGGATTCGGAACCGGTCTATTTCGAATTGCTGCAAATGCTGGGCAAGGGCGTCGATTTGCGGGTTGTGGTCGACATTATCGCCGGCGCGTCGGCGGGCGGCATCAATGGCGTGATGCTGGCGCGGGCGCTGGCTTATAACCTGTCGCTCGATGCCCACCGCACATTATGGCTGGAACTGGCCGACGTCACTGAATTGCTGGACCCACTAGGCCGCGCGGGTTTGTGGTCGAAGCCGTATATGCGGCCAGCTCTGTGGCTGATGGGCTGGTTGTTCTCGCGCCGGGAGACGCGCTATTTCGGCGCCGCCGCCCGCGATGGCGAGGTACGCGGCAAATTGAGCCTGTTCACCCGCTCGCGCTGGTTCTATCCGCCTTTTTCAGGTGAACGGATGTGCGAGATGATGCTGGACGGCGCCAACACGCTTGGCAGGGCCGATAACCCAGACGATTCGCTGCTGCCGCCCGGCATCGCCCTGGACCTGTTTGTCACCACCACGGATTTCTGGGGTCATCGGCAAACCATCACGCTGCATGATCCGCCGCAGATCCGCGAGCGCGAGCATCGTCACATTTTGCGGTTTCGGCATTTGCGGCGGCCTTCGGGCGATGTCGTCAGCGACTTTGGCGACGATCATATCCCGTCTTTGGCGTTCGCGGCCCGCGCCACCTCATGCTTTCCCGGCGCCTTTCCCGCCGCCCGCTTTGCTGAAATGGACCGCGTACTGCGCCGGCGCGATCAAGGTTGGCGCGGGCGCGAATTATTCATGCGCGACAATTTCGAAGTGCTGCGCCAAGCCGGCGAAGACCCAGAGGACGCTGCCTTTATCGACGGCAGCGTGCTGATGAACAAGCCCTTCGCATTGGCCATCGAAGCCGTACAAGGGCGGCCAGCGCATCGCGAGGTTGACCGCCGCCTGGTTTATATCGAGCCCAATCCAGAAGTGCGCCGCATGGTGCATCGCGAAGTGCCGGGATTTTTCACGATGTTGAAAGCGGCCTTGTCGGACATCCCGCGCAATCAACCGATCCGCGACGATCTCGAATGGCTGGAGACCTTCAACGGTCGGGCCCGCACCTTGCGTCAGGTGGTTGACGCGATCCGCCCCAATGTCATGACCATGATCGCCGATTTGCTGGGCGAACGTCTCAACACGCCGCCGGACGCGGCACGGCTGGCGGCATGGCGGCATGGTGCCAATGAGCGCGCGGCCCATGACGCGGCTTATGCCTATGACGGTTATGCCCGGCTGAAGGTGTTGTCGGTGCTGCAAGATGTGGCAGCGCTGTTGTGCATGGTGATTGGCGATGACGACAAGACCCAGGCTCAGGCGGCGATTGAAGCCTGGGCGAGGCGGCTGGGCATTCGCCCCCTGGGCGAGGCGGCGCAGCAGGCCCAGCAGGGCGACGAAGTGCCGTGGATCGCCTTCCTGCGCCAATTCGACAGCCGCTACCGCGTCCGCCGTCTGCGGTTCGTGATCAGGCGCTTGAACCAGCTTTACCGCAACCCCGCGGCGCCGGTCTCGCCAGCCGGCCGGCATTGGCTGAACAGTCTGAAGGCAATGCTGTACCAGCATGTCGACATTGTGCAGCGGCGGATGGAATGGAGTGGCATGGAGCCAATGAGCCACGCCGCATCCGCCGATCAGCGCGGCTATGGCTTGGACGACGCCAGCGTTGACATGCTGCTGCAACTGGCCGCCTCCAGCATGGACTTGGCGCAGCTTGACGACGCGCTAGACCGCTTGCTGGCGGAACGCGCGGCGTTGTGTCCGGACGTGACGCTATGGCGGGAATTGGTGATCGCCTATCTGGGCTTTCCTTATTATGACGTCGTCACCTATCCGATGGCGCAATGGCGAGACTTGCAAGAGTTGGACGACGTCAAGGTCGATCGTATTTCCGCCAATGACGCCAACACGCTGCGCGAAGGCAGCGCGCGCGATTTGCTGAAGGGCGTGGAACTGGGCAATTTTGGTGCCTTCTTCTCGCGCAAATTCCGCGAAAATGATTATCTCTGGGGCCGCCTGACCGGCGCCGAACGACTGGTCGATATCGTTGTCAGCGCCGCACCAGAGGCCGCACGCATGATTGACGTGGTCGCCATCAAGAAAAAACTGTTCCTCGCCATTCTTGAAGCCGAAAAGCCGCATCTCCAGGAAGTCGCGGACTTGATCGCCGAACTGCGCGACGACGCCGAACAGCTTTGACCGACTCCCCGGTCGCTGCGGCGTTAGGGTTTTGTTAACGATATATCCTAACAATGTAAAAAAGGTTTAACGGGCAAGAAGGGGCAGTTGCCGTGCAACGGGGGCTTGAGCCGAAGGAGAAGGCGCATGGTCACGCGTATGCACGAAATCGCGCGTCCCGCTTTGATTTTACCTGGCACCATCAGTCCCGATACGGCGCTGAAACGATTGGCCGTCGCTGACACCGACGCGGCCCTCATCACCGATGACGCCAACAACACCCTGGCCGGCGTGCTGACCAAGGCGGCCGCCCAAGCCGCGCTGGCGCGGGGCGAACGCTGCGTCGGCGGGCACATCGACACTGGCGTGCTGGTGATCGACGGCGGACAGACCATAACTGAACTGCTGGCGGCATGGCCATCCAAACAGCAAGCGCCGGCGCGCTGGCTGGTGGCGCAGACTGGGCCGCGCGCATGGCAATGGCTGGATTGGCCGGTCATGATGGCGGTAGTAGCCGCCCGCGCCCGATCGCAGCGCGACGAACGGCGGGCGCTGGCGCAGGCGCATGCCCAGACCCGCCAGCACAACACCCTCTTGCTGGCCAATCTGGGTCACGAATTGAAAACCCCCTTGAACGCGGTGCTGGGCTATGCCGACCTGCTGCTGGCAATGACGCCGGCGGAGCCCCTAAGCGAGCGCCAGCAACGCCATGTCCGCGCACTGCGCGATGGCGGCCGGCATTTGTTGAGCCTGGTCGACAATATTCTCGACACCGCGCGGCTCCATGCCCAGGCCTTGGAACTGAATGAGGAAGAAGTCGCCCTGCCGGCACTGGCGCAAAGCGTGACCGAACTTTTGGGCGCGGTCGCCGCCGCGCGCAGCGTGAGCCTGGCGCTGAAACATAAAGGCGATGTGCCGCCGGTGCTGGCTGATCCGCAATTGCTGCGTCAGGTGCTGATCAATCTGGTGTCGAACGCGATTAAATTTTCACCCGCTGGCGACAAGGTTTGTATCCGTATCGACAGGCGGGCACGCGGCGAGGCGCGGATCAGTGTCGAGGACCGCGGCCCCGGCATTCCGCCGGGCCAGATTGAACGCGTGATGCAACCCTTCCAACGCTTGAAGCATGCCGCCGGCACCATGCCGCAGGGCACCGGGCTGGGGCTACCGCTGGTCAAGGCCTTGGTGGAAATGCATGAAGGCCGGTTCCAATTGCTCAGCACCGAAGGGCGCGGCACCCGCGCTATCGTCACCCTGCCCGCTGGCCGGGTGCTGGACCGCTCGCCCGGGCGCCAGCAAGGCTTTGCCTTCCAGCGCCCGCGCTCGGCATGACAGTCTAGCCGCCCATGTCCTCGGCGGTAGGAATCCGCTTCAGCGACTGGCCGCCGGTGATGTCGATGACTTGACCGGTGGTGAAGGCTTCGTCGCTGGCCAGCCACAAGGCGGCGTTGGCGATGTCTTCGACGCTGGGGAAACGGCCCAGCGGCATTTCCCGCAAAAATGCCTTCAACACCGGTTCCATTTCGAAATAAGCTTCGGTCATGGCGCTGCGGGTGAGGCCCGGCGCGATCGAATTGACGCGAATATTCTTCGGCCCCAATTCAACGGCGGCGATCCGCACCACTTGATCGACGCCCTTTTTAGTGCCGGCATAAGCGGCCATGCCGGGCGGCGCCACGATCGCCGTCAAGGTCGATGTGGTGATGATCGAACCGCCGTCCTTCATCGCCTTGGCCGCGTGTTTGATGAACAGCGTCGAGCCGACAAAATGCACATCGCTGGCCGCGCGCAAGGTTTCGGGTGTCGACTCCAAAATCGGCTCGTTGAACGAAATGCCGGCATAATTGATGGCGACATCCAGCTTGCCATAATGGTCCAGCGCAGCTTGCACCATCGCCGCGATATCGGCTTCCTTGGTGATGTCGCAAGCCACCGCGACGCCGCCGACTTCGCGGGCGATTTCAGCAACCGCGTCCTGGCGACGGGCGCCCAACACCAGCTTGGCGCCCTCGGCGGCAAAACGCCGCGCCGTCGCCGCACCCATGCTGCGTGCATCCGAGGCGCCCAAAATGATCGCCACCTTATCCTTCAGCCTGGCCATGACATGCTCCTTCCAACACCGCCGCAGCCTCTCCGCGCCGGCGCATCGACCCTGACACTAATTTGATAACGCCCCTGGCCACGGCTTGTAACTGCTAGAACCGCTAAGTTCGCGTGGCTTCGATGCCGCAACCGATGCGCCAAGCCACAACCCTAATGTTTTCGCTAGGTGTTTGATCGCCACTTCCGCGCCTAACGATAGCGCAGCCAAAATTACAATCAGATGTGACGGTTTTTATAGGACGGGTGTTTTATCAAAAGCCAAAGGAAATTGATCCTTGGCGCCCGATCGAGCGGCCGGCTCGCGCATGCTGCGCTTGCCGCCGCTTTGGTTCAGATCAAGGGATGTGACGGCGATATCGTTCAAGCAACACGGCATCGGCATGGTGATGGCCTGGCTAGGCCTTACCCACCGCATTGACCATGTCAAAAGACATTAGGGAGAACTGATGATGACCCAGACAAACACCAGGACAGCCTCGATACGCCTGACAGTGTTGGCGGCGAGCGCGCTGTCCGGCGGTTGGGCAGCCGCATTGCCCGCCAACGCCCAAGATAGCGGCCAACGCTTTGCCGGGCTTGAGGAAATCACCGTCACCGCACGACGGCGCGTGGAAAGTGCGCAATCCGTGCCGGTGGCCGTCACCGCCTATTCGGCGGAACGCATCGACCGCCAAGACCTGACCAGCCTGGAAAAACTGGCTGCGTTCACACCGCAATTTCAGGTCGGCCGCGCCTCCAATGGCTCGGGCGCGCAATTGACCATGCGCGGCATCGGCACCTCTTCCACCTCCATCGGCATTGAGCAGTCGGTCGCGGTGATTGTCGACGGTGTTTATTTCGGCCAAGGCCGCACCATCAATGAAGGCTTTTTCGACCTTGGCTCGGTGGAAGTCATGAAAGGTCCGCAAGCCCTGTTCTTCGGCAAGAACGCCACCGCTGGCGCCATTGCCATCACCACCGCCGATCCCACCGAGAGCTTTGAAGGCATGGCGCGGCTTGGTTATGAAATGAACGCGGGCAAGTTGATCGGCGAGGTCGTTGGGTCTGGCCCGCTCAACGACAAGCTGGGCCTGCGCATTGCCGTGCGAGGCTCGAACATGTTTGGCGGCATGTTCCGCAATGTCGTCGACGTCAAGCAAATCAGCATGTTCGATGTCGCCACCGGCACCTCGCGCACACTCAATACCACGGTGGGCGAACGTGGCTTGCCGGGCGAGAAGGAATTTCTCGGCCGGGTCACCTTGAAATGGGACCCCACGGACCGTTTAAGCGCCACCTTGAAAGTGACTGGCGACAGCAACAAAAACGACAATCCGTCCTATAATAGTGTGCCATTCGCTTGTCCCAACCCGAACACAACCTTCGATCCCAGCGTGCCTTGCGCCAAACGCTTCCGCGTCAGCCAGGGCGGCATGCCCCTGGCCCTGCCGGAAAGCGGATTTCCATTTGCCCGCGAGGATGGCAACCTGTTCAACGATTATCGCTCTTGGGCGGTGACCGGCAAGGTTGAATATCAATTGGACCGGGTCGCGATCACCTCGGTCACCAACTACCAATGGAACCGCAACACCTTCGCGCTCAAAGGCGATTTCCAAACCACCTCCAACCCCGCCATCGGCAATGTATGGGCAACCGAGAATACAAGCTGGCGTTCCTTCTCCACCGAATTGCGGGCATTGACGGAGTTTGAAGGCCCGCTGAATATGCTGGTCGGTGGCCTGTATCAAAATACCGAGCGCGATTATGGCCAATGGGTGCAATCGGCTGGGGTCGAAGACTCGTCCGTCGCCGATCCAAGCAATCGTTTTGTTGCCTTTTCTAAGGACTCGGAAACCGATGGCGAAACGCTGGCGGCCTATGCCCAGTTGATCTACAATCCGGTCGAGAAAGTCGAGATCACCGGCGGCGTGCGCTACACTTATGAAACCAAGGACAGTTTCTTCTTCCAGCCTTTCGTCAACCCGGCCTTGGCGGCGGTGTTTGTGCCCTTCGATCCCAATAACCCGGCCACCGAGGTGATCGGCGATCAGAAATTCACCAATTGGTCGCCCGACGCCACCATCAGCTACACGCCAATGGACGATATCATGGTCTATGCCGCCTATAAGGAAGGCTTCAAGTCTGGTGGTTTCTCCAATAGCGGGTTGTTAAGCGGCTTTTCCGCGACGCCGGTCGAGGATTTAACCTTCGAGCCTGAAAAGGCCTCCGGTTTTGAGGGCGGCGTCAAATCGACGGTGCTGGACAAGCAATTGCGGCTGAATGTCACGCTCTACACCTATAAATATTCCAACCTGCAGGTCGACTTCTTCAATTCGCCGATCTTCGCGTTTCAAACCTTGAACGCCGGTTCGGCCCGCACCAAGGGTGTCGAAGTTGAGTTTCAATTCGCGCCCAACACCATCGCGGGCCTGCAATTCCAGGGCTCAATCAACTATAACCGGGCGCGATATAATGACTTTTTGGCGCCTTGTTATGCTGGCCAGACCATCGCCCAGGGCTGCACACTGACTGGACCCTCCGGCGCGCCGTTCCAAGATTTGAGCGGCCAGGCAACGGCAGTGGCGCCGGAATGGACCGGCATGCTGGGTCTCAGCTATGAACGCCCGGTGACGAACGACTTGATCGCCGCAGTCACCTTTGATGCTCGTTATAGCGACGACTATCTGGCCTCGGGATTTGCCAATCCCTTATCGAAGCAGAATGAATATGTCGCCCTCAACGCCACGCTGAGCGTCGGCACCGAGGACGACCGCTGGCAATTCGCCTTGATCGGCAAGAACTTGACCAACCGCTTTTATGTCACAGGGGTGGTCGACGGTCCGTCAACCGGGTCCGGCACCGGCACCAACACCGGCGTGCTGGCCGATCAGGTTGGCTTTGCCAACGATCCCCGCACCGTGGAAGTTCGCTTGACCACGCGTTTCTAGTATAATGGCGCCGGGTGGCCATGGGGCTGCCCGGCGCTGCGTGCCACTGGCTTTGTTTGCGCGAGCCATCAGAAGGAGAAGCCGATGACCATGATCGAACGTTATGGTAAAATGGCAGCCCAGCTTTTGGATTATGTCGAGGGCAAGACCACCGACCAGGCCAGTGATGTGATGGCGGTGCCAGCCACCCATTACACCGACCCAGCCCGCTGGCAACTGGAAATGGACAAGATTTTCAAGCGGCTGCCATTGTTGGGCGGTTTGTCCATCGAGTTGCCAAACCCCGGCGACTATAAGACCATCGACATTCTCAACAAGCCGGTGCTGATAACCCGGCTGGCTGATGGTTCGGTCCGCGCCATGCTCAATATCTGCTCGCATCGGGCGATGACCGTGGCGCCAGAGGGCCAAGGCAATTGCAAGCGCTTTACCTGCCCTTATCACGGCTGGACCTATGCCAATGACGGCCGGCTGATCGGCATCGCCGATGCGCCAACCTTTGGCGACGTCGACAAGGCCAAGCTGGGCATGATGCAATTGCCGGTGGCCGAGCGCGCGGGTTTGATCTGGATCGGCCTGACCCCCGGCATGAGCTTGGATTTCGACGCCTTTCTTGGCGACGTGATTACGGATCTTGAGCAATTTGGCTTCAAGGACTGGCATTTTGTTGGCTGGCGCGATTTGCAAGGCGCCAATTGGAAGGTCGCTTATGATGGGTATTTGGAAGGCTATCATTTCGCCGCCGCCCATCCGCAGACCATTCATCCCCGCACCTATTCCAATGTGATGTATTTCGACCCCAGCGGCCCGCATCTGCGAACCGGCTATGCGCAGGTCAATATCGCCGAATTGCACAAACTGCCGCGCGAGAAGTGGGGCGCACGCGAAAATATGAATTTCGATGTCGTGCGCACGATCTTTCCCAATGTGTCGATCTTCGTCGCACCGGAGATCACCCAGCTCGCCCAGATCCTGCCGGGGCCGACAGCGGACCGCAACACCACCCGACTATATTATTTGCGGCGCGATCCGCCAAAGGACGATGCCGCAAAAGCCGAGCTGCAACAAATGGCGGACTTTTTCTACAATGTCGTCGATACCGAGGATTATGCAGTTGGCCTGCAGGTGCAAAAGTCGCTCAACGCCGGCGACTTAAAGCAGGTGCTGTTCGGCAAGAACGAGCGCGGCAATCAATATTTCCACCGCTATATCGACTATTATTTGGCCGACGACCCCAACCAGGCGCCGCCGCAATTATGATCGATGCCGCGGACGCCGCATGAAAGGTTCGTTCGATGAAGCAAAAACCTCTGGAAGGAACGGTCGCCCTGGTCACTGGCGCCCTGCGCGGCATTGGCCTAGCGGCGGCGCGGCGGCTGGCGGCGGAAGGCGCGCGGGTTGTCTTCACTGACCTGACCGATGATGACGACGCCTTGGTGGCGGCCGGCCTTGATGGACTGGAGGGCTGCGCTTATTTCCGCGCCGATGTTGGCGAGGAAGCCGACTGGCAAGCCCTGCGCGATCATGTCCAGCGCGACTTTGGCCGCCTCGATATTCTGGTCAACAATGCCGGCATCGACTGTACCGGGCCAGTGCATGAACTGAGCCTCGACAAATGGCGCCGGCTGATGCGGGTGAATCTGGACGGCGTGTTCCTCGGCGTGAAGAGCTTTGCGGAAATGCTGCGCGATGCCGGCGCCGACCGCGCCGGCGGCGCCAGCATCGTCAATATCTCCTCGATCATGGGCCTGGTCGGCTATGCCGACACTTCCGCCTATAACACCTCGAAAGGCGCGGTGCGGCTGTTCACCAAGGCGACCGCGATTGAATTTGCCGAAAAAGCCTGGCCGATCCGGGTGAATTCGGTACATCCGGGCTTTGTCGAAACGCCACTGCTGCGCGAAGGCATGAAAACCTTCGTCGCTGCTGGCAAGGCCGGCAGCGTGCAGGAAGTGGTTGAAGGCGTCGGCGCCGCCACGCCCATCGGGCGGGTGGCGCGGGCGGAGGAAATCGCTGCCGGGGTGATGTTCTTGGCCAGCAGCGAAAGCAGCTATATGACCGGTTCGGAACTGGTGATCGACGGCGGCTGGACCGCCCGCTAGGGGCCATCGACAAGGAGAGACGGCGATGGCGGACATGGGCTTGAAGGATGCCGTGATCCTTGTCACCGGCGCCGCCGGCGGCATCGGCCGGACCATCGTTGCCAGCCTGGCGGCGGAAGGTGCGCGGGTGGTGGCCAGCGACATGACAAGCGATGCCGTGATCGACGGCGCCGCTTGTTATGCGCCGCAGGATGTGACCGATGAACAGGCCTGGCAGCAATTGGCCAAGCGCTTGAGGACGGATTTTGGCAGGCTCGACGGACTGGTCAGCAATGCCGGCGTCGACCTGGTCGCCAGTATCGAGCAAACCAGCCTGCAAGCCTGGCAACGCTGTCAGGCGGTCAATGCCGAGGGCGTGTTTTTGGGTTTGAAGGCGATGCTGCCGCTTCTGCGTTCCGGCGGCGCCAGCCGCGCGGGCGGCGCCTCGGTGGTGCATGTCTCATCGGTTGCGGGGCTACGCGGCGCGCCGTTCAATGCCGCCTATTGCGCGTCGAAAGGCAATGTGCGGCTGTTCAGCAAAGCAGCGGCGCAGGAATTTTGCGCCTTGGGCTATCCCATCCGGGTCAACTCGGTTCATCCCGCCGGTGTCGAAACCGACATGATGGAACGCATCTTCCAACGCTATGTCGAGCTCGGCGCCTTCGCATCGGTCGCCGCCGCGCGCCAAAAAGTGGTCGCCGGCCACCCGATCGGTCGCATGGCATCGCCGCAAGACGTCGCCGACGGCGTGATGTTCCTGTGCTCGACCCGGTCCGCCTATATGACCGGCGACGAATTGGTCATCGACGGCGGCATGACCAGCCGCTCCTAACCCCCAACGCACCTACCCTCCTCCTGCCACTGCAATGAGCAGTTGCAATTCCATGTCTATATGCTAACGAATTGGCAATAAATGGCAAATACATCGAAACGCTATGGATATGTTCAATTACATTTGTTCTACCATAAAGGGACCGGAAAGCGGCTCAGGCCATAGCTCAAAAGCCAAAGGGGGCATCATGTTCAAGAAAAAATTTGGTGACATCAGCCGACAAAACACAATTCGTGGACTGCTGCTTAGCGCCGCATTTGCGTTCTTGGCGGCTTGCTCGGGCGGAAGCGACGGCGCCGATGAACAGCAAATCGCCAATGCCCTTGCGTTGCGGCTGAATGCTGGGATGGAAGTCACGAATGTCGAAACTCAGGTCTCCGAAAATCGGGGGTCACAAGTGGAACCTGATTTTCAGGCGCGCTCGCTAGTGGAAATTCGGTTCACAGAAGATTTCTATGTTCGCCAAGGACGTTTGGGCGGTGTCGACGTGGTAACTCAAAGCTTTTCCAAGGGCGATATCATCAAGGGGACGGTGATCACCAGCTCAACCCTGAATGGCGAACGATGGGATGTTGGCTTTGAGCGCATTGACCTGCCAAGCATTCAGGGCGAGGCTGAAAGCCTGATCGGTCCCGGCTTTGTGGTGCAGGGATCAAACGCGCATGAGGCCTTGATCGCCAAAGTGGAAGCGGAGCGGGAACAGGCTGCGCAAGAGGCGCGGAAAAAGGCCGAACAAGAGGCGCAGCAGCGCGCTGACCGCATTGCCGACTTCCGCCAAGCCATCACCGGCACTTGGGCCGCGCGCCACCCGGCCTTTCATAATGGCCAGATGTGGGTTGGGCGCAATGGCGGCAAGATGGGCATTCAATTGCAATTCGACGGGGGTGACGGCGCCGTCGGTCAAGGGACCGGCGTACTTTATGACTTTGAAAACCCCGTCGATGAATTGCTGGTGCCAATTGGCTATAAAGTGGATGACAGTGGTTCGTTCCTCACCCTCAATTTCACGCAAAATGTCGAACATCAGGGTTTGCGATTTTCTGTTGGGCCGCGCGGCACCTGGAAGATGAGCCGCGATGGCCAGCTGAGCTTTTCCGCCTATAACAATAATTGGACGTTGGAGTTGGAAAAGGACGGCCCGGTGCTGGCTAGCCGTGCCGCTCAAGTCGACGCGTATCGGGCCGAACAGAAACGGCGCGAAGCCTTGGCGCTCAAGCACAACGCCGCCAACGCCACCAGCCAGTTCGAGGATCTGCCCTTGAACCAAAACAGCTTTGGATTGTTCATGGTGATTGGTGACGACAAGGGCGATGTTTGGGGCGAAGGTGTCTATCATGAAGACTCTCATGTCGCCGCCACCGCCGTCCATGCGGGCCTGCTGCAGCCCGGCCAGACCGGGGTGCTGAAAATTAGTTATCATTACATCACCAACCGCGCTTATTCCTTTGAAGGCACCACCCGCAACGGTGTCACATCCCATACCTCCAGAGGCACCTATGGCCGCTATACGGTCGAACTGGTCGAAGCCTTGAAAGCCGCTGAATAAAGCCGCCAAGGCACACCGCCAAGCAGGGCATAAGCGTCCTGCTTGGCGGTGGCGAACGGATGTCAGGAACCAGAATTTTCTTGGTGGGCCGTGAAGGACTCGAACCTTCGACCTAGTGATTAAGAGTCACCCGCTCTACCAGCTGAGCTAACGGCCCGAAAGGAATGGCTTTCGCGGCGGGTAGCTATCATGCGTGGCGGCGTCTGTCCATGCTTTTGGCGCGCTTCTTGGCTGGTTTCGTAATCTTATTGTCATCATCAGGCACCATAAAGGTCATATTGAGCGAAGCGGAGTGACGAGCAGACGCGTGGCCCAAGGTTCCGAGGCATTTTTCAAGCCCCCCAGGCAAACCACCGACAGCGCCAAGCGCGAAGCCTTCACCCAGCTGGGTGAGGAAAAGACCATGCGGGCGATGGAGGCCATCCGCGACATCGCCAGCTTGGCCGACCCCCAGCACTATGACTATGCCGAACGCGATGTCCTGAAAATCGCCTGGGCGCTGAAGCGCGAAGTAGAAATGCTGAAGCAGGCAATGCTTGAGGCCCGCAAAAAGGCCAAGCTGGAATTCAAATTATAGAGTATTCGTGATGCTTGGGCGCCAAGCCGCGATCAGGGCGCTTGACAGGCCACCATGCCAGCCACCGGTACCGCCGCATAGCCGCCACTGCCGTCTTCCAGCCGCAGTAAGCCGCGCGATATTTTCATGCCATTGACAATGCCGGCGTCAGTATCGGCTTCCAGGCTAAGCGCGAAGGCGAGATCGCCACTGCGGAATTCCTGTTTTGGGAACTGGCCGTAAAATGGCTCGCCGCTGCTGCGGCTGCGTTCAAACCGCCGCGTTTCGCCGTCAATCGTCAATTGCGCGGTGCCGGCGATACCATCGGAAAACAACACCAGGCGCGGCGGCGTGGTGCGCGACCATAAGAACAAGCCGCATTGGCCCGGCTCCAGAGTCTGCGGCCGCAACGTGCCCAGGCGATCGCCGATCGGCGGCGCGGTGGCCCCTACCAGTGGCGGGCGCGGGCCAGCCCCGGATTGGCTGCATGCCGCCAACAGCGCCGCCAAGGCCAAGCCGGCGATCGCGCGGTCAAGGGGCTTGAAACCGGCCAATCGCCGCCACGCCACCTTCTTGAACCAATTCATAATGTCCGCCATCCTGCTGGAACCCCGCCATTTCTAAAGCCGGGATCATGCCAGGGTCAACGCCGCCGACACCCACTCGCAGCCGATAGCCGAAATCAGGGGACAAATCGGCGCGCAGGTCAAGCCGGCCATCGCCTTGGCGGGCTGCCAGGCGGGCCACCAGCTTGCCGGTCTCGCAACCCATTTGGCCCAGTGTTTCCGCCGCGCGCCAAGGCGCTTGTCCGGCCGCGGCGGCGATACCGAAGCCGCGCACTTCCAATCGCGCCTCCTCAACCACGCAATCGCCGGCTTTAAAACCAGCGCGGCCAAGCTCAAGTCGCAGCGCGCCGACGGCGGTCAGCAAGGTTGGCAGCCGCGACAAATCGATATCGAGGCGCGCGTCGGCCAATTCGCCATCAGCCCCCAACCATTCCCGCCAGGCCAGCGCGTAGCCACGCACCGCGCCGCCCTGCAAATGCAAACGCACCGCCAACCGGCCCGAGATCAGCCGCCAGGCCGACAGCCGCAAATCGACATCGCCAAGATCGGCGCCGCGCCAATGCGCGGCTTCAAAACGGCCATGCCAAATGGTGCCGGTGGCGCGCTGAAAGCCCAGCCCCGGCAGGTCCGGCGCCAGCCAGCGCCAAGCCACCGCCAATGGCATGGTCACGATCAGCCATAGCACGAAAAAACCCGCCAGCGCGGCGGCGATGATCCCGCCTCGCCGCATCAGCTTGCCCCCGCTTGTTTGCGCAGTAGGAATTGCGCGCGGACGGCGTCCTGTTCGGGTGTGCGTTGCATGCTGGCCTTGACGAACTCGACGCCATGATCGCGGCCCAAGGCGATTGCCCAGCGCCAAAGCTGGCGCGCGTCGGCGGCATCGAACCAAATCGACAGATCGCCATTTTCAGCCGGCTGCATGCGGGTGATGCCAAGGCCGAGATCAGCCGCGCGGGCGCTTGCGATCACTTGCAGTGGGCGGGCGTCGCTGGCGCTGACCTGGCCCTGCAGACGCGCAAATTGGCCCACGCCTTGGGCGATGTCTTGATACAGCGTTTCCGCCTGCGCCAGGCGCTCTGCGGCGTGGTCGCGATAAGCCTTCGCCGGCACCCAGGCAAATTGATACAGCGCCAACAACAGGCACAACACGGCGGCGCCAAGCAGCAGCCGTTTTTCCCGGTCATTGCGTTCCCGCCAGAATTGCTTCATCGCCCGCGCACCATGATTTCGCCAATAATCTCGCCGCCGCTTTGCCGCGCGCCGCCTTCTTCCATCACGCCGCCTTGACGCAGCAGCGCCGCCCGCACCAGTTCGACATCGCTGAACGCCTGATAACGCAAGCTGGCCGACAACCCACCGCGCTCTTGATCAAAGCGCAAGCCGTCGAGGCTGACCTGTTCAACCTCGGCCAAGGCAGTGGTCAGCAGCGCCGCCAGGGCGATGAAGTCGGCCTCGCCGCCGCCACCCAGGCGGCGCAGGCGGGCTTGTAATTGCGCGCGTGGATTGACCAGTGTCCGGACCTCGGGAAATTGCTGGCGAAACAGCGCTTCAGCGGCGGCCACGCGGTTCGCCGCGGCGCTGTGATCGCGCCAGCCCTGTGCCAGGGTCAAGGCCAGCATCGCCACCACACACGCCGCCGCCAAGGCCGCGGTCAACCGCCACGGCCGCGCCATTGCCCGCCAACCGGGTCCGGCGCTGAAGCGGCCCTGCAGCAGATTGACCCCGTCCAATGGCTTATGCCCCGCCGCTGCCAACAGTCCAGCGCGGCCGTCCGCGCCGGCGTCGATGAGCGCTGTGTCGGCTGGCAAGGCCGCCACCACTTCCGTCGCCAACGCGCCGGCATGGACGACCCGGCGCAGAGCCTGATCAGCCGTCAAATCCGGCAACAGCATGGGCACCAAATCGATGTCGACGGCAAAACCAGCGCCGTCGGGCAGCCGGCACGCGAGACGCTGGCCCAGCACCGCCAAATGCATCTCCCCATCGCGCGCTGGCAGCGCCAGATAATCCGGCATGATCAGGTCCGGCGCCAGATTGACCGCCTGCAATGCCGCCCGCCAACCGGCCAACAGATCAGCGGCGATGGCCACAATCAGCCTGGTCCCATCTGCCTTCCTGGCGCCGAGTGCAACGTGCACGCGGTCCAGCGGGGTCGCCAAAAAATCCTCAATCGCATAAGGCGCGGCGGCGCGGGCTTGGGCATCGGTGCGTGCCGGCAAGGGTGCGCGCATCGCGAACACCTGATCGCCGGGAAGCAGCAGCGACACCCGCGCCGGCGCCCGCGCGGCCAGAAAGCCGAGTTCCGAAAGCGTCGCGACGGCGCCCTGATCGCGCGGGCCCGCCGCCTTGTCATCCCTCGCCGCGTCATCCCACCATGCCCAGGTCGCCGCCGCCTCGGGACTGTCGCCGGCCAAGACAATCAAATGCCCACTCATGCCGGCGCTCCCCAATGCCGTCCCACCAAGGCCACCTCGCCGGCATTGTTGAGGCGAAATACCGATGCCATGCGCCGATAGACTTGGTGATAGCGCATCTCCGATTCCAGCCGGAAATAACGGGTCGACAGCGCCAGCCGGCTATTGGCATTGACCGCCAAATCCAGACCCGACAATGGCCCCGCCGCCAGGAACTGTTCAACCGTGGCATAGCCTGCCGACGGCCGGTCGGCGATCAACGCCTGCGCGGTTTGCAGGCTGAGCGCATCGCCCAGCGCCATCACCAGCAAGGGCGCGTCGGCGGCTTGCAAGGTGTTGATGTTGAGCGGACTGGGCGCGGTGTCGGGATGGGCACATAAATATGGCCGCAGGCGCAGATAAAGCCCGGCTTCATAGCCGCGCACGGCGCGCAACTCGCTGAGGTCGACGATCAAGCTGTTGGCGGCGCGATAGGGCGGCGTCAGGCCGGTATAATGATAATCTTCTGCGCCATTGCCGTCGGGGGCATTATCGCTGTCGATCCAGTCGGTCAGGCTGTCGGCCAGTCCTTCGGCTTGCGCCGCGTTGAGGCCCAATGCGCGCAACAACCGCCGATAGGCCTCGACCTGATCGTCGTCGCGGCGAAATTGGCCAGGCCCCGCCGCCGCCACCAAGCTGTTGACATTGAAGCAATTGGAAGCGTCGTAAATCCGGCCGCCAATGATGCCACCTTCAACCGCGAAGCGCAGATCGGAACGCGCCCAGGGATCGCTCAAGCGGGTGCGACCGGGGTTGGCCCGCCAACTGGCCTGCAACACCTGCCGCGCCAGCGCCTCGGTGCCCAGGATATACCAATCGGCCTGCGCCGCTTGGGCCAGATTGGCCTGGCGTTTGATGGCAAAGCGCATATCGTCCAGCATTGCCACCGCAATCGCCGACAACACAGCCACTAACAGCAGCACGGTCAGCAGCGCCGCGCCTTGCTCGTTATGGCGGTGGGGCCGGCTTGGCGTCATCACGTGCTCCCTTGTGCGGTCAGAAACAATTGCCGCACTGGCCCGATGCCGGCCAGGTCGAATTCCAAGGCGACGGCTTCTGGCAACCGGCCTGACAGACTGGCCACCCGCCAGGTCGGCGTCCATTGACCCCTGCCTAAAAAGGACAGCTCCAGGGCCGTAACCCCTTGCAGCAAGATTTGCTCCTGCACTGGGGTTTGTTGAGTGGGGTCGGGCCGCAGCCGCGCTTGGCGGATCAGCTGACCCTCGTGCAGTCGGTATTCGACATATTGCAGGCCGCCGCGTGACTCCAGCGCGCCGGGATTGTCCCAACCGCCGCGCATGAACGCCAGCAGCGGCCCGTCGGTCAGCGGCTCGCCGCCCCAAAACACCATGTCCTCGCGGTCGCCAAAGGGCGTGCGCGCCGGGCGCACCACCAGCCGCGCCAGATCGGCCTTGATGACCGATCGCGCCATTTGCAGCGCCGCCAGCTTTTGATGGGTGTCAGCCATGCCTTCGCGCGCCGCCAAACTTTGCTGAATGATGCCGCCTCCAGCCACCGCCAGCATCGCGAAGATCGCCAGTGCGACCAGCATTTCAACCAAGGTGAAGCCCTGCTGCCTGGTCATGGCGTGACTTCCTGTCGTGGCCGAAAGGCGGTGCGCGCGGCCAGCACCTGTCGGGCGTCGGCAAGGCCGGCGTCGATATCGATGCGCAGCATCGGCGCGCCAGGCGTGACGCTGACGGTCTGCGTCCACCGCCATTGCCGACCAGCCATCTCCGCCGCACCTTCGCGGACGCCAAGATCCGGCGGGTTAGGCCGGGTCAGGGCCTCGACCAACTGATTTTCAGCAATGATGCCAGCGAACAATTTTTCCTCCACCGCGGCGGTCAAGCGCGCGTTTTCGCCTTGCAGTTTCAGCAGCGCCACGGCAGTGACGCTGAAAATCGTCAGCGCGACCAGCAGTTCAACCAGCGTGAAGCCGGCTTGCCGCCCCGGCCGGCGGTGCGGGCGGCGGCTAAGGTGCGGCATCAAGGCCATGGGCCAGCCTCCCCATCTGGTCGCCGACAATGACCTGGCGGGCGCCATCTTGTGCCAGAACCAACCGAAATGCCGGCGTCATGCCGGTTGGATCGAAACGCAGCAAAGGCACCTCGGCGCTGGCTTCATCAACCGGCAAGAGCGCTCCATCCGCCATTTCCAGCCAAGCCATCGCGCCCTGGGGCCACGACGCCGGCGCCAGCGCAGGCTCGTCCCGCACCGGTTGCCATTGACCCAGCCGATAGCGGGCAAAACGGTAGCCCTGGGCGCCGAGGATCAGACCCACCGGTTCGCCCGAAAGCACCGCGTGATCCGCCGCCCACTCCAACCGCGCGGCAAGACGGGTGACGGCATCATCCAGACCGTCCTTGGCCGGTGGCATGGTCAGCAATACCGCGCCCGCCGCCAGTCCGATCAACACCAGCACCACCATCAGCTCGACCAGCGTGAAACCGGCCTGGCGATGCCTGTTATCGCCAATTGCCAATATCCGCGTCATTGCCCTCGCCGCCCAAGCGGCCGTCCGCGCCCAGTGAATACAGGTCGAAGGGGCCATGTTCGCCAGGCTCGATATATTGATAATCATTGCCCCAGGGGTCTTGCGGCAGGCGGCGGATATAGCCGCCCTCGCGGTAACGCTCCGGCCGCACCAGACCCGCCGGCGGGCTGACCAGCGCGCTCAAGCCCTGATCGATGCTGGGATAGCCGAGATTGTCCAGCCGGTACATTTCCAGCGCCTGCTCTAACAGGCTGATGTCGGCGCGCGCCTTTTCCACCATCGCCTTGTCCTGGCTGGGCAGCACATTGACCACCACCACCGTCGCCAACAGGCCGATGATGACGATCACCACCATCAATTCGACAAGAGTGAAGCCGTCTTGATTACGCCGCCGCCGCTGGGCTTTGCTATGCGTATCCGTGCGATGCATGACTTGATCTCCCTAACCCAGCGCCAGGGTGTTGAGTTGCAGGATGGGCAACAGGATCGCCAGCACGATCAGCATGACAATCCCACCCATGACAACAATGATGGCCGGCTCCAACAAGCTGAGCGCGGTGGCGGTGAAGCTTTCAAACTCGGCCTCCAGATGATCGGCCGCCTTGTCCAGCATGTGGTCGATCCGGCCACTGCTTTCACCGACCGCGGTCATATAGACGATCATCGGCGAAAACAGCGCGGTCTTGCGCAGCGCTTGCGATAGGCTGGCCCCTTCGCCAACCATGACCGCCGCTTGCGCCAAGGCGGCCTTTAAATGCTGATTGAACACGGTGCCTTGAGCCGCGACCAGCGCTTCCAGCACCGGCACGCCGCTGGCCACCAGGCTGGCCAGGGTGCGCGCCAGCCGCGCGCTGGCAAGGTCGCGCAACAGCCGGCCCAGCAGTGGCAGTCGCAACAACATCCGGTCGACGGCCAGGCGAAACGCCGGACGCCGCAAGCTATGCGCGAACACCACGCCAGCCACCGCCAACAGCACTAAAGCGGTGACGCCATGGTCGCGCATGGCGTTTGACAATGCGATCATCGCCCGGGTCAGCCCCGGCAGAGTGCCGCCCAAGCTGTCGAATTGTTCCACGACCTTCGGGATCACGAAGGTCATCAGCGCGATGATGACGGCGGCGGCGACGATCGCCAGCATTGCCGGATAAACCAGCGCGGTAATCAGCTTGGCGCGCAGCTTCTGGCTTTTCTCCAAATGGTCGGC
This sequence comes from uncultured Sphingomonadales bacterium, assembly GCA_964590595.1. Lineage (GTDB taxonomy): Bacteria > Pseudomonadota > Alphaproteobacteria > Sphingomonadales > CAKZYD01 > CAZPXQ01. Next base: position 639,254 of record CAZPXQ010000001.1, on the reverse strand, counting down.
CAACCGTTCCAACACCGGCGCCAGACTGCCTGAGGTCTCACCCGCCCGCACCATCGCCCGATATAAAGGTGGGAAGGCACGACCCTCGCGCGCCATCGCGTCGGACAAGCGTTGGCCTTCCATGACATGGCCACGCACCGCCAAAAGGGTTTTGCGCAGCGCCAGACGGTCGGTCTGGGCGGCGACGGTCTGCAGGATTTCCTCAACCGGCGCCGCCGCTTGCGCCATGGTCGCGAATTGCCGGGTCAACAGCGCCAATTGCTTGGCCGGCAGCCGCCCGCTCTCGGCCCGCCGCGCCGCCAACCGGCCAGACCGCCGCCCGCGCGCGGTTTCGACCCGTAATGGCAGCAAGCGAAGGCGCTTCAATTCACGCCTGGCCAGCCGCGGACTGTCGGCGCTGATGACACCGCGGCGGCGCTTGCCGGCGGCATCCAGCGCTTCATATTCAAACGCCGCCATGATCGTCTCCATCGGGGCGGCAAACCCGCAGCACTTCTTCTAATGTCGTCGCCCCCGCCAACACATGGCGGAGCCCGGCGCGGATCAAGCTGTCGGCGTCGCGAAAGGCGTGGCGCGCCATGTCGGCTTCGCGGGCGTCGTCATGGATCATCCGCCGCAAAGCTTCGTCAATGCCTACCAATTCATAAATGCCCAGCCGCCCGGCATAGCCGCCATGCTTGCATTGCGCACAACCGGCGGCGGCGGGTAAGTGACCGGGCGCCGCCGCCCAGCCCGCGAACAAGGCTTGTTCGGCCGGCGTGGCGGCGCGTTCGGTCTGGCAATGACGGCATAAGCGCCGCACCAGCCGCTGGGCGATAATCGCCTTGATGGTGGACGCCAACAAAAATGCCTCCACCCCCATGTCGCGCAAGCGGGTGATGGCGGCGATGGCGTCATTGGTATGAACGGTCGAAAGCACCAAGTGCCCGGTCAGGCTAGCCTGTACCGCGATTTGGGCGGTTTCCACATCGCGAATTTCGCCGACCATGACGACGTCTGGATCCTGTCGCAAGATCGCCCGCAAGCCGGCGGCGAAGGTCATGCCAACCTTGGCATTGACCTGGGTTTGGCCAACGCCTTCGATCGCATATTCGACCGGATCTTCGACGGTCAGGATATTGCGGCTCCGGTCATTGAGCAAATTCAGTCCACCATAGAGCGTCGTGGTCTTACCCGAACCGGTCGGGCCCGTGACCAGGATGATGCCATTGGGTTCCGCCAGCGCGCGTTTGAAACCGTCCAGCACCTTGCCGGTCATGCCCAATTCGGTGATCGAGAAGTGCTGCTGATCCTTGTCCAAGAGCCGCATCACAACCCGTTCGCCATGGCGCGCGGGCAAGGTTGAGACCCGCACGTCCAAACTCTTGCCGCCCAGGCTAAGCGAAATACGGCCATCCTGCGGCACTCGCTTTTCGGCAATGTCGAGCCGCGCCATCACCTTGATGCGCGACACAAGCAAGGGCGTGGTGCGCGCCGGCAGGCTGAGAATTTCCTGCAATACGCCATCGACCCGCAACCGCACCGACAATTGCTGTTCGAACGGCTCGACATGAATGTCCGATGCGCGCGCGCGCACCGCTTCGGCCAGCAAGCCGTTAATCAAGCGGATCACCGGTGCATCGTCATCGCCGTCCAATAAGTCGGCAGTGCGCGGCATGACGTCGATCAAGCTGCCAAGGTCGTCGCCTTTGCCGATTTCATCACCAAGGTCGCTGTCAATGCCATTGCCGGCATAAAGCGTCGATAATTGCTTTTCAAATACATCCGCCGAGACGGTTTCAACCACGACGGGCCGACCGATGGCGCGGCGCGCTTCCAAGATCGCTTGCGCCGGCGCGCCCGCCTTGATCGCCAAGCGCGGTGTTGCGTCGCCGGCCACGAGCACGATGCCGTGAGCGCGCGCAAAACTATATTCCAGCATTGGGTCCGGGCGGGTGGCATCGGTCATGGTGCATTGCCCTCGGCTGCGGCGCCCAGGCCGGTCCATTGCTTGATCATGATGTCCATATTGGAATCGCCACCACCCATGCTGCGCAATTCCTCCGCCCGCATGAAGTTATATTTGCGGTCGGTGACGCCGCGCACATCCTTGACATCGCGAACGATTGTGGGACGCAGAAACACCATCAAATTGGTCCGCGCCCGCGACTTGCCTTCGCTGCGGAAGGCGCGACCCAGCACCGGGATGTCGCCCAGGAACGGCACTTTGTCGACGGAGATTTGCTCATCCTGCTCGATCAGGCCGCCCAGCACGATGATTTCGCCATCATCGGCCAACACCACGGTCTCGACCTCGCGCTTGTTCAAGATCAGTTCGGTCGAGGTGGCGCTGACCGGTCCGATGATCGAAGAGACCTCCTGGCGGATGGTCAACTTGATGCTGCTGCCTTCGCTGATCTGCGGCGTCACGAACAGTTGAATGCCGACGTCCTGGCGTTCAACGGTGCGGAACGGGTTGATATTGGCGCTGCCCAGCGCCTCGCCCGTGGTGATAGGGATTTCCTGACCGATCAGCACCCGCGCGGGTTCATTGTTCATGGTCATGATGAACGGTGTCGACAGCACATTGGAGCCAAGGTCACGGTCCAGCATATTCAATATAAAGCCGAACAAAGTGCCGTTGCGGGTCTCCCCGCCGAAACCGCCGATAAAGCCATTGGCGCCGATCAAGCTGTCGACGGCGGCGGCTTGCAGGCTACTAAGCGCGTCATCCTCGAACAGGCCTTCACGGTCGGCGATCAGGGCGCCGGTAGCGGCCAGGATGTTCGGCGCGCTGTTGGAGAAATTGGTCGCCGAAAACGGTATTTTCGAACCCTCGCCGCCGGAGAGGATATATTGCACACCAAGCTCGCGCGCGGCGGTGTCGGAAACTTCGACGATGATCGCCTCGACCAGCACTTGCGCGCGGCGAACATCAAGTTGGCGGATCACCGCTTCCAGAGCTTGCTGCATTGCCGGCTCGGCGCTGATGACCAAGGCGTTGGTGCCCTTGTCGACCGCGATGCTGGCGCGGCGGCGGTCGCCACGGGCTGTGCCGCCATCGCCGCTGGCGGCCATCAGTGTGCCGCTCATTTGTTCCAGAAGCGGCAGTAAATCCTCCGCCTTGGCATGTTTGAGCGGACGCACGCGAATGTCGCCTTGTTGGCGGCCGCCTTCATCCAGCCGCGCGACCACCGGCAGCATCGCTTCAAGCGCGTCCTTTTCGCCGCGCAGAATCAGCATGTTGGCGGCTTCCACCGGCACGATCGATAACGCGCCGGCGCTGCGTTGCTCGCGGCCGCCGCCGGCCTTGGCGACGGCGTTCAGAATGTCGGCGGCTTCTACCGCGCCGATGTTCTTCAAGTTGACGGTGTGAAGTTGCGAGGTGTCGCGGTCCAGCCGCGTTACCACGTCGCGCACGCGGGCCATGTTGCCAGCATAATCGACGATGATCAGCTTGTTGCTGGCCGGGCTGGCGATGGCCTGGCCTTGGCGGTGAACAATCGGCTTCAGCATATTGACCACCGCCGCCGCGTCAGCATGCTGCAAGGTGAAAACTTCCGTCACGAATTGATCGCCGGTCACCCGGTCGGGGCCAAAGCCGCCATCTTGGGCAGCCGTTTCATCGGGCACAATGCGGTAAGCGCCGGTGCTGGTGGGAATCGCCGTATAACCATGCACCCGCAGCGTCGACAGGAAAATCTGGAACAGATCCGCCGGCTTGACCGGATTATGCGCAACCACCGTGACATTGCCCTGCACGCGTGGATCGACAATGAAGACATGCCCCGTGCTCATCGACACATCGTCAATGAAAGCGCGGATGTCGGCGCCGCGCAGGTTCAACACCTGCCCGTCTTGTTGCGCCAGGGCCAGCGTCGGCAGGCCGGCCCACAGCAGGACCAAGGCCAACGCCAAGCGGCGTGTCCATTGCATGTTGATGTGAACCACCGCTACCCGTCCCCGCCAATATTAAGTGTTTGATTTTGGCCCTGCCGTTCGATGGTCAAACGCAGCCGTCGCAGACCGGCCAGCCGCTGCGGCATTTCTTGCAGGGCTTCGAAACTACCCAAGGGCCGATCATTGATTGCCAACAACACATCGCCGGCCTCAAGGCCCAGGCGTCGGAAGGTCGCGCCATTGCCCTTGGGGTAGAGCAAGAAGCCGTTCAGCTTGCCGTCGATGCGGCGCGGCCTGGTTTCGATCTGCTGAAACAGGCTGGCCGGGTCAACGGCGGCGGTGGAAGCCGGCGCAGCCACCGCCGTCACCGCGCGCTTGCGCTTGGCGTCGGCGAAGGCAAGGCTTTCGCGCGCGCCACGATGGGCGATCACCACCCGGTCGGGAAGCACATGCAGCAGCCGCACGCCGTCGATCAATTCTTCGCCGACCATGAAACTGCGCTGATTGCCGTCGGGCAAGCGAATGATGGCGCTACCTTGCTCGGAGTCAGCGCCGGCGCGGACGCCAAACAACTGAAGATCGAGCGCGGTTTCGACTGCGGCAGCAATCCGTTGATCGGCGGCCACTGTATCAGTCCCGTCAGCGGCTTGGCGGTTGAACAAATCATATTGGGTCAGTACCGCGAGATTGGGTCCACGCATCGAGCCTGCCGGGCCAGTCGCCGCTGGAGCCAACACACTGTTTGCCACCGCGCCTTGACCAGTCCCCGCCCAAACCCAGAAAATTTGCGCCAAGACATGGGCAAGGGCGGCGAGCAGAATCAGCTCGCAAGCGATGACCGCAGACGCGGCCTGCCACCGTCTGGTCCAAGCCATATGACGCCACAGCCAATGCCTTAAGCCGCGCGCGGAGGCTAAAATGGGCGATTGGATGACGGGGCCAACAAGCTTTAGATTCGACACACTCATGTGCGGTATTAACACCTGCGAGGACTCCAATAGGGCCTTATTCGCCCCGCTTGATGAAAGCTTAGAGTCAAAGTCGTGACACTAATATTACACAGAGCGAATTTGTTGGGCCCTTGCCAACCGCGCCTGAGGACCGTTGAGGCTGTAACAGTGCAGCCGTCGACGCAACAGCGTCGGCGGCCGCAAAATCTTATAGTCAACTAGAACTCGAGTGTGACGCTCAGCGAAATCGAGCGACCGACATCGAAGGTGTCGACCGATATCTTGTCCTCGCCCAAGCTTTGCGTCGCGCGGAAATCATCGCCCAACAGATTACGCGCGGTAAAAGCGAGGCGCCAATCATAGCCGAACAAGTTCAGGCCCTTGGTATAACGCACATCCAAGGACGCCGGGTCACGCGCCAGAACATTCGGCAACACGCCCAGGCCCAGTTCGCGAATACGTTCGCTGGTGAAGTTATACAGGATGACAAACCGCGATTGCGCCCTCGCATCCTCAAAGCCGACTTGCAGATTGAGGATATGATCGGCCTGACCTTGCAAGGCGCGACCATCCTGATCCAAAGGCGCCGGAAGAATCGCGGGGTTGGTCTTATTGGTCCCGCGAATGATGGTGTCACCCTCCTTGATCACCAGATTGGAGTCGGTGAACGTGTAATTGAAGCCGAACAGGAATTCCTTGCTGCGAATGAAATCACCCATGCCAAGGAAGTCCGCGTCCAATTCAAAGCGGCGTTCAAACTCAACTTCAAAGCCCTTCAACCGCGCCTTGGGTGCGTTTTGGAAGGTTGTCTGAATGGTGTCGCCGCCACCCAGCGAGAACACCAATTCCTCGATCGGATCGTTGATCTGTTTGTAAAACAGGCCAACGGTCAAGAATTGGTCGCGGGCGAAATACCATTCCCAACGCAGATCATAATTGAACAATTCCGGATTGGTCAGGAACGGATTGCCGAAAAACGCCTGGTCGGTTTCGACATTCTGGAATTCCGAGAACGCCAATTCGCGAAATTGCGGCCGACCGATAGTCTTGGAAAAAGCGGCGCGCAATTGCATGTTCTCAGCAAAAGTCCAGTTGATGGCAGCACTGGGCAGCACATCGGTTTCATCGATAATGGTTTCGATGCCATCATTGGCGGCAAACAGACTGAAGGTGTCGACGATTTGCTTGCCGTCCTCGACCCGAACACCCAGATTGACATTGACGAACTCACCGAAATTCAGATCGGCTCCGCCGTAGAATGCCGTGATCTCCAAGGTACCGTTATAGGCCGTGTCGAAAAGCGAGGATGCTTCCTCAATCTCCAACCGACTGGGGTTGATATTCTGATCGGCGAAAATGAAATCGATACGGCGGCTCAGCAATTCATCCGGCAAGTTCGATGTCGAACGCAAACGCAAATCGCGTTGCACCGCGCTGCGGTCGGTATCGGTGCCTGAATTGCCAACATAGATGGCGCCGTCGAGCCAACTTGTTGCTTCGAAATTATAACGCGCTTCGATGGTCCCTGCGATCACCTCGTCTTGAATGACGCTGAAACGGGTCAGATTGTTAAAGCCGTCATCATCGAACCGAAAAACACCGGGCGCGGTTTCAAGAAAGCCGAATTCCCGCTGGAATGGCGCATCGCGGCTGGCCTCGGAATAACCGACACTCCAGGTGATTTCCAAGGCTTCCCCAAAGAAGAAATGTTCACCAGTCAGCTGGCCAGTATACATTTCCCGGTCGAACCATTCGATGAAATCACGGCGGACATTGTTGCCGTCATTACCGTCAAGGCCGCTGAGGATGCGGTTTTCTTTCGACGTTGACTTGATATAGAGATTGGTTGCGCGAATGCTGTGATTGTTCCAATCCATGCCAAAAATCGCCAAGCCGCTCCAACGCGTATCATATTGGGTGCCGAACAGATCCAAATCGTCGAACACCGCGATACCGGGATCTTCAGCCGTTCCGGAAGGCCGCCCAATTTGGCGTTTGCCGCGCCGGGTTTCCCAACCCGAGGTGAAATTGCCGTTGACGATGAAGCCGGCGTCGGCGCCAAACAGTTCGAACGGGCGCCCCCAAGTGATATTGAATTCGGATTCCGGACCGGCGTCACCTTCGAACAACACAGCAAGTTCCGCATTGGGTATGCTGCGGCCGATCTCCTGTAATTGCTGCGGCGAAAAATTCGACCGGTTAATGCGCAAGCCAGTCGCAAACGCGTCTTTCAGCGGTGCGGGAAGATCGCGAATGCCGTCGTTGATGCCGAGAAAGTCAAGCTCGCCACCTTCGGACAAGACGCCATTGCGGAAGCTCGCTTGGGTATCCATGCCAATTTCGGCACTGATGCTGAACACCGGTTGATCGGGAATGGCGCGGGTCGACATATTGATCAAGCCGCCGCCAAAATCGCCACTAAATTGCGGCGAATATGTCTTTTGAACCTCGACGCCTTCCAGCACTTCCGTCGGAAATACGTCCAAGGGTGTCACCCGCCGTAGCGGTTCGGGACTGGGCAAGGTCAAACCATTCAACACGACACTAGAAAAACGCTCGCCCAAGCCGCGCACAAAAACGAACTTGCCTCGGTTCAGCGTGATGCCGGTGGCGCGGCGCAGAGACGAGGCGACATCATCATCACCGGTCAAGGTGAACTGATCCCGGGTGATGAAGGTCGAGACCTGGGAGCTTTCCCGCTTTGGTTCGGGGATATAGGCGCCGCGCACCACCACTTCCTCGACCGGCAATTGAGAGGAAGGCGCTTGCGGCTCGGGTTGCGGCGCTGGTTGCTCTTGCGCCCGCACCGCCGCCGCGCTCAATATCGTGCTGACAAGAATGCAGCTTTTGAAAATACGGGAATATGTGGTCATGAAATCCTCGCGTGCCCCTGTGCTTGTGGCATCCAGCGTTCAAAATGAGGTCAATTTGTTGCCCCGGCGAAAAAGACCATTGGTCTTCTCCGCCGGGGCCTGATTGTTGGCGGCGGCTGACTTAGCAGTCGCTGCCGGCTTCCAGACCGCAGGTCCAACCGCGCCACCAATTGTCGGTGTTGTCACGCACGGCACCGATCCACGTAACCGGCTCGAAGAAGTCGTCGAGCGCGGTCGGATCGAAGGCGTCGACACCATTTTCAGTGGCACCGTTGACGAAGCCTGAAAGCGTGTTGGCGGTACCGACCAAATTGTTGGTATCGCCACTAGCTTCGAACGCTGCTTGAACTTCGGCCGCCGTTTCACCGCTGTCTTCAACAAAGGGCGTGGCGCAATCCAACAGCACTGACCGGAACACAGGCTCGGCCGCAAGCGAGGCGTCGGAGTCGATGTCCAAACACTCTGGATAACCGGTCACGACAGTGTTGAGGATGTTACCATCGGCGCCGATACGCAGCAGGATGCCGGTGTCTTCGTCCATGGTTTCCACGCCGACGAAGGTGACGTTTGACAAGGTCGGATTGGCGACGGGGGTCTTAAGCGGGTCGTCCGGCAGATTGTCGGCCTCGATCCCACGATGGGCGGAATCTTCGGACGGCAGGACCAAGACGAACTGCATGTTACCGATCCAGCCTTCGGCATAGTCGATCGAGTCATCGGCAACGCCGGTCAAGACCACGTGCTTGACATTGACCGTGCCACCGAACCATTCGATGCCGTCGTCGAGATTGTTGTGGACTTGGACAAAGTCAATCTCAGTGCCACGACCAACACCGCCCAGGGTGATGCCGTTGATCTCATTGTCCTCGCCAATCACGTCGCCGGCGAATTGGACGCGCACGAAGCGAAGCCGGCCGCTGTCGTCCTCAGGCTGGTCGCCGCCATAGAACGCAGCGGTGCCTTCAACACGGTTTTCGCAATTGGCGGCGCCGCCGGTTAGACCCGCGCAAGAATTGATTGGCGCCCGACCCAGGATGATCAAGCCACCCCACAAGCCACGGTCATTGGGCTGTTGCGTGCCATTGAGGTCGGCCAGCGCGGTGAACACCACCGGATTGGCCGCCGTGCCGTTGGCGAAGATTTGCGAACCACGATTGACAACCAGGAAGTCCGTGCCCTCGTTGCCGAATATGGTGACGCCAGCGTCAATGGTCAGGGTGGCGGGATCACCGCCAGGCGTATTGCCATCGCCGCCAATATCGACGCCCACTTCAACTTCGCCGTCCAGTTCATAGACATTGCCGGCTGTCAACCGCAGGTCACCGGTGATCACGCCGCTGATGGCGCAGCGGTTTTGTCCATTCAATGTACCTGAAGCCGTCGTGCCCGCCGGGCATTCCGGTTCAGGGAACAAGGCAATGGTCCAGCCCGCCGCCCAATTGGTTTCTTGCGTTTCATCGGGCGAAAAAGCACCGATATAATCGACATCGTCAAAGAACGGATCGACGGTCGTGACGTCAAACGCGGTGACCCCCTGTTCAACCGTTCCAGGAAAGAAGCGCGCGCTCAAGGAATTCGGTTCGCCAACCAAATTGTTAGCATCGCCGACCGCTTCAAACGCGGCTTGCACCTCGGTTGCTGTCTCGCCACTGTCGGCAACAAAGGGTATGGGGCAATCCAGCAACACCGACCGGAACACGGGCTCCGCCGCAAGCGAGGCATCAGAGTCGATGTCCAAACATTCCGGATAACCCGTCACGATCGTATTAACGATAGTGCCATCGGCGCCGATACGCAGCAAAATGCCCGTATCCTCGTCCATGGTCTCCACGCCAACGAAGGTGACGTTGGACAGCGTCGGATTGGCGACCGGTGTTTTCAGCGGATCGTCAGGCAGATTGTCGGCCTCGATGCCGCGATGCGCCGAATCGGGCGACGGCGCGATGACCGCGAACTGCATGTTGCCAATCCAGCCTTCGGCATAATCGATTGAGTCGTCTGCGACCCCGGTCAAGACCACGTGCTTGACATTGACCGTGCCGCCGAACCATTCGATGCCGTCATCCAGATTATTATGAACCTGGACGAATTCGATATCGGTGCCATTGCCGACACCGCCCAAGGTGATGCCGTTGATTTCGTTATCTTCACCGATAACGTCGCCGGCGAATTGCACGCGCACATAGCGCAGGGTGCCGCTGTCGTCGGTCGGCACATTGCCGCCATAAAAGGCGGCGGTGCCTTCAACGCGGTTTTCGCAATTGGCGTCGCCACCATTGAGCCCGGCGCACGAGTTAATCGGCGCGCGGCCAAGGATGATCAGCCCGCCCCACAGGCCACGGTCATTTTCTTGCACCGTGCCCAGCACATCTTCTTCGGCTGTGAACACGATGGGGTTGGCGACCGTGCCAACCGCTTCAATGCGGGAGCCGCGATTGACGACCATGAAGTCGCCGCCTTCATCGCCGAAAATGGTGACGCCCGGCTCAATCGTCAAAACCGCCGGATCGCCACCGGCGGCATTGCCGTCGCCGCCGACATCGACGCCGACTTGAACTTCGCCGGAAAGCTTATAGGAGAAGCCTGCTTCCAAGGTGAGATCCGACGTGATTACGCCGCTGATTTCGCAAGTCGGCGCCGCGCCGATCTGCGCAATCTCGGTCGTGCCAGTGGGGCAGGACGCAGTCGTCGGCGGCGGCGGGGGAGGCGGCGGCGGCGGTGGTGGTGGTGCCGCGCCACCGTTGTCGGGCTGACCGATTTCACCTGGTGACGAAATATCTGCGTCGCTGCAGGCGCCAAGCGCCAATGCCGAGACAAGCGACATAAGGGCAAATTTATAAGATGTTGCGCGGGTCATGGAGTCCCCCTGACATGCGGGTTGCTGTTCAAAAATTCGTTTAGTCGAGCCCGAACGCGATGCCTGATTGCATCGCGCACACGCCCCACGGGCCCGCTATAGGAGGGAGATGTGACAGTTCTATAACAATGCCCTGGAAGTCAGGAAAATGATTCTAAGGTTACAGAACTATGACGATAAAGTGACAATAACGTTAGTAATTATTTAAGTATTACAATGAGTTATGGAATTGCCTTAGCTAGAAGCCGCGCCCGGTGGAATGCCCGCGATACACCGCGAGAGGCGAATCACCCGCAGGTCCGAAACCGCCTAGAACGGGTCTATGCCCGGGCCATGCCGCAACAGCCAAAGCAGCCAAAAGGCCAGGGCCAGAAACGGGCCGAATGGCATGCGCCAGTCCGCGCCGCCAATCCGGCGCGTCGCCAACATCAAGACGCCGGCAAAGACCAAGCCAGACAATGAAGCCAGCAGCAACAGGCCAGGCAACGCCGCCCAGCCCATCCAGGCACCCGCTGCCGCCAGCAATTTGGCGTCACCCATACCAATGCCGTCGCGCCCCCGCAGTGTCCGATAGATCAGATTGACAGCCCAGATCGCAGCATAGCCGATGACCGCGCCGATCACCGCCGCGCGCCAATCGCCGGTCGCGGCCAAGCCGTGATAGGCCAGCCCGCAAACCAGCAAGGGCAAGGTGACGAGATCGGGCAGAATTTGATGACGCAGGTCGTAAACCGCTAAATAATAAAGCGCCGCCGCCAAGCCCGCCGACGGCAGCCAAAGCGACGCGGGCAACACCGCCCAGGCGGAAGCCCACAGCGCCAGCAGGCCAATACCAAGCCCCGCGCTTTTCAGCAGGCGTTCAGCATTGGGTGTTTTGCGATCGCGCGGCATGGCGCAAGCTTTACCTGCACGGCGCGGCGCCGTCCAGCATCAGGGAAAAATCAAAAAATGACAGCTTCGTCATATTTTGTCACATAACTGTAATATTGGCCGTCTATACTTACGTAAGGACGTTTTCTACGTTCTTTTATTTATTTTTCATCCTCGCCGTGCTATGTTTTCGGCAATCGATGGTTATTGCCATCATGCCGGAATGAATCTGGCGACGGTAACAAGCAGAACGAGAAAAAAACAAAGACGATAAGAAGACAAAGAAGAGGATGAATCCGATGTACAAAAAATTCCTTTTTGCCTTGGGGTCCGCCGCGTTTTTGGCGGCGTGCTCGGCGACTGGCAACCAAGCCGCCTTGGAATCGCCAACGTCTGATGCCTTGGCCTATGACGCAGTGATGGCGCAGGATTGGGCGACCGCTGAAACCCATCTGCGGCAAAGCATCGCCGCACAGCCGGAAGAGCCCATGCTGCTGCTGAACTTGGCCTATGTGCTGAGCAACACCGGCCGCCAGGCCGAAGCGGTCGCGCTTTATGAAAAAGTGATGGCGATGGACAGCAACCCGATGGTCGCGGTCAGCGACGGCAAGGGCCGCCGCGCCAAGGCGATCGCCAAGCAATCGATGGCATCATTGCAAGGCGCGCAATAAGCGCTCTGAGCGCCGAACATGCTTTGGTGGCCTGGTCGGCTTAAAGATGCAAATTAAAACAAAAGGGATGGCCACCGCGCCATCCCTTTTTTTATGTGATCAGCCTTGATGCCATCGGCGGCGACAGCCGACGCTAAGACGCCTGCCCTCAATTCGTCTTGAGCGCGGCGCTGCGCAGGCACTCGGCCCGCGCCGTGGTCATGACCGCGCCATCGCTGGCTGCAAGGCGATCCGCCGACCACAGCAACACACCCTCGCCGTCGGCGTCGAAACGGAATAAATATTGTTCAACCGCGCCATGCTGCCGTGCCATCAATTGCAGAAAGCCGCCAATCGCCGGGGCGGCATCGATCGTGGCGCCAGCGCGGCGCAAGCTCCATTGGCCCAGGCGGCCATTGTCGAACACAATATCAAAGCCAGCATCGTCGCGGCGCAGCAGCAGGCTGGGCGCCTGGGTGGCGGTCGATGGCAGGGCATGATCCTGCAGATTGGCGGCGACGTGGCCAATCAAGCGATGCTGCAAGGGCAGCGGCACGGCACAAGCCGCGAAGACGCCACTGGCATCACCGTCGCCATCCGCCTGGGGCCAAATGCCCACATTGGCCGCCGGCCGGTCCTGCGGCACCGCTGCCGCCAGGGCCGCAACCGGGGCCATGGCCACCAGGCCCAACATCATCGCCCAATGCCTGAAACGCACATTCATCATCATAACCCAGTCCGCAAAGTTCAAGCCTGGTAGATAAGTCGGCTTTGTTACAGACCGATGTCGGTTTGATGAAATCTGGCGCGCGCCCTCCCCCATCCAGCGGCAGCTACAGAACCGAACAGAATCAACCCCATAAGTTGTATATGCCAGTTGTGTATCAACGGAATTTTAGGAAAGTCCCGCTTATTAACGATACCGTCAAAGATCAGGGAGACACCTCGTGCTCAAGCCGCCATTGCCATGGACGCCGGCAGCCCGCAAGCGCCGCGCCAAGTCAATTATTATATCGACGCTAACGTTTGCATTATTCTCGACGACATCGCTGAATGCCTTGGCGCAAGATGGCGCCGCTGAAGCCCAGCGGATTGAGGCGTTGGAAGCGCAGCTTCGCCAAGTCCTTGGTGTGGTAGAGAATTTAACCGCCGAAATTCAGTCGCTGAAGGCCGAGCGAGCGGTGGCCGCAGCGCCCGCGCGCAACACCAACAGCGGCGCCGACGGCAACCTCAAGACCCAGATTGACGCGGTGGCGGCGGCGGTAGCCGAAACCAATGCGCGCTTGGACGATGTTGAAGACATCGCCCTCGACACCGATGAAAAAGTCGGCAGCCGCGCGCTGGTCCGGGCGTTTGACGCCTATGAATTCGACCTTGGTGGCTTTTTCCATACCGCGGCGACCTTTGCCGACGGCAAAAACAACAGTGAATTGGCCGTCAACCGCATGACTTTCGAATTGTTGGCCAAGGCCAAATTGTCGGACGACTGGTCGCTTTTCGTCGCTCAGGCCTTCATTCGCGAATCGGATATTCGCTTCACCGACCCGCTCAACCGGCTGGAGCCGAATTTTCAGATCACGAATTTCGCGCCGCTGGTTATCGCCACCGCGACCTATGAGGCCTCCGACGCATTCAGTGTCGACTTCGGCCGTTTCATCACGCCCCATGGCATCATCAATATCGAACATTTTCCGGCCATTTTGTTGGACCCCGAACAGCCGCAATTCCTGCGGCCCTTTGGCGGTCAGACGATTTTCGCCAATTTCATGAACGGCGCGAAAGCCGGCGGTCAGTTCTTTCAACCCGGCGGCCTGAACGGCACTCTGGGCTATAGCGTTTATGTAGGCAGTTTCGTCAATAATGCCGACAGCTTCAATTATGGCGGTCGGCTGGCCTGGACCTTCGGCGATAGCGGCCTCACCATTGGCGCCAATCTTGGCGGCGGGCGGCGCGCCGGCGGCGGCACCGATTATGTCTTGTTCGGCGGTGACGTGATGTTCGACAAAGGCCCGATCATCTGGAAAAGTGAACTGTTTTATACAGATGAGGATGTCGGCGGCAACCGCTTGGCCTTCTACACGCAGCCCGGATGGCGCATCGACAGTCGGTGGACGGCGTTTTACCGGTTCGACTTTCTGGACGATGGCGGACTTGAAGGCGACAAGACCGAACATGCGGTTGGCTTGACCTTCAAACCGCATCGCAATGTACATTTGCGCGCCATTGCCCGGTTCAACCATTTCGAGGAAGTCCCTGGGTTCCCGAGCGCCAATGCGCGGAATTTCCAGCTTTCTTCCACTTTCTCGTTCTGATCCAGGCGCAGGGGAAAAACAATGTTGAATTTTAAATACCTCTTCGCCGCCATTTTGACCGCCGCCCTGGCGTCGACATCGGCCTCGGCGGCCGATTATGCGGTCATCATCAATGCCAGCAATCCGATTGCCGGCGACAATGCCGACACCCGCGCCATGATCAAGCGCAGTTACATGAAGGAAATGTCCGCCTGGGTAAACGGCAGCGAAACCCAACCGCTGGCGCGCGAATCTGGTTCCGCCGTCCAACAGGCCTTTCATAAGTCGGTCCTGGAAATGAGCGACGCCGCTGTCAACGACCATTGGCTGCGATTGAAACAAATCAAGGGTGAGACGCCGCCGCGCGAAGTGGGCTCGGCCCGCATTCTGTTTCGCTTGGTTGGCAAATATGAAGGCGCCTTTTCCTTCGTCACCGCCGAAGAGGCCCTGGAAATTCCGCCAGAAGTCAAGGTGTTGTTCACGTTCAGCGATTAAGGCCAAATAACAATGCATAAGCTCAAACAACACTTTCTAAATCTATCGATCGGGGGCAAGTCTCTGGCGCTGCTCAGCATCATCGCGCTGGTCAGCACCATTGGCATCATGATCATTCAATGGCAAGTTGCCAGCAGTCGCGGCGCGATTGACGATCAACGGGCGCTGTTGCAGCGGCTGGACAGCGTCAATCTCGCGGTATCCGCCTTCGATAACGCCAAATATTGGTATGCCGATCTTGCCAACAGCTTGTCGGAACAAGCCGAAGACAATGCCGCCAGCAACCTCAAGACGTTCCGCACCACGATCGAGGCCATCGAAGGCCTTGCCGACACCGATCGTCAAACCCTGCTGAACAATGCCGCCAAGATCGGCGAACTATCCTTGGCGGCATTGGATGAATATGTCATCGAGGAACGCGCCGCTGGCAATGCGTTGATGGATGAGGCCCGCACGCTGGTTGCCGAAAATGACGTGATCTTGACCGCATTGCTGGCCGACACCCGCAACCGCGCCAGCGCCGCCGCCGATGCCGTTTCAGTCGCCAGTGGCCGCGCCCAATTGATTGGCTTCATCACACTGTTTGGCGTGTTGGGCTGTGCTGGCTGGATGCTATACACGACAACCGTCGCCGTGGTCGCGCCGATTAAACGCATCACCAAGGCCATGCTGGCGGTGGCCGAGGGCTCCCGCGACACCGAGGTGCCATTTGCCGAGCATCCCGCCGAATTGGGCGAAATGGCTCGCGCCGTGGAGGTGTTCAAGGAAAATGCCCGTAATATCGAACGCCTGAACGCCGAGCAGGAAGCCGCCCGCGAAGCCCAGGAAGCCGAACGCGCGCAAGTGCAGCGCGATCGGCTGGCCGCCGAGGAAGCGCAAAAACAAGTCCTGCGCGAACAGGCGCAAAAGCAAAAGGCATTGGCGGAATCGGTGATCAGCCTGCTCAAAGGCAGAGTCTTCAGCAGCTTGGATCAAGTCGTCGAGGCCTCAAATCAATTACAGTCTGCATCAAAAAGTCTCGATTCGTCAATGTCGGTCTCTTCGATGACGATGTCGGACGTCTCATCGGCTTCGGAAACCGCCTCGACCCACGCGCAAAGTGTCGCCACCGCGTCATCGCAATTGGTTTCGGCAATTCAGGAGATCGCCGGCCAGATCAACAGCACCTCGCGGGTAGCGGGCGACACCGTGGCCAAGCAGGGCCAAGTGCGGGAAACCGCCGAACGCATGTTATTGTTGGCCAGCGAGATTACCAAGGTGGTCGAAATGATCGACGAAATCGCCGACATGACCAATTTGTTGGCGCTGAACGCAACCATCGAAGCCGCCCGCGCTGGCGAAGCTGGCAAGGGCTTCGCCGTGGTCGCGGCCGAGGTTCGTTCCTTGGCCGGGCAAACCCAAAAGGCAACGGAAAACATCGGCCGCCAAGTCAATGAAATTCACGAGGCCAGCCGGGCGACCGTTGATGCCGTCAATGAAATTGGCGGCAATATCTTCCAAATCGATGAAGCGGCGACCGCGATGTCGGCGGCGATCGAGGAACAACAGGCGTCGACCGACGAAATCAGCCGCGCCATCAATGAAGCTGCGCAATCGACCTCCAGCATTTCGACAATGGTGGCGGACGTGACCACGGAAATCTCGCACACCAGCGAAAGTTCGCGCAGTGTTTCCAATGCCGCCGAACTGTTGTTGACCACCGCCAGCGAATTGCGCGCAGAGGTCGATGAATTCCTCATGACCCTGGCGCAGCAACCCACCACGCAGCAAGCCAAGGCCAGTTAGCAGGCCAGCGCAATGCCGCCATCACGGCAACCGCACCGCCCTCATCGCAAGCCGCGATCAGGGCGGCGCGGGCATGACGCCTCAAAGTGAAATGACAAATCCAAGCGGGGTGGTGGGCGCGTGCGTCAGTCTTGCTGTTTGGCCAGGCCAATCAGTTCCTGCATTTCTTCCCAGCCAATGCCGGCGCGCTTGCACAATTCACGTTGGCCACGGCCGCCGGTATCGCCCAGCAGCAGGCTGATATTGCGCAGCGGCAATTTGGTGAACACGACCAAGCCCGCTTCCAGATAACGATGGCCATGTTGCTTGATCAGTTCGCGCCAGGCTTGCAAGCTCAATTCGCCGCGCCGCTGCATGGTCCGCAATTCGACCAGGATATTGCCAAAGCTGGTTTTGCCCAGCGTGGCTTCGACATGCCGCAGGTCATCGACATTGAAATGCCGGCGCAACCGCGCGCCAGCCTTGGCCGGCAAATCCTGGCGGCTGGCCAATTCGCCCATCACCGCCGGCGATTCTTGAAAACGCTGGAACAAGGTCTCGCACACCGCCTCGCTAATGGTTGCATGGTCATTGCGGCTCAGCGCGGTAGCGGCGCGGGCGCAGCCATGTTCGGCAATCGCCAGTGACAAACGCTCCGACACCACCTCGCGCCGGGCGATGGCGGTTTGCGCATAGCTTTTGCCGGCGCGCACCAGCGTGATCAGCAAATCTTCGTCGACGGCTTGGCTTTCCTCCAGGAACGGTACCGCGACATCGGCGGAATCAGAGGCGATCTTGCCGACAATATCGGCGGCCAAGCCTTCGTCGCGGCGAGTCTCGAACGACAAAGCCTCGCGCACCGCTTCACTGGCGTCGCCAACCAGCCGGCGGGCGACGCTTTCAAGCGTAGCCCGATCATGGCCCTCGCAGCCGCCGCTCAGCTTACGGCCAATGCGCTTGGCCAAAATAACCTTTTCAACCGTGTTGAAATCGATCATTTCGGCAAAGTCGCCGCTACCCCCGAAGAAGGCGTTCATGCGCCTATCGACTCCCTTTAAGATATATTTGGATCAATTTATAATGCCGCGGTTGCCAAATTGTTAATGTGACAATTGTGAAAAATCCTGCGCCGAAGCATTGGCCGCGCCGTGGCCTTATGGTCTGGACCTGCCTGGCCGCCGCCCTTGCCATTGCCGTCGCAATGGGCCTGGACCGGCGCCGCGACCACGCCTTGGCGTCAACAGGCCTCACCCGCCTGCATGCCCCCAGCGCGACCGGCTATGTTTTGGGCTATCTTTGGCGCGGCGATCGTCATGGACCGCCTGTTGTGTTTCTGCACGACTCACCGGGCACGGCCTTGGACTGGCGCTCGGCCTTGGTGTCTACGCCGCCACCCTGGGCGGCACTGGCCTTGGATCGTCCGGGCTTTGGCGACAGCCTGCCCCCGCGCCCGGCGCCATCATTGCCGGCGCAAGCGGCGGCGGTGACGGCGCTCTTGGATCACGCGGCCGCGGTCGAGACACGGGCCATTCTGGTCGGCCGTGGCTGGGGTGGCGACATTGCGTTGGCGGCGGCGGCGCTACAGCCATCGCGCGTTGCCGGTGTCATCATTTTGCCGCCACGACAAGGGCTTGGCCGTATTGGCGAGTTGGCCCGCATGGCCTTGGATTGGCCCCCGGCGCGCTGGTTATTGCCCCGCGATTGGCGCCATGCATTGGCCGAGCAGCGCGGCTTCAATGGGGCCGCGTCTGGCATCGCCGCCGTGCCGGTGCCGATGATACGGCTGCAGCCAAGTACGGATGAAGTCAGCCAAGCCAAGGCGATTTGGTCGGCCGTCGCCCAGCTCACGAATGAACCAGCACCCTGACAGGGCAATGGGCCGCGCTATTGGGGTGCCTCGGCATCGCCCGCCAACGCGCCTTTCACCGCTTCAGCCAATTGGCTCAGGCTGAAAGGCTTGGGCAGAAAGCCGTAGCTGCCATCAGCCAACTGGTCGCGAAAACCATCTTGCGCATAGCCGGAGATGAAAATCACCTTGACCGTAGGCATCAGCTTGCGAATTTCCTGGATCAAAGTTGGCCCGTCCATATTGGGCATCACCACGTCGGACACCACAAGGTCGATCGGCCCGTCATGGCCGCGCACCAAGGCCAGTGCTGCTTCGCCACTGGCCGCTTCCAGCACCGTATAGCCCTTTTTGCCAAGCGCGCGGGTGGCGAAGGTGCGCACCGGGTCCTCGTCCTCGACCAGCAAGATCGTGCCTCGGCCCCATAGATCGGCGACATCTTCGCTCTTGCGTTCAACGACTTGCGGACGTTCGTCTGGCGTCGGCACATGAACTGGCAAATAGATGGTGAAGGCGGCGCCCTCGCCGGGTTCGGAGGCCGCGAAAATGAACCCACCGGTTTGTTTGACAATGCCATAGACCGTGGATAGACCAAGGCCAGTGCCACGGCCGACTTCCTTGGTGGTGAAAAACGGCTCAAAGATTTTTTGCAGATTTTCCTTCGGAATGCCTTGGCCGGTATCACGCACTTCAATCGCGACATAATTGCCGGTGGGCATGATTTCATGGCCCAGGGCCGTGACCTCGGATGCCTCGATCCGCGACGTCGTGATGGTCAAGGTGCCACCGCCGGGCATCGCGTCGCGGGCATTGACCGCCAGATTGATGATCACCTGCTCAAGCTGGCCCTGGTCAACCTTGACCGCGCCCAAATTGCGGCCATGCTGCATTTTCAATTCGATATTCTCGCCAATCAAACGGCGCAGCAGATTGTGCAATTCCGCCAGCGCGTCGGTGATGTCGATGACCGACGGCCGCAGCGTCTGCTTGCGCGAAAACGCCAGCAATTGCCGCACCAGATTGGCGGCACGATTGGCGTTTTGCTTGATCTGCATGATGTCGGAAAACGACGCATCGCCGGCATTGTGACGCACCGTCAACAAGTCGCAAAAGCCGATGATGGCGGTCAGGATATTGTTGAAATCATGCGCGATGCCGCCAGCCAATTGGCCGATCGCCTGCATTTTTTGCGCCTGCGCGAATTGGAGTTCCAGGCGCTTCTGCTCGGTCGTGTCCTTGACGAATACAATCATTTCGCCGGCGCCATCGGCGACCGCGGTCGCGAATAATTGCGACACCACTTCAGGTGCCGCGGCGAAATGCACATCGACCGGCTTTTGATTGGCAGCGCCCTTGCCAACCGCCTCCAACAATGCCTTGGCGGCGGCCTTGTCGGCGTCGATCAGCACATCGGTCAAATTGAAATCGGCGCGTTGATCGTCAATCGCCGCCAATTGCCGCAACACCTTGTTGGCGCGCAACACATCGCCTTTTTCATCCAGCAGCGCCATGCCGATGGGCGCCGCGGTAAAGACATGGCGGGAGATGGATTGGCCCACGGCATGGGACGCCAGCACCGTCTCAGTCGCGGCATTGGCCACGGCATCGGCTTTGCGCAGCAACACCACATGGCCAAGGCCGCCCGGCAGGGCGATCTGCTCGGCCCGCACCGGCATGGCCTGCGCCGCCGCGCCAAAACCTTGGCCGCCATCGGCGCGCTGATGCAACAACGCATCCAGCGCCGCGCCGGTCACCGTCTGTCCGTCGGCCCAGCGCTTTGCCAATGGGCTGGCAAAGACGATCTGGCCCGGTCGGTCGGTCAGCAGCAACGCGACGTCCAGCCGTTCCAACCATGGCGCCAGCAGCAACCGGCATTGCTGAAGAAAGCTTTCATCGCCAGGCCCAATCGCCAAGGGCACCACTTCCCAAATCAGATGATCCGAGGCTTGCTGGAAGCGCCGCGCCGTGACCACCAGATTCTGCTGACCGGCAAAGGTTTCAATCTGGCCCTGGCCGCAAATGCGCGCTTCTCGCGCGGCCTCGCCGTCGGGATCCAGCCGCACTGGCGAGGGATATCCCCCCAGCAATTGGCGATAGGCCTTATTGGCTCTGACCAGGGTGCCATCGGCTTGGGTGATCGCCAGCGCCGTCACCGGCACATCAAGCGCGGCTTGCATCAAGGCGTCATGCGCGCGGTCAACCGCTAATCCCGGCCGGTGCCGCCAGGCCCAAACCGAAACCGCCGCACCCAGCAGCGCCGCCATGGCGCCCAACCAGGCCATTGCCGCGGCAATGCCCGCCGCCGCCGCCAGCAACACCAGGCCGCCGATCACCAGCAACACCAAGCCCAGGCCATGCGCCCAAACGGCTGGCGGCAAGCCACGCCAGCCTGCCGCACCCGGATCCGCACCGCCGAAGCTGATGTCATCCATGCTCATCGCCGCCTCATTCTCACTAAGCCGGGCCTAGCCCGTCCCCGCGCCGCGCTTGCGCAATTTCAACACATAACTGATCACGCCGGCCACCGCCTTATAATGTTCTGCCGGAATTTCCTGATCGATTTCAACGCCGGCATACAATGCCCGCGCCAAGGGCGGATTTTCAACAATCGGAATTTTATACTCCCGCGCCAAATCGCGGATCCGCTTGGCCAGATGGTCGACGCCCTTGGCGCGCAGCACCGGCACCGCCATTTGCCCATGTTTATATTCTAGGGCGATGGCATAGTGGGTCGGGTTGGTGATCACCACATCGGCTTGCGGCACCGCTTGGGCGATGCGCTGGCGGGTACGCTCGGCCCGCAATTGCCGGATCTTGGCCTTGACCTGTGGATCGCCCTCCATCTGCTTGAACTCATCGCGCACTTCCTGTTGGGTCATGCGCATGCGCTTGATGAATTGCTGGCGCTGCCAGATGAAATCGAGCAGGGCAATCACCGTCATCGCCGCCAGCACCCCGCCGACCATGCGCAAGGACAGGTCAATGACCAAAGGCAGGATTTCCCGCAATGGTGTCCGGATCACGTCCAGCAACCGCTCATGCTCCGGCCAAACCAGCATCCCACAAATCGCACCGATGATCACCAGCTTGGCGACGCTCTTGAGAAACTCCGCCACCGATTGCATCGAGAACAGCCGCTTGGCGCCCGACAGTGGCGAGATTTTCGATATTTTCGGTTTGAGTTTTTCCGCCGTCAGCACCGTCTTGCCTTGCAGGATATTGCCGGCCAGCCCGCCGGCGATCAGCAACAACACCGGCAAGGTCAGGGCCAGCAATACAATCAGGCCCAGACCGCGCACGTCACTGATCAACGCTTGGCCATCGACCGGCATGGTGCCGGCATGACCCAAATAGCCCTGCAAATGCTCGGTCAACAGATTGGCCGAGGCGCCGGCGCTGGTGGCCAGGGCCAGGCCAATCGCCAGAATCATGAACCAGTGTTTGAATTCCTGAGAGCGCGGCGCTTCGCCTTTTTCATAGGCTTCGTCCAGCCGTTTTTGCGTCGGCTCCTCGGTTTTCTGGGCTTCATCTTGATCTTCGGCCACCGCGCGCCCCTACAGCAGATATCGGCTGAGTTGACTTTCAAACTGGGTCAGGAACCACAGCATCATCGCCGAGATTGTGAACATCAAGATTAAGAAAGACAGTAAAATATTGGCCGGCATGGCAATGAAGAAGACCTGGATTTGCGGCATCAGCCGCGCCACCAAGCCCAGCGCGATGTTGAAGATCATGCCATAAACCAGAAACGGCGCCGAAAGCTGAAGCCCAAGCGCGAAGCTATGGGCAATGACGCCAATGATGGTTTGGGTCGCGTCGGCCAGAGGCAAGGGCGCGCCCGGCGTGAACAGGAAATATGTGCCGGCCATCGCCTTGATCGCGACATGATGCAAATTCGCGGCAAAGATCGCGACCACGCCGAGGACCGAGAAAAACCGCGACACCAAAGCGCTTTGACTGCCTTGCGAGGGATCGAACGACTGCGCCGCCGCCAACCCCGACTGAAAAGCGATGATGGTGCCCGCCAAATGCAGCGCCGACATCATCAGCCTGACCGTTAAGCCAACGAACAAGCCGATCAGGATTTCAGTGATCACCAGCCAGGCCAGGGCGGCACTGCCGGATGGCCGTGGCGGCAGCTCGGCGCCGACAATCGGCACCATGACCACCGTCAGCACCAACGCCAAGCCCAAGCGTACGCGGGCGGGAATATTGGTTTCGCCAATCGCCGGCATCAAGCTCAGCATCGCCGCCGTGCGCATGAAGACGAGGAAATAGGTAAAAACTTCGGCGGTGAGCAAATCGCTGAGCACGGCGGTCAGCCGGTGATGATTCGCGCCACTAGCCTTTCGGTCAGATTGGCCAGGGCTGACGACATGAATGGCAGCAGCAAGAGCAGCGAGACAAAGATGGCGATGATCTTGGGCACGAAGGTCAAGGTCATTTCCTGAATTTGGGTCAAGGCCTGAAACAGGGCAATCACCAAACCAACCGCCAAGCCAATCAGCATCACCGGGCCGGAAATCACCAACAGCGCCCAAATCGCCTCACGGCCGATATCCAGTACCTCTGGTCCTGTCACAACACCCTGCCCGCTGACCCGTTACCCGTTATTAAGGTTAATGCTTGTTTTCGCGCTAAACTCTGCCGCCATCGCCGCGCGCGGCGATGCTAAATCGGCATCCGCATGATTTCGTTATAGGCGTTGATGACGCGGTCGCGCACGGCCACGACCGTCTCCAGGGTCATTTCCGCCTTATTCACCGCCATCACCACGTCGAGGACATCGGCTTGTTTGTTCAGCGATTGCGCGGTCAGCGATTCCGAACCGGCGGTGGCATCGCGCAGGCCAGATACGGCATCGGTCACCAGCGTGGCGAAACTGCCCGCCCCCGGTGTCGCCGTGGCCGCGCCAGAATCGCCAACCCGCGCCATGGCACCGGCATAAGCATTGGCGGCATCAACGATTTTCGCTTCCATCGCGTCTGATCCTTATACCCAAAGCCTAGCGCAATAACTCAATGGTGCGCATTAACAGCGACTTGGACGCTTGCATGGTGCTGAGATTGGCTTCATAGCTGCGCTGCGCCTCGCGCATGTCGGACTGTTCGATCAAGCTGTTGACATTGGTGGTGATGACATAGCCCTCCGCATTGGCGGCGGGATGGCCGGGATCGTATTTGCGGCCAAAGGACGAGCGGTCATATTGCACGTCATCAACACGCACGACATGCACGCCCATGGCACGGTCCAGTTCATTTTCAAACGACACCACGCGGCGTCGATAGGGTTCATCGCCAGGGCCATTGGCGATGGAATTGGAATTGGCCAGGTTTTCCGCAATCACGCGCATCCGCACGCCTTGCGCCTTCAAGCCGAAATTCGCCACTTGCATCGCTTTGGTCAGGTCCATCTTGCTTCCTCCTGGCGCCAACCCGGCGCCGCCATCCTAGGATTATCCGCCATTCGGCCGCGCCACGGCGGTGCGCAGCATGGAGCCATGCTTGCGGTAAATACTGAGCAACATATTGTATTCGAGCTGGGTCTTGGCCTGATCGACCATCTCTTGCTCCAGCACCACGGCATTGCCATTGGGCAGACGCTCGAACACTTCATTGACACGCCGCGCCTGCGGCGCGCGATCGCCGCCGCTGCCATTGATGTCGAAATGCTGATTTTGCGTGCGCCGCATCGCGACGGCGGCTTGCAGTCTTTTGTCGGCCCCTTGAGTGGCGGCGACAAGGTCGCTGAAATCCTGTTCCTTCAGGGTCATCGGTGTATAGCCGGGGGCATTGGCGTTGGCGACATTTTCGGCGATCTGGCCTTGCCGCGCCGACAGCCATTTCAGGCGCTGCTTGATCGCCGAAAACAATTGAAGTTCGCCAAGATCCATTGTCGCGCTGCTCCTGCCCGAACGGGTTGCCGCCGCCATGCGCCGGCCCACTGAAAGCCGGGTCACACAGCCGCCAGTGTGCGCCCACCGCGTTTAACAATTCGTAAAATTTTAGCGGTCCCAGATCGGCATCGACCTTTACCGGCTGTTAACCCAACTGACGGACTCTAGGGTCATGACAACAGAGCGCCCGATCGATCCGCACCGCACCGCCGTCGCCATTCGCGACGGTGCTGACGATGCGCGCCCCAGCATCGGCGTCAGCGGCCATGGCTGGCGGGCTGAATATATCCTCGATGTCGCCTTCGCCAATGGCGTCAAGGTGCGGCAAGACAAGGCGCTGGCGGAAATGCTGGCCGCGTTCGAGGAAGACAGTCCCGTGCCATTGGAAGCGCTGGAAGCGGTATGCCAAGTCCTTTCGCATGTTTATGCCGCCGACCGAAGCTTTGGCGCAATCATAGAGGACGCTGATGGACCTGTTTGAACTGTTGCGGGCACTGGCCTCGCTTGGTTTTGTGCTGGCCCTGATCGGCGGCGGCTTTTGGCTGCTCAAACGCACCGGACTGCGCATTGCCGGCGCGCCGGTGGGCGGCAAGCGGCTGGCGGTGGTGGAAGTTAGGGCCTTGGATACAAGGCGCAAGCTGGTGCTGATCCGCCGCGACGACAGGGAACATCTACTGCTCTTGGGGCCAACCGGTGAAACCGTGGTCGAAACCGGCATCGCTCCCATTGTCAATCAAGAGGCTTAGTCAGTGAAATTGCGTTATTTGCCCTTGCTCGGCTTTGGCTTCCTGGCTTTGGCTGGCAGCCTGCTCGCCACCCCGGCGGCAGCGCAATCGCTGTCGCTGGATTTAGGGGGCGACGGGTCCTTCTCCGGTCGTGTGGTTCAATTGGTGCTGTTGATTACAGTGCTGAGCCTGGCGCCATCGATTTTGATCACCGTCACCAGTTTCACCCGCATGGTGGTGGTGTTGTCACTGCTGCGCAATGCACTGGGCACCCAACAATCGCCACCCAATGTGGTGCTGATTTCGCTGGCCATGTTCCTGACCATATTCGTCATGCAACCGGTGCTGACGCAAGCCTATGAAGATGGAATCAAGCCATTGATCGACGAGCAGATCACCGAAGAGGAAGCTTTTGGCCGCACCGTCGCCCCGTTTCGCAGTTTCATGCTGGCGCAAGTGCGCGAGCGCGACTTGTCGCTGTTTCTGGACCTGGCCGGCCTTGAACCACCGGAAGACGTGACCCAGACACCGCTGCGCGCACTGGTACCGGCGTTCATGATCAGCGAGCTTCGGCGAGCCTTTGAAATCGGCTTTCTGCTCTTCATTCCCTTCATCGTCATCGACCTTGTGATCGCCTCGGTGTTGATGGCGATGGGCATGATGATGCTGCCACCGATCATGATCTCGCTGCCCTTCAAGCTGATCTTTTTCGTGCTGGTGGACGGCTGGTATCTGGTCGCCGGCAGCCTAGTGCAAAGTTTTGGCGCGGCGGCGGGTGTCGGTGGCGGTTAGGAGGCCTTTGCCTCGCTGCGCCACTGGCTCAGCGCCTCTTCCACGCCAACCTGTTGGCTTGGCAAGCTGGGCTGGGCTGGGGTGGCACTAAAGCGCGGCGCCGGCCCCGGCAGTTTCACGCCATCACGCGCAAAGAAGGCATCGCGGGCCAGCGCATGTGGATGCGCGGGTGCTTCGTCCAAACCCAGCACCGGGGTGACACAGGCTTCCAAGCCATCGAAATGCGCCGCCCAATGATCACGCGGCTGGGTCTTGAACCGCTCGGCGAAGACCGCCGCCATTGCTGGCCAATTGCCGATGTCATATTGCTGGAAGCGCGAGGGGGCAAGGTCAAGGCCGCGCAGTAGCGCCGCGAAAAACGGCGGTTCCAACGCACCTACCGCGACATGGCCTCCATCGGCGCAGGCATAGCACCGATAAAACGGCGCCGCGCCATCCAGCAAATTGGCGCCGCGTGTATCGCGCCAATGACCGGACGCCAGCAGCGCATAAAACACGCTCATCAAGAAGCCGCTGCCCTCGCTCATCGCAACATCGACCAATTGGCCAGGGCCACCGGCGCGCACCGCCATCACCGCCGCCAGCACGCCGGCGACCAGAAACATCGCGCCGCCGCCATAGTCGCCAATCAAATTCAATGGCACCGTCGGCGGCGCGTCGTTATCACCAATGGCATGCAGCGCGCCACTGAGGCCGATATAATTGATGTCGTGACCAACCTGACCCGACAGCGGGCCGCTTTGGCCCCAACCGGTCATCCGCGCATAAACCAAACGCGGGTTGCGCGCCAGGCATGGCTCTGGCCCCAGCCCCAGTTTTTCCATCACGCCCGGGCGCAAGCCTTCAACCAGCGCGTCGGCCAAACCGATCAGTTCAAGGGCATGATCGCGCGCTGCTGGGTCCTTGAGATCGAGCCTTAAATAGCGGCGGCCGCGATGCAGCGCCGGGCCGCCCATGTCGTCGAACATCGATGCGGCATTGGCCGGGCGCGCGATACGGATGACGTCGGCGCCCAGATCCGCCAACAAGGTCACGGCCAGCGGTGTCGGCCCAATGGCCGCGAATTCGACCAGTTTCAGACCCGCCAGGGGCCCAGGCGCATGCGGCCTAGGCGCCATGCAGGAACTGCCATTGCTGGTCGACCATCAGCGCCAATTGCTGGGTCGCGCTCTCGCTGGCAACCGGGTCTCCATCGCCGCCGCCGGCGGTGTTGATGGCCACACCCATTGGCGTTGGCCAGCCGCGCAGGGCATGGACCACCGAACGCAATTGCACCAGCGCCGCCACCGCGCCCTGCCAGCCGCCGGCGGTGGCGACACAGCCAACCGGCACGCCGTCGAAATAACAACGGGAATCGCGGCGCATGTCCTCGACATAATCCAGCGCGTTTTTGACCAGGCCAGAGATGCCGCCATGATAGCCGGGCGAACCGATGATGATGGCATCGGCCTGACGCAAATTATCGATCAAGCTGATCGCAGCCTCGCTGCGCGCCTCGATTTCAGGCTGATAGGGCGGCAAGTCGATCGCGGCGCCGGTCAGCAGCGTGGTGGTCGCGCCTTTTTGCGCCGCCACGGCCAATGCCGCGCGCAAAGCGCGCTCGGTCGAGGAGTTTTCCCTAAGTGTGCCGCCCAGCGCCACGAAATGAGGTTGTCGTTGCGCCATCAAATCCGTCTCCCGTCTCTGCACATGCACCTGGCGACATAGCCACAGGTTCCGGCGCTGCATAGGATTTTTCCCGCCCCCTGACAAGCCAACAAGCCGTTAGGTTTTGCGCGGGCGGTTGGACAATTCCCACGCGGCACAGTATCAGATAAATGAATTCAGCAGTCAGGAAAGTTGCCGCGCAGCCATGGTTCAACCGCTCCCCATCGACCGCCTGCGCCAATGGCGGATCGCGCCAGCACGCAGCCAATACCAACGTGACGACACCATTATTTATGCCCTTGGCGTTGGTGCCGGTTTGAGCGACTGGCCTGAGGAACGCTTCGTTTATGAAGATGGACTGGTGGCATTGCCGAGCATGGCCTTGACCTTGGGCACACCCGGCTTTTGGGCCATGGATCCGGCGCTGGGACTGGATTGGCCGATGATCTTGCATGGCGAACAAAGCTTGCGCATGCATCGATCGTTGCCGCCGGCCGGCGACGTGACAGGCCAAACCGAAATCGCCGCAATCGCCGACAAGGGCGCTGGCCGGCCCGCCTTGATGCAATCAATACACAGACTTTTCGACACCGCGTCAGGCACGCCGGTCGCCACCATGGAAGCGGTATGGGTGCTGCGTGGCGCGGGTGGGTTTGGCGGTGCCGATGTCGCGGTGGGGCCGGGATTGACGGCGATGCCGTCACGGGTCGCGGATCAGCAAGTGACATTGCCGACCAGTCCCCAACAAGCGATGCTGTATCGCCTGAGCGGCGACCGCAATCCCCTGCACATTCTGCCAGAGGTGGCGCGGCAAGCCGGCTTCACGCGCCCGATCCTGCATGGCTTGTCGACTTTTGGCGTGATCGCGCGGGCATTGATCCATGGCTGCTGCGCGGGTGATGCCGAGCGGCTACGGGCGATGCGTTTGCGCTTCAGCGCTCCGGTTTATCCTGGCGATATCCTCACCACGCTGATCTGGCGGCAAGCCAACAACCAGCTGCGCTTCCAAACCATCTGCCAGAACCGCGACGTGATGGTCGCCGATGGCGGCGACGCCGAACTGACACCCTAGCAGGCTGCTGCAAGGCCAAAGGACCGTACTTCGGATGTGCGAAAATTTCGCTGCCATGATTGCGCGCCAGCGCTAGCTAGCGTGGCAATCGATAAAGCATTTGGGCGCGGTCCGTGTCAGTCACGGCCGCGCCCAATCGATGCTCTGCGTAACGCTGCCTCGCTCAGCTTTCGCTGGGCGTGGTTGGCGCCGCGGGGGCCGCCGCCGGAGCCGCCGTCTTGCGGGCACGTGTGGTGCGCCGCGCCGCCGGCTTCTTGGCGGCAGGCTTCCTAGCAGCAGGTTTCTTGGCAGCCGTGGTTTTCTTCGCCGCCGGCGCTTTCTTTGCCGCCGCGGGCTTGGCCGCTGCCGTGGTCCTCTTGGCTACGGGCTTGCGCGCCGTGGTCGTCTTCTTCGCTGCGGCAGGCTTCTTCGCGACCGCGGGCTTCTTCACCGCCGGCGCTTTCTTGGCTGCGGGCTTGCGCGCCGTGGTCGTCTTCTTCGCGACTGCGGGCTTTTTTGCCGCTGCAGGCTTCTTCGCCGCCGCAGGCTTCTTGGCCGCGGCCGGCTTCTTGACGGCAGGCGCCTTCTTGACCGCAGGCTTCCGCGCCGTGGTCGTCTTCTTCGCTGCCGCAGGCTTCTTTGCTGCCGCAGGCTTCTTTGCTGCCGCAGGCTTCTTCGCCGCCGCAGGCTTCTTGGCTGCGGCTGGCTTCTTGGCGGCCGGCGCCTTCTTGACCGCGGCCGGCTTCTTGGCGGCCGGCGCCTTCTTGACCGCAGGCTTCTTCGCCGCGGGCTTCTTTGCCGTGACCGTCTTCGCCGCTGCGGGCTTCTTTGCCGCAGGCTTCTTCGCGGCGGGCTTCTTGACCGCAGCCGCCTTCGCGGTGGTGGTGGCGGCTTTCTTCGCCGTCGTCCGCTTTGCCGTCGTCGTTTTCCGCGCCGCCGGCTTTTTAGTGGTGGCTTTCGCTTCAGCCATCAGTACCTCTCCCCTGTTCGGCGGCAGGACCCGCCCCAGTCAGTTGCGATGAATAAGAACACCCGTAAACAACAAATACTGTATTCAAGAACGTCAATCGGTTGGAAACGTAACCAACTTAAACCCAAGCAATGGAATTGCGTTATAGGAATAAGGTTAACAAATTCATGCCAGCGGCGACAACATTAGGCAAGGGACAAAGACAAAAAAAGCGCTAATAACGGCGGCCAGCCTCTGTCTGGGGCAATTCGATAGCCGCGTCTTGATCCGGCCAATGCCAGCGCCCCCACCAGCGGTTAGACGTCCTTTACCACGGCAAACAATCTAATTGTGTCTGTTTTCTTGGATTTTTAGATACATCTTTGGCAATGACGCAGTCCGGGTCGGGCCGGCTATTCGCGGCCGCTGAGATAGTCATAGGCGCGGCGAATTTCATGAAAACGCTGCGCCGCCTGGGCATTGCCAGGGTTGATGTCGGGGTGATAAACCTTGGCCAGCCGCCGATAAGCGCGTTTGACATCGTCCTGACTGGCCAATTCATCCAGTTCCAAGGCCTCTAATGCCTGCCGTTTCAGCGACGTCGCACCATAGCCGTCATTGTCCGCCGCCCATGACCAAGCGTTGGATTTGGTATCACTGTTGGCGCGCCGCTGTTCCTCGCGCGCCAGCCGCTCGGCTTCGGCCGAGGACAGCCCGGCGAAATAATCCCAGGATTTATTATAGGCGGTGACATGATCGAGGCAGAACCACCAGCGCTCATTGGAATTGGGCGCCTTGGGCGCGGGATATTCTGCCTTTTCCCGGCAACCGGCATGATCGCACAGCCGCACGGCTTCGGGCGCGGTGTCCCGGCCATAGCCGCCCCAACGCGGGAAACCCCAATTTTTGCTGCGCCGCATCGACCATCCTCGCCAACTGCGGCTTCCTTTTAGGTCAGATGGAGCGCCGCCGCAATGGCAGCCATGCCGCGCCATCCGGTCGGTTGGCGAACAGCTCTGATAATGCCAACGCTGCTGGATGATCATCCAGCAACTGTCGCAAGGCGCGGGCGACTGGCGCCGTAGCGGTGCCGCGTCCTTCCAGCGCCATGCCCACGGCATGAGCGGCGGCATGATATTGCCTGGCCATTGAAACGTCCTCGCCGTTGACACGCCCGTCCCTATGGCCGTACAGCAATTACTGTGCCAGCGGTGCCGACGCATTGAAATCATTTGGATAAAATTTGCGGCAAATGTCCTGGGTCGGCGGCACCCGGACCAGATTGTGCTAAATCGACACGGTGTTGACGCGCTAATGTATTGAATTGAGACGCACGCTACAGGCACAGCAATTGGCACGGCAATTGGGCCAGATGGAAGGAGCTCCCCCGGCATGACCGCGACGATCGCGCTGGTTGACGATGACAAGAACATCCTGACCTCGGTCAGTATCGCGCTACAGGCCGAAGGCTATCAGGTCCGCAGTTATGGCGATGGGGTCAGTGCGTTGGAAGGCTTGTCGCAAAGTCCGCCCGACTTGGCGGTGCTGGATATTAAAATGCCGCGCATGGACGGCATGGAATTGCTGCGCCGGCTGCGCCAGGTCAGCGATGTGCCGGTGATTTTCCTGACCTCCAAAGATGAAGAGATCGACCAGGTACTGGGCCTGAAGATGGGTGCCGATGATTATATCGGCAAACCGTTTTCGCAGCGGCTGTTGATCGAACGCATAAAGGCGGTGCTGCGGCGGGTCGACACGGTCAAGAAAAAACAGGGCGATGACGGATCCGAAACCGCCCTAGTGCGTGGCAAGCTGGCCATGGACCCCGACCGCCATTTCGTCGCATGGGACGGCCGCCCGGTGCAATTGACGGTGACAGAATTTCTGATCCTGCAAGCCTTGGCGCAACGCCCGGGCTATGTGAAGAGCCGCGACCAGTTGATGGACGCGGCCTATGCCGACGATATTTATGTCGATGACCGCACCATCGACAGCCATATCAAAAGGCTGCGCAAGAAATTCCGCGCTGTCGATCCGGATTTTTCGTCAATCGAAACGCTCTATGGCGTCGGCTATCGCTATAATGAAAGCGACTGATTTGCGCGCGACTGAAGGGCTGCATGGCCGTAACCTCTAAGCATAGGCGCCGTTGGTTCTCGCCGCTGTCGCTGCGGATCCTGGCGGTCAATGTCATTGCCCTGGGCATTTTGGGCGGCGGCGTCCTCTACCTCAATCAGTTTCGCGATGAATTGGTCGAACGCCGGCTGGACGAAATCCGCACCCAAAGCCGCATCATCGCCGGCGCGCTGGGCGAAGCCGCGACCGGCGGCCCCGACGCCACCAGTGTCGACCTGGAAGCCGCCCGCCGCATTCTTGGCCGTCTGGTCGGCCGCTCGGCCTTGCGCGCGCGCTTGTTCGACACCGAAGGCGCCTTGGTCGCCGATAGCCGCTTCATGTTCCTGGGCGGTTCGGTGATTGCCACCGAATTGCCCCCGCCCAATGCCGAGCCCAGCCTGCGCCAGCGCGTCGAGGCTTGGCTCGACCAAGCTTTGGCGCAAATCGCCGAACCACCGGCCTTGCCGCCCTATCAGGAACGGCCCGATCAAAGCGCCGCCGATTATGAGGAAGTGCAAACGGCGTTGACCGGCGAAATGGCGGCACGAACCCGGGTGATGGCCGACGGCACCCCCGTGATCACGGTGGCGGCACCGGTGCAGCGCTTTCGCCGGGTCTTGGGCGCGTTGCTGGTGAGCACGGATATTAGCGATATCGAGGATCTGGTGCGCAGCGAGCGTTGGACCATCTTGAAGGTGTTTGGCGTGTCGCTGGCGGTGACCTTGATGTTGTCGCTGTTCCTGGCCGGCACCATCGCGCGGCCAATCCGGCGGCTGGCGGCCGCCGCCGACCGCATTCGCGGCGGCATGGGCCGGCAAGTCCGCCTACCTGATTACACAAGACGCGGCGATGAAATCGGCGATCTGACCCGCTCCTTCGCCGACATGACCCAAGCGCTGTACCGGCAGATCGACGCGGTCGAGAGTTTCGCCGCCGACGTCGCCCACGAAATCAAAAACCCGCTGTCCTCGTTGCGCAGCGCGGTCGAGACCGTGGAGCGCAGCACCGATCCTGAAATCCAGAACAAACTGCTTGGCATCATTAAAGATGATGTCCGCCGCTTGGACCGCTTGATCAGCGACATTTCTGACGCATCAAGGCTGGACGCCGAATTGTCACGTGGCAAGATGACCGAGGTCGATTTACCCGTATTGTTGGCCACGCTGGTGGATATTTACCGTTCCACCGGACGCGGCAATGGCGCCGACATCCGCTTTGACAATCAAGCCTCGGCCCGTCTTTGCGTCGCCGGCATCGAGGGGCGGCTGGGCCAAGTGGTGCGCAATATTCTGGAAAACGCCTTGTCGTTCAGCCCGGCCGGTGGCGCCATCACCATCGGGCTACGCCAATCAGGTCGGCAAGCGGTGATCAGCATCGACGATGAAGGGCCAGGCCTGCCGCAGCAAAATGTCAAGGACATTTTCAAGCGCTTTTATTCCGAGCGTCCGGCGAACGAGGCCTTTGGCACCCATTCCGGCCTTGGCCTGTCGATCTCGAAACAAATCGTCGAAGCCCATGGCGGTACCATCCGCGCCGAAAACCGGGTCGAGGATGGCGACATCAAGGGTGCGCGTTTCATCATTGAACTGCCGATCAGCAGTTGACCGGAACCCGGTCGCGACCGCAAAGTCCAATCATGGAACGGGTGCATGCAAGCTGTGTCGCCATCGCCGGCGACGGGGTGTTGATCCGCGGCCCGTCTGGCGCGGGCAAGTCGGACTTGGCGCTGCGCTTGATCGATCAAGGCGCGCAATTGGTGGCCGACGACTATACCGAATTGCGGCTGGTCGCCAGACAGGTTCTGGCCAGCCCGCCCGAGCGCCTGCGCGGTCTGCTTGAGGTGCGCGGCCTGGGCATTGTCAGGCTGCAGCCAACGCCAGACCCGGTGCCGCTGGCGCTGGTTGTCGACCTGGCGGCGGCGGCAGCGATCGAGCGGCTGCCATCGCCGGCATTGACAGAATTGCTGGGGCAGGACATCCCTGTCATGCGTCTGGCGCCCTTCGATCCGTCCGCCGGCGCGCGGCTCAGGCTGGGCCTGCGCTTGGCCAAGGGCGATATAACCCGTATTGCATTGGAGGATTGAACGGTGGCCGATGGTTCCAGTGAAAATCCGACCCGGCTGCTGCTGGTCACCGGTTTGTCTGGGGCGGGCAAATCTTCGACCCTGCGGGTATTGGAGGATTTGGGCTATGAAGCGGTCGACAATCTGCCGTTGCATCTGGTCACCCGGCTGATGACCACCGCCGATCCCAATCCCGATCATGCCGCCGACCGCCCGGTGGCGATTGGTGTCGACAGCCGCACCCGGGCTTTTCATGAACATATGGTGGTCGACCAAATCGAGGAGCTGCGCCAACATCCCAATCTGGAGGTGCGGCTGTTATTTCTGGATTGCAGCGACAATGAATTGGCAAAGCGGTTTTCCGAGACCAGGCGGCGGCACCCGCTGGCCAGCGACCGCCCGGTTGCCGACGGCATAGCCCGCGAACGCGAAATGCTGCTGGGCATGCGCGACATCGCCGATTATGTCTGCGACACCACGGCCTTTACCATCAATGACCTGCGGCAACGGCTGTCGGACATGTTCGCCCCCGAAAAACCGTTGACCCTGACCTTGAGCGTGATGTCCTTTGGTTATGCCCATGGCTTGCCGCGCGATGCCGACCTGGTGTTCGACATGCGGTTTTTGCGCAACCCGCATTATGTCGATGAATTGAGGCCCTTGACCGGCCGTGACGAATCAGTTGCCGCTTATGTCGCCGCTGATCCGGATTTTCGCGCCACCTTCGATAAAATGAGCGACCTCATCCTGTCGCTGTTGCCGCGCTATCGGGAGGAAGGCAAATCCTATCTGACATTGGCGATTGGCTGCACTGGCGGCCGCCATCGGTCGGTTTTCGTGGCGGAAATGTTGACGCGGCTCTTGGAAAAACATGGCTACCGCGTCAACATCATCCACCGCGACCTTGATCGCGGCCGCAGCGAAGCCAAAACAAGCGCCTGACGCGCGCCTGTAGGGAGCAGGACACAACAATGATCGGCTTGGTATTGGTCACCCATGGCCGGCTGGCCAGTGAATTCGTCGCCGCCATGGAGCATGTGGTCGGCCCGCAGCAAGCGGTGCAGGCCATTTGCATCGGCCCCGATGACGACATGGAGCGCCGCCGCGAGGACATCGCCGCCGCCATCGAGACCGTCGATCAAGGCGGTGGCGTCATCATACTCACCGACATGTTTGGCGGCACGCCGTCGAATCTGGCGATCTCGTTGATGGACCGCAATGACATCGAGGTCGTCGCCGGTATTAACCTGCCGATGCTGATCAAGCTGGCCAGCGTGCGGACGAAGGAGGATTTGAACCAGGCGGTAGTGGCGGCACAGGAATCGGGACGCAAATATATCAATATCGCGTCGCGGGTCTTGGCCGGCGAGAATAGCTGAGTTCCGGAGCCGATGTCCGAAACCCATAGGCAGACGGTCGAAATCGTCAACCGGCGTGGCTTGCACGCCCGAGCCTCGGCCAAATTCGTCAAGACCGCAGCCAGTTTCGACGCCAATGTGACCGTCGCGAAAGACGGCACGGAAGTTGTCGGCACCTCGATCATGGGGCTGATGCTGCTGGCTGCGGCGCCAGGCGACCGGATCGAGATTCGCTGTAGCGGCGCCCAAGCCGAAGCCGCGCTTGATGCGCTGACAACACTAGTGACAGACCGTTTTCATGAAGACTGACGTCGATGGCCCATGATGCCAGCCAGGTGATTGAATTGCGCGGTGTTGGCGTCTCCCCGGGCGTTGCCATCGGCCCTGCTTATGTGTTCGACCGCGGCCAATTGCGGGTGCCACAATATCCAATCAGCGAAGCTGCCGTGGAGCGGGAGGTCGGCCGCTTTAATGGCGCGGTTGACGACGTGCGCCAAGCCTTGGCGCTGGTGCGCGAACGGGCCGGCGGCTTGTCTGGCGCGGCGGCCGAAGAATTGGGCTATTTGCTTGACGCGCATTTGCAAATGCTGGGCGAATCGCGGCTGATCCGGTCGGTGCGCGCCGTGATCGCGGCGGAAAAAATCAATGCAGAGGCCGCCATACAAGCCTCGGTCGATCAGGTCGCCGCCGACTTCGCGCGCATTGGCGATCCCTATCTCGCCGCCCGGCTGGAGGACATCCGCGAGGTCGGCCGGCGCTTGATTATGGCCTTGACGGAACACCGCAATGGCGATTTCACGCATGCCCCGCCCGGCGCGATCCTGATTGGCGACAGCGTCAGTCCGGCCGACGTGGCTCTGATGGACCGTGGCCGGGTGGCTGGGCTGGCCTCCGGCTTTGGCGGCGCCGAAGGCCATGCCGCGATCATGGCGCGGGCGCGCGGGCTGCCAGCGGTGCTGGGGGTGCCGGATTTGTCGCGCCATGTCGAAAATGGCGCCTTGGTCGTGGTCGACGGCGATTCCGGCCGGGTGATCATCGCGCCGGATGCCGAAACCCTGGCCCTGTTCGAGGCCACCCGCGACCGCCAGCGACGCCAGCGGGCGCAGCTGGTGCGCGCCGCCAAGGGCCCGGCCATCACCGCCGATGGTGGCGAAATTGAGCTTTACGCCAATATCGACCAGCCCGAGGAACTGCCCATGGCGCTGGATATGGGAGCGGGCGGCATCGGCCTGATGCGCAGTGAATTCCTTTATATGAACCGTTCGGAAACGCCCAGCGAGGAAGAACAATATCGCACCTATCGGGCTATGGTCGAAACCATGGCCGGCAAGCCGATCACGCTGCGCACGCTGGATGCCGGAGGCGAAAAACTGGTCAGCGCCTTGCGCGATCATTTCGCGGCGGCGGAAAATCCTGCGCTGGGCTTGCGCGCCATTCGCCTGACCTTGCGCGAGAAGCCGCTGATGGAAACGCAATTGGCGGCGATGCTGCGCGCCGCCTGGTATGGACCGTTGCGGATTTTATTGCCGATGGTCACCACGGTCGAGGAAATGCGCCAAGTCCGGGCAATGATGGTTAAGGTTGCTCGCACCCTGCTGCGGCGCGGCCATAAGGTGCCGGATCCGCTGCCCCCCTTGGGCGCGATGATCGAAGTGCCCGCCGCCGCCCTGGCCGCCGACATGCTGGCCCAGGAAAGCGACTTTCTGGCCATCGGCACCAATGACCTGACCATGTATACGCTGGCCGTGGACCGCGGCAATGAACAGGTCGCCGACCTTTATGACCCGCTTCACCCAGCGGTGTTGCGGTTGATCCAGTTTTCCACTGCAGCGGCCGGGCGGGCACGCATTCCCGTGCATTTATGCGGGGAAATGGCCGGCGATCCGCGCTTGACGCCGTTGCTGCTGGGTCTGGGCCTGCGCGCCTTGTCAGCAACACCGCTGGCGCTGCCGGCAATCAAGCAACGGGTCCGCGGTCTTGGCTTGGACGCCTGCGGCCAATTGGCCGAGGATGTGTTGCGCGGCGATCAGGCGGCCTTGGCCTCAGTCAGCGCGGTGCCAACCTCGGATCTGTCCAACGCGCCGCCCGAGCCACAGAATTCCTAAAAAATATCACCGGCGTCGAGCAATATAAAGATATCTTTATATTTTAATGCGATTTCTCTTGAGGCCATGGCATGGCGTTGTTATAGCACCGCATGCGCCACTGGCCGCCTTGGCTGGGCTGGCAAAGCCCGCTGGCTAGAGAAAAGGAAGAGATCGCATGACCGCCACCACCGATTTTGCTGTCAAGGACATGAGCCTGGCCGATTGGGGCCGCAAGGAAATCTCGATCGCGGAAAGCGAAATGCCGGGCTTGATGGCGCTGCGCGAGGAATTTGGCCCGGCGCAGCCCTTGAAGGGCGCGCGGGTGGCGGGCAGCCTGCACATGACCATCCAGACCGCCGTGCTAATTGAAACCCTGCAAGCGCTGGGCGCCGAAGTGCGTTGGGCGTCGTGCAATATTTTCTCAACCCAGGATCAGGCCGCCGCCGCGATTGCCGCCGCCGGCACCGCCGTTTTCGCCCATAAAGGCGAAACGCTAGAGGAATATTGGGATTTCGCGCACCGCATTTTCGAGTGGCCGGGCGAACCGGCCAATCTGATCCTGGACGATGGCGGCGACGCCACCTTGCTGCTGATCCTCGGCGCGCGGGCTGAGCACGACCCCAGCCTGATCGCCAATCCAGGCAATGAAGAAGAAGAAGTGCTATTCGCCGCCATTGCCCGGCGCAACAAGGAACAACCGGGCTGGTATGCCCGCATGCTGGCCGCCATCAAAGGCGTGTCGGAGGAAACCACCACCGGTGTTCACCGGCTTTACCAAATGGCCAAGGACGGCCATTTGCCCTTCCCCGCGATCAATGTGAACGATTCTGTCACCAAGTCGAAATTCGACAATCTTTATGGCTGCCGCGAGAGCCTGGTTGACGGCATTCGCCGCGCCACCGACGTGATGTTGGCGGGCAAGGTTGCGGTGGTGGCCGGCTATGGCGATGTCGGCAAGGGCTCAGCGGCGTCGTTGCGGTCCGGCGGCGCGCGGGTGTTGGTCACCGAAATCGACCCGATCTGCGCACTGCAGGCGGCGATGGAAGGCTATGAAGTCGTCACCATGGAAGACGCGGCACCCCGGGGCGATATTTTCGTCACCGCCACCGGCAATGTCGATGTCATCACCATCGACCATATGC
Source organism: uncultured Sphingomonadales bacterium (assembly GCA_964590595.1). GTDB lineage: Bacteria > Pseudomonadota > Alphaproteobacteria > Sphingomonadales > CAKZYD01 > CAZPXQ01. Next base: position 600,955 of record CAZPXQ010000001.1, on the reverse strand, counting down.
GGGCAATGAAGGACCGCGCCATCATCTGCAATATCGGCCATTTCGACAGCGAAATTCAGATTTCAGCCCTGAAGAACTGTCAATGGACCAATATCAAGCCGCAAGTCGATGAAATCACCCTGCCGTCGGGCAACCGGTTGATCGTGCTAGCCCAGGGCCGGCTGGTCAATCTCGGCTGCGCGACCGGACATCCCAGTTTCGTGATGTCCGCGTCCTTCACCAACCAAACGCTGGCGCAGATTGAATTGTGGAACAATGGCGGCGCTTATCAAAACAAGGTCTATACCTTGCCCAAGCATCTCGACGAGAAAGTCGCCATGCTGCATTTGGACAAGCTGGGCGCCAAGCTGAGCCGGCTGTCGGAAAAGCAGGCGGGATATATCGGTGTCGCCACCGAAGGCCCGTTCAAGCCCGATCATTATCGCTATTAGAGCGCCATTAACGCCAAATTTACCCTTGCGGCCTTGTTGATGGGCACCGAGCCAGATTACTGTGCCTCGGGTGGACCGGAAGGCTAAGGGGGTTTGCAGGCCATGGACCTGGGCGTCGGCATCTTGACCGGTGGCTTGTTGGTGTTGGGCGGCTTTGTGCTGGCCTTCACCGCGGTGCTGACCCGTGCCCAAGCTGAACGCCACCGGCAGCTAGCGGAAACCCAGGCCGGCTTGTACCGAAAATTGGCCGTCGCCAGCCGCGATGCCTTCATCGTCATTGGGCGCGATGATCAAATCAGCGTCAGCGAACGCGCACGCGAATGGCTGCAATTGAGCCGCCCGCCCAAAACCGTCGACGCGCTGGCGCCGGATGGCGCCGGCGGCGGCTTCACCGCCGATGGCTATGCGCAATTGACCAAATTGCTGGTCGCCGCCCGCCAGCACGGTTTTGCTGAAGCCAAGCGGCTGGAATTGGCCGGCGGCGCCCGCCGCGTCGCCATCAAACTCCACGCCCACAATGCGGCCCGGGGGCGTGCGCCCAATGTGCTGGTTTGGCTGGAGCAGGAAGACGACGCCGATAGCGGCGGCTTGGGCCCATCATCACGGGCGCTGCAAATCATCAATGCCGCGCCGCTGCCCATTTGGCTGCATGACGAGCAAGGCGCGTTGCGTTTCGTCAATCAGGCCTATATCGACGCCGTCGAGGCCGCCGACCTCAAGGCCGTGGTTGAAAACGATCTCGAATTGATTGCCAATCCGCGCGGCAGCAGCATGCGCCAAATCGCCTTGAAGGTGCTGGCCGAAGCCAAGCCTCATACCCGCATCGAACATACCGTCATCGCTGGCGCGCGCAGGGCACTGCAAATCACTCAACATCCCTTGATCGCCAGCAATGGCGACGCCACCCCGGGTGTCGCCGGTTTCGCCATCGACATCACCGAGGCCGAGCAGGCGCAAAATGATGTCGTTCGCTTCAGCGAGGCCAATGCCGAAACGATGAACCGGCTTTCCACCCCGGTGGCGATTTTCGGTCAGGACAAGCAATTGGTGTTTTTCAACAGCGCCTTTGCAAGCATGAGCCAGCTCGACCCCGATTATCTGTCGGCCAGGCCGCATCATGGCGAATTGCTGGAAATGATGCGCGACAATCGCCGGGTGCCCGAACAGTCGGATTTTCCAGCCTGGAAAAAAGCCGTCTTGCATCAATATGTGACCTTGATCGAGCCCGAGGAAGACATGTGGCATCTCGCCGATGACACAACCTGGCGGGTGGTGACCCAGCCGCACCCCTTGGGCGGACTGTTGGTATTGTTCGAGGATGTCACCGACAAGCTGGCGCTGATGCGCTCACACGACACCTTGATCAAGGTGCAGCAGGCCACGCTGAACAATTTGCAGGAAGGCGTCGCAGTGTTCGGCGCCGATGGCCAATTGCAGCTTTCCAATGACGGTTTCGCGGGGATGTGGCAATTGCCGACCGACTGGTTGACCGCCGCGCCGCATGTCCGCGAGCTGGTCGGCCGCTGCGCGCCGCTACTGATCCGCAGCCAGGATGGCGAGGCGTTGGCGGAAGCCGTGGTCAGCGCCACCATTGCCCGCAAACCGGCCAGCGACCGCCTGGCGCTCAATGACGAACGGGTCGTCGACTATGCCGCCGTTCCCCTGCCCGACGGCGCCGCCCTGCTCACTTTCTCCGACGTAACAGATAGTTTCCGCATCGAACGTGCCTTGCGCGACCGCAACGAAGCGCTGGAAACCGCCGACCGGCTGAAGTCTGAGTTCGTCGCCAATATGAGCTATGAATTGCGTACGCCGCTCACCTCGATCAGCGGATTCGCGGAAATGCTGGACCGTGAATATTTTGGCCCGCTGAACGACAAGCAAAAGGCCTATATCCAGGATATTCTCACCTCGTCGGCGAAATTACAGGTCTTGATCAACGATATTCTCGATCTGGCCGTGACCGAGGCCGGCGCCATCGCGCTGGAGAAAAGCGAGGTCTCCGTGCAGGCCTTGATCGAATCCGCCATTACGTTGACCAGCGAACAGGCCCGCAACAAGCAGATCAGCCTTGACGCCACAATCACCAAGCGCTGCGGCAGCGTGTTTGGCGATGAACGCCGGCTTAAACAAGTGCTGTATAATCTCATCGTCAATGCCATTCATTTCACCCCGGAAGGCGGGCGGGTGGAAATCAGCGCCCGCCGCGTTGGCGAGATGCTGGAACTGAGCGTCGCCGACAATGGCATCGGCATTCCCGCCGAGGAGCAGGCGCAGGTGTTCGAGCGTTTCCAACGCGGCAGCAATGCCGCGCAAGGCAAGGGCGCGGGTCTTGGCCTGGCGCTGGTGCGCAGCTTCATCGAATTGCATGGCGGCACGGTGCGGCTGGATTCAGTGTTGGGCAAGGGCACGACGGTGGTCTGCGCGCTGCCGTGCCGCGACACCGGCAGCGAGGCCGCCCGCGACCCCAGCCCGCCGACCAGCGCCGCGCTTTGAAAAATGGCCGGGCCCGAGCATTTCAGCATTCAAAGCAAAAGCCCAGCGGCAACGGCGCTGTTGGCGGTGCGCTTGGCGCCATTGCTGAAAGCCGGCGATGTGCTGGCCCTGGAGGGCGGCTTGGGCGGCGGCAAGACCCATTTTGCCCGCGCCCTGATTCAGGCCTTGGGCGTGACCGAGGATGTGCCCAGCCCCACCTTCACCCTGGTGCAGGTTTATGACGCGGCCGGCTTTCCAATTTGGCATTGCGACCTCTATCGCCTCGACGCGCCCGAGGAGGCTGAGGAACTGGGCCTTGAGGATGCCTTCGCCGATGCCTTGTGCCTGATCGAATGGCCCGAGCGTCTGGCCGATCGGTTGCCCGAACATGCTCTCCATGTCGGCTTCATGCCAGGCGACGATACTGAAAGCCGGCGGATCCGGATGTATGGCGACGCCGCCTGGCGGCCACGCTTGCAGCCGCTGCGTCAGGCTTATAGCCTGGACTGAACAGGATCGAACGCAGGCCATCAAAAGGAATAGCCAGTTGGCCCCGATAACCCGGCGTCAGCGACCAAATCTGTATACCATCGCGCCCGGCATGCCGTTCACCGCGACCTTGGTCGACGGCATTGTTGCCCGCCATGGCGCCGACCCGGCGGCATGGCCGTCGGTGACCGTGCTGGTGCCCAATCGCCGCGCCGTGCGGGCGCTGAGCGATGCCTTCCTGCGCGCCAATGGCGGCCAAGCAGCACTTTTGCCCGCCATCCGCCCGATCGGCGATGTCGATGCGGAGGACTTGGCTTTCGAGGAAGCGGCCTTGGCCGGCGAACTGGATTTGCGCATCGCCCCCGCCATCGCGCCTTTGCAGCGGCAATGCCTGTTGGCGCGGTTGGTCGCCCGTTTCGAGGAACGCCGCGGCGGCGCCAGCCTGGCACCCGCCCAGACGGCGCGGCTAGCGGCGGCATTGTCGCGGCTGTTGGATCAAATCCAGACCGAACGGCTGGACATTGCCCGGCTCGAAGACCTGGTGCCTGAAAATTTTTCCAGCCATTGGCAGCAAACCCTCAAATTTCTGGCGGTGGTGACCCAGCATTGGCCGGCGGAATTGGCGGCGCGCGGCCAGACCGATCCGGCACAGCGCCGCAATGCCCTGCTGGAAGCCCAATGTCAGGCCTGGCGCGCCAATCCCCCCAGCGCGCCGGTGATCGCGGCGGGCACCACTGGTTCGGTGCCGGCGGTCGCCGATCTTTTGGCGCTGATCGCGCGATTGCCGCAAGGCGCGGTGGTGTTGCCGGGCTTCGATCGCGGCCTTGATGACGCCGACTGGGAAATATTGGGCGACTCTCATCCCCAAGGCGGGATGAAGCGCTTGCTGGCCCATATCGGCGCCGGACGCCAGGAGGTTGCCGACTGGCATGCGACATCGCTGGACGGTGACGTCGCCGTCCGCACCCGCGCACTGCGTATTGCCTTTGCGCCAGCGGCCAATGCCCATCATTGGCACCGGGTTGCGGCGGGCGCAGCACCACTGCCTGGGGTCCGCCTGATCGAGGCCGCCAGTCCGCGCGAGGAAGCCGCCGCCATCGCCTTGGCCTTGCGCGAGGTGTTGGAGACCCCCGGCAAGACCGCCGCCCTGGTGACGCCAGACCGCAATCTGGCACGGCGGGTGGCGGCGGAATTGCAGCGCTGGGGCGTCACGATCGACGATTCCGCCGGCCAGCCCTTGGCGCAAAGCCCCGCCGGTCGGTTCCTGCGGCTCAGCGCCGAAGCGGTGATCGACGGCTTCGAGCCCGTCAGCCTGTTGGCCCTGCTGAAGCACCCGCTGGCGACCCTGGGGCTGACACGCGGCGCCTGCCGCACCCTGGCGCGGCGGCTGGAAATGGCGTTGCTGCGCGGGGTTCGGCCAGCGGCCGGCGCGGCGGGGCTGTTGCAGGCGGCGCAAAGCCAATTGGAGGGCGATGAAAGGGACGATCTGATCAGCTTTGTCGAACGGCTGCGCGACCAATGTGCGCCTCTGGCAGCGCTGGCCCAAACCGATCGACCGCTGCCTCTGAGCGAGATTTTACAGGCCCATCTTTGCGTTGCTGAAGGCTTGGCCGGCCAAGCGGAAGCGCTTTGGGCCGGCGACGATGGCCTTGCCTGCGCCCAATTCGCCGTTGAACTGGCGACCGCCGCGGCCGATGCCGCCGCCTTGACGGCGCGGCAATATCCAGCTCTCTTGAGCGCGCTGATGGAGGGCCGGGTGATTCGCTCGGCGGTGGCCAGCCACCCCAGGCTGACGATTTGGGGCACGTTGGAGGCGCGGCTGCAAAGTGCCGACCGGATCATTTTGGGCGGCTTGAACGAAGGCATATGGCCGCGCGAAATCGCCCCCGACCCATGGATGAGCGAACCGATGCGCCAAGCCTTCGGATTGCCGCCAGCGGCGCGGCGCATCGGCCTTGGCGCCCATGATTTCGTTCAGGCGATGGCCGCGCCCGACATTCTGCTCAGCCGCGCCAGCAAGGCCGACGGCGCGCCGACCGTGCCCTCGCGCTGGCTGGCGCGCCTGAAAGCGCTCTATGGCGGGCAAATCGCCAGCGCCCAATGCTATGTCGATTGGGCCCGCGCGATCGACGCGCCAGCGCAGTATCAACCAGTCCAGCGGCCGGCGCCGCGCCCACCGCTGGCGGCAAGGCCGAAGCGCTTGTCGGTCACTCAGGTCGAAACCTGGCGCCGCGATCCCTATGCGCTTTATGCCCGCCATGTCCTTGGTCTAAAGCCGCTGGACCCGCTCGACCAAGACCCCAGTGCCGCCGAGCGTGGCAATCTGGCGCATGAGGCCTTGGACCAGTTCATCAAGACCTATGGCGACCGGCTGCCCGACGATGCCTATGAAAAATTGCTGGAGATCGGTCACGCGGTCTATGCGCCGCTGTTGGATCGGCCGGCGATTTGGGGATTTTGGTGGCCGCGCTTTCGCCAAGCCGCGCGCTGGTTCATCGCCCAGCAACGCCAGCGCGCTGGCACCTATCAGTTGCTGGCGACCGAGGTTTCAGCGGCGCTGGCGCTGCCGGACACGCACGCGCCCTTCATCCTAACCGCGAAGGCCGACCGGATCGACCGCAGCGCCGACGGCCAGCTTGAGATCATCGATTATAAATCTGGCGCGCTGCCCAGCGACCGGCAAATCGCCGCCGGCTATGCGCCGCAAATGCCGCTGCAGGGCTGGCTGGCCGAACAAGGCGCGTTCCAAGGCGTGCCGGCAGCGGCGGTGGCGGCGCTCAGCTATTGGCCGATCAAGGGCCTGCAACAAGACCAGAAAATCAAGACTGTCGGCGACCCGGCCGCGCGCATCGCCCAAGCGATCGCGGGCTTGAGCCAATTGGTCGACGCCTTCGCCAATCCGCAAATGCCTTATTTGTCCAGCCTGCGGCCAAAATCGGCGCGGCCGGGCGACTATGACCATTTGGCCCGGGTCGCGGAATGGCGCGGCGAGGCCGAAGGCGAGGACGGCTGAGATGGCGCTGACCCCGGCTCAATTTCAAGCCAGCGACCCCGCCGCCCACGCCTGGGTGGAAGCCAATGCCGGCACCGGCAAGACTCATGTGCTCAGCACGCGGGTCTTGCGTCTGCTGCTGGACGGCACCCCGGCGGACAAGATTTTGTGCCTCACCTATACCCGCGCGGCGGCGGCCGAAATGGCCAATCGGGTGCAGCAGCGGCTGGGCCAATGGGCGGTGATGGCCGATGACGCACTCAGCCGCGACCTCGCCGCCTTGAACGGCGACACCATCGACGCCGAAACCCGCGACCGCGCGCGCGGTCTGTTCGCCACGGTTCTGGAATTGCCGCGCGGACTGCCGATTCAAACCATTCACGCTTTTTGCCAAAGCCTGTTGGGCCGTTTTCCAGTGGAAGCCGGTGTGCCGCCCACCTTCAGCCTGCTGGATGAGCGCGACAGCGCCCGCTATCTGATCCGCGCCCGCGATCAGGTGCTAGCCCAGGCCCAAGCCGCGCCCGATGGAGTGCTGGCACAGGCATTGGATGTGCTGGCGGGGGCGATGTCGGAAGACCAATTCGCCGGGTTCCTGCCCAAGCTGGTGAAACAGCGCCGGCAGCTCCGCGCATTGGTGGCGCGTCATGGCGCCGGCATTGCCCCGGCGCTCAAGCGCGTATTGGGCTTGCCGCCCCAGGCCAACCGCGAAAGCCTGCTGCAGGCAGCTTGCGCCGACACCGCCCTGGAGAAGCAAGCGCTGACCCGGCTGGCCGATGCCCTGGCACAAGGGAGCCCGACCGATCAAGGCAGGGCCGCGTGCCTGCGTGCTTGGCTGGCGGCGCGCGCGACGGAACGGGCGGCACAATTCAGCGACTATCTAGGCATTTATTTCACCAAGGAGCACAAGCCCCGCGCCCGCAAGACTTTTCCTTCCAAGGCCGCGCGCGCCGCCGAACCCGAGATCGACGCCCTCTTGGATGCCGAGACCGCGCGGCTGGAGCTTGTGCTGGACCAATGCGCCCGCGTGGCGTTGGCCGAACGCAGCGCCGCGCTGCTGCAATTGGGGATTGCCTTGGTCGCCGGTTTCGATGATCTCAAAAATGCTGAGGGCCTGGTCGATTATGATGATTTGATCCACCGCGCACTGGACCTGCTCAGCGCGGCCGATATGGCTGGCTGGGTGCTCTACAAATTGGACGGCGGCATCGACCATATCCTGATTGATGAAGCCCAGGACACCAACCCCGAACAATGGCAAGTGGTCGATCATTTGCTGAGCGAATATTTCGCCGGCGCGGGCGCCCGCGCCGCTGGTCGCACGGTTTTCGCGGTTGGCGATATCAAGCAGTCGATCTATGGTTTCCAGGGCGCCCAGCCAGACCTTTTCAGCCAGTACCGGCAGCGCTATCAAACCAAGGCCGGCGCCGCCGACCAGGCTTTTCATGCCGCCACGCTGGACCTCTCCTTCCGCTCCACCCAAGCGGTTCTCGACCTGGTCGATGCAGTGTTCGCGCCCGAAGGCGTGCGCCATCAGGCCGCCCGTTCTGGGGCCGCTGGCCTGGTCGCGCTGTGGCCAGTGGAGCCGCCACCTGAAACACCGGAGGAAGACGATTGGGCGTTGCCGCGCGAAGGGCTGGACGTCAGCAGCGCCGAGGTGCGGCTTGCCGACCGTATCGCCGACCAGATTGCGCTGTGGCTGCGCCAAGGCGAGATGCTGCCAGCACGCGGACGGCGGCTGCGCGCCGGCGACATCATGATTCTGGTACGCCGGCGCAACAGTTTCTCCGAGGCCATGGTGCGGGCGCTGAAAATTCGCCAGGTGCCAGTGGCGGGGATCGACCGGCTGCAGGTGAATGCCAGCCTGGCGGTCAAGGACCTGCTGGCGCTGGCGCGTTTCGCCTTGCTGCCGGAAGATGATTATAATCTCGCGGTGGTGCTGAAAGGGCCGCTGATCGGTCTTGATGACGATCAGTTATTTTTGCTTGCTTATGATAGGAAAAAGCTGGGCCTGTGGCGGCGACTGCGCGACCTGGCCGGCGAAGACCCCGGCTTCGCCAAGGCCGCTGGCTTGCTCAGCCAAGTGCTGGAGCGGGCCGATTACGCCACCCCGTTCGAATTTTTCAGTAAGCTCTTGAACGAAGGCGGACGCAGGCGCGCCATGCTGGTGCGACTGGGCGCGGAAGCCGATGACCCGATCGACGAATTTCTCGGCCAATGCTTGGCTTATGAAGGTCTTCACCCGCCGTCCCTGGAAGGCTTTGTCGCCTGGATTGAAGGCGCCGCCCAGGAAATCAAGCGCGATCCCGAGCAAGACAGCGATGAAGTGCGAGTGATGACAGTGCATGGCGCCAAGGGCCTGCAAGCGCCGGTGGTGTTTCTGCCCGACACCTGCGCGACACCAACGCTCAAGCCCGAGCTGTACCCGGCTGACGACAGTCACGGCGCGCCACTGCTGTGGTATCGCAAGGCCGACGACCGCATCGGCCCGTTGGAGACGGCGCGCGCCGCCCATGAAGCGCGCGAGGAGAAGGAACATCGCCGCCTGCTCTATGTCGCGCTGACCCGGGCCGAGGACAGGCTCTATGTCGCCGGTTGGGATCGTAAGACCAATCGTCCGGCGACCTGTTGGTATAACACCGTCGCCGACGCGATGGCGCGTCTGACCGGCCGCGACGCCGACACCGCCAGCCATGACGATCCGCTGGTTCATGCCTGCCCGCAAACCGCGCCGGTTCAAGACAGCCAGGCGCCAGCGCATGCATTGGCGACAACGCCCTTGCCGGCTTGGGCGCAACGGCCGCCGCCAGCCGAGCCCACCCCGCCACGGCCGCTGACGCCGTCGCGCTTTGATGAACCGGTGCCCGCCGCGCTCAGTCCGATCGAGGCATCACGGCCGATGGCGGCCGCCCGTGGCCGGCTGATCCATAAATTGCTGGAACATCTGCCGCGCTTGGCCCCTGAACGGCGCGCCGACGCGATTGCCAATTATCTGTCAATGCCCGGTCACGGCCTTGACGCGGCGCAGGCACAAGCGTTGGGCGATGAGGTGATGGCGCTGCTTAGCCTGCCCGACATGGCGCGGTTGATGGACCCCGCCGGCCGCTCGGAGGTGGCGATCACCGCGCGGCTGGGGCCTTATGCACTTTCGGGCCAGATCGACCGGCTGGTGATTGGCGCCGATGAAATCCTGATCGCCGACTATAAAAGCAATCGGGCCCCGCCGGCGCGTGTCGATGACGCCCCGCTTGCCTATATCCGGCAAATGGCCGCCTATCGCGCCGCGATCAGGGCGTTATATCCGGACCGGCAGATTCGCTGCTTCCTGGTTTGGACCCATGGGCCACAGCTGCAGGAGCTTCCCAACCGGCTGATGGACGACGTTATGGTGACACCGGCGGTGGCGGCGTCTTGACGCTGGCGCGACCGCTTCCTAACTTAGGCCAACATTGAAATTCCAAGACCAACATTGAAATCCCAAGAAAGGCAGGACCATGGCCACAACCTCCGTCACTGACGACCAATTCGAAGAGCAGGTGCTGCGCGCCAAAAAGCCGGTTTTGGTTGATTTCTGGGCCGAATGGTGCGGCCCTTGCCGGCAGATCGGCCCGTCATTGGAAGAAATTTCCAACGAAATGGGCGATCAAGTCACCATCGCCAAGCTGAATATCGACCATAGCCCAGAAACCCCGATGCGCTATGGCGTGCGCGGCATCCCGACGATGATCTTGTTCAAGGACGGCCAGGCCCATGCCACCAAGGTCGGCGCGTTGCCGAAATCCAAAATCGTCGAATGGATTCAAGCCAGCCTGGACTGACGGGCGATCCACGATCAAAAAGAATTGGATAGCCCGGCCCCGCCGGGCCATGTTTGCCGGATTGGGCCGATCTTTCAATTGCCGGTAACGGCGGTGTCTAACTGCCGGACTTTGCAGCCTTGGACTGGCCGAGCAACTGGCTCAACGTTGGCTGCGGGCCAAGGTCGCCAAATTGGGCTGCATAGACAGTGGCGGCTTCCAGCACGCGTTGGACATAATTGCGGGTTTCGCCATAGGGAATCAGTTCGACCCAGTCGATGACATCGGTCGCGCCTTCGCGAGGGTCGCCGAAATGCCCAATCCAGCGGTTGACGGCGTTTTCGCCGGCATTATAGGCGGCCACCATCAACACCAGGGCGCCGGCATAGTCGCGGTCCAGCTTGGCGACATGATTGCCGGCTAAGGTCATATTATAGGCGGGGTCGCCGGTCAGGCGCTCCAGCGCGAAAGGCTTGCCGGCCTTGCGTGCGGCGCTGCGCGCGGTCGCCGGCATCAATTGCATCAAGCCACGGGCGCCGGCGGCGCTGACGGCGTGATGGTCGAAGGCGCTTTCCTGGCGGATGATGGCATGAGCCAAGGACGGACGCTTGGCCAAGCTTTGCGGCAAGTCGATGGTTGGATAGCCATAGGCGATGGCATCAGGCCGGCCGTCTTCATTCGACTTGGCGACATGCAGCGGCAAATCCGGCCGGTTAATGGCGCGGCCCAAGGCCGCCGCCAGGGCCTGTTCCGAAGGCGTTTGCGCCCGTGCCGCGATATGGCGCACGAACCGGGCCAGCAATTGATCGGCATCAATTTCATGCAGCATAAGGGCGGCACGAACGTCCTCGCGCTCCAAGAAATGGTCGCGCTTGGCATTGGTCAGCACCAACGCCGGCGGCGCCGGCAGCGCCACCGTCGCGCCCAGATATTCCGCCGCCAATTGCCCATAATAGCGCTGCGGATGGCGGGCGGCGCGGCCAAACCACTCTTGCGCCTGCTCGCTTTGATTCAAGGCCAAGGCGGCGCGGCCCAGCCAATAGGCGGCGCGCGAGCGGCTTACCGGGGTACTGACGGCATCGTATAAAGCGGTGAAATGCGCCTGCGCCTGGACCGGGCGGTCCAGGAACCGCAAGGCAATCCAGCCGGCCAGCCACTCCGCCTCGGCATAGGCGACCGCGACCCGATCGGCGCGCGGGTCGGCCTCGGGCAAGGGCCGCAAGCGGTGGCTGGACGCCATGTCATAAGCGGCTTGCGGCTGACGCTGGCGCAGCAAGGTCCGGGCATGCAAATGATGCTCCCGCCACCATTGTTCCGGCCGCTCCAGCGCCATCGGATCGACGTCAGTGGTCAGCATCGCGCGGGCACTGTCGCGCAGATTTTTCTGCCGCCGCCAAAACGCCCGGTCGAGCACCAACCCAGGATCGTTGCGCAGCGCCGCCGGCACTTGCGCGACACGGGCATCGACATCGGCGGCGAAACCGCGCAAGGCCAGCCGCGCTTGCGCCAACCGCCGGCGATCCGGCCCCAGCAGATCCAACATCCGCCGCGCCGCGCTGTAACCGCCCCATTCAAACAGGAACTGGAACCGCGCCCAATGATCCTCGGCCCGCAATAAGGGCCGATAGGCCGTCAGCAACCGCTGTTCCTCAGCCCCGTCGATCCAGGCGCGGCGCCAGCCGGCGCGCAAGGCGGCGATGGCTTCCTCATCCCGACCCAAGGCCATCAACGCCTCGCCCAGGCGAATCCGGCCCAGCCCAGTCACCGGCGGATAGGCCGCGAACCAGTCGATGCGGGCTTGCGCGTCGCCGCCAGGGGGCATCGCTTGCTCGGCCTTGCGGCGCAGCCTGATGGCGTCGGGCCAGCTTGCCAGCCGCGCCACCAAATTCTCGAACTGGGCCTGCTCGCCGCCGTCAGGCTCTTTCGCCCGCGCCGCCGCCCAAGCCAATAAAGCCTGGCTAAGGCTGGCCGCCGGGCCCTGGCCAACCGGTTGCGCCAAGGCAAAGTCAGGCCGCCGTTCGATCGCCTGCAAGCGTTGCCGCAGCGCTTGGCGACCGCTGCGGTCCAGCATCGCCGGCAGTTCCAGTTCAAGCTGTTGCGCGGTGCTGGCGGCGGGTTGATTGGTCGCCGGTTGTGGCATGGCGGCGGCGGCGCCTGGCATCAAGCCCAAGCCCAACAGCAGCGTGATACGCCAAACGGGACCGCGCGGTCTCACCCATTGCCTCCCTAAATGATTTAAAACTTTAGCAAAATTCACCCCCATCCGTCCACCACCAAGCGCGCGCAAGGCCATTGACAGCCGCCGCACCGGCTTGCTTGCGCCAATGCGCGGCTGGGAGTAGGGTGCCGCGAATCGCAGGTTTTTCGCTGCTTTGTTAAGAAGGTAGGGACAATGGCGCGCGCCCCCATTGACGCGTTTCGCGGCTCGATCACGGCTTTGGCCACTCCATTTGTCGACGGCAAAATCGACGAAGCTGCCTATCGGCGCTTGATCGCCTGGCAAATCGAGTCTGGTACGCATGCGCTGGTGCCCGCCGGCACCACTGGCGAGTCGCCAACCTTGAGCCATGACGAGCATCGCCGCGTCGTCGATCTATGCCTGGAAGTCGCCGATGGACGGGTGCCAGTGATTGCCGGCTGCGGGTCGAACAACACGGCGGAAAGCTTGGGCCTGATCCGTCACGCCGATGAAGCCGGCGCAGATGCCGCGCTGGTTGTATGCCCCTATTACAACAAGCCGACGCAAGAAGGGCTGATGGCGCATTATATGGCCCTGGCGGATGCCAGCGACCTGCCGATCTTCATTTACAATGTGCCCAGCCGCACCGTCATCGCCATGAGCGTGGAGACCATGGCTAAGCTCAATGACGCCGTGCCGTCGATTATCGGGGTCAAGGACGCGACCGGCGACGCGGCGCGGATCTCGGCCCAGCGCCTGGCCTGCGGTCCCGATTTTATCCAGCTCTCCGGCAATGACGACATCGCCCTGGCGGTGCTGGCGCTGGGCGGGCATGGTTGTATTTCGGTCACCGCCAATTGCGCCCCGGCCTTGTGCGCGCAAATGCAGAATGCCGGCCTGGCTGGCGATTTCGCCCGCGCCCGCGCCTGTCAGGACAAGCTGTATCCGCTGCATCACGCTTTGTTCATCGACCCCAATCCGACGCCGGTGAAATATGCGCTGTCGCGGCTGGGCCTGTGCGCGGCGGATTGCCGGCTACCATTGGTCGCATCATCAGCCGCCGCGCGCCAAGCGGTCGACGCCGCGCTTACCCATGCCGGCCTCGTCTGAAGCCGATGGCACGACCGCAACGCAGCGCCGATTTCACCAAGGTCAAGATTGTCGCCGACAATCGCAAGGCGCGGTTTAATTATTTCATTGAGGATCGAATCGAAACCGGCATCGCGCTCACCGGCACCGAGGTTAAATCCTTGCGCGCGGGCCATGCCAACATCACCGATGCCTATGCCGAAGTGCGCGGCGGCGAATTGCGGCTGCTGAACGCCCATATTCCGGAATGGACCCATGGCAACCGCTTCAATCATGAGCCGAAGCGGCCGCGCAAATTGCTGGCCCATCGGCGCGAGATCGACCGCCTTGGCGGCGCGGTGCAGCGCCAGGGCCTGAGCCTGGTGCCGCTGAGCATTTATTTCAACGATCGCGGCCGCGCCAAGGTGGAACTGGCCCTGGCCAAGGGCAAGAAAGTGCATGACAAGCGCGAAACCATCAAGCAACGTGACTGGGATCGGCAAAAGGCGCGCCTGAAGCGCGATTTTGGCTGAGCATCGGCGCGCGGCCCAGGGTTAGTGATGAAGGGGGGAGACATGAAAAAAGCATCGATAATGTGGGTCGCTGCCATGCTGGCGACCGCCAGCCCGGCGCTGGCCGCCGACATGCTGACGCCGGGGCTTTATGAAATCACCACCGAAACCCTGGCCACCAACATGCCGATGGCGCCACAAGGCCACACCGTGCAGCATTGCATCACCCAGGAAGATATCGACACCGACCCCGAACGCCTGTTCAACCAGAACCCGGAAGCGCAGAATTGCGATGTCGCTAATTTCGAGATCGGCGGCGGCAAGGCGGCGATGCAGCTGTCTTGCACCATGCCCGGTGGCGCCATGACCATGACCATGGCCGGCACCTATACCGCCACCAGCTATGACATGACCAATGACATGGAGGTCAAGGCCGGCGGCATGAGCATGACTATGCAGTCGCGCGCCATCGCCCACCGCATCGGCGACTGCCCATGACAGTCCAAAACTAGGCTCAGGGCCCTGGACCTGCGGCGCTAACTGTTCCATAACCCGCGCTCAGAAGGCGGCCGGTGCCTGATTGCGCGCCGGCGGGACGACAAGCTTGTGGAGGCACTGATGGCAATCGACGCGCGCGAGCCTTTGGTTTTGGCGTTGCCTAAGGGGCGGATTTTATCCGAGGCCCTGCCGATCCTGCATGCCGCCGGCATCGAGCCCGAAGCCGACTTTCACAATAGCAAATCGCGCAAATTGCAATTCACCAGCAATGTGCCAGGACTGTCGATCATTCGCGTGCGCGCCTTTGACGTCGCCACCTTTGTCGCCTTCGGCGCCGCCCATATGGGCATTGCCGGCAATGACGTGCTGATGGAATTCGGCTATCCGGAAATCTATGCCCCTGTCGATCTCAAGATTGGCCATTGCCGGATGTCGGTGGCCGAACCCAAGGCCTTATCGGAAAACGACGATACCCGGCTGTGGAGCCATATTCGCGTCGCCACCAAATATCCCAATATCACCTCGCGCCATTTCGCCGCGCGCGGGGTGCAGGCGGAATGCATCAAATTGAACGGCGCAATGGAACTGGCGCCGGCGCTGGGCTTGTGCCAACGTATTGTCGACCTGGTCTCGACCGGTTCCACCTTGAAGGCCAATGGCCTGGTGGAAGTGGAGGTGATCGCCGAAATCACCTCGCGGCTGATCATCAATCGCGCCGCCTATAAAACCCGCGCCAGCGAAATCGCGCCCTGGATCAATCGCTTTCGCGAGGCCCTGGCCGATGCCGCTTAAACTCGACACGCGCGCCGCCGATTTCCCCGCCGGTTTCGAGGCCTTGGTCGCCGCCAAGCGCGAGGCCGAGTCGGATGTCCGCGCCGTCGTCGCCGAGATCATCGCGGCGGTCCGCCAGCAAGGCGACCGCGCCTTGTTCGATTATTGCCAGCGTTTCGACCGTTTCGACCCCAGCCAGGGCGGCCTGTCGATCGACGCCGAGACCCTGGGCAAGGCCCGCGCCGCCTGCCCGCCAGCGCAGATCGAGGCGCTGGAATTCGCCGCCGCGCGCATCCGCGCCTTTCATCAAGCGCAAAAGCCGCGCGATCTGGACATCCGCGACGAGGCTGGCGTGCGCATGGGCGCGCGCTGGACCGCGTTGGACGCCGTCGGCCTCTATGTGCCCGGCGGCACCGCCAGCTATCCGTCATCGGTGTTGATGAATGCGCTGCCGGCCAAGGTGGCGGGTGTTGGCCGCATCGCCATGGCGGTGCCAACGCCGGATGGGCAGTTAAACCCCTTGGTGCTGGCCGCAGCCGGCATCGCCGGAGTCGATGAAATTTACCGCATAGGTGGCGCCCAGGCTGTGGCGGCACTAGCCTATGGCACCGCCAGCGTTCGCCCGGTCGACAAAATCGTCGGCCCCGGCAACGCCTATGTCGCGGAAGCCAAGCGGCAAGTCTTTGGCCAGGTTGGCATCGACATGATCGCCGGGCCCTCGGAAATCCTGGTGGTCGCCGACCGCGACAATGACCCGGCCTGGATCGCGGCCGATCTGTTGTCGCAGGCCGAGCACGACCCAAGCGCCCAAGCGCTGCTGCTGTGCGACGATGACGCCTACGCCGAACAGGTTTGCGCCGCGGTCGAACGGCATTTGTTGGTGCTGCCGCGCGGCGACATCGCCAGCTTGAGCTGGCGCGATCATGGCGCCGTCATCCTGCTGCGCGACCTGGCCGAGGCACCGGCCTTGATCGACCGGCTGGCGCCCGAACATCTGGCCCTGGCGATTGCCGAACCGGAAGCGATGCTGGCGCAAATCCGCCATGCCGGATCGGTGTTTCTGGGCCGCCACACGCCCGAGGCGGTGGGCGATTATGTCGGCGGGCCCAATCATGTGCTGCCAACCGGCCGGCGGGCGCGATTCTCGTCTGGCCTGTCGGTCACCGACTTCATGAAACGCAGCACCTGGCTGAACTGCTCGGCCGACGCGCTGGCCAAGCTGGGTCCTGCCGCCATCGCCCTGGCCGAGGCCGAAGGGCTGCATGCCCATGCCCTGTCGGTGTCGCTGCGGCTAGCGGATCCAGATCAAGTCTAGCCTGTCACATTTTTATCACAACGGTCCCGGCTTTGTCGCGGGTGCTGGGCGCTGGCATGGCTTAGGCTTTAACCATGCAAAACCCGTTCTCACATTGTCCGCCTGAGGCTGAACTGGCCGCCTATGAAATGGTGTTTTTCATTGCCCCCGGTCCTGACGGCTGGCACGTCAACCGCAACAGCTTACTGATCGGCCGCTTCACCAACCAGTGCCAGGCGATTCGTTTCGCCGCCCTGGCCGCACAAGCGGTGGAGCTGCAAGGCCGTCGCGCCACCTTCCGCATTGTTGACCAATTGCACGCGCCAGCGCGACCGGCCGAGGCCTTGGCTGCGGTCGCCTGATCGCCAGGCTCGACAGCGCCGCCGCTGCCGCTTACAAGCCGAGGCGATGACAAGGCAAGGGCAAGATCATGGCGGCTGAACAGGGCCTGGCGTCCCGGCGCGCGGCGCTGGCGGTGCTGGAAGCGGTCTTGGCCGCCGGCCAACCCTTGGACATGGCGTTGGAAACGGTCCATGCGGCAACCCCGCTGCCCGCGCGCGACCGTGGCTTGGTGCGACAATTGGTCGGCACCGTGTTGCGCCGCCAGGGCGAGATCAATCAGCTGATCAAACAATGTCTGGACCGGCCGCTGCCCGCCAAGGCCTTGACAGCGCGGCTGATTTTAAGCCTGGGTGCGGCGCAATTATTCTATCTCGATATCCCTGATCATGCTGCGATCGCGACCAGTGTCGACTTGGCCGCCAGCGACCGCCGGGCGCGGGTGCGCGGGTTCAAAAACCTGATCAATGCCGTGCTCCGGCGGCTAGCCCGCGAAGGCCGGGCCTGGCAAGCGCAATTGGACCATGAGCGCCTCGCCCTGCCCAGCTGGTTGTGGCGGCGCTGGTGCGCGGCTTATGGAGAAGCCGCGACCCGCGCCACCGCCCGGGTGATCTCGTCGCCGCCGCCCTTGGACCTGACCCCGCGCGACGCGGCGGCGCGGGCCTGGATGCAGCAGCATATGCCGGCCGCAAGGCTGTTGCCCCAGGGCAGCCTGCGGCTTCAAGATGCCGGCCCGGTCGAGGCCCTGCCCGGCTATCGCGAAGGCTATTGGTGGGTGCAAGACGCCGCCGCCACCCTGCCGGCGCAATTGCTGGCGCCCCTGCCCGGCGCCGCCGTACTGGATTTATGCGCCGCCCCCGGCGGCAAGACCATGCAATTGGCGGCAATGAGCGCGCGGGTGACCGCCATTGAAACCGCCGGCGCGCGGTTAGACCGGCTGCGGCAAAATCTAACCCGCGCCAGGCTCGATGCGCAATGCCTGTTGGCCGATGCGGCGCAATGGCGGCCCGCGAACCCGGTTGGGCATATCCTGCTTGACGCGCCGTGTTCGTCCACCGGCACCTTGCGCCGGCGGCCCGATGTAGCGCTTTTGAAACGCCCCGCCGACATTGCCGCGATGGCCGCCATGCAACAACGGCTGTTGGCGCACGCTGCCAGCCTGCTGGCACCCGGCGGCGTGCTGGTTTACGCGGTCTGCGCGCTGGAGCGGGAAGAAGGCGAAGATCAAATCGCCCAGCTTTTGGCCGCGCACACCGATTTGCGGCGCCTGCCCATCACCGAAGCCGAGGCACCCGGCCTGGCCCAAGCGCTGACGGCGGACGGCGATTTGCGGATTTTGCCAGGGCATTGGGAAGCACAGGGCGGCATTGATGGTTTTTATATCGCCCGCTTGATCAACGCTGCCTGAAGCTGTCGCCGTCCCGGGCCGACACGGCCTATTGCTGGGCGGCAGCGAAGCTGATAGACGAAGCCCATGCAGCAGCCCCTTCGCATTGCACCATCAATTTTATCGGCCGATTTCGCGCGGTTGGGCGACGAGGTCCGGGCGATCGACGCCGCCGGCGCCGATTATATCCATATCGACGTCATGGACGGTCATTTTGTGCCCAATATCACCATCGGCCCGGCGGTGGTGAAGGCGCTGCGGCCGCATAGCGCCAAGCCGTTCGATGTGCATTTGATGATCGCGCCGGTCGATCCCTTTTTGGAGGATTTCGCCAAGGCCGGCGCCGATATCATCACCCTGCATCCAGAAGCCGGCCCGCATCTGCATCGCAGCCTGCAGCGGATCCGGGCATTGGGCAAACGCGCTGGCGTTTCGCTCAATCCCGGCACCCCGGTCGAGGCGGTGGCGCCGGTGCTGGACATGGTCGATTTGATCCTTGTGATGACGGTCAATCCCGGCTTTGGCGGCCAGGCGTTCATCGATAGCCAATTGCCGAAGATCGCGGCGCTGCGTCGCATGATCGACGCCAGCGGCCGCCAGATCGATTTGGAAGTCGATGGCGGCATCACGGCCGAGACCGCGCCCAAGGCGGTGGCCGCCGGTGCCGATGTGCTGGTGGCGGGCACCGCCAGCTTCAAGGGCGGCGCCGAATGCTATGGCGAGAATATCACCAGCCTGCGCCATGGGCGCTGAACCACTAGAGGAGGCCGCCACGCCGCAGCAACGCCCACAGCCCGCAGCGGCCGAGGCCGTTGCCGCCTCCGCCGTCGCCATCAACGGCCAATTGGCGCGAGCGCGCCCGCTTGGCCTTGCAGGGCAATGGCTGGGCGCGCCAGTGCGCTGGCTGCGGCGGCTGGGCTATCGCAGCCTGTTTTATTCGCTGCGGCTGCGCGGGTCCTTTCCGCTGAAATTATTGGCCAGCCCCGATGATCCCTGGCCCGGCGACAGCAGCCGCGGCGGCTTATACGCCCAAGGCCAATGGGCCTGGGGCGGTTATGGCATCAAGGCCACCACTGCGCCCTTTGACGACAGCGTCGCGCCCGAGGCCTATCGCGCCTGGCTACACAGTTTCCGCTGGCTGCGCGATGTCGCCGCGATCAACGACAACCGCCGCGCCATCAACACCGCGGAACCCGCCGTGCGCGCCTGGCTGGCCGATTATGAGGCCTATGACGCCTTCGCCTGGCGCAGCGACCTGATCGGTGAACGGATCATCTATTGGACCACTTATGCACCCTTGATCCTGTCGGGGCGTGATCTGGTCTATCGCTCGAAAGTGCTGAACACATTGGCCCGCCAGGCCCGGCATTTGGCCCGCGCCGCACACCGCGCCAGCGATGGCCTGCCAAGACTGCTCGCCATCATCGGCTTGATGTATTCGGGCCTGCTGCTGCCCGGCGGCGAAGACCGGTTGGCGCGCGGCGAGGCCTTACTCAGCGAAACCCTGGCCCGGCTGGTGCTAGCCGATGGCGGTTTCGCCACTCGCAATCCCGCCGACACCCACGCCTGTTTGCGGCTGCTGATTGCCTTGCGCGGGGTTTACCGCCAACGCGGCGCCAGCATGCCTGAATGGCTGCAGCCGACCATCGACCGCATGGTGCCGATGCTGAAGGGGCTGTTGTTGACGCCTGACCTGCTGGGCGCCTTCAATGGCGCCCGTGGCGGTCGCGGCCGCGATTTCGCGCTGACCTTGGACCTGTCGGAATGCGATGGCGCGGCGATCAACAATGCCGCCCATAGTGGCTATCAACGGCTTAGCCGCGGCCTCATGACCGTGTTGGTCGACACCGGTCCGCCGCCAGCGATGGACCTGAGCCACAAGGCCCATGCCGCGCCCTTGGCGCTGGAACTGGCCTATGACGGCCAGCCGGTGCTGGTGAATTGTGGCGGTTGCCGCGACGCCGACGGCCTGCCGCGCGAAATGGCCTGGATGACCCGCGCCACCGCCGCCCATTCCAGCCTCATCGTCAATCAATCCAATGCCGGCCATATTCGCGCCGATTTTCAGATCGGCCATGGCGTCCAACATGTTGAATGGACCCGCCGCGAGGCCGAGGCCGGCATTTGGTTGGACGCCAGCCATGACGGCTATGGCCGCCGCTTCGGCCTGTTGCATCGGCGTCGCCTGTATCTGGCGCCGAATGGCGAGGAATTGCGCGGCGAGGACAATCTGACGCCGCTGCCGCGTTCCTGGGCGGGATTCTGGCGGCGCGAAAAGCCCAGCCAGTTTGATCTGCGCTTTCACCTTCATCCCGACATCGAGGCCACGCCCACCCGCGACGGCCATGCCGCGATTCTGCGGCTGCCTGGCAAGCAGGGCTGGATGTTCCGGGTCGGCGGCCCGGCGCTGGCGATCGAGGACAGCCTATATCTCGATCAAAATGGCAAGCCGCGCAAAAACAAACAGCTTGTCATTTCCGGCCCGATTGACAAATTGCCCCTGGCCGTCAATTGGTCGCTGAAGGCCACCCATGGCTGAGGCGGTCGCAAAGTCATTACCAAGACGATAAGAGGACATTCAATCCCATGACCGACACCGCGAACCGTCCGCGCCCGGTGCGCCGCGCCCTGATTTCCGTTTCCGACAAAACCGGCCTGCTGGAACTGGGCCATGCCCTGGCGGCGCTTGATGTCGAAATTCTATCGACCGGCGGCACCGCCAAGGCGTTGCAAGAGGCTGGCATCGCGGTGCGCGAAGTCGCCGAACATACCCAATTTCCCGAGATGATGGACGGCCGGGTCAAGACCCTGCATCCGAAAATTCATGGCGGCCTGTTGGCGCTGCGCGACAATGCCGATCATGTGGCGGCGATGCAGGCGCACGATATTGGCGCCATCGACATGCTGGTGGTCAATCTTTATCCGTTCGAGGCCACGGTCGCCAAGGGCGCGGCGCCGCAGGACTGTATCGAGAATATCGACATTGGCGGCCCGGCGATGATTCGTTCAGCGGCCAAAAATCATGGCGATGTGGTCGTCGTGGTCGATCCCGAGGACTATGCCGCGGTGATCGCCGCATTGCGGGATGAGAACGGAAGCACCGGTCTGGAGCTGCGGCGGAACTTGGCGGCCAAGGCCTTTGCCCGCACCGCCGCCTATGATGCCGCCATCGCGCAATGGTTTGCCGATCAGGCCGGCACGGTGTTTCCGCCGCGCTTGACCGTGGGCGCCCACCGCGCGGCAATGCTGCGCTATGGCGAAAATCCGCATCAGCAAGCCGCGCTTTATTTGACCGGCCCAGCGCGGCCCGGGGTGGCCACCGCCACCCAAGTTCAGGGCAAGGAACTCTCTTATAATAATTTGAACGACACCGACGCAGCTTTTGAGCTGGTCTCGGAATTCGATCCAGCAACGCCGGCGGTGGCGATCATCAAACACGCCAATCCCTGCGGTGTCGCCATTGGCGCGGATTTGCGCGATGCCTATGTCAAAGCGCTGGCGTGCGACCCGGTGTCGGCCTTTGGCGGCATCATCGCGCTGAACCAGACATTGGATGAAGCCGCCGCCAGCGAAATCGCCAAAATCTTCACCGAAGTGGTGATCGCGCCCGACGCCACCGCTGGCGCCCGCGCGGTGATGGCGGCGAAGAAAAATCTGCGGCTGCTGCTGACCGGCAGCCTGGCCGATCCCAAGGCCGGCGGCACCAATTTGCGCACCGTCGCCGGCGGTCTGTTGCTGCAAAACCGCGACAATGGCATCGTTACCGCCCAAGATTTGCAAGTGGTGACCAAACGGCAGCCCAACGACAAAGAAATCGCCGACATGCTGTTCGCCTTTCGGGTTGCCAAACATGTCAAATCCAACGCCATCATCTATGCCCGCGACGGCGTCACCGTCGGCATCGGCGCCGGCCAGATGAGCCGGGTCGACTCCGCCCGGATCGCCGCGCGCAAGGCCCAGGACGCCGCCGAGGCCGCTGGCTGGCCCGCCCCCCGCACCAAAGGCAGCGTGGTTGCCTCAGACGCCTTCTTCCCCTTCGCCGATGGCCTGCTCAGCGCCGTGGAAGCCGGTGCCCGCGCGGTGATTCAGCCTGGCGGCTCGATGCGCGATGCTGAAGTCATCGCCGCCGCCGACGCCCATGACATTGCCATGGTGATGACCGGCATGCGGCATTTTCGGCACTGAAGACTAGCCTTGGCATAATATTTCGCACGGCTATCAAATATCATGGCAGCCATCGCGCCGTCGCTACATTGCGCGGCTGGAGGCGTCGATAATGAGAACGCTGGCAATGTCCGCACCCAGTACTTGATCGGTGCCTTGCTGCAGCAAACGCTGGATCAGCGGCAGATTGACCGGGCGGTCCATTTCGATCACGGTTTGGCCGAGCTGATTGAGGGTCATGATATAGCGGTCGGTCAGTTTCGGTTTCAATGTCTCGACCCGCTCACGGTCGGCGCCGGCATGGAGCGACAGGCTGACCTGGACCGATACCAGCCCGCGCATCCGGTATTCTTGCAGCACCGGCACGATGATCGGCTGCAATTTGACGAATCGGCTTTCCGGCTTGGCCTCGCCGCCGCCAGCGGCCAGCGCCGGCGGTGTCAGCGCCAGTGCCAAAGGCAAGGCCAGCCACCATCCGCGCATCAGAAAAATCCACCGCTGCTGTTCAGTGAGCCGGCCTGCAAGCGCAGCAGGGCGCCTTGATAATTGGCCAGTTCCTTACTCAGTTGCGCCGGCACTGCGCCGGCAAAGCGGTTCTGCTGGGTCAATTCAAAGGCGAAGGGATCAAACCGCAATGACCGGAATGCCCGCTGCACCGTCGAGATCGCCGACTCAATCTTGCCCAGCACGAATTTAGCCGTGGCCTTGTCGCGCAAATGGAAATTATCATCGAGACCGAGCCCAAAGACCCCGCCAAGATTCTTCGCGGCTTCCTGGGCGGTGAGATTGCGGCTTGATTCCAGATCGAACAGCAATTCGGTGGCCATGATGGTGGCGGGTTCAAGGCCCAGGCGCGACAGCGCGTCGCGGCCGGCGTCGCCAGCGATGAGATCGATACGGCTGCCGTCGACCGCCTTAATTTCCAACTTTTGATTGTCGCTGCCGCTGGTCACGGTGGCTTCAATGCCGCGAAAACTGACGGCGTTGATGCGCGCCGCCAGCCGGTCTAGCGTATCGCCCGCGCCAATCGATATCTTGGTCGGCCGGCGTCCGTCGATCGAGACATAGAAAAAATCGCCATCATTGACGGCGGTGCGAGTGACCAGGTCCTTGGCTTGATTTTGGACCAAGTCGCCAGCCCGCAAGCCGAGCGCGCCAAGCACGCCGCCGCCCTGCTGCGCCAGGGCGATCCCGGTGGTCTCCTGCCTGGCGCCAAAACTGCCGAATTGTTTTTCAAACTCAACGGCGCCACTGGCCAGGTCCAGTCTGCTAACAAAACTGTCGAGTGCGCCTTGCCGGCTTTGCCCGGCCAATGCCTCGGCGGTGCGGCCGGCGACATAGACCTTGTCGCCGTCGACCGCCAGACCCTGCACGCTGTCGGCCGCGGTCGTGCCCAAATAACGCGTATAGCCGGTGCTCAGGCCGCCAGCGCCATTGTCCAGCGTAGCGATGAAACCATCGCTGGAGCCGATAAGGCTGTTGAGCTGGCTACCGCCAATGCCGCCATTAAAACTGGTGCCAGCGACAATGACTTGCTCATTGCCATTGACGGTGGCGACTTCGATATCATTGATCGAGCCGCCGCCCAGACCGCCCAAATCGATGCGATCGAGTTCATTGCTTAAATTAGCGCCGTCGAGCTTGCGCACCACCGCGCGGCCGTCCTCAACGGCTGCCACCAGCACGGCACCGTCGCCGGCAATGGTGACGGCGCGCGCTTGGTCTGTGCCGGCGGTGCCGAATTGGGTGATGTCAGCCAACGCACCGGTGGTGCCATCCAACCGCAGCACATAAGCGTCACGGCCGCCGCTGGCGCTGAGCCCAGCGCGTGCGGTGCCCGCGACCTCGCCCGACACGATGATGTCGCCGGCGGCGTTGGTGGCCAGGCCAAGAGCGGAATCGGACGCGACGCTGTCAAGCTGGAAACGAAACATTTCATTACCGGCACTATCGAATTTAACGACGAAACTGTCCTGGCCGGACAAGGCATCGCCATCGGCGATCTTGCCGTCGACCCGGCCGGCGATCACGACATTGCCGGCTTGATCGGTCGCGATCGCCAAGCCTTCGGCTGTGCCATTGGCGGCCAGCAGCCGCGAGAACACAACTTCGCCATTGGAGTCATATTTGGTCAGGAAGACATCGTCGGCGCCATCGCCGCGCTGGCCGTCGATATCGCCCGGCGTGGTTCCGACGACATAGACAAAACCATTGGCGTCGGTGGCGACGGCGCCGGTACGCGTTTCCACCGCCACCGCCGCCGCGTCATCCTCGCTATTGATGGTGTCGTTCAGCGCTTGTTGGTCGAGATCGCTGGCGGCGATGTCTTGCCGCACCGCGATGCCGGGATCGACACCGCCGAGATCATTAAGCTTGACCAGGCGACCAACCGCCGGTCCGTCGCTGGTAATTGGCGTCACGCCGGCGGTGAGATAGAGCGCGGGGGCCGGCGCGGTTTCCGCCAGCTTGACGGATTCAGTCAAGGTGCCTTCCAATTCCAGACGGAAGCCGTCGGCATTGCTGCCGGTCACCTTGAAGCGGCTGAGATGTTTCGGCACCTCCTCGCCGGAGGCATTGGTGATGGTCAAGGCGGCGATCTGGCTATTGATGTGGTCGACCAGATTATCGACCGTCAACGGCCCGGCCAAGGTCGACAAATCAACCTGGATATTGTCGGTCACGCCGGTCTTTGTGATCGATACGGTGAAAGACTCGGTGCCAGTCAGCCCGGCGATGGCTTCATCACGATTGCCGCGGTGAAACACCACGCCGCTATAGCCGGTCTGGTCCTTGGCGATGTTGAGCGTGGCGTCGACATTGTTTTCCTTGGCACCAAACAGCAGGTCTAGCTTGTTCAGATTGGCGGTCGCCAAAAAAGTCTGCACTTCACCCAGGCCCTGGCGAAACTGTTCATCGAGGCTGGCAAGCCGGCTTTGCGGAGTCGCGGTTTCGGCCGCCACCTGAGCCAGGGTTTGCATCGCCGTCAGCGCCTCGAACAACGCGAAGGTGGCGCGGGAATCGACATCATTGCCGGCACGGCGGGCAGTGGCGCTTTCCAAGTCGATGAATTTTTCCAGCCCTCGCACTTGCCCCAAGCGGCGTTCCAGGCTGGCCTCTTGCTGGGCCAGCCGCCAGGGTGGCACCGGCGCGGGCTCCTGGCGGGCGGCGACGATCTGCGCCGGCGACAATCCGCCACCACCCAAGCCAGCACGCGACGCAAAAAAAGCGCCCAGCAGGCCGGGGCCAATGCTGATCGGCTGGAAGATCGTCGTTGTATTGCCTTGGGACGGCAACAGCACCATGGTCGCAATTCCCGCAAAATGCCTGATGTCATTCTAGGGTGCCAGACTTGCCAAGTTGTTAATGATTGCTTAGAGACCGAGTGGCGCCTGGCGCACATGGCCAGGCGGACATGGCCAAGCGGACATGGGATTGGGGAAAACTGATGTTGACGACCTTATTGGCCGGCATTCGCGATATCGGCGCGACCTTGTTGTATTTTTATATCTGGGTCATCGTCATCAGCGCGGTGATGAGCTGGCTGATCGCGTTTAACGTGATTAACGCTTATCAACCCTTTGTCCGCCAGGTAATGAGTTTTTTATGGGCGATCACCGAACCGGTGCTGAAGCCGATCCGGCGTTGGATTCCGCTGCTGGGCGGGGTCGATATCTCGCCGATCATCCTGATTCTGGTGCTGCAATTTCTCGCCATCCCCTTATGGGTGCAAGCTTTCAACTATTTGATCGCGCTGATTTAGGATCCGTGCATGGCCGCGCGAATCATTGATGGCAAGGGCTTCGCGGCAAGCTTGCGGGCGCGGATCGCCGACGATGTGGCGGCCTTGCGCGCCGATCATGACCTGACCCCCGGCCTGGCGGTGGTGCTGGTCGGCGATGATGCCGCCAGCCAGGTTTATGTCGCGTCCAAGCATAAGGCGACATTGGCCGCTGGCATGGCCTCGTTCGAGCATGCCCTGCCCGCCACCACCACCGAGGCCGACTTGCTGGCATTGATCGGCCGGCTCAATGCCGATCCCCGGGTGCATGGCATTTTGGTCCAATTGCCGCTGCCGGCGCATTTGGATACGCAGCGGGTAATTCAAGCGATCGACCCCAACAAGGATGTCGATGGCTTACACGTCGTCAATGCCGGGCGGCTGGTCTCGGGCCTGCCGGCGATGATCCCCTGCACGCCCTTGGGATGCCTGTTGCTGCTGCAAGACCAACTGCCGACATTGGAGGGGCTGGACGCGCTGGTGATCGGCCGCTCCAATCTGTTTGGCAAGCCAATGGCGCAATTATTGTTGGCGCAGAATGCCACCGTCACCATGGCCCACAGCCGTACCCGCGACTTGGCCGACCATTGCCGTCGCGCTGATATTCTGATTGCCGCCGTTGGTCGCGCGCAAATGGTTAAAGGTGATTGGGTCAAACCCCGCGCCACCGTCATCGACGTGGGCATCAACCGGGTGCCGGCGCCGGAAAAAGGCGAAGGCAAAACCCGCTTGGTTGGCGATGTGGCGTTCGATGAGGCGGCGCAAGTGGCCGGCGCCATCACCCCGGTGCCAGGTGGCGTGGGGCCGATGACCATTGCCTGCCTGCTGCGCAACACGCTGGACGCCGCCCGCCGCCAAGCCGGCTTGGAGCCAGGCTGAACGCGACCTGCCGGCCCCGATGGATGAGGAGCGGCCGCGATGATGGAACATATCGTTGCCAAGGCGGCGCTGATTGGCGTGTTGGGCATTGGCGCGCAATGGCTGGCCTGGCGCTTTCAATGGCCGGCGATTGTGTTGATGGCGCTGGCGGGCATCGCCGCTGGGCCGGTGCTGGGCCTGATCGACCCGGTGCGGGATTTCGGTCCCTTCCTGCAACCGGTGATCTCGCTGGCCGTGGCGATCATTTTGTTTGAAGGCGGGCTGAGCCTGAATTTGAAGGAATTGCGCCATGCCGGCGGCGGCGTTGGCCGGCTGGTGTTTCCTGGCGTGCCCTTGGCCTGGGGCCTGGGCGCCTGGGCCGCGCATGTGATTGCCGGCTTGTCCTGGCCGGTTGCCATCTTGTTCGCCGGCATCTTGGTGGTGACCGGGCCAACAGTGATCGTGCCGTTGCTGCGTCAGGCCAATCTGGCGGCGCGGCCGCGCACACTGCTGAAATGGGAAGGCATCGTTAACGATCCGATTGGTGCGCTATTGGCGGTGCTGGTGTATGATTATCTCAGCCGCGCCGGGGCCAGCCCGTCCTTGAGCGCGGCAGCGCTGGAGGTTTTATTGGCCTCCGCCGTCGCGGCGTTGCTGGGCCTGGCCGCCGCCGGCGCCGTCATCTTCACTTTTCCACGCGGCTATGTGCCGGAATTTCTCAAGGCACCGGTGTTGCTGGTGGCGGTGATCGGGTGTTTCGCCGCCGCCAACGCGGTCGAGCATGAAACCGGCCTGCTGGCGGTCACCGTCATGGGCGTGGTGCTGGCCAATGCCCGCATCGCCTCAATCGATGAAATCCGCCGATTCAAGGAAAGCATTTCTGTCTTGCTGATTTCCGGCGTGTTCGTGTTGCTCACCGCCAGTTTGAGCCTCGACATGCTAACCGGTTTCGAGGCCCGCTATGGCCTGTTCTTGCTGGCCTTGCTGTTCGTGGTCAGGCCGGCCAGCGTGATCCTGGCGACCATCGGCACCGACCTGAGCTGGCGCGAACGGCTGTTTGTCGGCTGGATCGCGCCGCGCGGCATTGTCGCGGTGGCGGTTTCAGGGCTGTTTGCGTTGAGGCTGGAGGCGCTGGGCTATGCCGACGCCGCCGCCTTGACGCTGCTGTCCTTCGCAGTGGTGTTCGCCACAATCCTGGCGCATGGCTTCAGCGCCCGCTGGCTGGCCCAAAAATTGGACCTGGCGTCGCATGCCACCCCCGGGGTGCTGATTGTCGGCGCGTCGGCCTGGTCTGTCGAATTGGCCAAGTCGCTCAAGGCGCTGGAAATCCCTGCCGCCATCGCCGACGCCAGTTGGCGGCGGTTGCGGGCGGCGCGGCAAGCCGGGATCGACGTCTATTATGGCGAGATTTTATCGGAGGTCACCGAGCATCGGTTCGACCTCAACCGCTATGGCTATTTATTGGCGGTGACCGGCAATGAAGCCTATAACGCGCTGGTCTGCACCGATTTCGCCCCCGAGCTGGGCCGCGACCGGGTGTTCCAACTTGGCAGCGCTGAAACCGACGACCCCCATGGCCTGTCGCACACCTTGCGGGGGCAAACGCTGTTCAAGTCCGGCAGCGATCTGGCGGTGCTACAGCGCCGCCATTTCGACGGCTGGAACTTCCAACGCACCCGCTTGTCGGAAAAATTCAGCTTCGACGATTATTTGGCGCAACGCCCGGATGAGTCGGAAATCCTGTTCGTGATGCGCAAGAACAAGGCGCTCAGCTTCTCCACCAGCGCCGCGCGCCCGCGCGTGGAAGCCGGCGATGTCGTCGTCGCCTATGCCCCGCCCAGTGCCGACACCAAGACCGAGCAAAAACCCACCCGCCAGGACAAACCGCAATTGCCCGGCTGACCCGGCGCGGCAATCCAGCCCCGGCGCCATGGACTGCCACGGCCCTTCGGGCCTCGCAGTGACCCGGCGTTAACGCGCCCCACCCCTAGTCATTGCGAGCCGCCGGCAGGCGGCGCGGCAATCCACACCTCCGTGCCTTGGTTGATGACGATGACGCGGCCTTAGGCGCCGCCGCGCTGGCGCAGCAGCCGCAGCCGCAGCGCGTTCAGCTTGATAAAGCCCGCCGCGTCGCGCTGGTCGTAGACCTGGTCTTCCTCGAAGGTGACATGGGCCATGGAATAAAGGCTTTGCGGCGACTTGCGGCCGACCACATGGGCCTGGCCCTTATAAAGCTTCACGCGCACGGTGCCGGTGACATGGTCCTGGCTTTTATCAATCAAGGCTTGCAGCATTTCGCGCTCCGGCGAAAACCAGAAGCCGTTGTAAATCAGCTCGGCATAGCGCGGCATCAATTCGTCTTTCAGATGCGCCGCCCCGCGGTCAAGCGTCAGGCTTTCGATCCCGCGATGCGCCGCCAACAAGATGGTGCCGCCCGGGGTTTCGTAAATGCCGCGCGACTTCATGCCGACAAAACGGTTTTCAACCAAGTCGAGCCGGCCAATGCCATTGGCGCGGCCCAGTTCATTGAGCCGGGTCAGCAGCATGGCGGGGCTGAGGCGCTCGCCATCGATGGCCACCGCGTCGCCAGCCTCGAAATCGACTTCGATATAGGTTGGATGATCCGGCGCGTCCTCGGGTGCGAGCGTGCGGGAATAGACATCCTCCGGCGCTTCGGCCCAGGGGTCTTCCAGCAGCTTGCCCTCGGATGACGTGTGCAGCAAATTGGCATCGACCGAAAACGGCGCTTCGCCGCGCTTGTCCTTGGGAATCGGGATCTGGTTTTCCTCAGCAAAGGCAATCAGCCGGGCGCGCGAGTTCAAGTCCCATTCCCGCCACGGCGCGATCACCTTGATGGCCGGATTGAGCGCATAATAGCCCAGTTCGAAACGCACCTGATCATTGCCCTTGCCAGTGGCGCCATGACAAACCGCATCAGCACCGACCTGGGCCGCGATCTCGATCTGGCGCTTGGCGATCAACGGCCGCGCGATCGACGTGCCGAGCAAATAAACGCCTTCATACAGCGCGTTGGCCCGAAACATCGGGAAGACATAGTCGCGGACGAATTCCTCGCGCAGATCCTCGATGAAAATGTCCTTCACGCCCAACATCTCGGCCTTGGCGCGGGCTTCCTCCAGCTCGGCGCCCTGGCCCAGATCGGCGGTGAACGTGACCACCTCGCAGCCATATTCATTGCGCAGCCATTTCAAAATGACCGACGTGTCCAGCCCACCGGAATAAGCCAGCACCACCTTTTTCACCTGGTTTTTCATCGCATCCGCCGCCATTGCTGCCTCCTCGCTTTCGGCGGCGCAGTATAGGGCCAGCGCGCGACGGCGCAAGGGGCGGATAGCACCTCAAGCGGCCACTGGAGGCACTTTGTTCAACCGTCCGCCAAGCGCCGCCTTGGCGGTTTTAAGGTCATATTGGGCTTGCAAGTTCAGCCAATATTCAGGCGACTGGCCAAGCGCCTTTCCGAACAACAACGCCAGTTCCGCCGTTACCGGCCGCGTGCCTTTCACCACATGCGATACCCGCATCGCCGACACGCCAATAGCCCGCGCAAATGCCGCTTGCGACATTTCAAGTTCAGCCAATATTTCCGCCAAAAACACGCCGGGATGGATGGGCGCAAAACCGTTTCTGTACATAACGCACATTCCTCAATTGTCGCCGCCCGATCAATGATAGTCGGCAATGGCGACATCAAACGCATCGCCAGCTTCAAACCGAAAGCATAGCCGCCATTGATCGTTAATGCGGATGCTATATTGACCCGCCCGATTACCCCGCAAGGCTTCAAGTCGGTTGGACGGCGGCATGCGCAAATCATCGACACGCACGGCGGCGTCCAATTGCATCAGCCGCATCGCCGCCCGCTTCCAAATATCCGGCGGCAGCCGCCGCGACTTGCCGCTCGCGTAAAATCGCTCTGTCTCGGCATCGGCGAAACTACGGATCATGATGCTAATATAAACAATATGTTTACGATTGTCAATAACTGGCCGGCAAAATCGCGCGCACGGCCCTTGAACTGTGCGCCAAGCACGCCATTTTGTGGAGACGGAAATCGCTGACTTCAACAACCAGAGCAAAATCATGCAATGCCCTATTGACGGCGAAACCTTGGTGATGAGCGACCGCCATGGTGTCGAGATTGACTATTGCCCGAAATGCCGTGGCGTCTGGCTGGATCGCGGCGAGTTGGACAAGATCATCGAACGCGCAGCGCCAGCCGCGTCGACCACGGCCGCGCCCAGCCGGCCACAATCGCATGACCGTGATCATGACCGCCACCGGCCCCCGCAACAGCCCTATCGCAAAAAGAAAGAGTCCTTCTTAAGCGACCTGTTCGACTTTTAGGCCGTTAGCGCAACCGACATTGTTGCGTCGGACCAAGCCGGTATAAGGAACGCTAAGAACTAGATCACGCATTCAGAGGCACTTAAGGTAATTCCTAGACGGGCGGGTTGTCTACCTCACCACCTTGATTAGACTCTTCCGATATAGGCGGAGAAACCTCGTATTCGTTCTGAATTGCAGCAGGTGTAACCTGCTCTGGCTCTTTTTTATCTTTCATTCTCGGCGCACTGGGCTGCCAAGAACGCAGATATTGCCCAACCTCTTCATAAAAATCAGATACGGCCCTCTCTAGCTCTTCAACAAAAGTTCGTACGCCCGAGAATTTACCTCCTAAGTCGCGAACCAAAATAATTTCGAATGAAGTTAATGCCATTTTAGGCCGGTCTCTCGAAAGGTCCTCCGGACTTTCATTCAGAATGTAAAGTAGAACCTGCGTTGCGGTAGCTGCGCCAGGCCAAATTGCACGTACATACACTTCTTTTGAATTGGTTTTCTTCAATTGCCTTAACAACCAGTTGGTGCGGGCCAGAGAAGATTTTTTGTCACCAGGCGCAGGTAGCCTCATCGAAATCAAAACAGATCGCGTCAACAAATCCGCTTCCACTACAACTGGATTCGCCGCATCCGGAACTTCTAGCTCACATCTCAGCTTCTTGGTCTCAACTAACTCATTGCAATCGTCCATTAATCGCTTTTTCGCATCAGCCTTATGGGTGCGCGGAAGTCTCACCGTAACTGATGCCGCCAAAAGTCGACTTAGGACTAAGGAAAGATCACGCACCTCTTCGTGCCAAGCAGCGACAATTTTCTGGGTTTCATCTGACCCTTTTGTGATAGGCGCCCTGCCTCGGACCCCAACAACAAAGTCGCGCCATACCGATGGCATTCTATCAAAACCTTGCACACCAGTACTGGAGTGGGATAGAAAGCGCACCAGCTCAGATAAAATTACAACTTGCTCTCTATCCTTTACTTCATTAGCTGACAATAATAAGGTTGCCTGTGTGAGAATAGACATCCAGGACCAGTGATAGAGTTCGACTTTTCGCTGAGCAACCTTTGAGATGGAAATTGGATGATGATCAGGCCTTACAGTAAATTGATTTGATATCGTTATGACCGCATCAATTTTTTTCTCTTTTGCTAACTGCAAGTACCTCTCAATTTGCTGAGCATCGAGCTTTTGAAGTCCCACCTTGGCTTCAATCAATGCCGTCCAAATTCGGCTTCCCGCCTTCAGAACAACAAGCCCGTCCGGGCGCAATTTATTTTTTTCAGTTTCGGCAAATACTATTTCTGTGAACACTTCAATATTGGTACGCGCGCCAACACGTTGACCAACTGACTTAAACAAGGATTCTCCAAACTCGTGAACGTTCGCCAAGCAAGATAGCACTACGGAAAGCGTCCGGCCTTCTTTAGAAGTCTCCGCAAGAACGGGAAATAGCCGAGCGCGTTCTCCTGACTTAAGAAAAGTTGGACGATCGGCCATATGAAAGCCCCTTTACACATACTGCATATTGAGCTTTATATCTAAGGTAGGCCAAAATGTGAATACACAACTTCGAATGCGATTGTGACACTAATACTGCGTATGCGAAAACCGTTTCTCCCCCATATACCCCCGCGTCAGCGGCACGGCGTCTTGGCGTCTGGTCAGTTGCACTTGGAACACGACATGGCCGAGGTGTCGGAAGGTGCATAGGGAGGCGGCCAAATAGAATTGCCACATGCGCAGGAAGCGGTCGTCATAAAGCGCGGTGATTTTGGCCGCGTTGGCATTGGTGCGGTCGTACCAATGCTGCAGCGTTTTGGCATAGTGCAGCCGCCAGACTTCGATGTCAGTGATCCACAGGCCGGCCTTTTCAACCGCCGGGGCGATTTCCGACAAGGATGGTGAATAGCCGCCGGGGAAAATATATTTGCGCATCCAGGGATTAGTGCCGCCGGGGCCATCGGCGCGGCCGATGCTATGCAGCAGCATCACGCCATCATCGGCCAACAGTTCGCGGCACTTTTCAAAATAGGTGCGGTAATAGGGCAGGCCGACATGCTCGAACATGCCGACCGAGACGATGCGGTCAAAGCAGCCTTCCACCTTGCGGTAGTCCTGAAGCTGGAAATCGACCTTGTCGGCGACACCCGCTTCGACCGCCCGGGCCGTGGCGCGGGCGTGCTGGGCTTGCGACAAGGTAATGCCGGTGACGCGGGCACCCGATAATTGGTTCAAGGTCAGCGCCAGCCCGCCCCAGCCGCAGCCAATGTCCAGCACATGGCAATCCGGCTCAAGCAGCAGCTTCTTGGCGATATGGCGTTTCTTGGCCGCCTGCGCATCGTCCAGGCTTTCATCACCCTGGGGAAAATAACCGCAGCTATATTGCCAGTCCTGGTCCAGGAACAAGGCATAAAGGTCATCGCCCAAATCATAATGATGGGCGACGTTTTTCTTGGCGCGGGCGAAAAAATTATATTGCGACAGTAAATTGATGAGATTGCGCGGCCCAGCGCCCAATTGATGCAACGGGCTGTCGGGCGACCATTCCATATTGCCCAGCACGAGGTCGAGGAAGTCGAGAATGTCGTGACCACCCTCCACCGTGATGCGGCCATCCATATAGGCCTCGCCCAGCACCAGGCCGGGGTTCAGCGCCAGCCGGGCGGGCGTCCAACGGTCATGGAAACGGATGGTGACACCGCCGGCCTCGTCAGGACCAAAGACGTGCCGCTTGCCACCAGCGTCGATGACGCACAAACGACCATGGTGCATGATCTTGCGCAGTAGGGGGGATAGTAGAAACATGCAGCCGCCTCCTTATAACCGGCAGCTATAGTGCGTGTACAAGTGATGCACCGCAAGCTCCAAGGGCGGACTGGTGAAAAACCCCACGCATTCGCGCTCCGACTGGCTTCCTCGCACGCATGCTGACATCGCGATCCCCGCTTCCTGTGCCGGGGAGCAACGATATCGGTCAAAAAAGGTTCTGCCGACCCGTTGGGCGGTGGCCCAGGCTTAAACGCGTGCCGAAGCGCGGACTTTTTCGGACGCCGATTTCAACTGGCCGCAAGCGGCCATGATGTCGCGCCCGCGCGGGGTGCGGATGGGGGCGGATATGCCAGCCTGGAACACGATGTCGGAAAAGCGCTGGATGCGTTTCCAGTCCGAACATTCATAGGCGGCACCCGGCCAAGGATTGAACGGAATGAGGTTGACCTTGGCCGGCAGGTCATAGGCTTTCAGCAGCCGCACCAGTTCGCGCGCGTCGGCGTCGGAATCGTTTTTGTCCTTGAGCATGACATATTCAAAGGTGATGCGCCGGGCATTATGGGTGCCGGGATAGGCCGCACAGGCGCGCAACAATTCATCGATACCGTATTTCTTGTTCAGCGGCACGATTTCGTCGCGCACCTCCTTGGTGACCGCATGCAGGGACACGGCCAGATTGACGCCGATCTCCGCACCGGCGCGTTCCATCATCGGCACCACCCCCGAGGTCGACAGCGTGATCCGCCGCCGCGACATTTGAATGCCTTCCTCGTCCATGATGATTTTGAGCGCGTGCTTGACATTGTCGAAATTATACAACGGCTCGCCCATGCCCATCATCACGATATTGGTGACGCGGCGGCCTTCGGTGGAGGCCGGCCATTCGCCAAGATCGTCACGCGCCACCATCATTTGCGCCACGATTTCGGCCGCCGTCAAATTGCGCACCAGCCGCTGCGTGCCGGTGTGGCAGAAGCGGCAGTTCAGGGTGCAGCCAACCTGCGACGATATGCACAAAGTGCCGCGGTCCTCGTCGGGGATATAGACGCATTCGGCCTCTTCGCCATCGTCGAAACGCAGCAGCCATTTGCGGGTGCCGTCCTCGCTATATTGCGCGTCGGCGATGTGCGGCCGGGAAATGGTGAAATGCGCCTCCAGCAGCGCCCGCACATCCTTTGAGATATTCGCCATGCCGGCAAATTCGGTCAGGCCGCGATGATAGACCCAATGCCAAACTTGGCGGGCGCGCATCCCGGCCTGTTTTTCCGCCACCCCGGCGGCCATCAGCGCCTGGCGCAATTCGTCGCGGCTGAGGCCCAAAATGTCACGCTTGTCCGCTGCCACCGGTTGCGGGCGGCGCGGGGTGACGATGGGGTCGATATGACCGGGCAATTGCATTGGCGGACCTTTTCAGCGCACAATCGAGCCGCTTATCTAATGCCTGTGAGCGTAAAAGCCAAGAACCACGAGGGAAGCATTAGCCATGAGCTTTTATGAAGACCGCATTCTGCCCCATATCATCAACGCCGCTTGTGGCATGGAGCCGATTGCCCAGCAGCGCGAAAAAGTGGTGCCGCTGGCTACCGGCGCGGTGCTGGAGGTAGGCATGGGGCCGGGCCACAATCTGCCCTATTATGACGGCGGCAAGGTGAGCAAGGTGATCGGCCTCGACCCCTCGGCGAAGAGTTTCGACATCGCCCGCAAACGCGCCGCCGAAGTGGCGTTTCCGGTCGAGTTTCTGGGATTGCGGGGCGAGGATATCCCCCTGGATGACGCCAGTATCGATACCGTGCTGCTAACCTACACGCTGTGCACCATTCCCGACCCGAAGGCGGCGCTGGCGCAAATGCGGCGGGTATTGAAACCGGGCGGGCGGCTCATTTTCGCCGAACATGGCCGCGCCCCCGACGCCAATGTGGCGCGCTGGCAAGACCGGATCAACGGCGTCTGGAAAAAGATTTTCGGCGGCTGCAATCTTAACCGCGACATTCCCGGCCTGATCGGCGACGCCGGCTTCGCGCTGGGGGATGTAGACACCCTGTATTTGCCGAAGTCACCGCGTTTCGCCGGCTTCAATTATTGGGGTGTGGCAGCGCGGAACTGAACAGCGGCGCGGCTGCGGTTCAGCCGCAAGCCTTGCTGATGGCGTTGTGCGCGGCGGTGAAACCCGACAGGCTGAATTCATCGACGGTTTTGGTGCCACGGCTGGATTCGCCCTCGACCGTCAATTTCAGCCCCGATTTCATCGCGCCGACCAGCCGCGCGTCTTCCTGCGCGTCATGGGCCCATGCGTCCTGATCTTCGGTGAACAGATCGAACGCATTACCGTCGATCACGGCGCGCACCTTGCTCGACGGCTTATAGGGATAGCCGCCGGAAATCCGCACCTGGTCGCGAATCTGGCTGTCTGGCCAATGCGAAACCATGACATAAATGGCCCCGCGCTTGACATTGGGCTTGTCGGCCGTGGCCTCCTTGGGCTGAGTGATCATATAGCACACGCGGGTGCCGTCGGCGTAAATGTCGCGAAAGGTCGACCAATCACGATAATCGCCCAAATGGCCGCGTTTTTCCTCGGCCACGGCGCTGAAAGCCAGCGTCAACAGCGCCGTCAGCGCCGCCGCGCCAACCACATAACCCCTTTGCATCACGTCCCTTTCGTGTCTTCCTGATCGACGCCGCCAGCCGCCAGGGCGCGCCGACGCTTCGGCGGGCCATGAACATGCGGCACCGGCGTTTCGGCCCCACCCAGCGGCGAAACCGGCCGCGGCGCCGTCCGCCCCAACAGGCGCAGCCGGTCATACATCACAATCGCACCCGCAGTGGCAACATTGAGCGAAAACCTTGTCGGGATTTTGACCACAAAATCACAACGATCAAGCGTGGCCTGCGACAATGAATGGCGTTCGCCGCCCAGAATATAGGCCGCTTGATGGGGATGATGAAAAGACGGCAAGTCAACCGCTTGATCGCACAACTCAACCCCGACCAGGCGGCAATGGCGCGGCAGTTGCAAAGCATCGAGGTCGGCGAATTCAAACACCGGCATGGCGGTTTCCGCCTTGGCGGTGTCGAATTTTTGCACCAAGCCGGTCAACTCACTGTTGATGGTAAACGCGAAAGCGGCGCCAAAGGCGTGGGCCGTGCGCACCAAATTGCCCAGATTGCCAGGCTTGTTGGCGCCTTCGATGCCGATGGCGAAATAGCCGCGCATGGTGGGAGGGTAAGCCGTCATGGTCGCTGGAATGCCCTGATTGATTGCCGCTTGTCCAGCATAGCATCTTGACAAGGCGATGGGGCAAGCCCACATCGCCGACGCTGGCGTGATCGCGCCGGTGGAAGCCGGCCTGTCCGGTTGATGGGTAACGCGTGATGGACGACCCCGCCGGCCAGCCCGCCCCGCTGCCGCCGCCAGCCAGCCTCATGCCGGCCCGCCGCCAGGCACCGCATCATGTCATGAGTTGGCGCCCCGACGTGTTGACCGCCGGGCAATGCGCCAGCCTCGCCGCCTTGCTGGACAACCGGCCCGCCACCGCCAATTTGGCTGGCGGCGTTCATCAGCCGTCGGTGCGGCATTGCGTCAGCCTCTGGCTGGACGACGACGCCGCCACCGGCTGGGTGTTCAAGCGGCTGGCGGCGCTGGTCGCCGAGGTCAACCGCGCTGATTTCGACTTCGCCCTCGACGGCTTTGAAGGCGTGCAATTGCTGCGCTATCCCGCCGGCGCCGGCCATTATGACTGGCATATCGACCGCGCCGGCCACGGCGCGGCGGCCAGGCGCAAGCTCAGTTTTTCGATCCAGCTCAGCCCGCCCGACCACTATCAAGGCGGACGGCTGGAATTGAACGGCGATGGCCATGTCCGCGCGGCACCACGCGCTCAGGGCGGCGCGGTGGTGTTTCCCAGCTATGTCCTGCACCGGATCAGCCCAATCGAGGCCGGGCAGCGCGACGCCCTGGTCGGCTGGATGGACGGCCCGGCATTTCGTTAGAGCGGCGGCTTGAAGGCGGCGCGGGCGGCCTCGGCGCGGGCGTGGAAGGCGCACGCAGGGTGATGGTCGTTAACCAGGCCCATGGCCTGCATGAACGCATAGCAGGTGGTTGGCCCAACAAATCGCCAACCCGCCGCTTTCAATGCCTTCGACATCGCCCGCGATTCGGCGGATTGTGCCGGCAGTGGCTGTGGCGGCGGCCGCCTGACCGGTTCGAAACGCCAAAAAAATGCCGCCAAGGAGCCGTGGCTTTGGGCCAAGACCAGGGCTTGGCGGGCATTGTTGATCACCGCCTCGATCTTGCCGCGATGCCGGACAATGCCGGCGTCCGCCATCAGCCGCTCGACCTCGGCGGCGCCAAAATCCGCCAGCTTGGCAAAATCGAAATCGGCGAAAGCGCGGCGAAAATGCGGCCGCTTGCGCAAGATCGTCAGCCAAGACAAGCCAGCCTGAAAACCCTCCAAGCTGATCTTTTCAAACAACCGCCGGTCATCGACCACCGGCAGCCCCCATTCCATGTCATGATATGCGCGGTAGCCGGCATCAGCGCCGCACCAGCCACAGCGCGCCAGGCCGTCCTCGCCCTGTTGCAATCGGTCCATCCGCACCCCTGGATTAAAAAATCGAGATCGAACTATCTTGTCAGCCGCCGCGCGACCGCCTCTAATGGCGGCCATGGCAATCGCGACTTTAGATCACTGGCGCCCGCACGGCTACTGGTCACGGCTTGGCCTGATGGCCCTGGGCAATGCGGCGATGATTGGCGGCCACATCATTTGGGTGGCGTTCAGCGGCTTGATTGGCGCCCAATTGGCGCCCAGGCCGGGCCTGGCGACACTGCCGCTGGCACTGGTGCTGACCACGCTGGCCCTAAGTGCCGGGCCAATTTCGGCACTGATGGGCCGCCATGGCCGCCGCGCCGGCTTTTATTTAGGCGCCGCCAGCGCCATCGCCGCGGCCGCGCTGGCGCTATTGGCGATCGAGGCTGGCAGTTTCACCCTGTTGTGCATCGCCGCCCTGCTGCAAGGACCCACCAGCGCCGCCGCGCAATTCTTCCGCTTCGCCGCCGCCGAGCTGGCCGGCCATGCCCGCGCTTCCAAGGCGGTCGGATTTGTGCTGTTTGGGCATATCATCGCCGCCTTGTCGGTGCCGTCCTTGGTGGCGGCGACCGGCGCCTGGACCGCAAATTTGGGCTATGCGGCCTTCGGCGCGGCGATGATTTATGGGTTGTTGGCGCTGCTGCCGCCAGCGCTGCTGCGGTTCGTTGAAACACCGCCGGCGGCGGTTCCCGCCGACGCGCCGCCGCGCCGGCGCTGGCGCCTGCAAGGCGGCTTTTTACGGCGACCCTTTTATTGGGTCGGCCTCAGCACCGCGGCGTTTGGCAACGGCGCGATGTCGCTGCTGATGGCAGCGGCACCCTTGGCCATTGTCGGCGCCGGCCATGCCACCCATCATTCCACCAAAATCATGCAATATCACATCATCGCGATGTTCTTGCCTTCTCTCTTTGCCGGTTGGCTGATCGCCCGGTTGGGCGTGGCCCTGGTCATCGGGCTAGGTGTGTTGGCCTTGGCCAGCACCATTGCCATCAGTATGGCCGGCATGAGCCTGGCACATTTTGGCTGGGGCATGGTGTTGTTGGGGGTAGGCTGGAATTTCACTTTCGTCGCCGGCACCACCATCGTCGCTCGCACCCATGACGCCGCCGAGCGCGGCGCCGCCCAGGGCCTGAACGACAGCGCGGTGTTCGGCATCGCCGCCTTTACCTCGCTGGCCGCCGGCGGCTTGATCGACAGTGTCGGCTGGCAGGGCCTGAACCTGATTTCAGCAGTGTTCGTGGCGCTGATCGTGGCCGCCAATATCAGCTTCTACGGTGTCAACGCGAAAGCCCGCCAACGCACAGATATTTGATTTCGACGAATTCCTCGATGCCGTAACGCGCGCCTTCGCGGCCAATGCCGGATTCCTTGACCCCGCCAAAGGGCGCGACCGCGGTCGAGATCATGCCGGTATTGAGGCCGACAATGCCATAGTCCAGTGCTTCCGACACCCGCCAGCTGCGGGCAAGATCGCGGGTATAAAAATAGGCGGCAAGGCCATGACGGGTGTCATTGGCCATCCGCACCGCGTCATCTTCATCGCGAAATCGGTAGAGCGGCGCCACGGGCCCGAAAATCTCTTCCTGGGCGATGCGCATATTGGGCTTGACCCCGGCCACCACCGTCGGCTCGAAAAACGTGCCGCCGAGGCGGTGCCGCTTGCCGCCGGTGATCACCCGCGCGCCTTTTTTGACCGCCTCGGCAAGCAAGGTTTCAACCTTTTTCAGGCCCGCGGCATTGATCAGCGGGCCTTGATCAGTCTCGCCCTTAAGACCATCGCCGACGCGCAATTGACCAACCCGCTCGGCCAGCCGGGCGGCGAAGTCGTCGAACACGCCATCTTGCACGAAAATGCGGTTGGCGCAGACGCAGGTTTGGCCGCTATTGCGATATTTGGACGCCATGACGCCATCGACGGCGGCATCGAGATCGGCGTCGTCGAACACGATGAAGGGTGCGTTGCCGCCCAATTCAAGGGATAATTTCTTCACCGTGCCGGCGCATTGCTCATAAAGCAGCTTGCCCACGGCAGTTGATCCGGTGAAGGATAATTTGGCGACATCGGGACTTTTGGTCATCGCCCCGCCGATCGCCGCCGGCTTGCCAGTGATGATGTTGACAACCCCCGCCGGAATGCCCGCCCGCAGCGCCAATTGGCCCAAGGCCAAGGCGGTCAAAGGTGTGGCTTCCGCCGGCTTGATCACCACCGCGCAGCCGGCCGCCAGCGCCGGCGAGACCTTGCGGGTGATCATCGCGGCGGGGAAATTCCACGGCGTGATCGCCGCCACCACACCAACCGGCTGTTTTAGCACCATGATCCGCTTATCGGCTTCATGGCCGGGAATGATGTCGCCATAAACGCGGCGCGCTTCCTCGGCGAACCATTGAATGAACGACGCCGCGTACAACACCTCGCCCTTGGCCTCGGCCAGCGGCTTGCCCTGTTCGGCGGTGATCAATTGTGCCAGATCGGGTGCTGCCTTGACCATCAAATCATGCCAGCGCATCAGGATTTGCGCCCGTTGGCCAGCGGTCATCGCGGCCCATGCCGGCATCGCCCGCTTCGCCGCGGCGATGGCCTCATGGGTTTCGCGCGCGCCCATCTCGGGCACTTGCGCCAAGGGCTTGGCGGTGGCCGGATTGATGACCGCAAAGGTCTTGCCATTGCGGGCGCCGACCCATTGGCCATCGACGAGGCATTGATCGCGCAACAATTGAGGGTTTTTCAGTTTCATCGGCTGGTCCTTGTGCTGCTGCCAGTGATGTAACCAGCCGGCGCGCCAGGGGCAAGGCCGCGACCGTCGATTTGCTGTTTTCGCCGTTGCATTTGGCGCCCGGCGGCGATAGTGTGCGCGCCGCTCAACGCAGTTGGGGCCGTAGCTCAGATGGGAGAGCGCCTCGTTCGCAATGAGGAGGTCAGGGGTTCGATTCCCCTCGGCTCCACCATTCTTTCAGAATGATCTTCGCCTCGGTTCAATAAAATATCCTGGGGCTCCACCATTTCTCCGAAATGCTCGGCGGCGCCTGGGGGCGCAGCTATAAAGGTGGCACGCGGCTGTCTTGATTGATTTCAATCAGTTCAAACACATTGCCGAAAAAGTCGCGGCCATAGGTGGCGAAAAAGCCGGTCTTGCGGCCGTCCGGCAACACCGTGCCATTGTGCTGGGGCGGACAATGAAATCTGATGCCAGCCGCTAGCATGCGTTCATAAACCGCCTGGATATCGTCGACCTGCAGCCCGAAATGAGTATAGCCGCACAGATGCACCGGCCGGTCGGGGTCTTGCGCCGGGGCGCGCGGTTCCAGGAACTCGAACACTTCGATATGGGTGTTGCCCAGCCGCGCCATGAAGGATTTGCCGGCACAATCGTCCAAACCCATGATGATGTTGATATAGGCATTGCCGCAGGGCCAATCGCCGGCCATTACCTCTTGCGCCCCCAACAGGTCGATATAAAAACGCCGCGCCGTCGCAAGGTCCGGCACCGAAACGGCGACATGATGAATACCTTGAATATGTTGCATCGGCCCAATCCCCATCGCTGCATATTTGGACGCCCATGATAGACGCAAAGCAACCCCGCCTCACCTGCCGGATTGGCCAGTGCCGAAAGCGGCCTGCCGGTGCAGTTGCAACCACCGCCGCCGCCACCTAAGCTGGCCGACCCAGCATGAGGAGACATCGCGATGGCATCCAAGCAAGACATTGCCGTTATCATCGGCGTCGGCCCGGGCCTTGGCCTGGCGCTGGCCCAAGCCTGCGCCAATGCCGGCATGACCGTGTTCGCCGCCGCCCGGCAAGCCAGCGCCCTCACTGATTTGCGTCAAGGGGAGCAGGCGCAGTCCATTACCTCGATCGATTGCGACGCCACCCAGGCCCAAGACGTGGCCAGCCTGTTCGCACAGGTAGCGCAAATCGGCGTGCCCAACTTGGTGATTTTCAACGCCGGCGCCTATCAACCCGGCAAGATCACTGAAATCAGCACAGAGGATTTTGAACGCTGTTGGCGGGTCGGGTGTCTTGCCGGCTTTTTGGTTGG
This sequence comes from uncultured Sphingomonadales bacterium, assembly GCA_964590595.1. Lineage (GTDB taxonomy): Bacteria > Pseudomonadota > Alphaproteobacteria > Sphingomonadales > CAKZYD01 > CAZPXQ01. Next base: position 558,168 of record CAZPXQ010000001.1, on the reverse strand, counting down.
CCAGGCTGCTGCCCGGGCCATGCTGCCCAAGCAGCAAGGCACCATCCTGTTCACCGGCGCCACGGCCTCGCTGCGCGGCAGTGCAGGTTTCGCCAATCTGGCCGTGCCCAAATTCGGGTTACGCGCCTTGGCCCAAAGCATGGCGCGGGAATTGGGACCGGAAGGCATTCATGTCGGCCATGTCATTATCGACGGGCAGATCATGGCCCCACGCTATCAGCATTTGGCCGAGGAACGCGGCCCCGACGCCCTGTTGGACCCCGAGGCCATCGCCGCCGCTTATTTAGACCTTCACCGCCAACACCGCAGTGCTTGGACGCATGAGTTAGACTTACGTCCCTGGCGGGAACGCTTCTAGAATTCAAATAAACACGCGCTGATTAAAAAATTGTCCGATGGTTGACGTGCGTCAAACCAATATATTCGTCATTTATATATAAGTAAAAAAATTTCCCCTAACCGCAAAATATATCCCCACACTGTAATATGGTAACAATCCATCACTTATTGATCTACCTCTTTTTCAAATCCGCATTGGTCATTCTATCCTTCTCAATACTTAAAAACTACATGAAGAAGGTGATGAACAATGCAAGCAACCAATGACGAAACCATGAGCCTGGACTGTTTGTCCGAGGAAATGCCGCATTTGCGACGCTATGCGCGGTCTTTGGTTCGCCAACCGGATCTGGCCGATGACTTGGTTCAGGACTGTTTGGAAAAAGCCGTCACGCATATCGACAAATTCACCGTTGGCACCGATTTACGCTGTTGGCTGTTCACCATCATGCGCAACAGCCATATCGACGCCATGCGCAAGCAACAGCGCCGTGGGCCGCATGTCGAGATTGAGGAATGGTATCGCGAAACCTGGCGGCCACCGGAGCAGGAACATTATCTGCGCGTCCAAGACGTGGTCGCGGCGATGGAGAAGCTGCGGCCCTGCGATCAGGAAGTGGTGCGTCTGGTGGTTGCCGAAGGCATGCTCTATAAAGATGTCGCCCGCCGCCTGGGCGTCGCCGTCGGCACCGTCAAGAGCCGGTTATCACGCGCCCGGCATGTTTTGAACGCGGCCTGAGGCCGGCCTCAGGCCAAGGCCAGGAACAGCAAGGCCAAGGCGATGATCAGCACGATCACATAAAAGATCATCCGCCTTTGCTTGGGGCGGGTATCGATAATCACTTCGCCCTGACGCGCTTCGGTTGGGCTGAGTGACGGCGCCTGTTTCGCGGGGTCGTTGGTATCGCGGTCCATGAAAGCCTCCTTATACACCCAACAACGCAGGCACGGCGCCGCCGTTCCGGCCAGCCTGAACGGCAATCACTGGAACAGTGGCAGTGCTGCGGCGTTGTCAAGCCAAAGGGCCTTGGCTTGCCCGCTCATCATCATGACTGCAACGACTTGAATAGGAGGCTTTTATGCCGCTCAGCTTGCCCGATCTGCCTTTTGCCCGCGATGCCCTGGCGCCCCACATGTCGGCGGAAACCCTGGATTATCATCACGGCAAACATCACAAGGCTTATGTCGATAAAACCAACAGCTTGATCGAAGGCACCGCGCTGGCCAACCGGCCGCTGGAGACCATCATTGCCCAGGCTTATCGCGACAATGATCAGGCCTTGTTCAACCAAGCTGCCCAGGTGTTCAATCATGGCTTTTTCTGGCAATGCCTGACCGCCAGCCCCACGCCGCCGCCAGCCGCGCTGGAAGCCGCGCTAGACCAGGCCTTTGGCGGCGTGGCGGCGTTCCGTGAAGCATTTACCAAGGCCGCGAAAGGCGAATTCGGAAGCGGCTGGGTCTGGCTGGTGCGCGACGACGGGATGCTGAAAGTGCTCAGCACCAGCGACGCCGACACACCGCTGGTTCATGGCCAAACCCCGCTCTTAACCTTGGATGTGTGGGAGCACGCTTATTATTTGGACCACCGCAATGACCGCGGCGCCTATATCGACAGCTTTTTCGAACATCTGATCAATTGGTCTTTTGTCGCCGAAAACTTGGCCGCCGCCAGCGGCACGGAACAACAGCGTCGGCGCGCCTGAAGATTTCACAAATGCGCAATGGATGGAGTTCATGGTCATGACATCAAACGAACAAGCCAGCGACAAATTATGGGCGCTGATCGAAGACATCCGAATTGGCATGCTGACCACACGCGACGGCGATTTGCTGCGCAGTCGGCCAATGCTCGCCAATCTTGATCGTGATGGCAAACGGCTCTGGTTTTTCATCAACCGCCATGCCCCCAAGACCGACGAGATCGAGAACCAGCCCAGCGTCAACATCGCCTTCGCGGATCCGGTTAATGGCCATTATGTCTCGCTGTCGGGCCGGGCGCGGATTGTCGCCGACCGGGAAAAAGCCGAGCAATATTGGTCGCTGGAAGCCCAAGCCTGGTTTCCCGAAGGCCTTGACGACAAGGACCTGCGGCTGCTGGCCTTCGATATCCAGCAAGCTGAATATTGGGACCGCAGCACCAATAGCATGCGCACGACCCTCGAATTGACGCAGGCCGCCCTCACCGGCAAGACCCCGGACTTGGGCGAGAACAAGAAACTCTCGGGCGCGGGCGTGGCGCGGGAGGGGGGTTGAGCATGGCGCAACCCCTGGACGGCCGCAAAATCGCGATCCTGGCCACCGATGGCTTTGAACAATCCGAGCTGATCGCGCCGCGCACGGCGCTGGCCCAGGCCGGCGCGGATGTCGCCGTGGTTTCGCAAACCGCCAAGGCGATCCGCGGCACCCATGGCCATCGCTGGGGCGAGGAGGTGCAAGTCGACGCGACCCTGGACCAAGCCGAGGCAGATGCATTCGACGCCTTGGTGCTGCCGGGTGGGGTCTATAATCCCGACCAATTGCGCCAAGACCCCAAGGCGATCGCCTTCATTCGCGGCTTTCATCAAGCCGGCAAGCCGATCGCGGCGATTTGCCATGGCCCTTGGCTGCTGATTGAAGCCGGTATCATCAAGGGCAAAAAGGCCACCGCTTATCCGTCGATCAAGACCGACATGATTAATGCCGGCGCCAATTGGGCGGATCAGCCGGCGGTGGTCGACGGCAATATCATCACCAGCCGTAGCCCTAAGGACCTGGAGGCGTTTGCCGGCGCGCTGATGAATGCGTTAAGCGCCCGCGGCCAGCCATAAACGGCTGTCGGTGGCGGCGCGGCGCATGTCAAGAAACGGCTTGTATTCAGGATCGGCGTGAAAGGCACGCGCCGCCACTTCATCGGGAAATTCCAGAATCACCACCACTTGCGGTTGGTCATCGCCTTCCAGCGTTGCTGCCGGACCGCGCGCGATGTAGCGGCCGCCATGTTTGGCGATGCATTGATGCGCGCCGGGGCCATAGGCTTCCGTGAAGGACGGATCTTTGACGTCGATCGCGGCAACGACATAATGTGGCATCGCGTTTCTCCCGATTTAATGGCGCTTCCAATTCTCCCGACGGGAAAATAGGATAGCCGGACGATGTTGTCACGCAATGCCTACAAATTAACATCGCGGCGTGGAAAGACCATCGATGCCACTGCATCAACTTTATGCATATTTTTCCCGCTATAACGCGACCATGAATGATCGGCTGTATGACGTCGTTGCCAAGCTGGATGACGTCGACCGGACTGCTGATCGCAGCGCTTTTTTCGGCTCGATACACAATACGCTCGATCATATTCTTTGGGCCGACGCGATGTGGATGTGGCGTTTCCAAGCTGGCAATCGGCCCGATGGGCAGATCGGGGTCGCGCAATTTCGTGACTTTACCGTGCTGCAAGCGGCGCGCACCGAGATGGACAAACGCATTGTTGCCTGGTCCGAGGGCTTGGACGATGCTTGGCTCGCCGAGATGATGACTTGGACCAGCGCGGACGGCCAGACACGCACGCAAGCGCGTTGGCGCCTGGTGAGCCATATGTTCAATCACCAAACCCACCACAGAGGCCAGGTTACGGCACTATTATCCCAAATGGGAATCGACTACGGGCGCACCGATATGCCGTGGATCGCCTAGAGGCCATCCAAAAACGGCTGTCGGTGGCAGTGCATATGGATTGCCGCGCCGCCTGAAGGCGGCTCGCAAAGACCGTGAAGGGGTAGCGATGGCCTCAACGCAACCCGTCGCTGCGAGGCCGAAGGCCGTGGCAGTCCATGGCGGCGCGCAATGGCGGCGACCTGTTATCTGGAAAACATCAGATTTTGCGCTCAAACCTGCCGCGCCAGCATCATCTGCTTGATCTCGGCGATCGCCTCGGCTGGGTTCAGGCCCTTGGGGCAGGCATTGGCGCAGTTCATGATGGTGTGGCAACGGTAAAGCCGGAATGGGTCCTCCAGCGCATCGAGCCGCTCGCCGGCCATCTCGTCGCGGCTGTCAACCAGCCAGCGATGCGCCTGCAGCAAGATCGCGGGGCCGAGATATTTATCGGCATTCCACCAATAGCTGGGGCAGGAGGTGGAGCAACAGGCGCAGAGAATGCATTCATATAAGCCATTCAACCGCTCACGCTCCTCGCGCGACTGCAACCGCTCACGCGATGGCGCTGGGGTCTGGGTTTGCAGCCAGGGCTTGATCGACGCGTATTGGGCATAGAAATGCTTGAAGTCGGTGACCAAATCCTTGACCACCTCCATATGCGGCAAGGGGGTAACGCGGATATCGCCCTTCAAGTCATCGATCGCGGTAGTGCAGGCCAGCCCGTTCAAGCCATTCATGTTCATCGCGCACGACCCACAAACACCTTCCCGGCAGGAGCGCCGGAAGGTGAGTGTGGGATCGACCTCATTCTTGATTTTGATGAGGGCGTCGAGGACCATGGGCCCGCATTTTTCTAAATCAACCTCGTAAGTATCCATGCGGGGGTTTTGCCCATCGTCCGGCGACCAGCGGTAAACATGCACTGCCTTTTTGCGCTTGGCGCCAGCAGCGGCGGCATAGGTCTTGCCCTTGCCGATCTTGGAGTTGGCGGGAAGCGTGAATTCAGCCATCAGCCTAAGCCTTCCTGATTGTTCTTTAGCCGTCTGTCCGCGACGCGCCTAGTAAACCCGCGCCTTGGGTTTGATATAGGCGACTTCATCGGTCAGCGTGTAGTCATGCACTGGGCGGTAATCGATTTGCACCTTGCCGTCATCGAACCAAGCCATTGTGTGCTTCATCCAATTGTCGTCATCGCGGTCGGGATAATCCTCGCGTTTGTGGGCGCCGCGGCTTTCGGTGCGGTTGGCCGCGCCATAAACCGTGAGCGCCGCCTGGCCGACCATGTTGTCCAATTCCAGGGTTTCGATCAAATCGGTGTTCCACACCAGCGACCGGTCGCTGGTCTTGATATCCGACAAGGCGCCGTGAACAGCGTCGATCTTCTTCTTACCGTCCTCCAGGCTTTCCTGGGTGCGAAACACCGCGCAATCGGCCTGCATGGCGCGCTGCATCTGGTCGCGCGCTTGCGCCGTCGGCGTCGCCCCATCCGCATGGCGGAATTTGTCCAGACGGCCCAATGCAAAGTCAGCCGAGTCCTTGGGCAGCGGCGCGTGTTTTTCGCCGGGCTTGATCAGCGAGGCAGCCCGCTTGGCCGCCGCGCGGCCAAACACCACCAGGTCGATCAAGCTGTTCGAGCCCAAGCGGTTAGCGCCGTGAACCGATACGCAGGCGGCTTCGCCGACCGCATAAAGACCGGGCACCACCGCGTCGGGATCGCCTTCCTTCAACGTAATCACCTCGCCATGATAATTGGTTGGGATGCCGCCCATGTTATAATGACAGGTCGGCACCACTGGGATCGGCGCGCGGGTGAGATCGACGCCGGCAAAAATCTTCGCGGTTTCGGTGATGCCGGGCAGCCGGTCCGCCAAAATCGCTTCGTCGATATGATCGAGATGCAGGAAGATATGGTCCTTATCGGCGCCGACACCGCGACCTTCGCGGATTTCCGAGGCCATCGCCCGTGACACCACATCGCGACTGGCCAAATCCTTTGCGGAAGGTGCATAGCGCTCCATGAACCGCTCGCCTTCGGAATTGGTGAGGTAGCCACCTTCACCGCGTGCCCCCTCGGTGATCAGCACGCCGGCGCCATAAATGCCGGTGGGGTGGAATTGAACAAATTCCATGTCCTGCATCGGCAAACCCGCACGCAGCACCATGCCGCCGCCGTCGCCGGTGCAGCTATGGGCGGACGTGGCGGAAAAATAGACCCGGCCATAACCGCCGGTGGCCAACACCACAGCCTTGGACCGGAAACGGTGAATGGTGCCGTCCTCCAGGCACAGGGCAATGACGCCGCGGCACTCGCCGTCGACCATGATCAGGTCGATGGCGAAATATTCGATGAAGAAATCAACATCATATTTCAGGCTTTGCTGATACAGCGCATGCAGCATCGCATGCCCGGTCCGGTCAGCGGCCGCGCAGGTGCGTTGGGCCGCCGGGCCTTCGCCGAAATTGGTGGTCATGCCGCCAAAGGCGCGCTGATAGATCTTGCCGTCCTCGGTGCGCGAAAACGGCAGGCCATAATGTTCCAGTTCGATCACCGCCGCGGGAGCTTCCCGGCACATATATTCAATGGCGTCCTGGTCGCCCAGCCAGTCCGACCCCTTGACGGTGTCGTACATATGCCATTCCCAGCGATCGGGGCCCATATTGCCGAGGCTGGCGGCAATGCCGCCCTGGGCCGCCACGGTGTGCGAGCGGGTTGGAAACAACTTGGTCACGCAGGCGGTTTTCAGCCCAGCCTCGCCCAAACCCATGGTTGCGCGCAGGCCAGACCCGCCGGCGCCAACAACCACGGCGTCATAAAGATGATCGATGATCTGATAGGCTTGGCTCACGGGTTTAAACTCCCAGCGCGATTTTCAGGATCGAAAAGACGGCGGCCGCGGCCAGCACCACGACGGCGAAATTGACCAGCAGCAACGCACCGATTTTCACCCCCTCATGATGGATATAGTCTTCGATCACCACCTTGACGCCCATTTGCAAATGCCAAAACATGATCGCCGCGAACAACAGCAAGGGTACCGCCACCAAGGGATCTCTGATCCAGGCCACGATCACGGCATGGTCGGCGCCGACCAGCCCGATCAGCGAGGCGACCAGCCACAGTGACAAAGGCAGCAGCGCGATCGCGGTGACCCGCTCGAACCACCATTGCCGGGTGCCTGATTTCGCCGAGCCCAAGCCGCGCGCCCGCGCCAAAGGCGATTGCATGACCATATTACCGTCTCCCTAGATGATGCCGCAGATCAGCGCCCAGATCAGCGCCGTCGCCAGCACCGAGAATGCCAAGGTCGCCAATGCCGTGTTGCGGCTGGCGCCAAGCGCAAATCCCTTGCCCGTGTCCATATAGAGATGCCGCAGGCCAGAGGCCAGGTGCTGCATCAATGCCCAGGTCACGCCAATCATGACAATGACGCCGATGGGATGGCCCAAGGCGCTGGCGAACAGCGCGAACGCTTCTGGCCCAGTGGCAGCGGCGACAAGGCCCCAGACAAAAATCAAGGCGCCGACGGCCAGGGCGGAACCGGTCATGCGGTGCAAGATCGACACCAGCATATGCGGCTGCCAGCGGTACACGCCAAGATGCGGCGACAGCGGCCGATTTGGATTGCGCATCGTTCCGTTCCCCTTGCATATGCCAAATTGGTTGGTTAAACCGAAACTTGGCCGGGATATTAAGCCGAAAGCTTAAGCGATCAAGCCCTTGGTTTGACCACTAGCAAAACCGCCAGCGCTGTAACCTGGGCACAACGGCCCGCATCGAACCCTTAGCCGCGTTTTGCATGAGCAGCGCCGATGCGGCCTTCGCGGTCCCAGGTTGGTCATATAGGCCAGGACCGGCTGTCATGCCAGTGTCGTCTCCGCGCCGCAGAGTCGCCGACGGCCAGATGGCGCGTGTTGTGGATTTTTATTTGTGGATTTTTTTCACCGTCGGATTGCCGACATTAAAACAGGGGGAGACCTGCCCGTGAAGACCCAGATGATCGGCGCATCGCGCCAGAAATTCCTGCTCAATACCATGCTCACGACCATGGTGGGCGCGGGCTTGGTGGTGGCCGCCAGCGCCGCGATCGGTCAAAGCGGCGAAGCCCGCGCTGAATCGCAATCAGCGCAATCGGGCAAACTGCTACCCGTTGCCCAGCCGAAACCGGCGCACCTGCAAGTCGCCTTCGCCATGTGCGATCCGTGCGAGGCAGCAGCCAAGGGCTGCAATCCTTGCGCCGCCAAGAAAGCTTGCAACCCTTGCGCCGCCGCCAATCCCTGCGCCGCCAATCCCTGCGCCGCCAATCCCTGCGCCGCCATGAAGGGCTGCAACCCCTGCGCGGCGATGAAGGGCTGCAATCCTTGCAATCCCTGCGCCGCCTGGAACCCCTGCAACCCGTGTAATCCCTGCAATCCGTGTAATCCCTGCGCAGGTGCGACGGGCGTGGTATCGGAAAAATGCTTCGTGCCGCGCTTGCAGGCGGCGTGGAACCCTTGCCATCCTTGTCATCCCTGTAATCCCTGCGCGGCCAAGAATCCTTGCGGCGCGATGAAGGGCTGCAATCCTTGCAATCCCTGCGCGGCGGTCAATCCCTGCGCCGCAAAGAAAGGTTGCAACCCCTGCAATCCCTGCGCCGCGGCCAATCCCTGCGCCGCCAAGAAAGGCTGCAATCCCTGCAATCCGTGCGCCGCGGCCAATCCTTGCAACCCCTGCAATCCTTGCAATCCTTGCGGCGCCGGTGGCTCGGTTGAAATCACCGCCGATGAAGCCCGCTCGGTCTATGCTTGCCTGTCGGGCGAAATGAAGCAGGCTTATGGCAAGGCCGGAGTTGCCAGTGTTGATGGCTATTTGAACTGGAAATTGTTCAGCACCGCGCCTTATCAGGCCGCCACCCATGGCGACCGCTATGTCACCAACCGGGTCAACAAGATTGGGGCCAAGGCCTACGCCAAATATGAGGATGTCGGCACCATGCCGGTAGGCTCGGTCGTCGCCAAGGACAGTTTTGTCGTCGCCCCCGATGGTTCGGTGTCGATCGGCCCATTGTTCGTGATGGAAAAAATGGCCGACGGCTTCAGCGAAGACAATTGGAAATACACCATGATCATGGCCAATGGCCAAGTCGTGGGCGAGACCAATGGCAAGGGCTCCGCCATGGTGCAATTCTGCGCCGATTGCCACATGGCCGCAGCCGGCCAAGACGCCTTGTTCTTCCTGCCGGACGAATTCCGCGCTGGGAAGTAACGCATTGCCAACGCTGCTGGCCAATTCTGTGGCCGGGCGCAAAAAAACAGGGCGGCGGCGCGCACCCGCCGCCCTGTTTTTGTCGAACAGTTGCTTTTTTCTTGTCGGGACACCACCTTCACAAATCGGCCATATTCTTGGCTGAAATCAAGGCTTGAAACCAGAAGGAGCAGAGGCATGAAGGTTTTTCTTGCTGCATTGGGTATGACGATACTGACCGGTGGCCTCGCCGGCACCGCCATGGCCGAAAGCGACGCTGCACCGGCTGAACAGGCGTTGGCCGGCGATCCGGAAGCCGGCGCCAAGGTATTTCGCCGCTGCATGGCTTGCCACACCCTGGAAGAGGGCGGTCCGCATCGGGTTGGTCCCAATCTGCATGGCATTTTTGGCCGCACCGCCGGTTCCGCCGAAGGTTTCAAATATTCCAATGCCATGAAATCGGCCGGCTTTGCCTGGGACGTGGAAACAATGGATCAATATATCACCAAGCCTAACGCTTTCATGCCCGGCAATCGGATGCCGTTTGTTGGCTTGCCCAATGCCACGCAACGCCAAGATCTGATTGCCTATTTGCAACAAGCCACGCAATAGCGCCCGCACCCCTTGCTGGCCGCCGTCAGCCAGGGCATGCTTGGACCATCATGGCAGCGAAACGCAAAAAAACGCCCCGCACTGAAGCCACGCCGACGAGCTTGCCGCCAACGCCGCTGGCATTGGCGGCGGCAGCGGTCGATCTTGACGCTCTGGCCATGCCGCAATTGCGCGCCATGCACGAGGCGGGGCAGCGGGTCAAACAGGCCTGCGCGGTATTGGCCAAGACCGGCGACAATGTGGTCGGCGAATTGCTGCGTCATCAGGGCACGTTTTACGAATGGGACCATTATCCCACTGGCGATGTCTATGATGGCGAAACCCATGGGCAATATTATTACCACGCCCACCCGGCCCAAACCCGTGGCGATGAACATGGCCATTTCCATACATTTCTGCGCCCGAAAGGCATGCCCCAGGGGATCAAGCCGCTGCGGGTCGCGGACTATAAACGGCCCAAGGACAAGAACGACGCGCTGAGCCATTTGATCGGCATTTCGATGGACCGCGCCGGCGTGCCGATCTCGCTGTTCACAACCAATCGTTGGGTGACCGGCGAATATTGGTATCGGGCCACGGATGTGGCGGCGATGTTGCCAGTCTTCGAAATCAGCCATGCGCAGCCGTCCTGGCCGGTCAACATCTGGATTTCCAACATGATCCAGCTTTTCCAGCCGCATATCACGCAATTGCTAGCGTTGCGCGACCAGGCCGTCGCCGACTGGCAGCGGCAACACCCCAAGGGCAATGTCTATGAAGATCGGGTGTTGGAAGTGACGTCGACGGCCGCGATCGATGTCGATGCCCATATTCAGGCGGTCGAACAAGCAATCGCCCGCCGCGCGACGCCAACCGCCGCCCAGGCAACTGGGTAAAAATCGCTATTATTTTTTCGGCCAACTGTAACCGCAGTTGGGCATCTCGCATCATAGCGGTGTTGGCCACGTGTTAAACGTCAAACCAACAAACGTTCCCGCAACCCATGCGGGTAATCCGTGTGGGTGTTCCCCGCCTTCGGCCGCCGGGTGGATGATAAGCGAGAAATCCCCCCCCTTCTCGCCTCATATCCTCCGGCGGCCGGGCACCTTCCCCGCCGCGATGGTAAAAAAATCTGACCGACCAGTAGGTCCGATGCAATTGCTTGTATGAACGCTCGCAACATGGCACAAAACTGACGCTTTCACGACTGCAACGCCACGTACTAGGGTCTGGGCCGCAAATGCGGCGCGACGTGGATTGAAGCAAGACGTGGATTGAAGAAAAGAGAAGACGAAAAAATGCCGCGCGAAGTCGATCATGAATGCCGCCGGGAATTGGTGGTCAAGATAGCGACGGAACTGGTTGCCAAGGGTGGCTTGCGCGCCCTGACTGTTCGGGATGTCGCCAAGGCGGCGGGCTATAGCACCGCTATTGTCAGCCATTATTTCGAGGACAAGGCCGACCTGTTGCTGAGCACGTACCGCAGCGCAGTTGATCGTGCCGCGCGGCGCATCGGCAAGGCGCTGAAGGCGGATCCCGGCGATGTGCAGGCCTGCGTGGCGGCGATTTTGCCGATCACGCCCGCGCAACGGCGGGATTGGCGGCTATGGGTGGCATTTTGGGGCATGGCAGTGTCCGATCCCGCCTTCGAGGCCGAACAAAAAGGCCGTGTCGATAATGCGATCGCGATTTTCGAGGATGTTTTCGCGTTGCGCAAACAGCGGGGCCAAATTGCCGGCGATGCCGATTGCGCCTTATTGGCGCGGCAAACCGTGGCGCTGATCAATGGCTTGGCGATCCAAGCTTTGTTCGATCCGCAATCTTGGCCAGCGCAACGACAGATCGATACCGTGATGTCGACGATTGAGGACCATGACCCGCCGATCAATTCCGCGGTGCCCCTGCGGCGATCCACTGCTTAAACAGGTCGATATCGGCCGCCGGCAGCGGCCAGCCTTCCAATGGCATCGGGTCGCCATAGCCACCGGCTTCGATATGGGTGCCTTCCAGCTTGCGGAATAAATAGCTCGCCTGCGGGTCGCCGGGTTCGACTCGCATCATGTCGGCTTCGATCGACGCGGCGCCGACCAGGCTGTCATAAGCCGCCTCCGGATACAGCGCCATGCCGCCCGGCTCGTCGCCGGTGAGATGGCATGTGGCGCAACGGCGCTTCAAGATCGGCACGATGTCCTGGGAGAAACTCGGGCTCACCGCCACCGCCGGCGGCCTATCCTCGGCATTGCCGCCGGCAATCGCCGTCGCTGTCAGCGCCACCATCAGCAGCACCGCCATGCCGCCGCCCAACCCGTTCTTACGCATCGTCTAGATATCCCTAGCTGCTTCCTTGGCAACCTGACGGCCGGCTATATAGCCGAAGGTCAGGGCCAGGCCAATGGTTCCGCCGGCGCCGTAATAGGCGGTATGGGAGGGGCAGGCAATGCAATTGCCAGCGCCATAGAGACCGGGGACCGGTTCACCCGCGCCATTGATGACTTGCGCCTGGGCGTTGATTACTGGCCCGCCATTGGTGTCCAGTGCGCCGGGCGCCAGAATGATGGCGTAATATGGGCCCTTGTCGGCCAGCGGATACATGGTGAGATTGGGCAACTCATTAGCCGGCCAATCGCTTTCGCGGCGCACGCCGAACACCTGATCCCATTCGGTGTCATAGCTGTTGGCGCCACGGCCAAAATCCGCATCCTTGCCGGCGCGGGCAAAATCATTGAAGCGCGCCACCGTGGCTTGAAGATTGCCGTTGAACGCATCGGCCAACCGCACGCCGCCGATCTTGGCGGCATGTTGCGCCAGGCGCGCGTCGATCTTGGTCGCCAGTTCTTCAAGACTGTCGGCCTTGATCACGAAGCGGCCTTTGTCTGGGTCCTGGGGATAGGGGAAACTGCCGCGATAAATGTCGGCGGTGCGGCGGTCGTAAATCATGAACATCAGGTGATTGGGAAATTCCGCCTTACCCGGATCATAGACATAATGAATGCGGGTGCGGTCGTTATAATTGCGCTTTTCATTGACCGCTCGCTCGCCATATTTGTTGACGATCAGCATCGAATCGCCCGGCACCACGAACACGCCCAAGCCGACGACGCGATTTTCCAGCGTTTCCTCCAACACCACCTGGGTGCGCCAGGCGCTCCAAAGATTGCCCATCTTAGCGCCGGCCATCGCGCCCAGATTGACGAAGTCGCCAGTCGACGACGCCTGCGCGCACGAGCCGTAAATATTGCCCGGCTGGTGCAAATTAATGAGTTCGGGATTGTGCGAAAAGCCACCAGTGCCAAACACCACGCCCTTGCGCGCGCCAAAGGCCAGGACTTTGCCTTCATGCGCCACCTTGACGCCGATCGCGGCACCGTTTTTCATCACAATTTCAACTACTTCATGTTTGGTCAGGATGGGGACGTCCCGCGCCTTCAGCCAGGCTTCGAACTGCGCGATCATGTCCGTGCCCCAACCGGTCTTGCCGCCACCGACGTCGGGCGCCAAGGCGCGGCCGGTGGGCACCTTGTTTTCCGGCACATGCGACAAATAATCCGTCGCTGGCCGGTCAAGGTGATACATCCGCCATTCCGCCACCTTCAGCGCGCCGATATCGCGCATGAAGTCGGTCATGACATAGCCATTGTCGTAAAACGCCTCGATTAGGCGAAAGGCCTCGGGTTCCAGGCCCATGGTCGGGCTGTCGGGCGTATAGCGTGCGGGATAGGCGAAGCGGCAAAGATATTGCAAGCACGCCGTGCGCTCATCGTTGATGCCACGTTCGCGCAGCACGAAATTATTGGGAATCCAGAAGACCGCCCCAGATTTCGCCGTGGTACCGCCAATCATTGGCGCCTTTTCCAGCACCAACGCCGCTTGGCCTTCATGGGTGGCGGTCACCGCCGCGCTGAGCGCTGCGGCACCACTGCCAACGCAAATCACATCGACAACTTTGTCCCATGCCGCGGCCTTTGCGTCGGCCGCCGCCAAGGCACCGCTGCCGCCAACCGCGCCGGCTAGGGCGGCAACGCCGCCACCCGCCAGCAAGGCGCGGCGGTCGAGGCGATAAGAATCGCCATCGGTTTTATTACGGTTGTTATATTTTGGGCTATCATCGTGCATCTGGCTATCTCCCCAAAGCTGTCGCCATTCTATAACGAACGTTACAAAACCCCGTCAAGGGCTTTATCGCCGCACCCAAGATTGCCCAGCGGCATGGCCTTGAACCGCCGCCTTGACGCTGCCCAGCACAAGACCTAGAGGAACGCCATGACATGGCAAAGGCATATGGGGTGAGCGGGGCTTCCAAGACCATTGCAGGCGTGCTGGCAGCCTATGAAGCTCTGGTCGCGGCGGGAGAACTCAGCGCCGACGACGACCAGCGCCACGCCGCCGCGCGGCTTGACCGGCTGGCGCGGGAACTGGCCGATTATCCCGCCGTGCCATCGGCCACCACGCATGTGCGGCGCTGGCGCCTGGCGGCCCTGTTCAATTGGTCGGGCAAGGACGCGACGCCGCCGCGCGGGGTTTATCTCTGGGGCGGTGTCGGGCGCGGCAAGTCGATGTTGATGGACCTGTTTTTCGACCATGCGCCGCTGAAGGCCAAGAAACGGGTGCATTTTCATGCCTTCATGCAAGACATTCACGAGGCCCTGCACCGCTTCCGCAACATGACGGGCGCCGAGAAAGTAGCCTTTGGCGCGGCGGCGGGGTCGGACGATCCGATTCCGCCAGTGGCGCGCAACATCGCCCTGGAAGCATCGCTATTGTGTTTCGACGAATTGCAAGTCACCGACGTCGCCGACGCCGGCATTTTGGGGCGGCTCTTCCAGGCGCTGCTGGAACGCGGCGTGGTCGTGGTCGCGACCTCGAACCGGCCGCCCAACGATTTGTATAAGGATGGCCTCAATCGTTCGATCATTTTGCCATTCATCGCCTTGATCGAGCGCGCATGGGATATCCTGCCCCTTAATGGGCCGACCGATTACCGCATGCAGCGCCTGGCCGGGCTGGAAACCTATTATGTGCCCAATGGCGCGGCGGCGACGGCGCGGATGCGCGAGGTGTTTTTTCGCCTCACCGATCATTCGGTCGACGATGCCCACACCGTGCCGTCCGAAACCTTGACGGTGAAGGGACGGGAATTGTTCGTGCCCAAGGCGCTGCGTGGCGCGGCGGTGTTTTCGTTCAAACGCTTGTGCGTCAACCCGCTGGGCGCCGCCGACTATCTGGCGATCGCCCGGCGCTATCATACGCTGTTTCTGGTTGGTGTGCCGCAAATGGGGCCAGCGCAACGCAATGAGGCAAAGCGCTTCGTCACCCTGATCGATACGCTATACGAACATAAGGTCAAATTGTTCATGACCGCGGATGCCGAACCGCAAGCGCTGTATCCAGAAGGCGATGGTGCGTTTGAATTCGCGCGCACCGTATCGCGGCTGATGGAAATGCAAAGCGCCGAATACATGGCGCTGGGCCATGGTGGCGGTTAGTGCAGCGACTCGCCGCCTTCATCCAGCCACGCTGCGACCGTGTCGACGCAATCCCAAAAATCGCGCTCGGGATGGCGAATGGCGCAAACCCGCACCGCCGCGTCAAAAGCCAACCGGTCGCCCATGCCCTTGGCGCGCAAATCGCGATAGGTCCGCTGAACCGCTACCTGGCAGGGCTGGCAATAGCCCGATTCGCCACCGCTGGAGTCCCAATCTTGTTCCGTCATGACAGCGCTTTCCACCCCTGGGATTCACACTTAAATTATTATATCAAAACCTGAACGCGCCATCATCGCCAAATCAATGCGACAAAAGCGCCCACATTGCAGCGCCCCGAAAGTGGGCTAATAAGGCATTGGAGTCCCATATATAAATGTCGCTGAAGATCGACGTTGACGCAGACACCCTGGGCGCCCTGGAAGGCAATCGCAAGATCGACGCCGAAGTGCGCGGCGCTAATGGCGAGGCGGCCCCGATTCGCTGGGCCGTACCGGAGGAAATGCCGGTCGCGGTTGTTTATAACGGCCTCGACCATGCGGTGATGCTGGCCACCCCCACCGATTTGGTCGATTTCGCGCTGGGCTTTTCGTTGTCGGAACATGTCGTCGACCGCGCGGAAGATATCATCGCCATCGTGCTGCGCCGCCGCCGCCATGGCATCGACCTTAAAATACAAATCGCAGGGCGCTGTTTCGAGCGCCTAAAACTGCGGCAAGCCCGCCGCAATTTGACCGGACGGTCGGGCTGTGGAGTCTGCGGCATGGACAATGCGGAAGCGTTTTTCGAGCCCCTGCCCCCGGTCGCGGCCACGCCCCGGCGGCTCGACCCGCGCGCCGTGGCCGCCGCCGCGCAAGCCTTGAACGATCATCAACCGCTGTGGCGGGCCAGCCGCTCGGTCCATGGCGCCGCCTGGGCCGGGCTGGACGGGTGCATTGTGATGGCGCGGGAGGATGTCGGCCGCCACAATGCCCTTGATAAGCTGCTCGGCGCGCTGATCCGGACGGAAACCGACCGCAACCAGGGCTTCATCCTGATCTCCAGCCGCTGCTCCTATGAAATCGTCGAAAAAGCGGCGCGGCTGGGTGTCACCGCATTGGTTGGATTGTCGGCGCCGACGGCGTTTGCCATCGAAAAAGCCCGCCAAGCGCAATTTTCACTCAACTGCTTCACCAGCGAGGGACTGGTCCAGTTTTAGCCGCAAAAAGCCGGCACTAAGCGCTTGCCTGATTGGCGCGCGGCGACTAAGTGATGGCAGGTCGCCGCGATCGCGATTCCGACCGGAGCCTTAAATGCAAGACGTGGAACACAAAAAGCGAGTCCGCCGCCGTCGCTTTTGGATCGCGATGGTCGCGACAACCCTGTTTGTCGGCGCGGCGGCATGGCTGTTGCTGATCAAGATGCCCGCCTTCGTGCAGGAAATGATCGCGTCGATGCCAAGGCCGCCAATCACCGTGGCTTCCACTCAAGCATCGGTCGCACCTTGGCAGGGCCAGATCGAAGCCATCGGCACCGTCGTCGCGGTCAATGGTGTCGATATTTCCAGCGAGGTTGCCGGCATTGTCGCGGACATTCATTTTTCTTCGGGCCAGGAAGTCGAGGCTGGCGCGCCCTTGCTGCGCATTCGCGATCAAGTCGAACGCGCCGACCTGAAACAAAACCAAGCCCTGCTCAAAGACGCCGAACTGGAGCTGGAACGC
Source organism: uncultured Sphingomonadales bacterium (assembly GCA_964590595.1). Lineage (GTDB taxonomy): Bacteria > Pseudomonadota > Alphaproteobacteria > Sphingomonadales > CAKZYD01 > CAZPXQ01. The sequence goes on along the minus strand of CAZPXQ010000001.1, from coordinate 541,204 downwards.
AGCCGCAGCCTGGCGCAAAGAGGCAATGTATCACAAGCGACGCTGGATGCGGCATTGGCCCGGCGCGATCAGGCCGCCGCCGCCGTCGAGCGAATCAAGGCGCTGATCGCGCAGAAAAATTTGCAGGCGCCCTTTGCCGGACGGCTGGGCGTTCGGCTGGTCAACATTGGCGAATATATCGCCGCGGGCACGCCGGTAGTCACGCTGCAGGCGCTGGACCAAGTCTATGTCAATTTCCAGGTGCCGGAGCAATCGGTGGCCCGGATCGCGGTTGGCCTGCCGGTCACGATCCGCGTCGACGCCTTCCCTGATCAAGTCTTCACCGGCGCCATCACCTCGATCGACTCCAAAGTCGAAGCCGCAACCCGCAGCGCCTTGGTGCAGGCGACCTTCCCCAATCCCGAGCGCCATCTGGTGCCGGGCATGTTCGCCGATGTGTCGGTGCTGCTGGGCGCGCCCGAACCCCGCATCACCGTGCCGGAAACCGCCATCAGTTTCAGCCTTTATGGCGACGCCGTGTTTGTGTTGACGCCATTGCCGGAGGACCCGTCGCTGTTTACCGTCGCCCGCCGCACAATCATGGTAGCCGACCGTCGCGGCGGCGAAGTGGCGATCGGCCGTGGCTTGGAGCCGGGCGAGCAAATTGTCGCTGCCGGCGGGTTCAAGCTGCGGGCGGGCGCCACCGTTACCGTGGACAATTCGGTGACGCTTGAGCCCGACCAGCCCCGGCCGAAGCTTTAGGGCCGCCCAATGGCCAGCAGCGACGCGCAAAAAAGCTTTACCGATATTTTCATTCGTCGGCCGGTGCTGGCGACGGTAATCAGCCTGTTGATTTTGTTCGCCGGCCTGCAGGCGGGCCTGAACCTGGCGGTGCGGCAATTTCCGGAGCTCACCCAAGCCGCTATCACGATCAACACTTTTTACCCCGGCGCCGATGCTGAGCTGGTGCAAGGCTTCATCACCACGCCGATCCAGCAGGCCGTGGCCAGTACCGAGGGGGTGGATTATATCAAGTCGTCGTCGACGGCCGAGCAAAGCAGCATCACCCTGCAATTGCGGTTAAACGCCAACGCCGACGCAGCGCTGACCGAAGTGCTGACAAAAATCAACCAGGTCGGCAACATCTTGCCGGACGAAGCCAATGATCCGATCGTCACCAAAGTGACCGCCGACAGTTTCGCGCTGATGTATCTAGCGTTTCGTTCGGATGAAATGACGCCGGCGCAAATCACTGAATATCTGCGCCGGGTCATTCAACCGGCGTTACAAGCGGTCGAGGGCGTCGGCAATATCGAAATTCTAGGCGCCAAGACCTATTCGATGCGGATTTGGCTGAATCCTCAGCGCATGGCCGCCCTGAACGTCACGCCGGACGATGTCTCCGCAGCCATCCGCCGCAATAATTTCGTCTCCGCCGCTGGCCGCATCAAGGGTGATTTCATCCAAGTTTCGGTTAATGCCGACACCGATCTCAGCACGCCGGAGGCTTTTGCCAATCTGGTGGTGGCAGTGCGCGACGACACCCTCATTCGCATTCGCGACATTGCGGAAGTAGCGCTGGGTCCGGAAAGCGGCGACGCGGAATCCTTCAACAACCGTCAAGACGCGGTGTTCCTGGGCATTGGCACCACGCCGGGATCCAATCCCTTGGCGGTGGCCGACGGCGTGCACGCGGCGCTGCCCGACATCGAAGCGCAAATGCCCACCGGCATGGAAGTGCAAATCGGTTTTGACGGCAGCCGGTCGATCCGCGAAGCGATCAGCGAGGTGGTTTTCACCATCTTTGAAGCCGCGGCAATCGTCATTGTCGTGATTTTCCTGTTCCTGGGCAATTTGCGCGCGACCCTGGTGCCAATTGTCACCATTCCGCTCAGCCTGGTCGGGGTGCTGATTTTTTTGGCCGCGATCGGCTATTCGATCAATCTGCTGACGCTGCTGGCGCTGGTGCTGGCAATCGGCTTGGTGGTCGATGACGCGATCGTCGTGTTGGAGAATATCCACCGCCATATCGAGGAGGGACTGACACCGTTCGATGCCGCGATCAAGGGCGCGCGCGAGATTGTCCTGCCGATCATCGCGATGACGGCAACCTTGGCGGCGGTTTATACGCCGATCGGCTTTTTGGGCGGCTTGACCGGCACCTTGTTCCGCGAATTCGCGTTCACCCTGGCCGGCGCGGTGATCGTGTCCGGGGTGATTGCGCTAACCTTGTCGCCAATGATGACGTCGCGCTTCCTGAAGGCCGAAACTGCCACCGAAAAGACCGGCGTGCTGCACGTGCTGGACCGGCTGATGGACAGGTTCCGCGACTTCTATGAAGGCCATTTGTTCCAGGTGCTGGAAAACCGGCCGGTGATCTTTGTCTTCGCCGCCGGCATCGTCGCGTTGTCGGTGCTGATGTTCACCACCGCCCGCAATGAATTAGCGCCGGCGGAGGACAATGGCTTCATCTTCATGCTGATCAAGGGCCCGCCGACAGCCAATATCGATTATATGACCACTTATACCGACCGCATGGGCGAAATCTTGATGGATGTGCCCGAACGCGAGGGCTATTTCATGCTGGTCGGCGGGCCCAGCAGCGCCAAGGACGGCCGTTCCGGTTTGATTTTAAAGCCGTGGTCAGAGCGCGAACGCAGCGCCGAGGAAGTGCTTTCCGATCTCCAACCCAAGCTCAGCGGCATCGCCGGCGTTCAGGTTCAGGGATTCATTTTCCCGCCATTGCCCAGTGGCAGCGACGGCCCGCCGGTGCAGTTCATTTTAAAAACCACGGCGGATTATGAAACGCTGTTTAACGTGCTGGACGAATTAGGCAAGGCGGCGGCGGAAAGCGGCCTGTTCATATTCTCCGACATCGATCTTCGTTTCGACACCCCGGAATATCGCGTCACCATCGACAGCGCCAAGGCCAATCAACTGGGGATCCGGATGAGCGATATCGGCGCCGGGCTCGCCACCCTGCTGGGCGGTAATTTCGTCAACCGGTTTTCGTTGCAGGGTCGTTCCTATCAGGTCATCCCGCAGGTGCCGCGCGATTTTCGGCTGACCGCCGATTGGCTGCCACGCTATCAATTGCGCACCCAGTCGGGCGAGATGGTGCCGTTGTCGACCGTGGTCAGCATCGACCGGCAAACCCAGCCCAATGCCTTGACCCAATTCCAGCAGCAGAATTCCGGCACCTTGATCGGCGCGCCCTTCCCCGGCCGCACGATGGGTGAAGTGCTGGAATTCCTCAATGACAAGGCAGCCGAAATCATGCCCGACGGCTTCTCCATCGATTATGCTGGCGAGGCCCGGCAATATGTCGAGGAAGGTTCGTCGCTGGTGGCCATTTTCGGCTTTGCGATGGTGGTGATCTTCTTGGTGCTGGCGGCGCAATTTGAAAGCTGGCGCGACCCGTTCATCATTCTGGTTTCGGTGCCGATGTCGGTGTTCGGCGCCTTGCTGCCGCTTACCCTGGGCCTGGGCAGCATCAATATTTACACCCAAGTCGGGCTGGTGACGCTGATTGGGCTGATCTCCAAGCATGGCATCTTGATGGTTGAATTCGCCAACCGGCTGCAAATCAGCGACGGCTTAAACCGGCGCCAGGCCATCGTGCGGGCGGCGGCGGTGCGGTTGCGGCCGATCATGATGACCACGGCGGCAATGGTGATGGGTGTGATTCCGCTGCTGACCGCCACCGGCGCCGGCGCCGCCAGCCGTTTCCAAATGGGCCTGGTGATCGCCGCCGGCATGACCATTGGCACCATTTTCACCTTGTTTGTGTTGCCTGCGGTTTATGTGGTGCTGGCGCGCAAGCATTATCTGGACGTTGGGCGCGCCGATGCCAGCTGATCTGTCCATCGACCCGGTGGCGCTGGCGCAGGCCTTGATCCGCTGCCCCAGCGTTACCCCCACCGACGCTGGCGCATTGGATGTGCTGGCGGAGCCTTTGCAGGCGCTGGGCTTTGCCGTCGAGTTCATGGAATTTGGCGACGGCGACGGCCGCGTGCGCAATCTTTACGCGCGGCTGGGGCAAGATGGCCCGCATTTCTGTTTCGCCGGCCATAGCGATGTCGTGCCCGCCGGCGCGGTCGCCGCCTGGCAAGGCGATCCGTTCGGCGGTACCGTGGAGGATGGCTGGCTGAAAGGCCGCGGCGCCGCCGACATGAAAGGCGCCATTGCCGCCTTTGTCGCCGCCGTCGCCGATTATCTGGCCGGCCATGGCGCGCCCAAAGGCTCGATCAGCCTGCTGATCACCGGCGACGAGGAAGGCGACGCCATTCACGGCACGGTGCGGATGTTGCAAACCCTGGCCGCGCGCGGCGAAACCATCGATGCTTGCGTGGTTGGCGAACCGACCAGCCAAAGCCGCCTTGGCGACACCATCAAGGTCGGCCGCCGTGGCAGCTTGAACGCCATCATCACGGTCGCGGGCAGCCAAGGCCATGTCGCCTATCCCGACCGCGCAGACAATCCTATCCCAAGGCTGCTCAAATTCTTGCAAGCGGTGGAAAGCCACAGCCTTGACCAAGGCAATGCGGTGTTTCAGCCATCCAATCTGGAAATCACCGATCTTCATGTCGGCAATGACGCCGTCAATGTGATTCCCGCCGAAGCGCGCGCCCGGCTGAATATCCGCTTCAACGTGCTGCAAACCGGCGCCGGTCTGAAGGCATGGCTGGAACAAACCGCAGCTGAAACCGCCGGCCGCCACCACCTCGACGTGCGCATATCGGGCGAGGCCTTCCTCACGCAAGCCGGCGCCTTGATCGATATCGCCAGCCAGGCGGTGGCCGATGTCACCGGCGAGAAGCCGGTGTTGTCGACCACCGGTGGCACGTCGGATGCCCGCTTCATCACCCATTATGCGCCGGTGCTGGAATGCGGCCTCGTCGGCGCCACCATGCACAAGGTGGACGAACAAGTGCCAACCGGCGATATTGTGACCTTGACGTATATTTATGGCGCGATGCTGCGGCGTTATTTCGCGCTGGCGGCGACGTGAACCGCAGTCTGCACGCGATCGCCGGCGCCTTGCGCCTGGCGCGGCTGGACGCCAGCGGCCTCGCCGCATTCGACACCGGCTGGGCCGGCGCCCGCCACAGCTTTCTGGCGCTGTTGTGGGCGACACCGCTGCTGTTGGCCATGATCCTGGCCCAAGACCGGATTTATCAAGAGATCGAATTCGGCGCCGCCGCCATCACCGCGCGGCTGGCCAGCGCGCTGCTCGGCTGGCTGGCTTTTGTGCTGCTGCTGTTTCCCATCACCCGCTTGCTCAACCGGGCCGAACGCACCAATGATTTCATCACCGTCTTCAACTGGGCCCAGCTCGTCACTTTGTTCCTGCAAGCCCCGCCCCTGCTGCTCGGCAGTTTGGGCCTGGTCAGTTTCGGCGGCTATGGCTTCCTGGTCCTGAGCTTCTTACTGATCGCGCTGATCTATAAGGGTTATGTCGCCACCGTCGCGCTCAATATCGCGGTGATTGAAGCGGTGCTGCTGGTGATCGCCGAATTGCTGTTCGATGTCAGCGCTGAACTCTTGCTCATGCGCCTGTTCATGGCGCTTTAACGGCGCAGCGAGACCGTGGACTGCCACGGCCCCTTCGGGGCCCCGCAGTGACGCCGCCAACGGGCGCTCTCCTGGCGGGGGCAGCAAGCCCTAGGCAGGTTCGAATTGCAAGGCGGCGGAATTGATGCAATAGCGCAGCCCGGTCGGTGGCGGTCCGTCGGGAAAGACATGGCCCAAATGGCTGTCGCAGCGATTGCAGACCACTTCGGTGCGGACCATGCCATGGCTGCGGTCGGCCTTTTCGCCCACCGCCTTGTCGTCGACGGGTTGATAAAAGCTCGGCCAGCCGGTGCCGGAATCATATTTCGTCTCGGAAACGAAGAGGGCGGCACCGCAAGCGGCGCAGTCATAACGGCCAGCGCGCTTTTCGTTCCAATAGGCGCCGGTGAAAGGCGGCTCGGTGGCCGAGCACCGGCAAATCTGATATTGCTCCGGCGTCAGCTCTTGACGCCATTCGGCCTCTGTCTTGACCAGTTTCTCGCTCATCCCTGCCTCCTCAAATGTCGAGATTGGCAACGGCGAGGGCGTTATCTTGAATGAATTCTCGCCGCGGCTCGACCATGTCGCCCATCAGCTTGGTGAACATTTCATCCGCCATGTCGGCCTGATCAATCTTGACCTGCAGCAGCGACCGCGCCGATGGGTCCAAGGTCGTTTCCCATAATTGTGCCGGGTTCATCTCGCCCAGGCCTTTATAGCGCTGGACCGCCAGGCCCTTGCGGCCCATCCGCAACACCGTGTCAAGCAGCGCCGAGGGCCGGTGGATCATCTCCTCGCCGTCCTTATGGCGCAGGGCGGCGGGCCGGCTGTAGATGGCGCGCATTTCGGCGATGGTCTCATGCAGCTTGCGGGCTTCCGCCGACTGCAACAAGGCGGGATCAACCGAGTAAACATCGGTCACGCCGCGCACCGTGCGGCTGAAACGATAGCCGCTGTCATCGGCCTCGGCTTGCCAGCCGCCACTGGTCTCGGCGTCGTCCACCGGCACCGCGCCGGGGCGGTTGAGCCGCTCGCGCACCAGCGCCGCCGCCTGCGCCCGCAAATCCGGGTCCTGGGCCGCCGCTGGCGCCAAACCGCCGGCCAATGCCAGTTCCTCGATCAACAGCCGGTCATAGCGCAACGGCATCGCCCCCAACAACAGCCGCACCCGGCGCGCGCTAGCCAACAGGTCAGCCAAATCGCGGCCGCTGCGCTGGCCCTCGGCGGTGTCGAGCACGACATCGCTCATGCCGCCTTCCAGCAAATAGGCGTCAAGCGCCGGATCATCCTTCAAATAAACCTCGGAGCGGCCGCGTGTGACCTTATAAAGCGGCGGCTGCGCGATATAGAGGTGCCCCCGTTCGATCAGTGACGGCATCTGTCGGAAGAAGAAGGTCAGCAACAAGGTGCGGATATGCGCGCCGTCGACATCGGCGTCGGTCATGATGATGATCTTGTGATAGCGCAGTTTTTCAAGATTGAAATCATCGCGGCCAATGCTGGTGCCCAAGGCGGTGATCAAGGTGCCGATTTCGTTGGACGACAGCATTCGGTCGAAACGCGCGCGCTCGACATTCAAGATCTTACCGCGCAAAGGTAGAATGGCCTGAAACTTACGGTCGCGGCCCTGCTTGGCGGAACCGCCGGCAGAATCGCCCTCGACAATGAACAATTCGCATTTGGCAGGATCGCGTTCCTGACAATCGGCCAGCTTGCCGGGCAGCGACGCCACGTCCAGCGCGCCCTTGCGCCGGGTCAATTCGCGCGCCTTGCGGGCGGCTTCGCGCGCCACCGCCGCGTCGATGACCTTCTGAATCACCGCACGGGTTTCGCTGGGATGTTCCTCGAACCATTGGCTGAGGCGATCGCCAACTACGCCCTCGATCACCGGTCGCACTTCCGAGGAGACCAGCTTGTCTTTGGTTTGCGACGAAAATTTCGGGTCCGGCAATTTCGCCGATAGCACGCAGGTTAGACCTTCGCGCGCATCATCGCCGGTGAGCGCGACTTTCTCTTTCTTGCCTAGCCCGCTATTGGCGATATAGGTGTTAATGGTGCGGGTGAGCGCGGCGCGAAAAGCCGCCAAATGAGTACCGCCATCGCGCTGCGGAATATTATTCGTAAAACACAGCACATTTTCGTGATAGCTGTCGTTCCATTGCAGGGAAACTTCGACGGTGATGCCGTCACGCTCGCCGATCACGGTGATCGGCTGCGGTGTCAGCGGCGTCTTGTTGCGATCGAGATAGCGGACAAAGGCGGTAATACCGCCTTCATAAAAGAATTCGACATCGCGCGGCTCGACATGACGGCGATCAGCCAAGGCAATGCGCACGCCGGAATTCAAAAACGCCAATTCGCGAAATCGATGTTCCAACCGGTCAAAATCGAATTCGGTGATGCGAAAGGTTTTGGGCGATGGCAAAAACCGGATTTCTGTGCCGGTCTTGCCGCCGGCGTTGCCGGTTTCGGCCAATGGCGCTTCCGGCTCGCCATGGACAAAGCGCATGAAATGCTCCTTGCCACCGCGCCAGATGCGCAACTCCAGCCATTCCGACAAGGCATTGACCACGGAGACGCCAACACCATGCAAGCCACCCGAAACCTTATAGCTGTTCTGGTCGAATTTGCCGCCGGCATGCAATTGGGTCATAATCACTTCCGCCGCAGAGACCCCTTCGCCAGTGTGAATGTCGGTGGGAATGCCGCGGCCATTGTCGCGCACGCTGACCGACCCATCGGCGTTCAAAACCACATCAATGCGGTCGCAATGCCCAGCCAAGGCTTCGTCAATCGCGTTGTCGGTGACTTCAAACACCATATGGTGCAGGCCCGAGCCATCCTCGGTATCGCCGATATACATGCCCGGGCGCTTGCGGACCGCATCCAAGCCCTTGAGAACCTTAATGGATCCGGCATCATAGTCGGCCGTGGCCGGGACGTTCGGCTGCTCTTGATCGGCGTTCGGCGTATCGCTCATTAATGGGTTCCTTGCAATTTATGCATTATAACATGAAGGCCGCTTTTGTGGCGGTTTTTATGCCCTCGCGGCAGGCCTGACAATACCCCCTTGGCCCAGGCTGAAATGTTGGCCACGCGCGCCCAGGGCCTCGAACAAGGCGGCATCGGTGCCGGTCAGCCAAGCCTGGCTCGACAGCGTCGCGATGATGTCCAGCAAGGCGGCGCGGCGGCTAGCGTCGAAATGCGCCGCGACCTCGTCCAGCAGCAAGATCGGCGCCGCGCCACTGCGCGCCTCGACCAAGGCGGCATGGGCCAAGACCAGGCCCGTTAACAGCGCCTTTTGCTCCCCCGTCGAGCATTGCCCCGCTGGCATTTGCTTTTCGGCATGCTGCACCAGCAAATCGCTGCGGTGCGGACCATGCAGCGCGCGGCCCGCCGCCGCGTCCTGGCCACGGCCATCGGCCAGCCGCGCGCGGAACCGCTCTTCCACATCAAGCGCGCTGGCATCGGCCAAGGATTCCTCCAATGCACCAGCCAGCGCCAGCCCGGCGCGCGGAAAGGCGCCCTCAGGGCTTTGCGCGATCAAGGCGGTCAACGCGTTCAAGGTTTCCAGCCTCGCCGCCGCCACCGCTACGCCATGGGCCGCCATCCGTTCCTCGATCGCCGCCGCCCATATCGGATCGGGTCGGCCCGGCTGAGCCAGCAACGCATTGCGTTCGCGCATCGCCTGTTCATAGGCATTGACCTCGCGGCCATGGTCGTGATGCAAGGTCAACACGATGCGGTCGAAAAACCGTCGCCGGGCGCTGGCCGCCTCGCTGAACAAACGGTCCATCGCCGGCGTCATCCAGGCGATGGTGACATGTTCGGCCATGGCGCCGGGGGTGGCCGCCGCGCCATTGATACGGGCGAGGCGGCGCTCGCCGCGCTCCGGATCAATCCCGGTGCCCAAGTCGCTAACACCCGCGGGGGTTTCCAGCCGCGCCGCCACCGCCCAGGGCTGGTGGCCGGCCGGTTGGCGCTGCATTTCGCCAATCGTGGCGCGGCGCAGGCCACGGCCTGGCGCCAGCAACGACAGCGCTTCCAAGACATTGGTCTTGCCGGCGCCATTAGCACCGGTCAACACAACCGGGCGGCGGTCTGCATCCAACCGCAAACCGGCATGGTTGCGAAATTCGGTCAGCACCAAGCGAATGATGCCAAGCCGCTGTCGTGGGTTCATAACGGCCTCGGTCGATGCCCCGTCACGGGGCTGCGCGGCGGGCGGCCTCGCCGTGGTCACACCCGCATCGGCATCAGCACATAAAGCGCCGAATCATCGCCCGCATCGCGCATCAGCGTCGGCGAATTGGCGTCGGCCAACCGGGCCTCCACGGTGTCGCCATCGATTTGGTCCAGGATATCGGTCAAATAGCGGGCATTGAACCCGATCTCCAGCGGCTGTTCGCCATAGCCGACTTCCATTTCTTCCTCAGCCGTGCCGTTTTCAGGATTATGCACCGACAGCGTCAAGCGCCCCTCCTCCAAGCTCAGCTTCACCGCCTTGGTCTTGTCGGTCGCCAGGGTCGAGACCCGGTCAACGCCTTCGCGCAGCTCGCGGCAGCCCACGGTCAACAGCGCGCCCTCGCCAGACGGGATCACCCGCTGATAGTCGGGGAAGGTGGCGTCGATCAGCTTCGAGGTCAGCGTCGCGCCGTCGAAGGCAAAGCGAATTTTGCTGTCAGACAAGGCGATTTCGACCTCGCCATCGAAGGAATCGACCAGTTTCTGGACCTCGCCTACGGCTTTTCGGGGCACGATCACGCCCGGCATGCCGCGCGCGCCCTCGGGCAGGTCAAGGTCGATCTTGGCCAGCCGATGGCCGTCGGTGGCGACCGCGCGCAGGCATGGCGCGCCGGTCTCGGGCACATGCAGATAAATGCCGTTCAGATAGTGCCGCGTCTCCTCGGTGGAGACGGCGAAACGGGTCTTTTCAATCAACCGCTTGAGGCTGGTCGCCGGCAGCCGGAAATGGAACGGCAAGTCGCCATCCGCCAGCACCGGAAAATCTTCCTTCGGCAGGCAGGCGAGATTGAAGCGGGCGCGGCCAGCGCCCATCGCCAGCCGGCCATCCTCCGCCGTTGTCAGGCCAATCTGCGAGCCATCTGGCAATTTGCGGACGATGTCGAACAGGGTGTGCGCCGGCACCGTGGTGGCCCCGGCCTGGGCAACCTCCGCCGTCGCCGATTCGATCATCGACAAATCCAAGTCGGTGGCACTGAGCACCAGCCGGCCATCCTCGGCCTCCAGTAGGATATTGGAAAGAATGGGAATGGTGTTGCGGCGTTCGACGACGCTTTGCACATGCGCCAATGCTTTCAGCAGCGCGCCCCGCTCTATCGATATTTTCATGCGCCTTGGTTCCCGTCTATCCCGTCTTGCTCATCCTCGGCGGCCGTCGCACCAGCGCGCCGAAAGCCGCCAAGATAAGCGGATTTACGCAAGAATGGCAGTAAAAATTATGATCGTGGATTCTAGCCTTCGAGCCGTCGCGACAGCATGCGGAGATCGGATTCCAGGCCATTGTCGACCTGACGCAGGCTTTCAATGCGATTGACGGCATAAAGCACCGTGGTGTGGTCGCGGCCACGAAAGGCGCGGGCGATGTCGGGCAGCGACATCGTCGTCAATTTCTTGGCCATATACATCGCCACCTGCCGTGGCCGCACGATGCCGCGCTCGCGCCGCGCGCTCAGCATATCGGCAAGCCGGATATTATAATGCTCGGCGGTGATTTTCTGGATGTCTTCGACGCTGATGCGGCGATTATTGGCGCGCAGAATGTCTTGCAGCACATCGCGCGCCAGCTCCAAGGAAATGGCGACATGGGTGAGTTGGGCATGGGCCACCACCCGGGTCAGCGCACCTTCCAACTCCCGCACATTGGCGGTGATATGCTTGGCCAGGAAACTCAGCACATCGGCGGGGATTTCGGCCCGCAGCCTTTGCGCCTTCAATTCCAGGATCGACAGCCGCAGTTCATAATCGGTCGGGTGAACATCCGCCACCAAGCCCCAGGCCAGCCGCGACTTGATCCGCTCCTCCAGCCCCTCGATGTCGCCGGGGGCGCGGTCGGCGGACAACACGATCTGCTTGCCATTGTCGATCAAGTAATTGAACAGGTGGAAAAATTCCTCCTGGGTCGATTCCTTGCCAACCAGGAAATGCATGTCGTCGATCAGCAACAGATCAACCGAGCGCATGCGCTCCTTGAACTGCAGGATATTGTCATAGCGCAGCGCGTTGATGAACGCATACATGAAGCGTTCGGCCGACAAATACAGCAGCTTCAGGCGCGGATTGACCCGCAGCGCCTCCCAGGCGATGGCGTGCATCAGATGCGTCTTGCCCAGGCCAACACCGCCATAAATGAACAGAGGGTTGAACTCGACATGCTGCAATTCCGCCACCTTGCGCGCGGCGGCATAGCAGAACTGATTGGGCCGGCCGACCACGAAACTGTCGAAAGTGAAGCGTTCGTCAAGCGGCGTGCCGAGGCGGCCGCGCTTGGTTGCGGCACCGCCATCGGCGCTTTCGCTGGCCGCGGTGGTGGCATTGGCCGCCGCCGGCTTGGCCTCGGCGGCGCGGACCAGCCATTTGACATCATGGGCCCCAGCCAGGGCTTGGCAAGCCAGAGCCGCGACTTCTGCGCCATAATTATTCTTGATCCAGTCGCGCATGAATTTATTGGGCAGCGCCAGGCTGAGCGTGCCATCGTCCAGGCCCGCCGGTTCGATCCAGGCCAACCAATTGTCATAGGTTTTCTGGCCTTTCAGCGCGACCAGACGCGGCGTTAAGGCCTGCCATTGCGCCAACAGGCCCGACCCGGATGATCCCGGCGCGGCCGGCGCCGGCATGCCGGGAGCGCCGCCATAGCCGTCGCGTTGCTCTGCGATCTTTAGCTCATTCACCCTTGAATCCATGGCAGTCCATCGACCTTCCACCCATTGACCGTGCCGCGATGTCCCGTCGCGTCCCGATCGCCTTCAAATCCGCCTGCGATGTTATAACAATGGCCGTAGCCGGCCGCGGTCATCGCCGCCGCCGCCGCCGCCGAGCGCGCCCCGCTGCGGCACAAGAACAGCATCGGCCGCGCCGGGTCAGGCGCGGCGCCAGCCAGTGTCGCCTCAAAATCAGGATTGCGGGCCATGCTCGGAAACACCTGCCAAGACAGCAGCAACGGTTGGCGGCCAACCGGGCTGAGGTCGGGCACGCCGACAAACGACCATTCAGCTTCGGTGCGGACATCGATCAAAACGGATTGGCCATCCGATTGCAAAATCCGCCATGCCTCAAGCGGCCCGATGTCCCCAGCATATTGCGCCATGGTTCGCCGTACTACCCGTCAGCCATTCGATTTACCGACCCCTGTGCCGCCCAAGCCAATGCAAAACGGCGGCACAAGAACACAACCCAGCCGAGACTCATGCGCAGGTCCCAAGCCGCATATAATCTGGCATCACGCCGCCTCTGTACTAAACAGCGCCACGCTTTTACTTAAAAAAGAAAAGCTCAGAGGCTGCATTCACAGTCAATAACGCCCTTATCCAGGGCGAATATTATGTGAATACTTTACCCCCAAACAGCCCGCGCCAGACTAGCCAGCGGACCGGGCGCAAGCAATGGGAACAAAGGCGGGACAAGGCATTTTTATTGCTTGACGGCTTTAGCGAACTGATCGACTCATTCTAAGCGGCCTTAAAGTTTGACTCTTTTGTGACGGCGGCATGACCGCCTTTCGACCCGTCACCAAGCCATTCATAAAAAAAGCCGTGGACCAGCCACGGCTTTCCGGTTTTTTTGGCCGCGCGCCAACGCGAGCCTGAGTCGCTGCGATCAAGACCACGCCGGCAGGTTTTCCACTCGGCGCACCAGCCGCGACATTTTCCGCGCGGCAGTATTGCGATGCACGACGCCCTTGGCCACACCCCGCTGCAAGGCCGGCTGCGCCGCCTGAAGCGCGGCGCGGGCCGCTTCCTGATCGCCGCCGGCGACCGCGTTTTCCACCTTCTTGATCAAGGTGCGGATCCGCGACAGGCGGTTCCGGTTGATCACCGCGCGACGCGCGTTGGTCCGAATGCGCTTGCGCGCTGAGGGGCTGTTCGCCATGACCCTAATATTCCTTCGTGAGTCACAAATTACTTTCGGCTTCAGGCAATCATACGGGCTTCGCGCCCCAGCCGAGGCCGATTAAGGCGCGCTTTATATACGTCTGGCCGGACAAGGTCAATAACTTCGGCGGATTTGGCGGTAAATCCGCCGCCGCAGGCATGGACGGCTCGCCCCGAAGGGTGTAAGACCTTGCGGCAATTCGCGCCCGGGATTGTCGCATGCAAATCTACCTGCCCATCGCCGAAATGTCGGTCAACCTGTTCTTGATCCTGGGCTTAGGCGCTTTGGTGGGCTTTTTGTCGGGCATGTTTGGCGTTGGCGGCGGCTTCATGCTGACACCACTGCTGATTTTCTATGGCGTGCCACCAGCGGTGGCGGTGGCTTCGCAAGCCAATCAGATCACCGCGTCATCGGTGTCAGGCGCGCTCGCCCATTTCAGGCGCGGCGGCGTTGATCTGCGCATGGGCTGGGTCATGACCTTGGGCGGCGCCCTGGGCTCACTGGTCGGCGCGATCGTATTTCGCGAACTCAAGCAAGCCGGCCAGCTCGATCTGCTGGTCCGAGTCTCCTATGTGTTTTTCTTAGGCATCATCGGCGCCTTGATGATGTGGGAAAGCACCCGGGCCTTGTTGCGCAGTTGGCGCGGCCAGCCAGCACGGCCGCGGCGCAGTGATCATGGCGGCTGGATCCACCGGCTGCCCGGTAAGGTGCGGTTCCGCAAGTCGCGGCTGGTGATTAGCCCGATCGCGCCGGCGCTGGTTGGCGCCTTTGTCGGCTTCCTGGCCGCCATCATGGGTGTCGGCGGCGGTTTCGTGATGGTGCCGGCAATGCTGTATCTGCTGCGGATGCCGGCCAATGTCGTGGTCGGCACCTCGCTGTTTCAAATCGTGTTCGTGACCGCGGTGGTGACGGTGCTGCACGCAGTCAACACCCAGACGGTGGACGTGGTGCTGGCCGCGCTGCTGTTGATCGGCGGCGTGGTTGGCGCGCAATTCGGCGTCCGCGCTGGCCGCAAATTGCGCGGCGAGCAATTGCGCGCCTTGCTCGCCTTGATGGTGCTGGCGGTCTGCGTGCGCATGGCCTTTGGCCTGTTCGCCACCCCCGACAGCCTATTCACCGTCGATGCGGGGGTGCAATGATGCAGGCGGCCTGGCGGCTATTGACGATGTTGGCGGCCTGCGCGCTGCTCGCCGGCCCGACGGTGCACGCGCAAGCGCCGCTGGTCACCGATCTGTCGCAACGCCGGGTCGACATTCGCTATAGCTTCGCCGGCACCGATCTGCTGCTGTTCGGCGCCGTCACCCGCGACGCGGTGTTGCCGCCGGGCCAACCGATCGATGTGATCGCGGTGGTGCGCGGGCCAGTGCGGCCGGCGGTGGTGCGCCGCCAGCAGCGGGTGTTGGGAATTTGGGTCAACACCCAACATCTCCGGTTCGAGACCGCGCCCGGCTATTATGCGGTGGCGGCCAACCGGGCATTGGATCAAATTCTCGACCCGCGCACCCGCTCGCTGCATCAGATCGGCTTGGACGCGCTGATGCTGTCGCCCGACGCCGGCGCCCTGGACGATGACGCCCAACGCGGTTTCCGCGCTGGATTGATCGCGCAGCGAGTCGATGAAGGGCTGTTCAAGCCCGCGCTGGTGCCTTTGGAAATTCTTGGCGGCACCTTGTTTCGGACTCGTATCATGTTGCCAGCCAATGTGCCGGTCGGCCCTTACCGCGCCGACGTGTTCTTGGCCGCCGATGGCCGCCTGGTCGGGCGCACCACGTTGCGGCTGACGGTGGACAAATCCGGCTTCGAGCGTTTCATGTATGATTTCGCCCAAACCCGCCCGGCCTTTTACGGCTTCGCGGCGGTGCTGTTCGCGCTGATCGCCGGCTGGCTGGCCGGCTTCGTGTTCCGCGAACGTTGATGGTTGCGGTGCAGCACGGCCATTGACCTGAGCCGCGCCAAGGGTCACAGTTATGTCATATGGCGAAAAGGGTTTGCGTTGGTTGACGCCTTTGACGAAATGGGACCGCTGGACGGCGGCTGCCGGCCACAATATCAGCTAATCCGCGATTGGCTGGCCGACACCCCCGCCGCCCTGATGGAACAGAAACGCCGTGAGGCGGAAATCATGTTCCGGCGTATCGGCATCACTTTCGCGGTCTATACCGAAGGCGGCGATCCCGAACGTCTGATCCCCTTCGATATCATCCCCCGGGTGTTGGACGGGCGCGAATGGGCGCTCATGGCTAAAGGTCTGGAACAGCGCGTCAAGGCGCTGAACGCCTTCATTCACGATGTCTACCACGGTCGCGATATCATCCGCGCCGGCCGCATACCGGAACATCTGGTGCTGCATAATGAGGCCTTCCGCGCCGAAATGCAGGGCCTTGACGTGCCGGCGGGCGCCTATAGCCATGTTGCTGGCATCGACATGGTGCGCGTTGGCCCGGATGAATTTTACGTGCTGGAAGACAATTGCCGGACACCGTCGGGGGTTTCCTACATGCTGGAAAACCGCGAGGTGATGATGCGGCTGTTTCCAGGCTTGTTCGACCAGCATCGCATCCGCCCGGTGTCGCACTATCCGGAGGAATTGCGCGAGACCCTGGCGTCCGTCGCGCCACCCCTGTGCGTGGGTGAGCCACGAATCGCGGTGCTGACGCCTGGGCCGTTCAACAGCGCTTATTATGAACACAGCTTTCTGGCCGACGAAATGGGGGTCGAACTGGTCGAGGGCCATGACCTGATCGTCGAGGACAATGTCGTTTATATGCGAACAACCCGTGGGTTGGCGCGGGTCGATGTGCTGTATCGCCGGATTGATGACGAGTTTCTCGACCCGCTGACCTTTCGCCCCGATTCGGCGCTGGGCGTGCCGGGACTGATGAATGCCTATCGCGCCGGCACCGTCACCTTGGCCAACGCGCCCGGCGCCGGCATCGCCGACGACAAGTCAGTCTATATTCATGTGCCGGAAATGATCCGCTTTTATCTCGGCGAAGAGCCGATCTTGAAAAACGTGCCGACTTATGATTGCGCCAAGCCCGACGATCTGGCCTATGTGCTGGCGAATCTTGGCGAGCTGGTGGTCAAGGAAGTACGCGGCTCGGGCGGCTATGGCATGCTGGTCGGCGCGCAAGCCAGCCAGGACCAGCGCGCCGCCTTCGCCGCCAAGCTGAAGGCGCGGCCGGCCGATTATATCGCCCAGCCGACCTTGGCGCTGTCCACCTGCCCGACCTATGTCGACGCCGGCATCGCGCCGCGTCATGTCGATCTGCGGCCCTTCGTGCTGATCGGCCGCGATATTCGCATCGTGCCCGGCGGCTTGACCCGCGTGGCGCTGAAACAAGGCTCTTTGGTGGTCAATTCCAGCCAAGGTGGCGGCACCAAGGACACATGGGTGGTCGATCAAGATCCGACCGCCGGTAATGGAACGGGGGCCTGATGCTCAGCCGCGCGGCAAGCAATTTGCATTGGCTGGCCCGCTATATGGAGCGGGCGGAAAATGTCGCCCGGCTGATCCAGGTGACCCAGCGCATGGCCGCGATGGCGCCAGGCGAACATCGCGCCGGGCGGGGCTCGGAATGGCATTCCGCCATCGTCTCGGCCGGCTGCGAGGAAGATTTCTACGACAAATACGAGACCGCCACCGCCGCCAGGGTGACCGATTTTCTGGCCCGCGACCCCGACAATCCCTCCAGCATCATGAGCTGCATTCAAACCGCGCGACGCAACGCCCGGGCGGTGCGCATCGCGCTGAGCGCCGATATGTGGGACGCGGTCAATGAAACCTGGATCGAAGCCCGTGGCTTAACGAATGAGGACTTTGCGCCCAACCGTATTAGCGCGGTGCTGGATTGGACCAAGCGGCGCTGCCTGCAATTCACCGGCAGCTACACCGTCACCATGTTGCGCCGCGACAGTTATTTCTTCACTTGCCTTGGCACCTTCATTGAACGCGCCGACAACACCGCCCGGTTGCTGGACGTGAAATATCATGTACTGCTGCCCTCCGCCGAAGGCGTTGGCGGCGCGCTGGATTATTACCATTGGACTGCGATCTTGCGGGCGGTATCGGCGACACGGGCCTATAATGTGCTTTATGCTGGCCGCATTCAGCCTTGGAATGTCGCCGATATGCTGATCTTCAGTCCGGAAATGCCCCGCTCGCTGCTCAGTTCAATGGCCCAGATCAACGACAATCTGAACGCATTGAGCGCGGCCTATGGCGGCGCCCGGGGCGAATGTCACCGGCTGGCCGGGCAGATGCACGCGGATTTGAAATTCGGCCGCATCGATGCCGTGTACAGCCAGGGCCTGCACGAATATCTGACCACTTTCATTGACCGAAACATTCAATTGGGCGCGGAAATCAATCGCTTTTATCTGATGTGATATTTTGCCCAAAAACTGCAGGCGATTCTCATGCGATTACGCATCCGTCATCTGACCCATTACCGCTATGATCAATGGGTCGATTATTCGATCCAAACCCTGCGCCTGACCCCGCGCGATCATGACGGTCAGCGGGTGCTGAACTGGCGGGTCACCGGCGATGGCGCCCGGGTGTTGCCCATGATCACAGACGGCCTGGGCAATCACGTGCACTGCCACAGCGTCAACCGGCCGCACCGAGAATCGGCGGTTTTGGTGGAAGGCGAGGTTGAAACGACGGAAACCCACGGCGTGGTCCGTGGCGCTGCCGAACCGCTGCCACCGGCCTATTTTCTGCGTTCCACACGGCTGACCGAAGCCGATGCGGCACTGATCGATCTGGCGCATCAAACCCGCGACAGCGGCGGTTTGGACCAACTGCACCACCTGACCAGTCTGATTCGCGACCGTATCGACTATCGCATCGGCATGACCGAGGCACGCACCACCGCCGCCGACGCGCTGACCGCCGGTGCCGGCGTGTGCCAAGATCATGCCCATGCCTTCATCGCCTGCGCCCGCGCCTTAGGGGTGCCGGCGCGCTATATCGGCGGTTATCTGTGGACGCAGGATCATCTGGAGGTTTATGAGGCTGGCCATGCCTGGGCCGAAGCCTATGTCGCAGATCTTGGCTGGGTCGGGTTCGACCCCGCCAACCGGGTGTGCGCCACCGAGGCTTATGTGCGGGCCTCGGTGGGACTCGATTATTGGACCGCCGCCCCGGTGCGCGGGCTTTGGCGCGGCGAGGGTGAAGAGCATCTCGATGTCGAGGTACAGGTCACCCAGTCGCAACAATAATACCAGCGAGAAGAGGAACTCCCGATGACCTATTGCGTGGGCCTGGACTTGACCGATGGGCTGGTCATGCTGGCCGATTCGCGCACCAATGCCGGCGTCGATCATATTTCCACCTTTTCGAAGCTGCATGTGTTCGAGCAACCCGGCGAGCGGATGATCGCACTGATGACCGCCGGCAATCTGGCCACCACCCAGGCGGTGGTGAACCTGTTGCAGGAGGGGCTGGAAAATCCCAAAACCGGCGCGGTCGAAACCATCGACACCGTGCCCAGCATGTTCCGCGCCGCGCAATTGGTGGGCGAGGCGGTGCGCCAGGTTTACCGCAGCGATGGCGAGGCGCTGCATGCCCAGGGTGTGCCGTTCGACGTGTCGCTGCTGGTCGGTGGCCAGATCACCGGCCGCTCGATGCGCTTGTTCCAGGTCTATGCCGCCGGCAACTTCATCGAGGCGACGGCCGATACGCCGTTCCTGCAGATCGGCGAACGCAAATATGGCAAGCCGATTCTCGACCGCTCGGTCAGCATCGACACGCCGATCCCCGAAGCCGTCAAGCTGGCCTTGATCTCGATGGATTCGACACTGCGCTCCAATCTCACCGTCGGCTTGCCGATCGACCTGCTGATCTATGAACGCGATGCCTGCCGGGTCGGCTTGCGCCGCCGCATCGATGAAGACGACCCTTATTTCCGGATGATTCGCGAACGCTGGTCGGAGGCGCTGCGGGCCGCCTATCGCGCCATTCCCGACCCCGATTTTCTGGGCCGTTGACGGCGGTCGCCGGCCCTGCTGAGATAGCCCATCAAGGAGAGGTCCGATGGCAAAATCCAAATCCTTATTGGCGCTGCTGGCGTTGGCGGCTTGCGCTCCTGGCGACGAACAGGCGGCGAAACAGCCGACACCGGCCGAAGCCGAGGCCTTTGTGGCCAATGCGGAGAAGCGGCTGTTCGCCCTGTCCGAATATGCCGCCAGGGCCGCCTGGGTTAACGCCAATTTCATTACCCAGGACACCGACTGGCTGGCCGCCCGGGCCAGCGCCGATTATACCGAGTTGGCGGTCAATTTGGCCAACCGGACCAAGCTTTACCAAGACCTGGATCTCGAGCCTGCCTTGGCGCGTAAAATGCAGATGCTGCGGGGCGGTCTGGTGTTGCCGGCACCGGAAACCCCCGGGGCCGCGGCGGAACTGTCAACCATCGCCACTGAATTGCAGTCCGCCTATGGCAAGGGCACTGGCCGCTATCAAGGTGAGATCACCCCCGGCAACCGCCTGGAAGCGCTGATGCGCAGCACCCGCGATCCTGACCTGCTGCTGGAGATGTGGACATCCTGGCGCGAGGTTTCGCCGCCCATGAAAGATGATTATGTGCGCATGGTAAATATTGCCAATGAAGGCGCGCGCGAATTGGGCTATGACGAACTGGGCCAGATGTGGCGCTCCAATTATGACATGGACGCCGATGCTTTCGCCACCATGGTCGACGATTTGTGGGATCAAGTGAAGCCGCTTTATGAGCAACTCCATTGCCATGTTCGGGCCCGCTTGAACGATCATTATGGCGACACGGTGGTGCCGGCCCAGGGGCCGATCCCGGCGCATGTGCTGGGTAATATGTGGGCACAACAATGGGGCGCGCTTTATGATCTGGTTGGGCCTGAAACCGCCGGCCCCGGCTATGACCTGACGCAATTGCTGAAGGATGCCGACTATACGCCGCGGCAAATGGTGGAAACTGGCGAGGCGTTTTTCACGTCCCTAGGCTTCGCGCCGTTGCCGGAAAGCTTTTGGCAGCGCTCGCTGTTCACCAAACCCGCCGACCGCGATGTGGTGTGTCATGCCTCGGCTTGGAATCTCGACAATCAGGATGATTTGCGGATCAAGATGTGCATCGACATCGCCGCCGATGATTTCGAGACCATTCATCACGAACTTGGCCACAGTTTCTATCAACGCGCCTATAAGCATCAGGACCCATTATACATGACCGGCGCCAATGACGGCTTCCACGAGGCTATTGGCGACATGGCGGCGTTGTCGGTGACGCCGGAATATCTCGCCCAAATCGGGCTGCTGCCCGCCGACCGACTGCCGGGTGCGGATGCCGATTTGGGCCTGTTGATGGCGCGCGCCCTGGACAAGCTGGCGTTTCTGCCCTTCGGTTTGCTGGTCGACAAATGGCGCTGGCAGGTGTTTTCGGGCGAAACGCCGCCGGAGCGCTATAATCAGGCCTGGTGGGATTTGCGCACCGCCTATCAAGGCATCGTCCCGCCGGTGGCCCGCAGCGAGGCGGATTTCGACCCCGGCGCCAAATTTCACATTCCCGGCAACACCCCCTATATGCGCTATTTCCTGGCGCATATTCTACAGTTCCAATTTCATCAGGCCGCCTGCCAGCAAGCCGGCTGGCAAGGCCCGCTGCACCGCTGCTCGGTCTATGGCAACGCCGCCGTCGGCGCGCGATTCAAGGCCATGCTGGAAATGGGCGCCTCCCAACCCTGGCCCGACGCTCTGGAAGCCTTCACCGGCAACCGCGAAATCGACGCTACCGCCATCAGCGCCTATTTCGCCCCGCTCATGACCTGGCTCAAAGACCAAAACCAAAACCGCCAATGCGGGTGGTGAAGCGGAGCCCAGTGGAGGCCATGTCTCTGGCATGAACTGTTGCCTGTGTCTGCGGGTCGGACACATCGCATCGCGGCGGCGAAGCCGGCGTGGGCGCCGCTCGACTATATCACGACCGGGGGCGATGAAGCTGCTCTTGCGGCGGGGTCCTTGGCTGGGCCACCAGTGACCGGGTGAGAAAGGGCCTGGCCAAGCCACAGCCGGCATTCAGCCATTATATTGACAGCATCTAATAATCACGACAGACGCCATTCTGCCCTTGGCTATAAAGGCCCATGCCGCTTGGAAGCTGTGGCCGCATTAACAAGCAAAGCGCTCTCCACATTCTCGGAGCAAGTCTCGTTGGAGCAAGATGCAAGCATCGAAGCATGAACTTCCACCTGGTCGTAAAAGTCTTAAGCCCCAAAAGCCGAGAGATTTTTCGTTAGACGCTCGGCTTTCAATTTTCTATTGTGACACGTGACTTAAATGATAAGGACCGCGTCATGGCAAGGCTCGAAAACAAAATTGCGATCATCACAGGCGGATCACAGGGGATGGGGTCAGCACATGCGCGAAAATTTGTCGCCGAGGGAGCAAAGGTCATTATCACTGACATCAATACCGCCGGCGGCCAGGTTTTGGCCAATGAGCTCGGCGACCGAGCCCTCTTTATCACCCATGATGTCACGAACGAGACTGACTGGTGCTCTGTCGTCGAGCAAGGTGAAAAAGCCTTTGGAACCGTCAATGTTCTGATTAACAATGCTGGCATATTGGGTCCAGTTGCTCAAACCCTCGAACTTAGCCTCACTGACTATGAGCGTGTTTGCTCCATCAACCAAACTGGGGTTTTTTTGGGGATGAAAGCGGTGATCCCGTCGATGCTTAAAGCGGGTGTGGGATCGATTGTGAATGTCTCTTCGATAGCGGGTTTAGTGGCCTGTATGGGCGCCCCCAATCTCGCCTATGTCGGCAGTAAATTCGCTGTACGCGGTATGACCAAATTGGCTGCTGCCGAGTACGGCCCTCAAAATATTCGCGTTAATTCAGTCCATCCCGGCTATATCAAGACGCCAATGATGGTTGAAGCCACGGATGAGGAAGGTTCAGGCGCTGCCTCGCACACGCCATTGGCACGCATGGCTGATGCATCTGAAGTTGCCGATCTTATGGTTTTCCTAGCTTCAGACGAGTCTTCCTTCATCACTGCTGCCGAACATGTCATCGACGGTGGCATGACAGCCAGGTGAGCTGCACTTGGCCTTTGTGCATGGCAACTGACAGGCCGCCCACACTGCCTATAGGCAGCTTTGAAAAAGCGCTTTTCGAGCCGGTATTTTAAAATTATAGTTTCAGCGTTTATAGCCATTTGCAAAAGATGACCTGTGAGCCAAAGAAGTAACATTGCCCGACGGCGTAAATCAGCGCTATCCGTTGGCGGTACAGATTACAAAGCGAAGCGCGCGGAATTAGTTCTGCTCGCAGCGCAGTTGTTTAAGGAAAAAGGCTATAAGTCAACGACGCTTG
Organism: uncultured Sphingomonadales bacterium; assembly: GCA_964590595.1. Lineage (GTDB taxonomy): Bacteria > Pseudomonadota > Alphaproteobacteria > Sphingomonadales > CAKZYD01 > CAZPXQ01. The sequence goes on along the minus strand of CAZPXQ010000001.1, from coordinate 518,205 downwards.
CAGACATCGCCCAACATGCCGGCCTTGATCGGGCAACTTTATATTATTATGTCAGCAGCAAAGAAGAATTATTCCGCGAAGCGGTAAAAGGTATTCTAGACGAAAACTTAAATCAGGCTGAGCGTCTGTTAGAAGAATCTTCTTTAAAACCCACCGAAAAGCTCCACCAATTGATGCTACGCCTCATGCTTTCATATGATGAAAGCTATCCACACATGTATGTCTATATCCAAGAAGAAATGCATGAAGTTTCCAACGAGCCAACACCCTGGGCTAAAGAGATGATGAACCAGACTCGGCGTTTCGAAGCCGTAGTCAAAGAACTAATCGGCCAATGTATCGCCGATGGTGCATTTCGCAACGATGTTTCTGAACGTTTAGCCGCCAATGCCCTATTCGGCATGTTTAACTGGACGCATCGGTGGTACGATCCAAAAGGGCCGCAAACTGCAGAGGAAATTGCGGAGACATTTTGGAGTATTTTCTTTGCAGGCATGGCCCCGAAGCAACCCGGCAGGGCCTCTGGGTCCAAGAAATAAAATTACATAAATTGAACCGCTCGCCGAAGATAGCTGATGAGCTATATTTTCTTGCAAAAACGCATATCCCAGACTAGCGTCATCGGTCAACATGTAAGTTGACTGGACGCATGATCTCGCTTCAAGATGTTAAAGATGTGGCGACCGAAATGTTGCAGGGCCTCGAGGACGGCGTACCCCTCGATGCACAGACGGCTGCTGTGATTGCGTTTTCAGTTCATGCAGCCGTGACGTCTCTGGACCGCGCCGCTTGCATTCGTCTGAGCGATGATGCCATCAAGGTCGGCGTTAGTGTGGCAGAACTCCACGAAGCGCTGCTGCTGGTATCGGCTTTGGGTGTTCATTCTCTGATGGAAGGATCCCGTGTGCTGCTAAGCCACGCGTGCCGCGCTGAATGCACGGAGGCAACCGCAGCGTTTACCGAACAACAACGGAAATTATGGAACAAATATATCGGCGACAATCCTTATTGGGTGCGCATAGAAGAAATGGTGCCGGGCTTTTTAGAAGCGTTGCTGCGCCTTTCGCCTGACGGATTTGAAGGATTTTTTCAATATTGCGCCTTGCCGTGGAGGTCAGGGCTGCTGCCAGCACTCACTAAGGAATTGATCGCTTTAGCTTGTGACGCTTCGACAAGCCATCGGTATTTGCCGGGCATGCGCTTGCACCTTGCCAACGCGATTAAGCTTGGGGCGGGGAAATCTGCCATTTTTCAAACCCTAGAAATCGCAGCCAACGCATCACCGCATCAAGGCGTTGATTGACCTCTAGTTTTCACACGCATCGGCTTGCAAGGACGCTTCAAGGCCATCCAGGTCCGGACCGCATATGATTTGACAGCTCAGGCGAGACGCTGCCAAATCATAATAAGGGCTTTCCGTTAACAGCTCGGTTTCCTCTGCGCTGGCCGTCCCCGTTTTCACGCGCCAAGCAGGCGCAATATGGACATGACAAGTCGCGCATGCACACCCCCCGCCACATTGAGCCAGCACCGGCAAACCTGCATCGCGCATCGCTTCCATCAGAGTCCATTCACTACGTGCCTCGATGGTCTGCTGCTCACCATTTGGCAGTGTTATCATTAGCTGCATTGGGCTACCCTTCACGAAACTCGCTTCAATTCAGGTTTCTTTCTACAATATCGCTTTTGTAGTTGCGCGGTACTCTGCTCGCATGGCTACGCTTGTGTCGAAATTGCTTTTGTTTGCGACACATCCCAAATGAGCGGCAGGCTCTCTACGGTACAGACAATACCGGATTTATGCTTCACTTCTTTATCCGGCGCGATATTAAATTCGGGTATTCGGGCAAGCCATTCCTCTAAAGTGATAGTGGCTTCTAAACGCGCTAAATGCTGTCCGGCACATATATGCGGTCCATCGCCAAAAGTAATATGTGATATACCCTTGCGCTTAAAATCGACTTCCATTGGGCAGGTGTTCATCTCTTCATCGGGACCACCCAACAATGTCGAAAGACACATCATTTCTCCAGACTTCAGCTGGACTCCATCATATGTCATGTCTTCTTTTATCATACGTGCTTCGGCAACCACTGGGAACCTTCGAAATAATTCTTCGATGCCTTTGCGAATTAATGAGGTGTCCTGGGTCAACTGTCGCCGATGATCTGGATTTCTTGCCAAAAATTCCATGAAGAAACTGAGGATATTAACGACCGTGTCAAGTCCTGCAACCAACAACAACGACACCAGTCCCAGCATCTCCTCGCGAGTCATCTCACGACCGTCAATATCATTATGGATGACACGACTGATAAGGTCGTCGCCAGGCTTTTGGAGGCGTTCATTGACCACGGGCTCAAGATATTCGAACAGCTTGTCCATGACTTCTTGCATGGACATAGACCCATCCGGCCTGGTCATCTGATCGACCCAGTCTTTCAGCTTCTTGGCATCACTCATTGGCAAATCCACCAACCCGAGAAATACCCTTATTGGGAAAACCTTGGCATAATCCTCAGTAAAATTGCATCCACCCCGAGGCCGAATGTCTTCGACAATTTCCGCAGCAATTGCTCGGATCATGTCGCCAAGTCGCCGTGTCTCGCTTAAGCCAATGCCTTTGTTTAAGACTTCCCGGAACGGGGTATGTTGTGGTGGGTCCAAACGTGTAGGCACCAAGCCATATTTTTCACCTTCCGCCTTTGGCAACCAAATCACGTGGCTTGAAAAATGACTTGGGTCCCGGTACATGGCGCGAATTGTTTTCCCATGTACTGCTATCCAATGTCCGCCATTGCGCGGGGTCCAAACAACCTTATATTTGGCATTTTTTTGAAGGCGTTTCCAAGCGCCGTGGACACCTTCCTCATCGATACCGGCGGGATTGAACATGTCAAAATCGACGACTCTATCTTTCGGCACATTTGCCGGTATCTTCGCAAAGCTGCTGTCTTCCATTTGCGACTCTGTCACCTTCATGTCCGCACCCTTTCTTATTCAAATCCCCGCGTGATTATAAAGCCGGGTCAATAACGGCTTTAATTACACTACCTTCTTTCGTTTTAGCTAAAGCTTCGGCAGCGCTGCTAATACTGAAACGATGGGTAACCAGATCAGAGAGGGGAAACTTATCCTGCATCGCGGCAGCTAATTGCACAGCTTGATAATAATGCTTCGGCTTAGGAAAAGTAACGCCATGAAGATGGGTATTCTTCAGAGTCAAATTCCGCGGAGAGATCCCGACTTCTCCGATAACACCCCAAAGGCCAAGTACAATATAGCGGCCATGATTGCCGACCAGATTAACACCCTCTGGAAAAGCATTGAGCGCCCCTGCGGCTTCAACAACGATATCAGGCCCCCTAGCACCAACCAGGCCATAGACGCTATCCCTGCGAGCCTCGGCGTCCAACTCCGTCATTGACAGCACATGCGTCGCGCCAAGCCGTTTTGCTGCTTCAAGGCGGCTTGGAACGCTGTCAATAACGATAATCTTGTTGGCACCCGCGATTGACGCCAACAAAGTTGCCGCCAATCCAACTGGACCGGCCCCCTGGACAACAACAGACTCGCCAAATCGAATGCCGCCACCTTGGTCGAAGCCTCTTAGACCTGTGGGCAACGCGCATCCTAGCGCAGCCAGCGCTTCCGGCGACGCGGTGTCGGGCAGGCGGAAAAACGCCATGCCATTTGGCAGGCAGGCAAAATCGGCGTAGCTTCCCCAATTTGGCTTTTTCGCATGTTCAAAGAATTGTGAGTTTTCACATGGCGTCTGTTCGAGCACCGTACAGGAATAGCAGCGATGGCATAAAGCAATGGGTGACCAATAGATCAAGTCACCCTCTTTAACCGGCTCGCCGGCATAGTCTGTATGGCTGCCCTGACTCAGTTTTTCGATTCGCCCGATACCCTCATGTCCAAGGATAATCGGAAACGGCATGATACCAGCCTCACCCGACGCGATGTGTACATCGCTGCCACACACACCACCAAGCACAACACGTACGACCACACCGCCTTGTTCAGGGTCCGGCACTGGGACTTCCCAAGTTTCAAGGCGATTGGGCTCAACAAGAACGGTTGCACGGCCTTTTGTCATGATGTTCAAACTCCTGAGCCGGGTATAAGCCGCGCATGGGAACGTTAGTTTGTTACGGCCTCTTGTGGCGTCAGAAAAATCTCCGAAGCATGCGCTGTATCCATATACTCTCGGATGTGCATGACTTTCTCGCCAGCGAGTTCAAACAAAAAATGGTACCCGCCATTATAGATACGTCCGTCGTTTAACTCGGCATAACCTTCAGCCTCAACCGCAACACGGTCTCCTTCAGCGGTCATGGCCAAAGGCGTGATCCGGAGTGTTCCAGTTTTATAAAGATCTTTTACGCTGGCCAGCAAAGCGCCCATCTCTTGCTTGCCATAGGTCCCAGAGAATCCGGATAACCTGCCAGACACCCACCAAGTTCCGTCGTCGTGCCAAGAGTCGAGCAAACCACCAATATCTCCTGCGGAGAAAAGATCCAGGAACTTCGCCACACGTGCTTTGTTTTCCTCTCGTTCAGTCATGCTGCGGCTCCTTTCCACAAAGAGCATGGAGCTCAATTGGACTGCTGCGCTGTTTTGGGCAAAGTGATGCGAGGGGCGACCTCTTTAGCGATCAGCTCAAGTGAATAAAACCATGGCGCGGGATCGTCCGAATAATCATGTGCCTCCACTTGCAAAGTTCCCCATCCACCGCAAGCGTGAAACAGCTTGTTGATCTTTTCGACGACTGTATCAGGAGAACCGACTACGAACACATAATCGACGAGAAATTCCAAATCGGCTTTGTCTGGGTCAATACCAGCATCCTTGGCAAAGCCGTCCATCATCCCAAACCGACGCCAGATTGGGATAAGGTAGCGGTTAAAACAATAACCGATCGGCCCCTCCATCACCTGCTTTTTAGCTTCCTGATCGGTGTCCGCGACAAATACAGTTTGCGAGACCGCGTGACGCGACCGATCTGGCGTATGTCCGGCTTTGATCGCCGCTTCTGAATAAGTTTCCCAATGCTTTTTAAGTGCATCAAGCCCTGAAAAAATTGACACTGGCTTGAAATTGCGCTCACCTGCCAACCTCATCGATGGAGAATTATAGCTGAAGCCGGTGACTGCGATTTCTGGCGCGGCGCCATTCCAAGGTGAGAAGTCGGCAAGTTTATGCTGCTCGTCTTCTTCACTGTGCGCCTCCACCTCTTCCGGATAGCCTGCTTTCCAAAATTTGCCTTCATAAAAGAAGGGCTCGCGCTTCCAAATCTTCTCCATGATCAACAGAGATTCGCGGACCATTTCATTCAAGAAAGCCGTATCCTGGCCGTTCTTAATGCCATGCATATAAGACGCTTGTGGATACGCGCCGGCGCCAATACCTAAGAAATACCGGCCCTCCAAAATTCGCGACAACCAACCAATCATGATCGCCAATTTCGCGGGATGTTGATGAGGCAAGAGATGAGCCATCGGTGCAAATCGTATTTGCTTTGTCTGCAACGCCGCGGCGGACATGATCAGCTCAGGATTGGGTATGTTTTCCCAAATTTGCGACGCATGCTCCGATATCATCATTGATGTAAAGCCGGCCTTGTCACAGGCGATGGAATTCTGCACCCCCCATTCGAATGTTTGCCGCGCGGTGCGGCCTGGCCGCATATAAGGATGAAAAATCAGTCCCGTTTCCATTGCCATGACAATCTCCCCTATACCCGTTCAAGGGCTCCACATCAGTATGCCGATTAAGCCATCCGGCTTAATCAACACCATGATTGATCCGATAGAAAAACGCAAACTTTTTTTGATTTTAATGCCCAGAATTTACACCATTGACCCAGGTATAGCTGTTTTTCTTAGTCCAAGAGGCCGGATTGAGCTTCCAGTTTCATAAACGCCATGATAAGTCACATGCCTTATTTGGCGTTTCTGATTGAGATGACTGACCAGCATAAGGCGAAAACTCTTCTAGTCGCGCGGCCTTCTTGGGTATGAGGACAATGATCAAGCGCATGTAGAAGAGGCCAGTCAAAACGAAGTTAGGGCGAGATAGATAAAAGTGAAGCATAAACGACCAGTCCAGACGCCAATAGAAACCTCATACACTGATAGCCAGATTAAGATAATACTGGCAGCAGAAACCTTGTTTGCAAAGGCGAGCATCGACAGCGTATCAATGCGAGAGATTGCCGCCAAGGCAGAACAACGAAACCACTATGCGGTCCAATATCATTTCGGCTCTTTGGACGGTCTAGTGAACGCTGTTTTCACTTACCGGATGCTACAAATGGAACCACGGCGTCGCGCAATGCTGGAGGCCGCAGAACGGAACGAGAAATTACACCATGCTCGGACATTGCTGGACATGGTGTTCCTGCCCCAACTTGAGTTGCACGATGCCGACGGCAATCACTCTTATGCAAATTTTCTAGTTCAATTCTTACTGCGGCGACGCTTTCAGCAATTCGGTGAATTTGGCGTACCTTCACCCCCTTGCCTTGACCAAATCCTTAAACTACTTCGCATCCGATTAGGGTATCTACCCAATGCAGTGGCCCAACGCCGATTGATCAGCGCTGCTTTGGTATTTCTCAACATCCTCGTGACTTATGGCGACGAACCAGACCCCGCCTCTGAAGGTGAAAGTTTTGACTCAGCGCTCGACGACACCATGCAACAAATTGAAAATTCCATTTTTATGCCTTGGTCTCCAAAAGGCCATAGCGTGAAATAGCCAAGAGACCTTGCTGACATGTCAAACTAGGCACGTTTTCACTCAGAACCTCCAACATTTGGAGCCCGGCTACGAAAACAAAATTAAAATCCGACATGAGGAACGACTTCTTTTGCGAGACGTTCGAGGCTTTCAAAATAAGGCGCGGGTTCGTCAATGTTGTCGTGAGAATTGACGCAGATTTCACCCCAATCACCGACATGCTCAGCCATTCGCTGCAGTTTGGCGATTACAGTTGCTGGCGACCCGCAAAGCCAGACATGTTCGGCAAGAAAGTCCATGCCAATATCATTGACTCCAATATCCATGCCGGAATCATCAATAAGTCCCTGCAACAGATTAAATTTTCTGTAGATCGGCATCAGATAATGTTCCCAGCTCTTGCCCAAACCGCTGGCAATCGCGCGCCTTTTTGCTTCCGCGTCAGTATCGGCAATAAAGATATCGCGACAGACTCGGAAACGACGACGCTCTGGCACGCGTCCTTCAGTTTCCATAGCTTGAGCCCAGGTTTGCCAGTGAGACTTCATCTGGTCCAAGCCTCCAAAGAAAGAGATGGGACTATAATTGCGCTGTCCGGCGAATTCTAATGAACGTGACGGCGCTGATAGCCCAGTCACTGCTATTTCCATCTTCTCACGCCCACCCCAGGGACCATTGTCGGCAATTTCCACGTCATAGCCGGGCATATCGTCAGGCCCGGGAAATCCACCCTTGAAATATTTTCCCTGGAACCGAAAAGGCTCCCGCGCCCAAATTTTTTCCATGATTTCTAGGGATTCCAACATAGGAGCCATCAGTTCTGCGACATTATCAACGCCATGCGCAATCGCATCGGTATGGTGTCCGCCTGGGGCCACGCCAAGGAAATAGCGCCCCTCAAGGACTTGTGACAACCACCCTACCCTGATCGCCAGCGTAACGGGGTCATGATAGGGCAACAGGTGCGCCATTGGGGCAAATCTGATTTGCTTGGTCAAAGGAGCTGCGGCCCCGATAATAACTTCGGGAAACGGAATATTTTCCCAAGCCAGTGTATAATGTTCGCCAATCATAAAATCGGCGAAACCTGATTGATCCGTAACTTCCGCTAAACGTAGGGACCAGTCAAATATTTGCCGTGCCGACCGATCAGGTAGATTGTATGGCGTATGAAAAAAGCCGCATTTCATATTTTTATCCCGTCTACCAAGTGACGACTTATATTATTAGGGAAAAACCAAACACTTTATTTTTTTATACGAACGTACCGATTTCATTTTTGTTGCCAAATCGCGGAGCAACCTGACTTATAAAGCGCTCGAGCTCTTCCTGGTTTTCCTCAGGCTCTAAATGGCCTTGGCCAAACATCAAGAACAATTCATTGAACTTGAGTTTGTCATGAAACTTGCCGATTTTATCAGCGACCTCATCCGCAGTGCCGATTAAGACATTGGGCATTCTCTGGCCGAAGGGAATAAACCATTTGTCCCAAAACCATTGATGTTCTTCCATCAACTGCTCTGCGCGGCTTTTGTCTTTGACCAACATTAGAAAGCCGCCCCAACCAACATGATCTTCGGCGGGAATATCATGACCCGCCGCCCGCTGCTTTTCGTCATATCGCTTCCAAAATGCCTGACAAAAATCCATGTCGTCTGACAGCACGATTGGCTTGCCGCCCTTGCGTGCCCAGAAATCAACGGTCCGCATGCTCGCGGCAAAGCCTCCATAAATACGCGGATGGGGCTGCTGATAACAGCGTGGGGCGATGCCTATCTTGCGGACAATTCCGTCTTCATCCTGCCCCTTACCGAATTCTGCATAAGCCGGATGGCCTTGCGACCCGCCTTCCGGCGGAAATTGCCAGAATTTTCCTTTATGGTCGAATACATCATTGGTCCAGGCTTTCATCACTACTTCGAACGACTCTTCAAACAACTCCCTATTCATTTGATCGCGTTCGTCGCGATTGCGCGCCATCATCGACGTCGTTGCAGTAATACCATGTATCGCCGCCAATGAATCAACCCAACGAGCATGATAGCCGCGCAGAAACCCCACGATAACCCGACCCTTCAGCATATGATCAAGCGTAGCAATTTCTTCTGCCACACGAACCGGATTATGAGTCGGCAGAACATACCCCATCATGCCGAGCTTAATGCGCTTGGTATGGAGACCTGTGAAAAGACTGAACATCGCAGGGTGGTTATTGATCTCAAACCCCTCAAGCTGCAAATGATGCTCGGGCTGACAATAGGCACCATAGCCAAGGTCGTCAGCTAATTGGACATAGAGCTTCACTTCCTCAAGATAGCGCTGATAAAGCTCGGGGCGCTGACCTGCCATACCTTGCTCTATTTCGGCTTTCCGCCCGATGACGCCCGTTTGCATGAGGTGAAACTGCATACCCGTGTTCCTTTCGCTTCGCCAGACTTCGGCGCAAACTTCGATATAGCCGCGAACGCCTCTAAGTGATCTCAACGAGAACGTAACTTGGCATGTCGAGGAGCTCTGATTTCAGCGATCGTAGGCACAAAAAAACAAATGGTCAACACGAATGTTGACTATTTGCGGAATGTTCGGAGGCTGCCAAAAAAAGCATGAGATCATGGTCAACTTTAACGTTGACCGGCGCCTTGACTATTACTTAAATTGTGACCTCGCGTCAGGCAAATTCCTGTTGGAGCCGGACTGGCGATGCGAGAACTGGCTGCGTTGATTGGCTGCAAGGGAGGCTCGGCGATATGGATAGTCCAGATTATTGGACCGAGGTATCAACGGTCGGCGATCTGCTTATCCGTGGTGCCATACAGCATCCTGATCGCAACATAGTTGTTTTTCCTGAGCGGCAATGTAGTTATGGCTCGCTTTTGCGCGGTGCGCGCAAAATTTCTGCCGGCCTTACGGCATTGGGCGTTCGACCAGGCCAACATGTGGGTATATTTACTACGAATAGTGTGGAATTTCTTGAAGGGTTTTTCGGCATTACTTTATTGGGTTGCGTGGTCGTCCCACTAAATGCCCGCCACAAAGCCAAGGAATTAAACTTTATCATCGATAATGCCGATCTTGTCGCACTGCTAACAACCAGCGACGGGACAGAGTATGTCGATTTTGCAGAAGTCATACAGAAGGCCCTGCCATCTCTGTCCAAAGCGTCTAACCCGATGAATTTGGCATTAGAGGAAGCCAAAAAACTACGGCATTGTATATTGCTTCGCGGCAACGAAGCGCCTGGATTTCTCGGGCGGGAAGATTTCGATCGGATCGCCGCAACTGCGGACATGGACTGGGTTAAATCAGCGCACCATCGCGTATGCGTGCGTGATACGGCATTGATCATGTACACCTCTGGCACGACTGCCAATCCGAAGGGTTGCATGCTTTGCCATGAGGCCGTCACTCGTGGCCCATCCGAGCGGGCGCGCCGTCGCCTGCCTTCAGATGGTCCACCCGTGCATTGGGGAGGTGGCCCTTTATTTCATATCGGTTCTCTTGCACCGTTTATCGGCGTTTTGGGTGCTGGTGGCACATATCTCACAGACTCTTTCTTTGAACCTGGACGTGCGCTCGATTTGATGGCGCGTGAACGTGTAACCACCGCTTGGCCTTGGTTCTCGGCCATAGTCCAAGCCTTAATAGATCATCCTACTTTCGATCAAAAACAACTAGATAGCTTGCGCTCGCTGTTTTTGATCGCTCCCAAACCCTTAGTCGAAAGGGTCCAAGGGCTTTTTCCTAAAGCGGAGATTATTCAAGCCTGCGGGATGACCGAAACCGCTGGCGTTTTTGCTTTAAGCGATCCTGATGAAACAAATGAACAAAGAGCCACGTTCCAAGGCAAAGCATCACCAGGTGTGGATATCCGTATCCTCGACATTGAAACTGGAACTGATGCCACACCCGGCCAGGTTGGAGAGATTCTCGTGCGAGGCTATTGCGTTATGGACGGGTATTATAATGATCCAGAAAAAACAGCATCCAGCCTCGACAAAGAAGGGTGGCTTCACACCGGTGATTTATATGCCCGTAGTGCCGATGGCAGCTTATTATTCAACGGTCGACTGAAGGATATGCTGAAAGTCGGCGGTGAAAATGTTGCGGCAATTGAGGTTGAAGCGTTCCTTTGTGAACATCCGGCGGTAAAGCTGGCGGAAGTCGTCGGCAGACCCGACCCACGTCTTGACGAAGTGCCCGTCGCTTTCGTCGAATTGCGGCCGGGTAAAAAAGTAACGGAAGACGAATTAATCTCATTTTGCAACGGTCGGATCGCAAAGTATAAAATTCCTCGCGCCATTTTTTTCATGTCTTCTAACGAATGGCCGATGTCTGCAACTAAAGTCAACAAAAGGGCGCTGCGCGCTAAATTGGCAGGGTTGACTTTAGCCTAAAACAAGAGAGCGCCTACTCTAGTACGGGACGTCGGCCCACGATCGAAAGCCCAAATCCCTCTAGTGCGGCCATTTTGCGCTTGCTTGAGGTTAGCAATACCATCCGCTCAACGCCAAGATCGAGCAGAATCTGGGCGCCAATGCCATAATCGCGATGGGATTGGGTGTCATGATATATTCTACGGCCACCTTTGATCCGGTCTGAAATGGAAGCCGGATTAGGGTCTCGCACGAACACAGCAACCCCTGGACCGCGATGAGCTGCAATCGCGCGCAACGCATTGGGAACATAATCCTTGTGCGCCTGGGTCCAATTCAGGAGATCAGCCGTTAGATCGACTTGATGCACACGAACCAACGTATCAGATCCTGCTTGAATATCGCCGCGCACAAGCGCTACATGTTCGCTCTGGTCAACAGTATTTTGGTAGACAACAATGCGGAAATCATCGCCGTAATAGCTATTAAAAGGCGCATCTGCCACTCGTTTGACAAGGCGCTCGGTGCGCCGTCGAAAGGTTATCAAATCTGCAATGGTACCGATCTTGATTTTATGCTGGGCCGCAAAACGCTGCAATTCAGGCATGCGGCTCATTGAACCGTCTTCGTTCATAATTTCGCAAATCACGCCTGCTGGTGTAAGGCCGGCGAGCCTGGAAATATCGACTGCGGCCTCTGTGTGACCGGCGCGAATCAAAACGCCGCCATCGCGAGCAACCAATGGAAAAACATGCCCCGGCGACACAACATCTTGCGCGGTTTTGGTAGGATCAATTGCGACGGCGATTGTATGGGCACGGTCGTGGGCGGAAATTCCTGTCGTCACACCTTCCCGCGCTTCAATGGATACGGTAAAGGCGGTGGAATGCCCAGATTGATTGTTGGCAGTCATTGGCGGCAACGCCAATCGTTCGGCTCGATCTCTGGTAATTGCTAGACAAATTAGACCACGCGCATATTTTGCCATGAAATTAATTTGCAGTGGCGTTGCAAATTGCGCAGGGATTATAACATCCCCTTCATTTTCTCGATCATCTGCATCAACCAGGATATAGGGCAAGCCATTACGGGCGTCTTCAATGATCATCTCAATTGGCGACAGCGGCGCGGCGGTGCTCATAAGCTGACTCCATTGGCTATAGGCGTTAGATCAAACCGTTTCACCAAGGGGAAAAAAGCTTCCATAACCACCTCTTAGGAACAATAGTGGCTTCTTGGTCGATTCAATTTGCAGCGATTTTACCAAGCCGAGCACATTGTAATGGTCTCCTGCTTCATGCACCGACTGAAGGTCGCAATCGAGCGAAATTACACAATCTTTAATCACTGGATCTCCACGTTCTGACAAACGATATTTGATGTCTGTAAATTTATCTTTTCCCTGCGCTGCTAGTTTGCGACAGACATTTTCCTGGTCAACCGCCAGCACGTTGATACAGAAATGGCCAATTTCAAGAATGCGGGGCCAACTGCTGGAATTTTTGCTCGGAAAAAATGCTATCAGCGGTGGGCTGAGGGAGACTGAAGTGAAAGAGCCCACCGTCAGCCCAATGCGATTCTCCTGCGCGTCCGAAGCCGAGACAACGGCAACGCCAGTTGGGTAATGCCCTAGTACATGACGATACCAATTCGGGTCGCAAGCTTGGGTCATACGAAGATTTCTTTACTCCACATAACGTACTACCGCCCTTGCCATTTTGGAGCACGTTTCTCGGCGAAAGCTTTACGCCCCTCGACTCTATCTTCGCTAGATGCATAGGCTTCTATTGGCTCGAAGCGGCTTGTTAGTGCCACTTCCAATGGCCAACCTAGCCGATCCAATACGGCATGCTTGGCGGCCTGCACCGCCAACGGAGATGCCGCTGCAATCTTGTTTGCCCATTCATAAGCTGTATCCATTAACTGATCAGGCGCAACTACTGCATTTAAGAGACCATAGCCCTTTAGATCCGCGGCAGGTACGCGTTCCCCGGTCAAAATCATGGCCATTGCGATATGATATGGCAATTGCCGGATCGCCCGATGGATTACGCCGCATTCGCCGATGATACCAACTCTTGTTTCTGGTAGCCCGAATTGCGCGGTGTCGGCAGCTATCAAAATATCCGCGCACATTGCCAATTCAAAGCCGCCGCCAAGGACATAGCCTTGAACCGCCGCTACCATAGGCTTCTTCAGCTTGACCAACGGCCCCCCGATTCCAGTGATCCCGCCGCCCAATGCCATCCGTGATGGTCGTTCGGCGCCGCCGCTGACATCAGCGCCAACGCAAAATGCTCGGTCGCCGGCAGCAGATAAGACCACCACCCAAACATCAGGATCGTCATTGAAACGATGCCAGGCCTCGAACATGGCTTGATCCATTGCCTCATTGATAGCGTTAAGAGACTTTGGGCGATTGAGGCGGACATGGGCAATATGCCCGTCTTGGGTAATTTCAATATCTGCCATTTCAGCGTTACTCCTCGGTCTTTGGGGGCAGGGGTTCAAGGGGCGACGTCGAGGGAACCCTGAACGCCTTTATCGCCTCTTTGATGCCAATTTGTTCAATCAAATTTTTGACTTTGACGACATCTGGAGACGTATGCAGCAAGGCATCCATTTCTGCGACCGATGCCGCCGCCGCCCGGAATCCCATCGCTTCGGCCGCTCGGTTGATCGAGAGCTTCTTGATCCGAAGAACGTCGGGAGGCGTCAGAGCAATTCGCTCCGCTAAACCTTCAACCGCTGCTAGCAACTGGCTCTCCGGCACACTGTGATTGGCCCAGCCCCATTCCACCGCCGTTCGTCCATCAATGCTGTTGCCCGGTACGAAAGAAAACTCCTTCGCGCGCTTTGGCCCGACCAAAGGAGCCCATACAGGTGCTATATATCCCCCACCAATAGGAAGTGTCGGTTCGCTGATGCGGGCGTTTTCGGCTACGACCGTGATGTCGGCATAGACGCACATTTGCGTTGCGCCTGCCATGCAGTATCCATGCACTGCGGCGATGATCGGCTTGGGGTGGTCCCACATCGCCAAATAGCGGTTCAAGTTGCGCTGCAACCGTTCGCGGTCTGCCACTGGATCATTTGCAGGCTTGACCTTGCCAACTTGCTGAAGATCATATCCAGATGAGAAACCATGGCCCTCGCCACGAATTGCGATAACGGGGCCGCCAGATTGCTTGAGCCGCTCTAAAGCATCTGAAAATTCGTCCAGCATCTCATTCGAAAGAGCATTGGACTTGTCCGGACGATTAAGTGCCAGCCAGGTTAATGGACCCTTTGTCTCCAGGCGGAGAAATTCATATGCTGGAAAAGATGAACTATCCATTTAGGCGCGACCAATCGGAATCATTTCTTTGACGTGAAAATCTTGCACACCGGTCGTCCGCAACTCCCGCTTCTTAAATTTCCATATACCGCTTTCGCGTACGACAATGTCATGATATTGGCCCCAAAGATAACCATCTGGGCGTTCTTTGCGATAACGATGCCAGGCAAATAAAACCGAACGTACATCTGCCTTATCCTCACCATCGAAATCTATGACGATATTAGACACGTGATGGCTAGTGGCCTCGAAAAATGTTCCAATACCTTCAAGAGTTTTGGCATAGGCTGTACGCCCTTCCGCGCCAAAATTCGGCCCATAGACGACCAAGCAATCCTCCACGAATAAATCCGCCAATTGCTTGGGATGGTTCATATCGAGACGAAAGGCGTATTCGAAAATTAGACGCTGAATCTCAGCCTCGTCGCGCAGACGTTTCAATGACACATCAGCCGTTTCGTCCGTCATGGGAACCTCCAAGTTATCAGCCGGTGGTAGCAGTCAACATATTTGTTGACTGCTACCACCGGCACTGAACAACGTCAACTCAAAAACGCCCTGCGCACAAGGTATGAGCCGATGGATTTAAGCACACGATCAGCGGCTTTTGAGTTGAAGTGCCGGCCACGCCTTACCTCCTTTCAACTTTTACGTTGACAACATCCAAGGCTCTATGCATCAATTCAACATCGACGTTGACTCAAGCTCTCGTCAGAATAAGCGGTAGACTTCGGCGATCATTGGGGACGAGTTCGCAAACGATGACTGGCATGGAAGCTCGTTTACGGAAATTGGAAGACCGGGCCGCTTTAGAGGACCTCGTAGTCCGTTATTTTGTCGCAGTTGACAGTGACGATTACGAAACTTTGCGCGCGATTTTTGCTAAGAATAGCAGCTTCTCCGCATCCGGATTCTCAGGCGGAAGCAACCGTGAAGAGGTCATCTCTTTCTTAGCTACAGATCGCAAGAAAATGGGGCTAACGGTTCATACGCCTGATTTTACATTGCTCGACATACAAGATGAAACTCACGCCACCGGAATGGTTGGCGCACATCTGGAACTTGTACGCAATAGCCAGGCGCTTTATGGCGCCGTTCGCTATAAAGACCGGTATCTTCGGGAAGATAATTGTTGGCGCATTCTTGACCGTGAAATGGAGACAATTTTCATCGGCCCTTGGGGCGAGATTGCAAATTGCTTTGCGGATTCACGACCAGTTCGTTGGCCGAATAGCGCTCCGCAACAATCTACAATAATGACTTAAAAGATATCTAAACCCGATAGACCGGCTGCAGTTTTGTCTCATGAGATCGGCTTGGAAACTTTTGGGCCAAATGTCAAATTAGCTAATGATGGGGAGGAAACTTAATATGCAAATCAAATTTGAAACCAGTAATCAGGTGCGCAGCTATCGCCAACTGAAGGCTTTGCTTTGGGCTAGCGTTGCAACATTGCCCTGGTTGCCAGCGACTGGATGGGCACAATCAACCGCTGATAGCGGTTCACGTGTTGATCGTATTGAAGAAATCATGGTCACGGCACAGAAGCGGGTCCAATCCTTGGATGATCTCGGCATGTCGGTGGCCGTGCTGTCAGGTGACACCTTTACGGAGCGACAGATTACAGAGGTGGAGGCACTTGCCAACATCGTCCCTGGCTTCAGCTTCACAAAAACCAATACCACCGCACCCGTGTTTACCTTGCGCGGCGTCGGTTTCTTCGACAACGGGATCAGCGCCTACCCCACGGTCACCGCTTATCTCGATGAAGCCCCATTGCCATTTTCCGTAATGGCACAAAACATGATGTTTGATCTTGAGCGCCTTGAAGTACTTAAAGGCCCCCAAGGCACCTTGTTTGGATCCAATGCTACCGGTGGCGGCATGAATTTTGTCGCGGCGAAACCCACCGAAGAATTTGACGCCAATATTACACTGGGTTTTGGCCGGTTTAATGAAAAACGCGCCGATGGCTATATTAGTGGCCCGATCACCGATACCTTGAGGGGCAGACTGGCCTTTCAATGGGTTGATGGCGACGATTGGCAATTTGATCCGACAACTGGCGCTGAGACCGGCCAGTCCAATGTTGCTGCCGCGCGCGGTACATTAGAGTGGCAACCAACTGAAGCGTTCCGCGCAAGTTTGACGGTCAGTGCCTGGCGTGACAAGAGTACCCCGCAGGCGGCACAATTCGCAGAATTCCGGTCTCAAAATATTCCGGTGCCGCCGAATGCCATCGATGATGTGCCGTTGACACCACTAAAACCTCGCGCTGCCGGATTTTCCAATGCACTTCGGCCAGATGACAATGATCTGACCAACACTACCCCCCCATTTGGCGACAAGCATCAAGAGCAAGTGGTTTTGCGGTTGGATTATGACGTCCTTGACGACGTGACATCGACGTCCCTGTCGTCCTTCGCCAATTTTGATCAAACGATGGCGCTTGACCGCGACGGCGTCAGCCTTGAAGACTTCGACCTTCCCTTCGCTGAAGGTCATATTGAAAGCTGGTTCCAGGAGATACGGATTGCCAATGCGGGAGATAGTGACCTGCGCTGGGTTGCCGGCGCCAATTATTCCAAGGACGACGTTTTTGAAAACTATACAATGGCATGGGCCGACTCGACCACGCGCATTGCGTTCGACCCACCGTTTCTTGGCCGCTCGGGCTATCGCACACGTCAAGACATGGAAAACTGGGCAGTTTTCGGAAACATAGAATACGATCTCGCTGACTTCACATTTAAGGGTGGCGTCCGTTATACCGAAAATGACCGCTTCGCCGCCGGCTGCAATTATGATGTTCCCGGCTTTGGCATCGCTCCGTTTTTCACCGGATTGTCACAGATCGCCCGTCAGGTGTTGGGCTTACCAGCCAGTCCCGATTCACAAGTTCAGCCGGGTGCTTGCAGCCTTATCGACACAGTCGGCATCCTGGGCAACGCACCCACCGGGCTACCACTTGAAGACCAAAGAGAGGTGAACGAGAACAGCGTGTCCTGGCGTGTCGGCGTCGATTGGCGTGCAACGGAGGAAATGCTGCTGTTTGCCAACGTCGCCAAAGGCTTTAAAGCTGGCAGCATTCCGGGCGCACCTTCAACATTTAACGACCAGATGGTGGCAGTGACCCAAGAATCGGTGCTCGCTTATGAGATCGGTTTGAAATCCAACTTCCTCGACGGCCGCGTATCAGCAAACGCAACCGGCTTCCTTTACGACTATCAGGATAAGCAACTCCGGACTCGCTTCGTCAATCCAGTGTTCGGACTTCTCGATCGACTTGAGAACGTCCCTAAATCCAAAGTCACCGGCTTCGAATTGGAACTCGCGGCAAGGCCGACAAATGGGCTCAGTTTGTATGCCAACTACCTTTTCTTGGATGACCGGATATCAGACTTTTTCGGCGTCAATGATCTGGGTGTGATCGTTGACCTGTCAGGAGAAGACATGCCCTTTGCGCCAGACCATCAGTTGACCGTTGGGGGAGACTATGAGGTTACAGTCACCGACTCATTACTCGGTTTTGTCGGCGCGGACTATAATTACAGAAGCAAAACATCAGCGGTTATTGGCGGGTCTTCAACATTTGACATCGGCGGATATGGCACGCTTGACTTGCGCGCTGGCATCTCCAGCGAGGACAACAAATGGCGCCTTTGGGTGTGGGGCAAAAATGTGACCAATAAATATTATTGGAACAATGTGAGCCAAGTTTTCGATACAATCATTCGTTACGCTGGCCAACCTGCCAGCTATGGCGTGTCGATCAGTTATAACTTCAACTAACGATTGGACTCTAATTAGCTTTTACAGGCTGCTGAGCCCCGCCTGTCAATTCAAAGGTGTTTCTCCACTCCAACCACTTAAGGATTGACGCAGAGAGGTGGGTTTTCGGCAGCCTGTTAGCTAATCAACGCTTTAACTATGTGTTGTCCGCGCTCTGGCTTAAGGCCTTTTGCCCGCTTAGCTTTTCCTTTTTCAAAAAGGCCACTGTCGAGCTTACGCGTCATGGCTATAGCACCGGACACTTTACCAGGCGCTGGCTGACGCCACGAAATTTATCCAGCGCCCCCTTCAGATTCTCGACGCTCTCGGGTGCCGGCAGATCGGGTTCCGGAAGGCCCTCAAACAACATCCAGGCTGTCGTCTTTTACACCAGAAAATGTCCGGAGTGAGTTTGTCGCGCTTGGCTAGGTCATCATAGCTGGTGCGGCGGCATCGTGCGGTTTCATGACGTTATTGATAGCAGCGCATGAAATCATCGAAATCGCTGCTCCTGCGCTTTTTGTCTGCAACGCATTGTGGCCATTGGTGCGATATTCATAAGCCTACAAGCGATCGTACATGCTGTGTTTTCTGCCCCGTTGGGCGCGATTAGCCCTTCTCAGCTAACTTGGTGGTTTAGTTGGCCGCGTCACAATCCGCACCATGCGCCCACATAGTAAACCGATTGCCACGCACGGCGCGTTAACTTACCCCTGACATCCCGCCAATCTACCCCATATTCTAAGCCTGCCCCCAGCCCTTGAGAAGACGGACCACCGGGACAAGCTGCAATCTGCTCTCATTAGCCTCGCCTATCCCTGCGCGTAGCGGCCGGATCCATCTCTCGCGTTAGCGTCGAAGCGGTGCTTCCGCCCGACGTGATAGGCTTTTTCGTGCTCATTCCGGGCGAGCTGTGATCATTGCGCTCAAACCAATCTCCGACATGTCCGCTTGGCCCTCTACCAGCTTTCGGCGAGCCTACCGGATGCACCGTTTCGGGAGTTCGAGACGAAGGTCAAGGGCCTGCCGACAACCACCGAGGCCGAACGGCTTGTCGTCCATCGCGTCGGCCAGGATATTTTCCGCTCGGGCCTGATCGAGTATTAGCAGGGCCGATGCCCGCTGACCGGCATAACCGATACCGCACCTCTGCGTGCATCGCACATCGTGCCGTGGAAGGGTTGCGCGAGCGAAACCGGACACCTCGACGTTCACAACGGCCTTCTGCTCTCGGCCTTATGGTATGCTGCCTTCGATCGGGGGCTGGGAACCTTCGATGACGAAGGCTAGCCGCGATTCTCCCCTTCCTTGAGCGACAGCGCTCGCGCCGAATTGCGCTGGCAGGCCCCGATCCTGTTAAGCGGCAAGCATCGCGAGCGCCTAGCCTGGCACCGCACTAACCAATTCGTCAGCCAAGCAGGGGCATGCGGCAAGGGGTGTGGCTGAGTGGCGTGGACCTTCCAAGTCGCTTGAACAAGAAAGCGTGTTTATGGAATCTGCGCCGTGGCTTCGACTTCGATCAGGAATTCAGGCAGCGCCAAGGCCTGCACGCCGATCAAGGTGTTGGCGGCAGGCAATTCTCCGCCATAAAAGTCCATCAGCGCCGGCATGATCGCTTCCAGCTTTTCGGGCTTATGGTCGACCACATAAGTCCGCAGGCGCAGTACATCCTTGGGCGCCCCGCCGCAGGCAGCCAGCACGTTGCGCAAATTCCTAAGCGCCTGCGCGGCTTGCCCGGCCAAATCGCCAGGCGCTACGATGACGCCATTGGCATCCCAGGCGACCTGTCCTGCCAAGTGGACCTGCCGCCCGCTCTCTGCGACGACAGCATGAGAAAAGGCATATTGGAGACTATTATACATTTCCGGCGGATTGATCTTCTGATTGGTCATCGCGAAAACCCTCCTATGCGCACGTTGCAGACAGATATTGTGTCAATTCAATATAATTGCCCCAGGGATCGCGTAGATATTGCGATATCACCGCCGCCAGAGGCCCTTCTTCGGCCGCGATCGGCCCCGCCAAGGGCGTACAGCCATGCCGCGACAAATGCGCAACGGCCGCCTCAAGGTCGCTGACCTTGAGGTTGAGATGATGGCCACCGGCATCGCAATTGCGGGGCGGGGACAGCGTGCGATCTGCTGGCGCGTCATATTGAAACAGCTCAATCGCCAAATTGGGGGGCGCCTTTATCAGCGCCATTTGCAGACGCGCACCTGCCACTTCGACATGCGCCGCTGTCCAATCGCGGCCATCGGGCATGGTCGGCATGTCGGTGGCGTCCAGTGGCCCAATCCGATAATAGACCGAAGCGCCGAATGCCTGTTCATAAAACGCAATGGCCGCATCAAGATCCGGCACCGTCAAGCCGACATGATCCAAGCCCATGAATTGCGGGAATATGTCATTATCCATGGCATTCACTTTCCTTGATGTGCCGGTCATGGCTTCAAATTCAAGTAGAAGATGACGGCGATCGTAACCGGCACCAGATAGCGCACGCTCAGCCGCCACAAGAAGAAAAGCCAGCCGTCCGGCAGATTGAGTTCCTTACGCACGGTTTCCGCCGACAATGACCAGCCGGCAATCATGGCGACGCATATACCGCCCAGCGGCATCATGACATTGGAGACCATATAATCCAGAATGCCGAAAAAATTTCGCTCCGCGAACGGTGCAATGAAGCCAAGAGGGTGAAAGTCGCGCCACAGATTGAAGGATAGAACAGTGCCCAAACCAAATAGGCAAATGCCCGCGCCCAAGCTCCAACTGATGGCACGGCGGGAAAAATTCGTATAGTCTTCAAAGCAGGCGACAATCGCCTCCAGGATGGTGATGGTCGATGTCAACGCGGCCAAGGTCAGGAGCACAAAAAACAACGGGCCAAAGACTTGTCCCAACGGCATTTCCGCAAAGGCGATCGGCAACGTCTCGAACAGCAGGCCCGGCCCTTGGCCGGGCGATAAGCCATAATGCAGCACGATCGGGAAGATCGCCAAGCCAGCCAATAGCGCAACACAACCATCAGCAAATGCGACAATGATGCTGGAGCGGACGATATTGATGTCAGGCTTCATATAGGCGCCGATGGTCATCAGCACACCGACACCGACCCCCAGCGAAAAAAACGCCTGGCCAACGGCCATCAACACCACTTCCATCGTCACTTTGGAAAAATCCGGATTGAACAAAAAGACGACGCCTCGCGAAAAATCCGTGGTCACCATGGCATAGCCCAGCAACAGCAGCAGCAACAGGAAAAGACCCGGCGTTAAAAAGCCGAGATAACGTTCCAAACCGCGTTTGACGCCCAATGCAACGATTGCCGAGGTCGCCGTCACGAAGACCACCAGATACAGGCTCATCCGTAGGGGATCGGCCAGCATTGCCGCAAACAAAGCAGAGGATTTCTCGGCGGTTAAATCCGCAAAACCGCCCATGACGCCGATCACCACATAATCGACCGTCCAGCCGGCGATCACTGAATAAAAGCTGAGCGCCAAGAAGATCGTGACCATGGCGAGAATGGGGTAAATTTTCCATTGTCGCCCCAAGGCATGACGCTGATGCAAGACCTGCAGCGATCCGACCGCACTGCGCCCACCCAGCCGGCCGATCATGAATTCTGCCACCAAGGCTGGTCCCGCGATCACCATCAGGGCAATAACGTAGATGACGACAAAGGCGCCACCGCCATTGGCGCCCGCCACATATGTGAATTTCCAGATATTGGAAAGGCCGATGGCGCTGCCTATGGCGGCGGCGAAAAAGGCGAAGGAATTGGTCCAGCGATGCAGCGGACCCGACCGGCCTTCAACCTTCATCACCTTACCCCGCCATCATGCTTTTGTTCAAGCGCCCGATCCAACTGAACGTACCACTGCAGCGGTCTTTCAGCAGTAGTATATTAGAAACTTTTTCTCAGCCCCAAGATAAAGGTACGCGGCCGATTTTGAATGAAGCCGTCGGGTGTGACTCCGGGCACGATCCGGAAGACATCAATCACGGTATTATTGTCAGTCACATTGTTGACAATGAAATTGACCCGCCAACTATCCCACTCAACACCGGCCCGCAGGTTCAAAAGCGCGTAATCGTCAAGCGCGAGGAAAAATGGATTGGTCGGGCGCAGCTCTGTATTTCGGCTATCGATATAAGATAGGTCGCCACCTACGTTGAAATTTACTCCCCATTGCGGTGCCGTCCAATAATAGTCACCTGTGAGCGAGAAGGTCCATTCAGGCACATAAGGCAATTCATCACCGTCAAGACCGGTACTCGGAACGGGGTTGTCCTCACCCAGTTCCGCGTTGGTGTAAGCTACCGACAAGCCAAGGTCCAAACCGTTTATCGGTTTAATCAAAGCTTCGACCTCGGCACCCAAAATGTCTGCCCCACCACCATTGCCGCGAAACGGAAAGGTCAGTTGTCCATCGGTCGCCTGGTCCTGCAATTGAATATTTGACCAATCGATGAAGAAGCCCGCCAGGTTGATCGTCAAGCGGCCATCCATGAAACTATTCTTGGACCCAAGTTCATAGCTGACCAAACTATCTGAGTTAAACTGCGCTGGGATCGTCACATCGGCAATCGCGGCGGCGGTCTGGTCATTGGTACCACCAGACCGGAAACCCTCAGCAACATTGAAATAGAGTTGGTTCTCGTCGGTCAGCCGATAAGAGAGGTTGCCACGAAAAATCACACCATCTTCTGAAGCCGAAAGTTCGGGCCCCGGCCCCGCACCGGGACCCCCACCAAAAGCACGCACCGCGACTGCTTGCTCATCAATACTAAAATCGAAATAGCGAATGCCGCCGGTTATCGTAAAACGGTCCGTAATGTCGACGCTGACCTCGCCAAAAAATGCAAATTCATCAATCGAGGTTGAGACCGTGCGATCAAGAAAAACCATCGGGTTGTCGTCGATAACACCGTTACTGGCGCTTAAGATGGCACTACGGAAAAAGCGGTCCTCGGCTTGATAGAAAACACCGGCCAGCATCTGCACCGGCCAATCCCAGTTGGAGGCATAGCGCAGTTCATAGGTTTGCAGTTCGCGGTCCTTGGGCTGAGTAATGACGCTGCGGCCATTGGTCAGAGGGTCGGCACCAATAAATGCCGCTAATGCGCCCGATGAGTCGCGATTGAAGACTGTGTCGCGACTGAAAAACGATGCTGTACCCGTCACGCTGCCATGATCCATGCGGTATTCGATAGTGGCATTATACGCCTGAATTTCGTCGGAGAATGGCGCTTCAGTGACGTCCGCAGATTCTAGGTTATCGCTGTCGGTGGATAAGGGGTTTCCGAACAGGTCCTCACGGTTGAAGAACGAAGGACCATCTGTCTCCAAGTCCTGATACATCGCCGTCAAATCAATGGTCAGGTCATCGGTTGGAGTAAGCCGCAGCAGGGCACGCACTGCGCCGGTCTCTTCCGAGTTCGCGCCATCGATCACTTGATTGTCGATATAGCCCTTATTGCTAAAATACGTACCGGCCACCCGGACCGCTGCCTTTCCTTCAACAATCGGGACGTTGATCGCAGCTTCAGCACTCCAACCCAAGGAGGCATTTTCTGTCTGCCGCAAATCGGCAGAGGCATAGCCATTGATTTCGCCACTGTCGGGCTTGCGGGTGATATAGCGAATAGTACCTGACATCGAGCTGGAACCGAATGTGGTGCCTTGCGGTCCCTTCAACACTTCCACCCGTTCGATATCGAACAGCTTGATGTCAGGTTGGCGGCCACCGCCGTCCTGCGCGTTTTCACCGGTGATGATGACTTCATCAAGATAAAGTCCGACCGTGCCAGCACCGACTGAATTGACCCCGCGCAAGATGATGCGTTTATCGCCCGGCCCTTGATCAAAGACAGCAAGGCCGGGCACCAACCGAAAGTAATCATTAAAATCAACGGCGCCGCGGGACGACAATTCCTGACCATCCAAGGATTGAACGGCGAATGGCACATCTTGTATGGCCATGCCACCGCGTTTGGTGGCGGTGACCACCACTTCTTCCAAGCTTGCCATTTGGCCATTCGTATCCGCTTGTTGCGCCATCCCATGGCTAGCCAACGCGGTGTTCAGCAACAAACCCAGTGACCACATCTTGGACTTACTAACATGCGGAAATTTAGTCATTTTCCTCACCTTTTTGTTCGATTGTTTTACGCCATGCCTCCCACCCCAGGGGGCGAAACGATCTTGCGCCCCTCCAAGCTGAGTTAATTACATATTAATGGAGCGCAGTTGGCGGCGCTTATCAATGACAATGCGTATTGAATCATGTTGCGCTTATTGCAACAAAGAGCTGCTTTTCGACCTCGACAGGCTTGCCATCCGGCGGCGAGAATTCAGCTCAAATCGGCCGGGCGCTCTCAATTTTCGACAATAATTTCAGCACAACAGGCGGCAATTGACGGCCAGCCCTGGTAATGATGTGAGCATTCAGATGGTCGAGCGAGCTGCCTTCGATCGGCAACAGGCGGAACAGCTTTTCCTGCAATTCGCGCAGCACCACATTGCTGGGTAGAATCGTCACCCCCAGCCCCGATGCCACAAACCGGCGCAGCAGAAACAGCGAGTTGGTTGTGAGCGCAGGACTCAGAAAAACACCTTCCAATTTCTCCGCCGCGTTAATCGCCTTGCGAATGCGGAAGCTTTGGTCAAGAAGGCCGATGGGATAAGGCAATAAATCGCGTAACTTGACAGTCGCACACTTGGCCAGCGGATGATTCGCCACGACCACCGCAGTCAATGCCAGTTTGGACGAGAAACGGATGGAGATCTTTGGCTCATGCGGCACATCAATAACCATGCCAACATGCACTTCATCCTCCACGACGCGCCGAATGATTTCGTTGGAATTGGCGACCATCACGCCGATCTGCACTTTTGGATGATCCTGAATGAAATCATTCAAGGCAGCCCCCAATACCAGATTGATGAAGCCTTCGCCCATCGCGATATGAATTTCCCCGGTTTTGAGGCCGTGCAAATCCTCCAAGCGGGACCGAAAGACTTCGTCCTGCGAGCGTTTTTCCTTGATATAATCCAACACCAATTGCCCTGCTTGGGTCAGCTTGATGTTACGGCGCCCACTTTCAATCAGTGGCAGGCCGACTTGCGCTTCCAGCAAAGCAATTTGGCGGCTGATGGATGATGGCGCCACCCCCAAGCTATCGCTGGCGGCCCGCATTGAGCCGGCCTGCACGGTTTCCTGAAAATAAAGCAGCCGCCTTTCATCCATGCCGATCTTAAACATGTCACTTGCCCCATACGTTGCGCATAACGCAACATTAGTAGCGTTGATTTGTTATTGAAACAACGTCTTTATAGCCTCTGAATCGTAAGCGGCTATTGATTGTTATGGAGTGCGGGATGGATCGCAACTCGGTGGATTGGAGGGGGTATATCCCCGCTGTAACAACTCCGTTCAAGCAAGACGGCGCCTTGGATCTCGCGGCGTGGGACACGCTACTGGAATGGTTCTTGGGGGAAGGCTTGCATGGGATCATCGTTGCCGGCACCACCGGTGAATGGTTTTCCATGGAACGCAGTGAACTGGCGCAACTGTTCCAATTAGCCGGCAGCCTGCTGGCCGGGCGGATGACCCTGATCGCGGGCTGCAACAGCTATACTGCGCATGAGGCCTTGACTAAGGCGACCTTAGCAAAAGAAGCAGGCTTTGACGGCATCTTGTTGACACCGCCACCCTACATCCGGCCAACCGAACTGGAAATTGAGCAATTCTACCGCGACGTAGCGGATACCTGCCCGTTGCCGATCTGCGTCTATAACTGGCCGCCTGGCACCAATGTCGACATGTCGCTGCCGCTACTGCGAAAAATCTGCACTCTGCCCAAGGTAGTCGCACTCAAGAATTCGACACCCAGCAAAGAGCATTTCACCAATGTCATGGAGGCGCTGCATAAAGACGTGCGCATCTTCGGTGTCCCCTCCAATGACGAAGGAATCAATATGATCAGGGCGGGGCTGGCGGACGGAGTGATGGGTGCCGGCGCGGTCTTGGGCCGCGATCATCCGGCCTTTTTCAACGCCATTTGGGCGGGTGATTTGGAGGCCGCCCGCAAGTTCGGCGCGCGCGACCGCAAAATCATGGAGGACTGGTTCACTCAAGATTATACGGGGCGCTTCGGCTCCGCCCAATCGGTATTGAAGGCTGCGCTTAACCTGCGGGGACTACCGGCCGGACTGCCGCGACGGCCACTGCTGCCGCTTGATGAAGAAGGTATTGAACGGGTTCGTAAAACGCTAGAAGATCTGTCGGTACCGCTGAGTTGAATCAAAGCATTGGGTCGGACGGCAGCGCCACAGCAGCCGCAATCCGGTTGGACGGAAATGGATTATGATGTCGCCATCATTGGCGGTGGCCTGATTGGCAGCGCGGCGGCCTATTATTTGTCGAAACGCGGCCTGCGCGCCGTTGTCATCGAGCAAGGCTTTTTGAACAGCCAGGCTTCCGGCGCCAATGCCGGCTCTCTGCATTTTCAGTTGGAGCACCGTTTATTGGAACATGGCGATGCTTTAGCAGCGCAGTTTGCCCGCATCATGCCCCTGACCATGCTGGCCATCGATATGTGGCGCAACCTTCCACATGCATTGGACGCCGAACTTGAAATCATCATGCGAGGCGGTTTCAGCTTGGCCTTTTCCGAAGATGATGAAGCGATGCTGGCCAAAAAAGCCTTGTTGGAGCGCAAATGGGGTCTGAACACACAGATCATGACGGGCCAACAAACGCGATCGATGGTGCCCGACCTCAGCAACGGCGTGCGTGCAGCGGCATTTAGCGCCGAGGAGGGCAGCGCCAATCCCAGACTCGTGACCTTGGCCTATGCCCGCAAGGCGCGTGACACTGGTGCGGCTTTCCTGATCCACCACCGCGTCGTTGATCTGCACCATCAGCGCGGCTGGTTGTTGAATTTGGAAGACAAGACTAGCGGCAAAGCCGGCCGGCAGTCGATACGAGCCCGCGTCATTCTCAACGCCGCCGGCGCTTGGATGGGAATGGTCGGGCAAATGAGCCATGTGCATTTGCCGATGTTTCCCATCGCCCTTCAAATGAACGTGACCGAACGGGCACCCGCGCGCCTGCCCTATTTGTTGCAGCATGTGTCGCGTCCGCTGTCGTTGAAACAGACACAAAGCGGAAATTATCTCATTGGCGGCGGCTGGCCGGCGCGCCTTGCCCTATCGGATGGCCGGATCGATCTTTCCACCAAGCCGTCCTTGCGGATGGCGCATATTGCGGGCAATCTGGCGGTGGCGGTGGACGTGATGCCGTCGCTGTCACGGCTGGCCTTGTTGCGCACCTGGTCTGGCATTGTCGGCGTCACGGCCGACCAACTGCCTTTGCTGGGCAAACTTGATTGTCTGCCCGACTATTATGTCGCCGGTGGCGGCTCTGGCTTCACCCTAGGGCCGGTTTATGCAACGCTGATCGCCGCGTTGATTGCCGAAGGCGGCACGGATTATGACATCGGGCTTTATGACCCCAACCGCTTTGGCCATGTCAACGCCTTCATGAAGGATGCTGGGCACGATGGCTGAACGCATCACAAATGGGGCCGTGCGCGGAAAAAAAATTTCGCTGCTCCTGAACGAGCAAGCAGTTGAAGCTTATGAAGGCGAAACTATCGCCACAATCGTTTTGGCCCAAGGCATACGCATTTTTTCGCTGGACCGGCTGAGCGCGCCGCGCGGACCCTTTTGCGGCATGGGTGTGTGTCATGACTGCCTAGTCACCGTGATCGGCACCTCGGCGGCGGAACCACGCAAAGTTCGCGCCTGTGTCACACCCGCGACGGCCGGTATCCATGTCATATTGCCGGGACAGGTGAAGTCATGAGCAGTGACGCTGAATCACCATCTTGTTGCACCGATATCGCCATCATTGGCGGTGGACCGGCGGGCCTTGCCGCCATGCAAGTCTTGCGAGGCCATGATCTTCGCCTTACATTGATTGACGAACAGGCGCGGGTAGGCGGACAAATCACCCGCCAGCCTCCGCACAGCTTTCAACTAAACCAATGGCTGCCCGGCCGCCTATACCAAGCCCCCAAGAAACTGGTGCGAGACATAGAAAGTGCACCGGATGTGGCTTGGCATCTCTCGACGGCCGTTATCGGCATCGAAGCATTGACGGCGGATAACGGCGCACCTCTATTCCGCCTGTGGCTGCACGGACCGGATGGCACCAAGCCAATCCATGCCGCGCGTGTGTTGCTGGCACCGGGCTGCCATGAACTGGCGGTGCCCTTTCCCGGCTCTACCTTGCCTGGCGTCAGCGGTGTTGGCGCCATTCAGACCTTTCTGAAAAGCCAATTGCTTTTGCCGGGGAAGCGATTTGTGTTGGCCGGTGCACATCCCCTTCAATGGATTGTCGCAGACCAAATCCTGAAGTCCGGCGGCGACATCGCCGCCATCGTCTTTTCCCAATCTCGCGGCGGGCTAGCGCGGCAAGCATGGCCAGGCTGGTCCATTTTGGTGCGCGATTGGCCAAAATTTGCCGCGCCTCTGGCTATCCTAAGACGGCTGATCGTTCGTGGTATTCCGATCCGCTTTGGCCATGTGGTAACGGCGGCTGAAGGGAAAGAGGAAGTAGAACAGGTGACCATCAAGCCCGTGGACGGCCATGGCAAATTGTGCCCGGACCTTCCGGGAGAAACTTTTGCCTGCGACAGTTTGGGCATTGGCTATGGTTTTGTCGCTTCGACGGAATTGGCGCGGCAATTAGGTGCCGACACATATTGGAACCGAGAACGCGGCTTCTGGTTGTGCCGCCATGACCCCCAGATGCAGTCCAGCCGACGTGGCCTTTATGTAGCGGGCGAAATCACCGGGGTAGACGGCGCGGACGCCGCAATCGCCAAAGGCCGTGTCGCTGCCCTCGCACTGTTGGCGGATCTGAAATCGGATGCGCCGGGCACACGCCAAAATATGGCTGCGGCCCGTCGGCAACTCAAACACGCATTGCACTTTGCTGCCTATTTGCAGCGACTGGCGGCGCCGCCATGGCCAGCCTTGATGCAGCTACCGCAAGCCGATACCGTGCTATGCCGCTGCGAAAGCATCAGCAAGGCAGAAATCGACGCCGCAAACCGCACCCACATTCTTGACGGCGAGATCAACGCCCTCAAACTCGCGACCCGAGTCGGCATGGGATATTGCCAGGGACGGCTTTGCGCCCCCTTTCTCAACCTGCTGATGGGCACAGGCGGCCTTGAAACGTCACAAGCCTTCACGACGCGCATACCCGCCAAACCCGTACCCATAAGCGACTTACTTTCCCTCCCAAGACAATAGCGAGAGCCATCATGCCCTTCTTCAAATTCCTGGACGATTCCGCAAGCATGGTTGACCTGTGGCAACGCAATCCTGGCCGGATGCTGGCTATCAGCCAATACACCGAACATGTGATGCGGGCGCCATCACCGCTTGGCCATGGCGAACGGGAATTGATCGCCGCTTATGTCTCGGGCCTTAATCAGTGCCGCTATTGCCATGGAACCCATACCGCCTTCGCCGAAGCTCATGGCTTGGCCCCCGACATGCTGAAAGCCATTCTGGACGATCTTGAAGGTGCGCCGATTGACCACAAGCTGAAGGCGCTTCTCAGTTACTGTAAAACACTAACCGAGAATCCCTCTCGCCTCACACCAACCGACGCACAAGCAGTCAAGGATGCTGGCTGGCCAGAAGCTGCCTTGGAAGATGCCGTGCATGTAACGGCGCTATTCAATTATTATAACCGCTTGATGGATGGCCACGGCATCACCCCACGCGGTGACGATAGCTTGCGACAACGTGCCGCCTTCATCAAACAACATGGCTACGATTTCAGCACCTATCCAAGCGACATGCAGCCCACTAATTTGCACCAAAAAAATGAGAACTGATGGTCATATTTTATTTGGGGTGTATTCGGCAATTGCGTGAGCGGCTTGCCGCTGGCGAGCGCTGGCAGGATAACGACTTCGTTTTCATCACCTCGATTGGAACGCCGATGGATGGCAGGAACCTCGGCCACCACTTCAAGAAAATGCTGAAAAAAGCCGGCTTGCCTTCAAAACGGTTTCATGATTTGCGCCACACTTGCGCGTCGCTGCTTCTTGCCCAAAGTGTGCACCCCCGCGTCGTCATGGAAATCCTCGGCCACAGCCAAATCGGCCTGACCATGAACACCTACAGTCATGTGATACCGGCGCTGCAACGCGATGCAGCCAGCTTGATAAATGCGGTGCTTGTAGAACGGACTTAGAACGGGTCTTGGCTGTCAATGGTGGCGGGTGGCTGTCAGGGGGGCTGTCATCAGCTGAACTGACAAACCGGATGAGCACCTAACTCATTAAGAAATTTGGCGCACCTTGGGGAAGAAAGCTCGAACCGGATTTTTGCGGTTTTGAACGATTGGAACGCTCAACTAATAGATTGCGATTTATACAATGACGAGGACGATCTGCCGTTTCAGGATATTGAAGACGGCAAACCCGCCAATTCCGACACCCAGCCCCGCCGAAAGCGCAAATCTGCTTAAATAGAAAGGGATTGCGGCCAGCAATCCTGCCCTTTGGCGAAAACGGGGTGTGCAAGGGACAAGGGGAATCGACGGCGGGCGCAAGGCTTTGCCTGAGCCTCGGGAACCGTCTATTTTCCTTGAACCGCGCCGAGGGGCTGGCTCCTAAGCCAATTCGACGGTAATATAATCAGCAGCAGTGTCAATTAAAATATTAAATAGAGCGCGCCATACAATGTCAGAATATAATATTACGTTTCAAAATATAAATAACGAAACAATTCGTATTGCTTTAGAAAAAGGCGAGAGTCTATTTATACTTGGGGCAAACGGCTCCGGGAAATCTAGTCTTGTGACCTCCGTATTCATGAAGAATCCTCAAGTCGCAAAGCGGATATCAGCGCACCGCCAGACCTGGTTTTCATCAAATACATTAGATATGACCCCCAAGAGCCGATCGCAGCTAGAACAGAATTATAAGTCGCAAGATGCTAATACTAACGCGCGGTTCACAGAATGGAATCCAGAGCAACGATCACAAATGGCCATCTTTGATCTTATTGATGCTGATACACAGCTGGCTAGAGAGATAGCCGATCTTCTGAGAGCTGGAGAGGAGGATAAGGCAAAAGCAAAAGCTCAAGAGCCACCACCAATATTTAAGATCAATGAATTGATGCGACTTTCGAATATAAATGTTGAGATATTTATTGAAGAAAAAGAGAGGGTTATGGCTCGGAGAGGCACCAATCCGCCTTATAGCGTTACTGCACTGTCAGATGGTGAGAGGAACGCCTTCTTGATTGCCGCCGCTGTCCTAACAGCTAAACCTGGAACACTTTTTATAATCGATGAGCCCGAACGTCACCTTCACAGAGCGATTACAACGCCACTTCTATCTTTACTGTTTAAGGAGAGGGAAGATTGCGGGTTTATAGTATCTACACATGAGGTAGGACTAGCAGTCGATAATCACGATTCTAAGACACTATTGGTTAGAAATTGCATATATAGCGGGGCTAATCCTACACAGTGGGATGCAGACTTATTGGAGAATACTGACCAAATACCTGAGGACGCAAAGACTGAGATATTGGGATCAAGGAGAGAAATCATTTATATAGAAGGTGCAGCATCTAGTATGGATTTTCCAATATACGCCATTCTATTCCCGAATGTTTCAATTATCCCAAAAAACAATTGTAGAGAAGTCGAAAATGCAGTCGTATCTATGCGTGATGCTGAGCTAGCGCATTGGTTGAAATGCTGGGGGATAGTAGATAACGATAGGCGCACTCAAAATGACATTGAAAAATTACAGAAGCAGGGCGTTTACGCTTTGGCAGCATATTCTGTCGAATCTTTGTACTACGACTCCAAGGTAATTGAAGAAATAGCAGAACGGATGGCATTGTTGTCCGGTGAGAACGCGAAAGATCTTGCAAATTCAGCCATCGATGCGGGAATACAAAAAATAGACGATAATAAACAACATCTTCTAAGTAAGATTATTGAGAAAAAAGTTCGCGTTGAATATTTAAAGTATTTCCCAGATAAGGATACCATAGATTCACAGAGTAAATATTCTGTTTCCTTGGAAATTGAAGATATTAGATTAAGCGAAACAACATATTTTGAAAATGCCATACGAGATAGAGATTTCCAAACTCTTGTTACTAAATATCCAATTAGGGAAAGTGGGGCACTGGACGCCATTGTCAGAGGCTTAGGTTTTACTAGTCGCAAAAAGTATGAGGCTGCCGTAATCAACCTTCTCCGGGACCCCGAAAGCAAAAGTCTGCCGCACTTGAAATCACATTTCTCAGGACTGATCGCAGAGATGGGCAGCTAGATTGATTAGCCTGGGGGATGCAACGGGGGCGCGCAGCGAGCCCCCTTGCCAAGATGTGTGGTACTACCACACACATCTTGCGGTCGAAATAAGACCGGGAAATTTGGTAGTACCATGCATTTTTTTGTTTATTTTGTAGTACCTTAGCGGCCATCTGCGATATACTGGAGATAGTGGTTTTCCGTGGCTTTTCGCGTTTTTGCGATGGCTTGAGGAAAACTAAAACCAGACTCTAGCCCCCGGATTCGCAATGGCGTATTTTGAAAGGAACATATCCACAACAAGATTTGAGGCTCAACCATGAGCGGGCACACCAAAAAGGCCGTCATTTATGGCCGTGTATCCAGCATCAAACAGGCCAAGCGCGGTGATGGTCTGAAAAGCCAGGAAGTCCGCTGCCGCGAATTTGCGAAATATCAGAATTATGAGGTCGTGCAGTTTTTCGGCGACGACATGACAGGCCGCTCAGCGGATCGCCCCGGCATGAAAGCGATGCTGCAATTCCTCAACAAGCAACGCTCCAACGACTTCGCGGTTATCATTGATGATATCAGCCGCCTTGCCCGTGGCCTGCAAGTCCATATCGAATTACGGGAAGCCATTCGCGGCACGGGCGCAATGCTGCTGTCGCCCTCGATGGATTTTAAGGATGATCCAGATTCCATGCTGGTGGAACATTTGCTGGCCAGTGTGGCCGAACATCATAGCGGCAAGAACCGTGGCCAGACCATCGACCGGATGCGTGGTCGATTGCTCAATGGCTATTGGCCGTTTCAGCCGCCCGCGACTTACAAGCACGTGGCTGTCACAGGACAAGGCAAGGTGCTGGAAAGGATAGAGCCTGCGGCCTCGATCATGGCCGAAGCCTTGGAAGGGTTTGCAACGGGCCGCTTCCAGACACAGGTTGAGGTTAAACGCTTCCTTGAGAGCCAGCCGGTGTTTCTCAACCAGCTCCGCTCCAAAACGCTGACCAATCAGCGGATCAAGGATTTCCTGACCTGCTCGCTCTATGCTGGGCATTACGCCTATGACAAATGGGATGTGTCTTTCCGCAAAGGCCATCATGAACCGCTGATCAGTCTTGAGACCTTCGAGAAGATACAAGACCGACTGAATGGTCGCGCCAAAGCCCCGGCTCGCAAAGATATCAATGCAGACTTTCCTTTGCGTGGTTTTGTGCTGTGCGGGGATTGTGACGAGTCGCTGACCGCCTGTTGGTCAAAAGGCAATGGCGGACGCTATGCCTATTATTACTGCACGACCAAGGGCTGCGAGAGCCGATCCAAGATGATCCGCAAAGATAAGATTGAAGGCGAGTTTGAAAGCATCCTGACCAATACCGCGCCGAACCGGGATTTCATCAAGATCGCCTTTTCAATGCTTCGCGATATTTGGAACCTTCGCATTGAAAAGGCTGCTGAGATCAGTGCGGAGATGAAACGGCAGATTGTTTCATTCGATCAGCAAATTGAAAAACTGGTTGAACGGGTTGTCGGGACAGACACTCAGCCCGTCATAGATCGCTATGAGCGCGAGATTGAGAAGCTGGAAATCAAGAAAGCCAAGCTGGCTGAGAAAATCGCCGAAAATGGGCGACACCCCGGAAGATTTTCGGACGTGTATCGAACCGCCCTCAGATTCCTGTCAAAACCCCAGAAACTCTGGGCTTCGGGGCGCATTGAACACCAGAAATTACTGCTGAGAATGAGCTTCGAAGACCATCTGCGATACACCCGTGATAAGGGGTTTCGAACCATAAATATGGCTCTACCTTTCAGGGTGTTAGGGGAAATTTCGGGGTCAAAAAGGGAAATGGCGCGCTCGGAAGGATTCGAACCTCCGACCCCCAGATTCGTAGTCTGGTGCTCTATCCAGCTGAGCTACGAGCGCACTAGGCCGC
The DNA here is from genome assembly GCA_964590595.1 of uncultured Sphingomonadales bacterium. Taxonomy (GTDB): domain Bacteria; phylum Pseudomonadota; class Alphaproteobacteria; order Sphingomonadales; family CAKZYD01; genus CAZPXQ01. The sequence continues at coordinate 483,683 of CAZPXQ010000001.1, read as the reverse complement.
GCGGGCGGACTGAAGTGGCGCGGACCCTAATCGCTTGCTTCGGGCTTGGCAAGTCCTTGTGAAGGCGTTAAGGCAAGTCGATAATGACGCTGGCATGAGGGTCGGCGCTAAGGGGCATGGGATGCGACTGACGGAAGATCGCCCGCGCTGGGTGGTGGCCTTGGTTTTGGCCGCGCTGGTGGCGGGCTGCAGCAGCTATAATGGCGAATGGCCGCGGCTGAGCCCGGCCGACGCCAGCGATATCGCCTTTCAGGACAATCCCAGTGCCGGCGCGCCTGCCGAATCGCCGCCCGCCGCGGTGGCGGACGATGGCGCGGCGACGGCGCCGGCCGCCCCCAGCAACCGCCCACTGGCGACCTTACGCAGCGATCTGGCCGCTACCGCCGCTGCCTTCGCGGCGCTGATGACGCGCTATGACGACCAGCGCGAGCGGCTGCAGGAGGCTTTCAAATCGGTCCATCCCGGTCGCCTGGATGCCTGGCGCGATGCCCAGTTCGAGCTGACCCGGCTGAACCAGATCGTCACCGACATGCGGGCCGAGCGCCGCGATTTGGGCCGCATCGCCGCCGACCTCGCCGGTCTGGCCGCCAATCAGGCGGATGTCGGCGATAGCCTCAGCCAGGCTGGCGCGCTGATCAACCGCATGGACGCCGCCCTCACCGCCGCTGATTCCTTCACCACCATCGTATCGCGGTCGCTGGAACGCCATCGCAGCGGCCTCGTCTAACCGGGCAAGCCAAGCTGCCCGACAGCGCGCTTTACGGCGCGGCACACACAATCTGCCGCCAGGGTGCCAAGCACTGCCAAGTCCAGCGCCGTCACCGCGCCCGCTTGTGTGCCAGTGGCCATGGCAAAGATGGTATCGCCGTCAAACGGGGTGTGGATCGGGCGAATGGCGCGCGCCAGGCCGTCTTGCGCCATCATCGCCAGCCGCTTGGCCGCCGCCTTATCCAAGCGGGCGTCGGTGACAACCACGCCAATGCTGGTATTGCCGCCTAACAGGCCGGCCTTGGGCAAGGGCACATCGGCCCCGGGCGGGCCGTCCATCACCTCGCCAAAGCAATTCACCGCCATCAACGCCGCCACCCGCAACCCCCGTGCCGGGTCGATCAAGCTGGCGGCGCCAATGCCGCCGGGCTTGCTGCCGGCCTGCGCGCCATACCCGGCGCCAACCGGCCCAATGCGGTGATCGGCGCCAGCGGCCAGACACGCCGCCCGCGCCAGATCGCGATAAGGCGGCGCCTCGCCCCAGTCCTTGTCACCGCCATTGGCAAGGTCGAACAAAATCGCCGCCGGCACCACTGGCACCGGGCGCGCGCCAAGGTCAAGGCCAACGCCCCGCGCCGACAGCCAAGCCGCGACCGCGCCAGCCGCATCCAGCCCAAACACCGAGCCACCAGCCAGCACCAGGCCGTGGAAATGCGTGATCAGGCAACTGGGGTCCAGCGCGTCGGTCTCGCGGGTGCCAGGGCCACCGCCGCGCACATCCACCGCCATTACCGCCGGCTGGTCGGGCAAGATCACGGACACACCGGTGCGGGCGGCTGCATCCTCGGCATGGCCAATGCGGATGCCGGCGATGTCGGTCAGATGGTCTTGGGGACCAGGGTGGATGCCGCCTGTCATGCCGGCAGCCTAGCCGCTTTGCCCGCCGCCAACAATGGCGCGGGCGGCGGCGTTGATCGCGACCGGCGAAGCTGATAGATAACCCCGGCCTTGCCGGCCAACCCTAATAACGGACTCGCAAACGCCCATGACCGATCCAAGCGCAATTGACCGCCTGCGGGCCATTATCCGCCGCAAGTCGTTCCGTAATGACCGCGAATTCACCCTCGCTTCTGGCGCCAAGAGCAAGCTGTACTTCAACATGAAACCAAGCATGTTCGACGCCGAGGGCGCGGCCCTGATCGCCAGCGCGGTGCTGGAACGCACGGGCGATGCCGATTATGTTGCTGGCCTGGAAATGGGCGCGGTGCCCATCGTCGCCCAAGTAGTGATGCTAGCTAGCCTCGAAGGCAAGCCGCTGGCCGGCTTTTTTGTCCGCAAGACGCCGAAGTCGCATGGCACCCAGGCGCTGATCGACGGCTTGGCCGAGGGCGAAACGCTGGCCGGCAAGCGCGTGTTGGTGCTGGAGGATGTGACCACCAGTGGCGGCTCGGCGATCAAGGCGGTGGAGACGATTCGCGCCGCCGGTGCGCAGGTTGACAGGGTACTGACCATCATCGACCGCCAAGAAGGCGCCACCGCGGCGATGCAACAGGCGGGCCTGAAGCTGGAGCCGTTGTTGACGGCAGCGGATTTCACCGCCTGAGTTTCCACCGCCGCGCGTTGACAGCGCGCCATGAAGCCGCTATGACCGCGCCCTTGAACGAGAATCATAGCGCCCAAGCGGGATCGGCCGCGCGCCTGGGTGCGGCCGGATAGCTGGAGACAATACGGTGAAGCGCACCTTTCAACCCAATAATTTGCGGCGCAAGCGCAAGCATGGCTTCCGCGCCCGGATGGCGACCAAGAACGGCCAGCGAGTGTTGGCGGCGCGCCGCAGCAAGGGCCGCAAGCGCCTGTCGGCTTGAGGGTCATGGCGCCGCGGCGGCAGCGATGACCGGCGATGCGGCCCCGCTTCTTCTGGAACCGATCAAAACCCAGTCTGGCTTTGCCCATGTCCGGCGCGGCAAGCGCTGGGTTACCCCTGGTTTTGTCATGCAAACCGCGCCACGGCCAGAACGGCCGCGGACCGTCGGCTATGGCCTGATCGTCAGCCGCAAGGCTGGCAATGCAGTGGTCCGCAACCGCATCAAGCGGCGGCTCAGGGCATTGGCCCAACAGCTGTTGCCCCGCCATGGCCTGCCAGGGCATGATCTGGTGCTAATTGGCCGGACGGCGGCGCGCAACCGGCCTTATGCCATGCTGGAAAAGGACTTTGTCTGGGCGCTCAAGCGTCTCGACATCAAACGGAGCGATTGATGCGCTGGCTGCTGATCGGGCTGATTCAGCTTTACCGCTACACATTCTCCCTTCTCTTGGGGCCGCGCTGCCGTTATCAACCGACCTGCTCGGCCTATGCCATTGACGCCATCGCCGCTCATGGGGCGTGGCGCGGTGGCTGGCTGGCGGTAAAACGGATTGGGCGTTGCCATCCCTGGGGCGGTTCGGGCTTCGATCCGGTGCCGCCGGCTGGCGGCGCGGCGATGCAAAAGACCGATCGGAATTAACACCGCCGATCCGCTTTCGGATTGGCAATGCTTGAGCAGGAATTGAAGCGGCATGTCCGACCAGAAAAACATGATCCTTGCCATGGCCCTGGCGCTGTTGGTGTTCGTTGGCTGGGACTTGCTGGTGTTGGCGCCCGAGCGCGAGGCGCGCGAGCAAGCCGCCCAAAGCCAGCCCGCGACAATGGCCCCGGCAACTGACCAAGTTGAAGCGCCAACCGCCAGCGACACCGCGCCACCGGTCCTTGACACCGCCGAGGATGCCGCCGCCAGCTCCATCACTGCCGTCAAATCGCGCGCCGACGCCTTGGCCGACAGCCCACGGGTGATGATCGAAACGCCGCGTCTGACCGGTTCGATCGCGCTGACCGGCGCCCGCTTCGATGATCTGGTGCTGGTCGATTATTGGGAAACCGTCGAGCAGGACGCACGGATCAAGCTGCTCAACCCGGCCGGGGCACAAGGCGCCTATTTCGCCGAGTTCGGCTGGACCGCGGCGGCATCGGCCGGCCTCAAACTGCCCGGCCGCAATGACCGCTGGATCGCCGACCGGCCTAGGCTGACCCCGCAACAGCCAGTCACCCTGCGCTTCGACAATGGCCAAGGCCTGATCTTCACACGCACCATTTCGGTCGATGAAGATTTCATGTTCACCATTGAACAGCAGGTCGAAAACACCAGTGGCGTGCCCGTGACGTTGGCGCCTTATGCGCTGATTTCGCGCACCGGCACGCCCAAGACCAGCCAGCTCTTTGTCATTCATGAAGGTCCGCTGGGAGTGCTGGACGGTACCTTGAGCGAAATCGATTATGACGAACTGCGCGACGATAGCCCGATCGAGCAGCAATCCAAGGGCGGCTGGCTGGGCATTACCGATAAATATTGGCTGACGACGCTGGTGCCAGACCAGGACCGCGCCTTCCGCGCCCGTTTCCTGCATGGCGGCGGCGGCGTCGACCGCTATCAGGTCGATTTTCGTGAGGAAGCCATTACCCTGGCGCCTGGCCAAAACGCCAAGGTCGACAACCGGTTTTTCGCCGGTGCCAAGGAAGTTAAGCTGATCGACCGCTATGCCGAGCAATATGGCATCACCCGCTTTGACCGCACCATCGATTGGGGCTGGTTCTATTTCCTCACCCGGCCGATCTTTTTCGTGCTCGACCTGTGTTATCGGATGCTCGGCAATTTCGGCGTCGCCATCATCGCGCTGACCTTTTTGGTTCGGCTGCTGATGTTCCCGCTGGCCAACAAGCAATTCGAATCGATGAGCCGGATGCGCAAGGTGCAGCCCAAGATGAAGGCGCTGCAGGAACGCTTCAAAGACGACAAAATGCGGCTGCAGCAGGAATTGATGGCGCTCTATAAGCGCGAGAAAGTCAATCCGCTGGCTGGCTGTCTGCCGATCCTGGTGCAAATTCCGGTGTTCTTCGCGCTGTATAAAGTGCTGTTGGTGACCATTGAAATGCGGCATGCGCCGTTTTTTGGTTGGATCGCCGATTTGTCGGCGCCAGACCCATTGACGCCGGTCAATCTGTTCGGGCTGCTGCCCTTCACCCCGCCCAGCTTTTTGGCGATCGGCATTTGGCCAATCATCATGGGCGTGTCGATGTGGCTGCAAATGCGCCTCAACCCAACCCCGCCCGACCCCATTCAAGCGCGCATCTTCGGGCTGATGCCGTTCATCTTCACCTTCATTCTGGCGCCGTTCGCGGTTGGCCTGGTGGTGTATTGGACCTGTAACAATCTGCTGTCCATTGCCCAGCAATGGATCATCATGCGCCGTATCGAGCGCGAATGAGATGAACGCAGCCCCCCAGCCGCCACCGCCTGACCCCGACCTGGTCAAGGCGCTGACCGCGCGGCCGGCGGTCTTTGTCAAGGGCGTGGCGCAGGTGAGCGACCTGCCCGCCGCTGACCGGCCGGAAGTGGCCTTTGCCGGACGCTCCAATGTCGGCAAATCGAGCATGCTGAACGCCTTGACCGGGCAAAAAACCCTGGCCCGCACGTCGAACCGGCCGGGGCGCACCCAGGAAGTGAATTTTTTCGAAGCCCCCGCGCTGGACACCGCGCCGGGACCCTATCTGGTCGACCTGCCTGGCTATGGCTATGCCGCCGTGCAGAAAACCAAGGTCGCGAGCTGGCAACAGATGATCCGCGCCTATTTGCGCGGCCGACCGACCTTGAAGCGTGTATTCCTGCTAATCGACGCCCGCCATGGCGCCAAGGCCAATGACCTGGAGATCATGGCGATGCTGGACGAAGCTGCGGTCAGCTATCAATTGGTGTTGACCAAGATCGACAAATTGACCAAGCCCGCGCAAGACGCCGCGCTGGCGTCACTGGCGGCGCAAGCGGCACGGCACCCAGCGGCCTATCCGCAAATCCTGGTCACCAGCGCGGTGAAGGGCTGGGGGCTGGATGCCTTGCGCGGCGCCGTCGCCGCGGTTCTCTATGGCCGCGAAACCGTCTATCAAGAAGCCGGGCAGCAAGCAGGGGAAGAGCAATGACCGAACAGGCGGACAGCCCCCACGATCTGGAGCGGGTGCGCAAGAAAGCGGCGACGCTGGTCGAAGCGCTGCCCTATTTGAAGAAATATGCCGGCCGCAGCTTTGTCGTCAAATATGGCGGTCATGCCATGGGCGACATCGCGCTGGCGCACAGTTTCGCGCGCGACGTGGTGCTGTTGAAGCAAGTCGGCATCCACCCCATCGTGGTCCATGGCGGCGGCCCGCAAATCGGCCGCATGCTGGAACGCCTCAAAATCAAATCCTCGTTCATCGACGGCTTGCGCGTGACCGACGCGGCGACGGTGGAAATCGTTGAAATGGTACTTTCGGGCGCCATCAACAAGGAAGTGGTGGCGGCGATCCAGGCGGTCGGCGGCACCGCCGTCGGCTTATCGGGTAAGGATGCCGGCTTGGTGACCGCCGAACCGGTGAGCCGCAGCAAGCGCGATCCCGACAGCCAGATCGAACGCATTGTCGATCTCGGCTTCGTGGGAGAGCCCGCGCATGTCAACCCGCATGTATTGGAGGTGTTGCGTGCTTCCGACGTGATCCCGGTGATCGCGCCGCTGGCCAGCGGGCCGGACGGCGCCACCTATAACATCAACGCCGACACCATGGCCGGCGCCATCGCCGCCGCGGTCAAGGCGGCACGGCTGTTCCTGCTGACCGATGTCGCCGGCGTGCTGGACAAGGCCGGTGCGTTGCTGACCAATTTGACGCCGCGCATGATCAACGGCCTCAAGGCCGATGGCACGATCACCGGCGGCATGATCCCCAAGGTCGAGACCTGCCTGCAGGCTGTGTCCGCCGGGGTCGACGCCGCCGTGATCATCGATGGCCGGGTCGAACACGCCTTGTTGCTGGAAGTCTTCACCGAAAAAGGCGCCGGCACCCTGGTGCGCGCTGATTAGGCGCTTAAAGTTCCGGCAAGTCCTCGGCGATGATCGAAATATGGAAGGCATAGGAGACCTCGCCCTCGTCATCGTCGCGGTAGATGACGCCGAGGAACTCGTCGCCCAAGGCCACCTCGACGGAATCGTCGGCCTCCTTGCGGCGGGTCAGGACGATCCGGTTATTGTCGAAAACGCTTCTTAAGTATTTCTGAAGTCTGGCTATTTCTTGGGCCGTCACGATTGTCGCCTGTTATTTGCTGCGGATTTCGATGGTTGGCGGCGTGCCGCCAGCGCCTTCTTGGCATATTCGGCATGGTAAAGAAACTATGGCGATTGTGCCACAGTCACCAAACGCCGGATGGCGACCGCAGCAGCAATTTGTTGACAATTTTTAATAAAGTCATAATTCATAGCCTCGTCAGGGTTCTTGGGCGGGCTTTGACGACGGCACGCAGGCCAGCAAAACGGCTTGGCCGGCAACCGTGGGGACGTGGAAAAGGCTGCAAAACGCGGCCTGGATTGAGGAACGCAGCAAACGGAAAAACCGTTCGCCGTGTTGCTTGCCGCGACCAATAACAACAATTCGCGACAACAAAAATGGGGACGACAGTCGGCGCCAAGGCGCGCCGCGATGGATGGCGACGCGCTTGTCAATAAGCCCTCAAGGGCATCGGCGCGACGCGGGGAACCGTTGGGAGACGTTGGATGCAATTGTTTCGGTCGTTGTTTTTCCTGGCCCTTTTGGTGCCATTAGGCGCGCCCTTGGCGGTCAGCTTGACGGCTTATGACGGCTATCCCGACCCGCGTGCGGCCATCGCCGAACAGGATGCGGCGGCCCAGGACATCGACGCGGCCCCGCTCAGCTTGGCCGAACTGGTGGCCGAGCGGGCGGCGCATGTCGACCAATTGGTCGCCGACAATCAGGCCCATTGCCTCGCGCAAACAGTGTATTTCGAAGCCCGCAGCGAATCTTTGGAAGGCCAATTGGCGGTGGCGCAAGTGGTGCTCAACCGGGTGGCGACGCCGCGCTATCCCGCCACCATTTGCGCGGTCGCGTTCCAGAACGAGCATTTGCCGTTCCGCTGCCAATTTTCCTTCGCTTGCGACGGCATGCCCGACAAGCCCTATAACCAGACCGCCTGGCGCCAAGCCCGGGCCGTCGCCCAAGTGGCGCTTGATGGCGCTTGGCAAGACATTACCGGTCACTCGACCCATTATCATGCATTGAACGCGATGCCCTATTGGCGCAATCATTTGCAACAAACCGTGCAACTGGGCCGGCATATTTTTTATCGCGAAGATCGTTCCTGAGGCGCGTCGGCAAAAGGCTTTTTTAAGACCTTTCCCTTATACCGTGCAGGAAGCCGGGGCACACCGGTACTGTGGGTTGTTAATAGGGTTAAGGGCATGTCGTCTGTTCCCGGCGCGTCAGAGTTGATGGATACCTATCTCAGTTGGACGAACAATTCGCTCCAGCAATTGCGGGCTTTGCTCGAGATTTGCGCCGCCCATGGCCCGGATCCGGCCCAGCTCGACAGCATTCACGACATCGCCCACAATATTAAAGGCATGGGCGCCAGTTTCGGCTTTCCGCTGATGAGCAAAGCCGGCGCCTCGCTGTGCGCCTATTTGCGCGGGCTGAAAGATGCCAAGCCCAATCATGATGTGCTGGATGCCCATTTGCGGTCGTTTGAAGTGATCATCGCCAATCGCATCGAAGGCGATGGCGGCGCCACCGGCCATACCTTGATCGACCGCCTCAACCAATTGGTCGATCACGCGCACAAAGCCGCCTAATCGGCTTCGCAATTCCCGCGCGCGCGCAATCCAGGCTTGCAGACGCCGCCACCAGCGCTATGCTGCAACCATGCGATGGGAACATAAGGTGAATATGCTCGTGCCGCCAAACCTGGCGCCAAAGCGGGACTGGAGCGCCGACGCCTTGTGCCGCGGCATTGCCCGCTATTTCGCCGCGCGCGGCTTTGCCAGCCTGCCGGAATTCAAGCTAGGCAATGGCCGCCGCGCTGATTTGGCCGCCATCGACCGCGCCGGCACCATCGTGCTGGTCGAGATCAAAACCAACGTCCAGGATTTGCGCGGCGATCACAAATGGCCGACTTATCTCGACTTTTGCGACCGCTTTTATTTTGCGGTACCACCCGACTTTCCGCGCGCGCCCTTGGCCGCCAGCGCCGCCCAGCCACAACGCACCGGCCTGTTGATCGCCGATGAATATGGCGCCGCCCTAGCCCGCGAAGCCGCCCCGGTGAAATTGAACGCGGCGCGGCGCCGGGCCGAAACCCTGCGCTTTGCAAGGAAAGCGGCGGCGCGCCTGCACGCCAGCCTGGATCCGGGATTTGTGCAAAGCTGGCGGGCCTGATCAAAGATCACTGGCATGGACATGGCCTTGTTGCCAAGCCAGCACCCGATGCCGCCAGCCTTGATTGTCCAGCACATGCGACAAAGCGGAGATCATGCGCAAATCATAACGCCCCGGCGCTTGGCGCAGCAGGTCCAAGGTCTCGTCGATCGCCAGCGCTTGGCGATGGGCGCGCGGGCTCACCATGCCGACAAAGGCATTGACCACCACCAACAGCCGTGCGGTCGCTGGCGCATCAACATCCATGGCTTGATCGCCGGGCGGCATCGCCAGCAGCACCGGCGCGACGGGCGCGTCGAAGTCGATTTGCGCCACCAGCGTGTTGGCGCGGCTGATGCCGGCATGAATCTGTGCGCGTTCCTGCTCGCTCAATGGCCCAGCCTTGGTCAACAAGCTGCGCGGCACCAGCAATTTACCCAGATTCATCAGCATACCAGCCACCCGCACGGCGCGAACGGCGCGCGCATCCATGTCGCAGGCATCGGCGACGCTCGCGCCCAAGGCGGCAACCCGGCGCGACTGTTGCGCGCTATAGGGGTCGCGGGCATCGATCAAGCCGGTCAACACCGCGATGGTGTCTTCCATGGTTTGTTCCAGCCGGTCATGGGCGCGCAATAACGGCGTCAAATCGTCCCACAGCAACAGGATATTGGCCTCGCCGCCATAAAGCGCGGTATCCAGCGGCACCGCGTCGGCACGGCCACGGCGGACATCGTCTTCGGCCAAGGCCAATGCCAGCGAAGCACTGCTGGCATCGCCACGATTGCGCGCCAAGGCCACCAAGCGCGCCAGAGGCGCCGCCGCCGCCTGGCCCAAAATAGCGGTCAAGCTTTTGCCGATCAGGCTTGGCGCGTCGGCCTCGCCCATCTCGGCGGCGCGGCGATTAGCGAACACAACGCGGTCCTGGCCGTCGAGAGCGAAAATCGCCATCGTCTGGCCATCGCTGACCAACTGCAAAAACCGCGCCGTCTTGGCCGCGCGATCACGGGCCTGGGCGGTTTGTTCGGCCAAGCGCGCCACCCGCAGCGATGCGCCATGCCGCCAAATCAGCAGCACCGCGCCCGCCGCCGCCAGCAACGCCAAGCCCAGGATCAACGCCCGATTGCGATTGGCGGCCTTGACCGACGCCAACACCTGCGCCGCCCGCACTTGCCGCAACACCACCCAGTCGGTGCCGGACACCGCCTGGGTGGCCGCCAGGATGCCATCGCCGTCGCCATCCAACACATGCGCGGTGCCGCTGCCAGCGGCCAGCGCCCACCGGGCGACGGGGCCGGCGGCAGCGATCTCGCCGGTCAGCACGTCATGCCGGCGCTGGCCTTCAGCGGCGCGGATCAAATGGCTGTCGCCAGCGGCATCGGTTGCCGCCTGGGCGGTGAAAACCCCTGTCAGGCCGGGCGCCAATAGCCGCACGCCATAGACATAGCCAATCGGCGGCGCGCTGCCAGGATCGGCCTGAACGGCGAAGATCGGCGCGGCGACCCGCAATAATGGCGGTGCTGCGTCGGTCGCATCGGGACCCGCCAGCGCTGGTTGCGCCACCGCCGCGGCGACAAGTTGTTTGGGGTTGGCCAAATTGCGGCTGGTCGACAGCAGGATCCGCCCCTCGGCGTCCAGCAACGCCAAGCCCGGCGCCGGCGGACGCGGCAAATTGGCGCCGATTTGCGGCATCGCGGGAGCCAGCACGGGGTCGCCGACAAAGCCACCTTCCGCCGCGCGCACCTCCAGCATGTTACGCAAATATTGCCGCTGCGCTTCGACGTCGCCGGCATCACCCCCGGCCTGTAACTGCTGAACATAAAGCCGCAGCGCTGCTTGATCGGCCATTTGCGCGACCATCGCTTGCGCGGCCGTGACCCAGGCCGCCGCATCCTTGGCCTGAGAATCGGCAATCAACAGCAATTGTCGTTGCCAATAGGCGGTCTCGCGCGCCTGTTCGCGCGCGCCAATCTGCCAAATTGCATAACCGCCGGCCAGCAGCGCCGCCAGCAATAGCCCAAGCAGCGCTGCGGTGACCCCGGCGCCACGCCAGATTTGGCCGCTAACTGCTTGTCCGCTATCGTGATTATGCATTGCCCCGATCCATTGGCCGCCAGTGTTAACTGAATATATTAACACTTGTTTAAGCCTAGCCGCGCAAGCTGATCGCTGATCCGTCGAGCAGTGTTGCAAAGAGGCGTGAAGCGATCATGACCCGATCCCTGGCCTGGCTGGCGCTGAGCTTTGTTGTGCTGTCGCCCGCCATTGCGACAGCCGAAACCGGGCTGTTTGGCACCCGCGAAAGCCGCAACGGCGATTTGGCGATGTTCACCAAATGGACCGGGATGCTGGCGCGCGCGCACGCAACCGGCGCCACCGCGCCAACGCCGCACGCGGCCCAAGCCGTGGCCGAGCCCTTCGCCGGTTCCGGGGCGTGCAAACCCAATCCGCGCTTTGTCTGCCCCGGCGCCGATTGGCCTGACATGCTGGAAAGCTGGCAAGCCTTGGCGCCGGCGCAGCAATTGCAGCGCGTCAACGCCTATTTCAACCGGGTGCCTTATATTCTCGATCCGGTGAATTGGGGCGTTCCCGATTATTGGGCCCATATCCGCGAATTTTTCGCCAAGGATGGCGATTGCGAGGATTACGCGATCGCCAAATACACCGCGCTCAAGGCCTTGGGCTTCGACCCGGCGGCGATGCGCGTGGTGGTGGTGCAAGACACCAATCTCGACACTGCCCATGCGGTGCTGGCGGTTCACTGGCAGGGTGAAAGCCTGATCCTGGACAATCAAGTCGATCAGGTGTTGGCCGATGATGTGGTCCATCATTATCGGCCAATCTATTCGATCAACGAATCCGCCTGGTGGATGCATCTTTAGCTGGCGGCTGAAATGCCCTCGGCCTTGCCGCGTTTAACCAAATTGTAAGCGCTGCTCGGCAACAATGCAGAGGGTAAAATTTTAAGAAATTTATATTCGATGCGCGCAACCCGACATGCGGCCTTGCCGTCGCAGGAAGAATTGCTGGTCGATTTCGCGGAGCGCCTGAAGCGGCACCGCAAGGATCGCCGTGCCGTGCATCTGCGCCTGAGCGCCTTGGGCGCCAATATCCGCAATACTTATGTGGTGCGACAGGCGGCCTCGTTTTTTCATCATCTGATCAAGGCGGAAGCCGGCCAATTGTTCCGGATCTCCAGCGGTGACTTGGTATTCGGCTCCAAGGGCGCGTCGAAGATGGAGATGGAAAGCGCGGTTTATAAATTGCTGCAAGAACTGGCGCACGACCCGGTGGCCCAGGGCTGGCATGGCGATTTGGACGCCTTGGCCGATTGGTTTGAGATGGAAAGTGATTACGATCGCTTTCTAAGTTTATGTCATGATTTGCTGGCCGGCCGCGCCGCTGAGCCCGCCGGCGAATTTGCCAGCGAACCCGCCAATGACATGACCCAAGCCCCGGCGCCGGCCAAGCCGTCAAGCCCAGCGCCGACCCCCAGCGTCGCGCCCTATCGGCGGCCACCTCGGCGGCGGTCGTCCTATCCCGAAGTGGTGATGCCGACGCGGCCCTTCACCGCCGCCGACCTCGACCGACTGGAAAGCGCGCTACGCATGCTGGACGTGGAAGGCATGATGGAACAAAAGCCGGTGGCGGCGATCGCTGGCAATGGTCCGCCCTTGCTGGTGTTCACCGAACAATGCTTCGCCTATGCCGAGCTGGCGGCCAGCGTGCTGCCAAATTGCGATTTGCTGGCTGATCCCTTGCTGTTTGAGCGCCTCGCCCAAATGATTGAAACCCGGGTGATGAAAACGGTGCGGTTCGAGCAACGCTCAGGCACGCTGGCAACCAGCATGACGCTGCATGTCAACGCCGTGCTGGGTGACGGCTTCGCCGGCTTCGACCGCGCCCGCAAGCGCCATTGCAGTCAGCCCGTGATCATTGAATTGCGCTTCGCAGATGTCGCCCGCGGGGTCCGCCAATATCTCGACGCCCGCACCCGGCTCAAGGCCGCCGGCTACCGGATTTGCGTGAAGGCCCTGGACCTGTTCGACTTCTGCTTGTTCGATCAACAAGCGCTGGCAGCCGACTTCATTCGCGTGCATTGGCCGCGCGATGGCCTGGCCCAATTTGACGAAAGCTGGCGCGCCCGGTTCGACACCCAAGCCGCCGCGGCGGGGCGTGGACGCTTAATCCTGGCCGGTTGCGCCAATGCCGACGCCATTGCCCAAGGTCGCAAATTGGGCTTCAGCCTGTTTGCCGGCGCCGCCGTCGATGCCCTGATGGACGCCAACGCATCAACGCGGTGAACGCTTGGCGAGAATGCGCTGCAAGGTGCGCCGGTGCATGTTGAGGCGCCGCGCGGTTTCCGACACATTTCGGCCACACAATTCATAAACCCGCTGAATATGCTCCCAGCGCACCCGGTCGGCTGACATTGGTTGCTCCGGCGGCAAGGGCTTGTCACCGATTTGGGTTAAGGCCTTGACGACATCGTCGGGATCTGCGGGCTTGGCCAGATAGTCGACCGCGCCGGTCTTCACCGCCGCCACCGCGGAGGCGATATTACCATAACCGGTCAAAATGATCACCCGCATGTCGCCGCGCAGCTGATGCAGGTCGGGCACGAGGTCGAGCCCATTACCATCATCCAGCCGCAAGTCGACAACCGCGAAAGGCGGTGGCGCGGCGCGCGCCACCTGCAGCGCCTCCGCCCTGCTTGCGGCGACGATAGGATTGAAGCCGCGCCGCGCCATCGCCAGCGCCAGCCGGTCGCGAAACGGCTTGTCGTCATCGACAATCAGTAGGTCCTGCGCTGCGCCGGTCACGGCATCGTCGTTGTCCATGCCTCTCCCTCTTCCTCGATCGCGACGCGCAGCCAACTGATATCGACCACCGCGCCGCCTTCCTCATCATTCATGAACGCCAGGGTCGCTCCCGTGCGCTCCAACAAGGTCTTGGCGATAAACACCCCCAATCCCATGCCGCCACCCTTGTTGCCACTGCGCAAATAAGGCTCACCCAAGGCGTCGATGATATCGGCATCGAAACCGGGGCCGTCGTCGCTGATCACCACATGCAGCATATCGGCATCCCAGCTAATGTCGATATCGACCCGCGCGCGGGCAAAGCGGGCGGCATTATCGATGAAATTGGCCAGCGCGTGAAGGATTTCGGGATGGCGGGCAATCACCGGCGTCGGCCCACCGCCTTCCTCGGCATGGCTGGTATGGACAAAGGCAATGCCGGGCCGTTCCAGCGGCCGGGCGATTTCACGCAACAGCGCGTCCGCCGGCATGCGGCGAAAATGCGGGTCCTCGGCCTGGGCCCGGCGCGACAAATTGGCCAGAATATCGCGGCAGCGCGCGGTCTGACTGGCCAGCAATGCCAGATCCTCGCCCAATGCCGGGTCTTTGCCATGGTCGCGCAGCAGGTCCTTGACGACCAGGGTCATGGTGCCCAGGGGCGTGCCCAATTCATGGGCCGCCGCCGCCGCCAAGCCGCCAAGCGCCGAGAGTTTTTGCTCCCGCGCCAGCGCCGCCTGCGTGGCCTCCAGCGCCCGCGCCCGGTTTTGCGCCTCGCGCGACAGCCGCGCCGCATAGGTCGCCATGAATGCCAAGGTCACCGCCAAGGCGGTCCATACCCCCAATAAATAGGTCGGCGCCAAAATCAGCGGCTCGGCGGCCCAGGGCAGCGGTTCGTGAAACCGGCCCAGCAGCAGCAAGCAAACCAAGGCTAGCGCCAACAGCCCGGCGGTGGCCCAGCGCCGCAAAATCGTCGCCGCCATGCTAACCGGCGCCACCATCAGCATCGCGAACGGATTGCTCAGCCCGCCGGTGAAATAAAGCAGCGCCGCCAATTGCAGTAGATCGAAGGCAAGCTGACGGCCGGCCTGGCCTGGCGACAGCAACGCCGTCGGCGGATAGCGGGCCAGCAAGAACAAGTTGAAACCGGCCGAGGCCGCCACCAGCAGCAAAGGCGGCCCCAAATGCACCGGAAATTGCAAATAGAAATGAACAAAACCCAGCGCGAACAATTGCCCGGCAATCGCCGTCCAGCGCACCGCGACGAGCGTGCGCATGCGGATCGCCGGATCGGCCTGGATAGCGGTCATCGCCGTCGCGATGGGGCCGGGGCGGGCTGCCTTGGTTGGGGATTTTGCTTCGCCCATGCGCGTGTCATGCCTTCAGCTTTGGCGGCGAAGCCAGCCCGCGGTTCAACCGGCCGCGGCATCCTCCAACAGCTTGATGATCCGCCGGTCGCGTGACCGTTCGGCATGATCCAAGGCGCTGTTGCCGGTGCTGTCCTGCCAGTCCAAATCGGGGCTGGATTCCGCCAAAATGGTTTGCACCACCCGAAAATTGCGGCTGCGCACCGCCTTGATCAGCGCGGTTTCGCCCAAATTGTCCACCGCGTCGGTATTCGCACCTTGTTGCAGCATCACCTTGACCGCGTCGACATCGCCGCGTTCGGCGAAATAGATCAGAGCGGTCTTACCATCGCTGCGATTGGCGACATCGGGGTTGGCGCCATGTTTCAGCAACAACGCCACCCAGGGCAGGCCGCCATTTTGCGCCGCCACCATCAGGGCCGGGGTGCCGTCGCCCTCGCGCACATCGGGAAACACACCGCCATTGAGCATTGATATCGCGGTATTGGCGTCTTGATCCTTGATCGCCTTCAAAAACTCATAGCGCTCGGAGAATTGCGCCGCTGCCGGCCCCGCGCTTGTCGCGATTGCAAGGATCAGGCCCAAGCCAGCCAAGGCGCGTGTAAAAAGCCTGTTGGCCATGATTTCTTCCCATCTATGTCTTATGTTGGAATTATGCGACATTGGCGGCGACGGCAAGTCCTGCCGCCAAATATGATCGCGTTTGCGCCGATTTTTTCTTTGCAACGGATGAGTTGAAAGCCATGACACCACGACGTATCGCCTTGTTTTCCCTATGGTTCGCCGCCATAGCGGCAGCGTTATGGTGGGCTTATGGCCAAATTGGCGACCGCGCGGTGCCCAATGCCCAACAATCCGCCCAAGCCCTGATCGGCGGTCCATTTACATTGACCAATCAATCCGGCGAAACCGTGACCGACCAACAATTTCGCGGTCGTTATATGCTGATTTATTTTGGTTATACCTTTTGCCCAGACATCTGCCCACTGGAAGTGGCGGCCATGGACCGCGCCTTTGCCTTGCTCAAGGACCAGGGTGTCGACACCAGCCCAGTACAGCCGCTGTTCATTTCCGTTGACCCCGAGCGCGACGATGTCGCCGCCTTGCAAGGCTTCGTCCAACAATATGAATTCGACTTGATTGGGTTGACTGGCAGCACGCAGCAGATCGAGGCGGTCAAGACCGCCTATCGGGTCTATGCCGCCAAGGCGCAAGCCACCGCCGATGATGCGGAATTTTATTTGGTCGATCATAGCAGCGTGATCTATCTGATGGGGCCCGACGGCAAATTCGTCCGGCATTTTTCCTATGGCACCAGCGCCCAGGAAATGGCCAGCGCGCTGGCCGCGGAGCTGCGGTCATGACCAGCGCCGCCAAGCCGGCCACCGCTTTTTGGCGTGAGAAGCCCTTGGCGGCGATGAGCCGGGCGGAATGGGAGTCGCTGTGCGATGGCTGCGGCAAATGCTGCCTGCACAAGGTGCAAGACGGGCCGGACGGGCCGGTCAGCTATACCAATGTCGCCTGCCGGCTGCTGGACCAAGACAGCATCCGCTGCCGCCATTATCAGGCGCGGCGGCGTTATGTGCCTGGCTGCGTGGTGCTGACGCCGGCGACGGTCGCCGCTTATGAGTGGCTGCCGTCGACGTGCGCCTATCGGCTGTTGCACGAGGGCCGCGATCTGCCGGCCTGGCATCCCTTGATCAGCGGCGACCCGGACAGCGTGCACAGCGCCGGCGCCTCGGTGCGCGGCCGTGTTGTCAGCGAATATGAAGCCGGACCGTTGGAGCATCATTTGGTCGATTGGGAATAGCGTGATCCCGGCGGGGAGCGGATGAGGGGTGAGCGGCCTGTTGCTGGAAATCATCGATCATGCCGGCACCCATTGGCCGGTGCAGGCGCGCCGCCGCCGCGATCTGCTGGCGCCGCGGCTTACGCCGCACGCGCGCTTGCCCAGCGCCACCTTATGGACACCGCCAGGCCTGCCAATTGCCGAGATCAAACACGCCTATGATGTCCGCCGCGCCTGGCTGCTGGACCATATCGCCAACCGCCGCCGCCGGCGCCCGGCGATTCGCATCAGCACCGGCATCCGCCTGCCATTGGCAGGGCGGCCGCTGCAATTGATCTCCGAGCCCGGCATCGGCCGGCGGGTTGAAGTCAACGACGACGCCTTGATTATTGGCGGGCCGCCGGAACATCTACCGCAGCGGCTGGGGCGGTTCCTGCGCGACCAAGCGCGGCAACAATTTGACGCCGCGGTCCGCGTTCACGCCGCAAATCTGGGCGTCACGCCCAAGCGCTTGGTGATCCGCGACACCAGCAGCCGCTGGGGTAGTTGCAGTCATGACGGCAGTTTGTCTTTCTCTTGGCGACCGGTGATGGCGCCGGGCTTTGTGCTCGACTATCTGGCGGCCCATGAAGTGGCGCATTTGCGGCATATGGATCACAGCCACGCCTTTTGGCGCGCGGTGGCCGAAACCTGCCCGGACTGGGCGCTGGCGGCGGATTATTTGCGGCTGATCGGCTTGGAATTGATGCGCTACCGCCTACCAGCGGCCAAATAGCCGTTGCCACAGGCTGGGCTTGAGGCGCTTTTCCGACGCCTGGGCGCTGCCGTGGTCTTGATGGGCAGCTTGGGCGAAACGGCTGCCAGTCAAAGGCCGTGGCGCCAGACCGTCGCTGGCGCGGCGCACGAAATTGGCCCAAATCCGCGCCGGCAGGCCACCGCCGGTCACCCCCAGCATGGCGCTGTTGTCGTCATTGCCGACCCAAACGCCGGCGACCATGTCGGCGGTGAAGCCCATGAACCAGGCATCGCGATAATCCTGGCTGGTCCCGGTCTTGCCAGCAGCGGGACGCCCCGGCCGCGCCGCCTTGCCGGTGCCGCGTTCGATATTGGCGGCCAGCAAATCCGTCATCATCACCGCCTCGCGGCTGCCGAGGATCCGGCGCGGCGGCGGCGATGGGCGTTGATAGAGCAAGCTGCCATCCTCGGCCCGGATCGCGGTGATCGCATAAGGTGCTGCTGCATGGCCGCCATTGGCGATCACGGCATAGGCGCTGGCCAACTCCAAGGGGGTGACTTCAGCCGTGCCCAGCGCGACCGAGGGATGCGGCGTGATCGGCGTTGAAATGCCCAGGCGCCGCGCCATCGCGATAACCCGGTGACGGTCGACAGTTTCCGACAATTTGACCGCGACGGTATTGATCGACTGGGCAAAGGCCTGTTCCAGCGTCACCAGGCCCTGATAATCGCCAGTAAAATTGGCCGGGGCCCAAGTGTCGAATACCACCGGACTATCGCGCATCAAGGAACGCGGCGTGAAGCCGGCCTCGAACGCGGTCAGATAGACGAATGGCTTGAACGCGGAGCCGGGCTGGCGGCGGGCCTGAACCGCGCGATTGAACATCGAGCGGCGATAGTCGCGGCCGCCAACCATGGCCCTGACCGCGCCATCCGGGGCCAGCGCCACCAGCGCGGCTTGGCTGGCGGCACGGGCCTGGGCGGCTTCATCGAGCACGGCGCCAACCGACGCCTCGGCCGCCGCCTGCCATGTCGGGTTCAAACTGGTGAACACCCGCACCGGCCGGGCTTCGGCACCCAGCTTGGCGCGGGCGCGGGCCGCCACCCAATCGGTGAAATAGCGGATATCCATGCGGTCCCCGGCAATCGCGAAGCGGACCGGCCGCGCTGCCGCGTCGGCGGCTTGCGCCGGGCTGAGATAGCCGGCGTCCTGCATTGCCGCGATCACCAGCCGGGCACGGGCATTCGCGGCGTCGGGGTCGTTGGTCGGCGCCAGCCTGGAAGGCGCCTTCACCAGCCCCGCCAGCACCGCCGCCTCGGTCAATTGCAGGCGCCGCGCGCCATGGCCGAAATAGACCCGGGCGGCGGCGTCAATGCCATAAGTGCCGGCGCCCAAATAGACCCGGTTCAAATACAGCTCCAACAGCTCCTGCTTGCTGTAGCGGGCCTCCAATTGCAGCGCCAGCAGCAGTTCCTTGGCCTTGCGCTCCAAGGTCCGTTCGTTCGATAAAAACAAATTTTTGGCCAATTGCTGGGTGATGGTGCTGCCGCCCTGGCGCACCCGATCAGCACCCAGATTGGCGACGATCGCGCGGGCAATGCCGCGCCAGTCAAAACCCGGATGACTGAAGAACCGCCGATCCTCGATCGCCAAAATGGCATCGATCATCACCGGCGGTATTTCATCGAAACGCAGCCAATCACCGCGCAGCTTGCCATAGCGGGCCAGCAGACTGCCATCGCTGGCGAGAATTTCCATGGCGGTTGCCGCCTCGACCGGGCGAACGCGGTTGACGTCGGGCAGGTCGCGCGCCAGCAGCGCCACCGCCAGCACCGCGCATACCAGGCTGGCGGCCAACAAACTCGCAGCCAAGCCCAACAACCGCCGCCGCCAGCGTCCTGGTTTTGGCGGCGCGCCGGGTCGCGGCGTCCGCGGCCGTCGCTGTTTCGATTTGGTTGCCATGTGGTTGCGCGTTCCCTGTTTGCCGCCAGATTTATGCCCTGTCGACAACCAAGAAAACAGCCTCTCGCAGCAAGATTATGGCAAAGCCACTCGGCTTAGACCATCCGCTTAGAAAACCAGCGCGATCTTGCCATATTTGGGCACCAAGGCGGCGGCAGGGGCCGGGCGGCTGGGCGCGGTCAACACCAGATCGGTGAGAGGCGCCGCGCCATAGCCGGCGGCCCGCCGCGCCGGCGGCGGACTGCCATAAAGCGTGGTGCGCTGCAGTGGCTGGCGGCCGGCAGCGCGGATAAAGGCGTCCATTTTTTCGGGCGGCCATTCCTGGCCATGGGCGGCACCGGCGGCACGGGAAATCGATTCATTCATCAAGGTGCCACCCAAATCGTTGACCCCGGCATTGAGCGCGGCGGCGACCCCGGCTTCGCCCATTTTTACCCACGAGACCTGGATATTCTGGATCAGCGGGTTCAGCACCAGCCGCGCCAGCGCGTGCATCAACAGGGTTTCGCGGAAGCTGGGGCCGGGCCGGGCGCCGCCCTTTAAATAAATCGGCGCTTCCTGGGCCACGAAGGGCAGCGGCACGAATTCGGTGAAGCCGCCAGTCTCGGCCTGCAGATCGCGCACGCGCAACAAATGCCGCGCCCAGTGGATCGGCCGGTCGACATGGCCGAACATGATGGTGGCGGTGGTGCGCAAGCCCAGGCGATGGGCGCTGCGCATCACTTCCAGCCATTGCTGGGTGTTGATCTTGTCGGGGCAAAGCACGGTGCGGACTTCATCGTCGAGAATTTCCGCCGCGGTGCCGGGCAGGCTGGCCAGCCCCGCCGCTTTCAGCATGGCCAGGAATTCGGTGAGCGGCAGCCCCAGACTGGCGGCGCCATGGCTGACTTCCAGCGGCGAGAAGGCATGGACATGAATGTCGGGCGCGGCTTGTTTGACAATCGCCAGAATGTCGAGATAGGTCTGGCCGGTATAGGCGGGATGAATGCCGCCTTGCAGGCACACTTCGGTGGCGCCGCGCTGCCAGGCTTCGCGCACCCGGCGGGCGATTTCGCCGGGCTCCAGATCATAAGGCCGGCCGCGCAGATTTTCGCTCATCCGGCCCTTGGAAAAGGCGCAAAAACGGCAGCGATAGCCGCAAACATTGGTGTAATTGATATTGCGGTTGACGACATAGCTGACTTGGTCGCCACAGCGGTCTTGGCGCAGCGCGTCGGCGGCTTGCAAGATGGCGGCGCAATCATCGCCGCGGGCGCTGAACAATTGGGCGATATCGGCAGCGGCAAGCCGGCGGCCGGCTTGGGCCTGATCCAACATCCGGCGCAGTTGGCCGGTGACCACCGCCGGCGGGCGGGTGGCCAAGACCATATCCTGTTCGGCGGGCGGCTCGCCCAACCGGCCGGGCGCCCAATCATCCTCACGCGCCAAGCCATCGGCTTGCGCCAAGGCCAAGACATGCGGACGCACCTTGGCATCCGTCCAAATCTCGGCTTGTTGCGCGAAACCGGGATAGATCGTCAAACGCTGGCACAAATGCTTGCCGGCCTTGGCGGTTTGCGCCGCCAGTTTTTCCAGATGCGGCCAAGGCGCCTCGGGATTGACGAAATCCGGCGTCACCGGGCTGACCCCGCCCCAATCATTGATGCCGGCGGCGATCAAGGCTGGCAGCGCGCCGGGGCTGAGATTGGGCGGCGCTTGCACCGAAACCTCGGCCGGCATGACCAGCCGGGCCACGGCGATCGCCCATAACAGATCATCCAGGCCGGGCTCCGGCGCATCGGCCATGCGGGTGCCGGGCTTAGCGCGGAAATTCTGGACGATAATTTCCTGAACATGGCCATGACGCTGGTGCAGGTCCCGCAACGCCAACAGGCTTTCGATGATTTCCGTCCGGGTTTCGCCAATGCCGATCAAAATGCCGCTGGTGAACGGCACCTGAGCGGCACCGGCGGCGGCGATGCTGGCCAGCCGCACCGCCGGCGCCTTGTCGGGCGAGCCATGATGCGGCATGCCAGCTTCGCACAGCCGTGGCGATGCTGATTCCAACATCAACCCCATCGACGCCGAGACCGGGCGCAAGCGGGCGAAATCGGCGGCGTTCATGACCCCGGCATTGATGTGCGGCAGCACCCCGGTTTCCGCCAGGATCCGCCCCGCGACATGGCCGACATACTCCAGCGTGGTGGCAAAGCCCATGGCGTCCAAGGCCTCGCGGGCGACGCGGTAGCGCCGTTCCGGCTGATCACCCAGCGTCAACAGCGCTTCCTTGCACCCCAGCCTGGCGGCGTCGCCAGCGCGGCGAACCGCTTCATCCGGCGCCATATAGGGCGCGGGCAAGGCGCGCGGCGGCTTGGCGAAGGTGCAATAATGGCAAACATCGCGGCAAAGCTGGGTCAGCGGCAAAAACAGCTTGCGGGAATAGGTCACCAGCCGGCCATAATGACGGTCGCGCTTGGCCGCCGCTTGGCGCATCAAGTCGCCAAGATCCTGGTTTTCGGCCAAGGCCATCCAATGCCGCTCGTTCATGATTCCTTGCCTAGCACGATTCGTCATCCCCTTCCCCTGGCGAAATTGGCAGCACCGCCGTCATCCGCCGGGCAATGCCCCGACCGTACAAATAGGCCAGGCTGTGACGCCCGCGATCGCCATGATCCTGGTTCAGCAATGCCATTAAATCCGCCGGCTCGTCAATATCAAACCGACCGACCGGTATGTTCTGGATTTGGACCGGCACCCCAGCGGCCCGCGCCAACGCTTGGTGGCGGGCCAGGCTGTCGGGGCCATAAGCCGGGGTGAAGCTGGACAGCGGCCGCCATGCCAAGAGATTGGTGCCAACGCCATGGCGATCGGAACACAGCGTGACCTGAGGAGCTGGCGCGCGGCGGCGATGGGCGGCGATAAACGCAGCAACCTCGACCGGGCCCAATAAGGGCAGATCGCCATGCACGATCAAGAGATCGTCGGCGCCTTGGTTGGCCAATTGCCGTGCGGCCTGGCCGATGGCGGCATTGAGCCCGCCGCCATCCACCTCCGCCAACAGGTCCACCCCGGCGGCTTGGGCCAGGGCCTCGGCGCTGGGGTCCGCCGGCGCGCATAACCACACACCGTCCAGCCCTGGCTGGCCAGCCAAACTGGCCAACACGTCCCGCGCCATCGCTGCGGCCAGACCCGCGCGTTCGGCCGCGCTCAACACCGGGCTGAGCCGGCGCTTGGCCGCCGCCATGGTCTTGACCGGCACCACCGCATGCATCAGCGCCGACCCGTCGCGCCGCCCAGCATCGCCGCGAATTTGACGACATCGCGGGCAAGGCGGATTTTGTCGGCGAGATTGCGCATCAGGCTTGGCGTGCTGAACACCTTGATGCCGGTCTTGGCGATCGCCTTGGCGTCGTCGCGGTCGGCGGGGTCAATCACCAGGCCGTCGATCAGACCGTGATAATGCTGGGCGATGCCAAGGCTGGAAACCGGCAAACCTAATTCTGTCAGCATTTTCGCGGTCGGCCCCTTGACCGCCTGGCCGCCAATCAGCGGCGACACCGCAATCACCGGTTTTGCCGACGCCCTGAGTGCCGCGGCCACACCAGGCAATTTCAGAATCGGATCGATGCTGACCATGGGATTGGATGGACAAATCACCACCGCCGCCAAATCGGGATCGGCCAGACGCCGCAGCATCGCGGGATTGGGTCGGGCGTCGGCAATGCCGTCAAAGCTGAAGCCGCGCACCACTGGCCGACATTGGGCACGAACGAAATAATGCTGAAATGGCATCACGCCTTGATCGGTGTCGACCATGGTTGCGACCCGGTCATCGCTCATCGGCCATAATGGATGGTGAATGCCCAGGCCAGCGCACAAGGCCTGGGTCGCGGCCGTCAAACTGCGGCCCTCGGCCAATAATTGCGTACGGTACAAATGGGTTGCCAAATCTTGATCGCCCAATTGGAACCAGTCTGGCCCGCCCAAGGACTTCAAGTTTTCAAACGCGCGCCAACTTTCACCGGCAAGGCCCCAACCGCGTACGGCATCGGCGCGACCTGCCAGATTATACATGATGGTATCCAGATCAGGCGCGATATGGAGACCCAAATGAATGAAATCATCGCCGGTATTGCCAATGATCGCCAGCGCGTCATGGCTCAACACCTGGGCCAGGCCCAGCGCCAGCTTGGCGCCGCCGACGCCGCCGCACAGCGCCAGCCACTTGCCCGCCGGCGACACCGCAGCGTTCATGACCATGGCTTTCTAGGCACGGAACAAATCTTCCGCCGGCGGGCGCAGCAGCATGGCGGCGCCAGCATCGCTGGCGCTGAACCGCGCGCCGCGCACCAGCACCACAGGCGCGCCCTCGCCAGCCTGACCCATCAAATGCGAGGCGGCCGCGGCCAGTTCGTCGGCGACTGCGACCTGCGTCACCGCCAAGGGCCGGCCGAATAAATCGGCGTTGCCGACCTGATCATCGAGCGCGCTCAGGCCGGCGCTGCCAAGGGCAAAGCCGCACACGCCCAGCCGCCACGCCCGGCCGGCGCTGTCATTGATGATGACCGCGACATCAACGCCAACTCGCGCGCGTAAAGCCGCGCGCAAGCGCACGGCGCTGGCGTCGGGATCTTGCGGCAAAAGCAAGGCCGCGTCCTCGACGCCGACATTGGATTGGTCGATGCCAGCATTGGCGTGCACATAGCCACGCTTGTGGGCGACGATCAACACGCCCTTGACGGCGCGGATGACGGCCGCGGATTCAGCCAGGATCAAGGTCACCAGGCGCGGGTCCTTGTCGACCTTAGCAGCCAGTACGCGGGCCTCGTCCGTGACGGTCACATCGGCCAAGCGCACCAGCCGGCCCTCGGCCTTCGACACGATCTTTTGCGCCACCACCACAACATCGCCGGCCGCGAGCGTTTCGCCATTGGCGGCCAAGGCGTCGATGATCAACGCCGCCAAATCATCGCCGGGCTCGACCAGCGGCAAGCCGGGCAGCGCCGTCAGACACATCCGCAGCGGGCTGGTCATGAAACGTCGTCGGCGAGGCCCGTGATACGGATGCCCGCATGGGCGTCATATTGCTTGTTGATGAAGATCAAGACCGAGGTCAGGGCTTCCGTCGCCGCCGCATTGGCCAGCGGCCCGCCATGAAAACCGCGCAGGCCGGCATCACGCACCAATTCCAAGACCGTGGCCCGGGCCGCCTTGTCATTGCCGCAAACCAGAATGTCGCAATCGATTGGCCCGTCTTCCTGCAGCAAGGCCGCCGCGACATTTTGGAAGGCCGAGACAACCCGGACATCTTCGCCCAACAAAGTCTGGGCCGCTTGCGCCGCCGAGCCTGAAGCCGGCAATTGCACCCGCGCCACTTTTGGCGGCACCAACGGCACCGTCACATCGACCAGGATTTTACCCTGCAAGGCCGGCTTGACCGCGCCCAGCACCATCCCCTGCTGAGCAAATGGCACGGTCAGCACGACAATCTCCCCGGCGGCGGCAGCGGCTTCATTATCCATGCCGGTGATTCCATGACCGAAAGATGCCGCGGCTTCTACAGCCTTAGTGGCGTCACGCGAGCCCAGAACCACTGGATATCCAGCCTTGGCCCAACGCCGGGCGAGACCGCTGCCCAGCGCCCCGCTGCCACCCAGAATCGCAAGTGTCGGTTTTTGCGCCGTCATGTCCGTCGGTCCTTTCCATGCATCACCGGCCTCGGCAAGCAGGACATAGCTCCTATTGGCCGCCGCGACAAGACCACCCGGCCGCGGTCCGATCAGGCGGCAAGCCCGTGCCCCTGCGTCATTGGCGGCGCTAACCCGCTGGTAACCTTCCCGCTTTAGGCTGATGTCGGGGACTGCAGCCAGGATAGATTTTTTGGGGACGTGCGCGCTGCGAAAACGGTAAATAATGACACAGGGAATTGCAGATACAGGCCATAGCCGGACGGACAACCGAGGGTTTTGGGCGCGCTTGAAAGGCCGCAGTCCAGGCGCGCGGTTGTTCATCTTGGCGCCGATCGCACTGGTCGCGCTGGTGACGGGGACCGCGCTGGCGGTTTATGCCTTACCCAATGCAGCGGGCGGCATCGTCGCCGGCGCCGGCGCCACCGCCTTTGTCGGCGGCCTGGCGATCAATTGGCTGGGCAGCCGCTGGTATTTGTCGATCCGGCGCTCGATCAAAAGTCTTGAGGAAGCCGTTGCGGCGCGGGTGTCGGGCGAGCCGGACGATCTGGCAACATTGGCGATGCCGCCGGAACTCAACGGCTTGCAAGCGATGATGGTGAAAACCTTCGACCGGTTGCGGGTCAATGCCGACAAGGCGGCGCGATTGGCCTATGTCGACAGCCTCACAGCACTACCCAACCGGGCCCGGTTCAAGCGCTTGGCGGTGCCATGCATCAGCGCCGCGCGGACCGGCGGCGCCGCCGGCGCGCTGATGTTCATCGACCTCGACCGTTTCAAGCAAGTCAACGACACCCTGGGCCACGCCCAAGGCGACCGCATTCTGGAGTTATTCGCCAAGCGGCTTTTGACCGCCTTGCGGCTGCGCGAGGCGGATGGCCAAGAACATCCGGGCGCCGCCCTGACCCGGCCCTTGCTGGCCCGGTTCGGCGGCGATGAGTTCACGATCCTGATCCCCGACATCGCGGAAGAAGCGCATGTCGCCCGCGTTGCCGGACGAATCATTTCGGCCTTCGAGGATCCTTTTGAGATCGCTGGCCAAACCGTGCAAATCGGCGTCAGCATCGGCATTGCCTGCTTTCCCCGCCATGGCGAGGATTTCGACAGCCTGCTGCTGGCCGCCGACACCGCGATGTATCATGCCAAGGAACAGGGCCGTAACAATTTTCAGTTCTACAGCGCCGACCTCAATCGCAAGGCGATGGAACGCTTCGTTTTGGAAGGTCAACTCCGCGAGGCGCTCCGCACCAACCAATTTCAGCTGCATTATCAGCCGCAGGTCTGCGTGCAGTCGGGCGCCATCACCGGCGTCGAGGCGCTGGTGCGCTGGCGTCATCCCAATGGCGATCTGGTCACCCCGTTCAGCTTTGTGCCGGCGGCCGAGGAAAGCGGCATCATCGCCGAACTGGGCGAATGGGTGATCGACGAGGCTTGCCGCCAAGCCGCGATTTGGGCAGCCGAAGATCAACCGATGCTGATGGCGATCAATGTATCGCCCCGGCAATTCGAAAATGGCGCCTTGGTCGAACAGATCACCAACGCGCTGAAACGCCACCGCCTGCCCGGCGAATTGCTGGAAATCGAGATCACCGAAACGACCGCCATGGCCGGACTCGATTCGGTGCTGGAACAAGTGGCGGAGTTGAAGCGTCATGGTGTCCGGCTGGCGATCGATGATTTCGGCACTGGCTATTCCAACCTCGCCTTGCTGCAGAAAATGCCCGTCGATCGCATCAAGATCGACCGCTCGCTGGTGTCGCCGCTGGACGACGATGAGAACGCCCGCGCGGTGATCAAATTGATCATTTCCATGGCCCGGCTGTTTGGCTGTGAAGTCCTGGCGGAAGGGGTGGAGACTGAGACGCAATTGCGCATCCTACAAGAAGAAAGCTGCAGCCTGATTCAAGGTTATTTTATCTCGCGCCCGGTACCGGCCGACGTCATTACCCAGCGCTTCCTGCAAGCCGTGGCCTAAAGCGCCATTCGGCCCAGACCAGGCATTAACGCTCTTTTCAATCCGACCGGTTAGGCTTCGGCACTTTTTACGGGGATTTTTATCGCCTTTGGGGCTGATTGCATGTGAGCAGAGGCATCAAAGTCCAATTCGCGGCCTTGAGCTATCGCACCAAGTTGACGGTCGC
Source organism: uncultured Sphingomonadales bacterium (assembly GCA_964590595.1). Lineage (GTDB taxonomy): Bacteria > Pseudomonadota > Alphaproteobacteria > Sphingomonadales > CAKZYD01 > CAZPXQ01. The sequence goes on along the minus strand of CAZPXQ010000001.1, from coordinate 456,255 downwards.
GATCATGCTGACGGCCGCCATTGTCGTGGCCCTGACATGCATGGCCTTCCTGGCCTATGAGGCCACTACCGCGCGCCGCGCAATTGCCGAAGAACAATTAGCGCTGGCCCAATTCACCGCCCAAAACACCACCGCCGCCGTGGTTTTTTACGACCGCGCTGCGGCGCTTGAAAACCTCAATAATTTTCACCTCACACCGCAGGTCCGCCATGCCGCCATCTTCGCCACCGGCATGGACGAGCCGCTGGCCGTGTATCACCGACAAGGGCTTCCCTTCGATAGTTTGGAGCAGCCATCGCTGGCGGCCAAGGCCAAGATCACCGCGCCAGAATTCACCTTCGCGCAAGACACCTTGCATTTGACCGTGCCGATTTTGGTGGATGAGGAATTGCTGGGCCATCTGGAAATGGAAGTCGGCCTCGATGTGCTCAGGGCCCGCATGCTGACTTATCTCGGCATCGGTGCGCTTGTCTTTAGCCTGGTCTTGGTGATCGCCTTCCTAATCGCCCGATTGCTCAGCTTCCTGGTGTCGCGACCAATCGAGCGTTTGTCGACGGCGATGACCCAGGTCAAGGAAACCCGGGATTATTCCCGCCATGTCGCAAAAAATGGCGGCGACGAATTCGGCCGGCTGATAGACAGTTTCAACGCCATGCTGGACGAAATCGCCCGCCGCGATACCCGCATGGAACAATTGGTGGCGCAATTGATCGCCGCGCGCGACGAAGCGCAGGCCGCCAGTGTCGCCAAGTCGCAATTTCTGGCCAATATGAGCCATGAACTGCGCACGCCGCTGAACGCGGTGATCGGCTATACCGAAATCATCGAGGAAGATTTGGAGGATGCTGGCATCACCAGCGCCAATGATGACTTGCGCCGGATCAAGGCGTCGGCCCATCATTTGCTTTCCTTGATTAACGATGTGCTGGACTTGTCGAAAATCGAAGCCGGGCGCATGGAACTTGATCCGCATGATTTTCCGCTCAGCCAAGTGCTTGATGAAGCAATCGCGACCATCGCGCCAATTGCGCGCCAGCGCGGCAATGTGGTCGACGTCGATGTCGAAGCCGATCTGATGTTATATTCGGACTCGACCAAACTGAAACAGGCCTTGTTGAACCTGCTGAGCAATGCCTGCAAATTCACTGAGAATGGCCGGATCACGCTGACGGCACGGCGTTGCATGAAGGATGACCGCGAAAGCATTGTCTTGAGCGTCGCGGATACCGGCCTTGGCATGAGCCAGAAGCAGATCGATGGTCTGTTCCAGGCCTTCGTCCAGGCCGACCCTTCGATCACGCGCAAATTTGGCGGCACCGGCCTGGGGCTGGCGATCACCCAACGCTTCGTGCAATTGCTGGGCGGCGCCATTGAAGTCAACAGCCAGCCCAATGCCGGCAGCACCTTCACCATCCAGATCCCGCAATCGCTAGACCGTGGTGGCGACGGCCAGCGCAGCCTGGCCAAGGCGCAAGCGCATTTGCGGACGGGCACCGGCCAAGTTCAAGCCACGCGGGCACCGTTGATCCTGGTGGTCGACGATGCCGCCGACGCCCGCGACCTGTTGGAACGTTGGCTGCCCCGCCTTGGCTATGAGGTGGTGACCGCCGCCAGCGCCAGCGAATCGCTGGTCGCCGCGCGGTATTTGCAGCCGGCAGCGGTGTTGCTGGAAACCGGTTTGGCAGCCGGCGCCGGTCCAGATTTTATCGGACAATTGCGCAAAAAGGCCAATCGACGCCAGCTACCGGTGATCATGTGCGGCGGCAATGCCGCGGCCGCGGCCGAGGCCATGGCGACGGCACAAGCCGATCTGGCCTTGGCCATGCCGCTCGACCGCGCCGCCTTGGGCGCTGCTTTGGCCGTCGCGATCCAACAGCCAACCGGCCATGTGCTGTTGGTCGATGACGATGACGCGTTCCGCGGCCAACTCGCCCGCGATTTGCGCGATGGCGGCTTTAGCGTGAGCGATACCGGCGACGGCGCAACCGCGCTGGCGTTGTTGGGCGAGGCGCCCATAGACGCCGTGATCATCGATTTGTTGATGCCGGATATGGACGGCAATGCCTTGATCGAAGGGATCGAGCAAAACGCCAGCATCGCCGACGTGCCGCGCATTCTTTACAGCGCCAAGACATTGGCGGCGGACGAGCGCGCGCAATTTGAATCCAAGGCTGCGGCGGTCATCGCCAAAGGGCCGCGCGGACAGTTGCGGTTGTTCGAAACTCTGCGGCAAGTGCTGGCGGTTCAGTCCGCGACGGTAACTGCAACGGCGGCGGCAAGGAGAGCCTGAGAATGCGGATTTTGCTGGCCGAGGACCATCCCGACAATCGCGACATGCTGAGCCGGCGGCTGACCAAGCGCGGCTTTGACGTGGTGTTGGCGCAAGACGGCCTGGAAGCGGTGGCGCAAACCCGCGCGCAAAAGCCGGACTTGGTGTTGATGGATTGGTCGATGCCCAATATGTCGGGCCTGGACGCGATTGCGGCGATCCGCGGCGATCCCGCCATCGCGCAGACCCCGGTGATCGCCCTCACCGCCCATGCCGGCGACGACCACCGCGATGCCTGCCTGCAGGCGGGCGCCGACGGTTTTGCCACCAAGCCTGTCGATTTCAAGGCTTTGCTAAGACTCATCAACGATTATCTACCAGCAGCGCGCCGGCCACAGGCGCTAGGAGACGAACAATGACGAAAGTATGGTTTCGCGACCTGGGCGATCAGGATGTCGCAACCGTCTTGGTGGTTGATGATTTGGAGGTCAACCGCGCGGTGTTGACGCGGCGGCTGGCCAAACAAGGCTATCAGATTATTGAAGCTTGCGACGGCCGCGAAGCCCTGGCGCGGGTCGAAGAACATATGCCCGACATCATCTTGCTGGACATGATGATGCCGGACATGAGCGGCCTGCAAGTGGTGGAAATCTTGCGCACCGACTTCAGTCCATCGGTGTTGCCGATTATCATGGTCACCGCGCGTTCCGAAACCGAAGTGATGGTCGAAGCGCTGGAGGCCGGCGCCAATGACTATATCCAAAAGCCGGTCAATTTTCCGGTCTTGCTGGCGCGGATGGTGACGCAAATCGCCCGCCAGCGCGCCGAGCAACAATTGCGCAACAGTCATGACGCGCTGGATAGCCGCGTTGCCGAGCGGACCTTGGAGCTGCATGACTTGAAAGGGCAATTGCGCAGCCAACAGGCGCAAGAGTCGGAAATGCAATGGCGGTTGACGCAATTGACCCATGAGATCGAAGCCTTGACCCAATCTCATGACGCCTTGCGGCGGCATTTGACTCATGCCCTGGCGCCGCTGACCGCAGAGATCGCGCAACTCACCGCCGATGCCGGCGGTAGCGAAGACTGGCGCCGCGCCCATGACTTGGCCAGCCGATTGAAATCCAGCCTGGTTGCCCTGGCCGGCGACGATGGCGCCATCGCGGATCAGCCGCAGGCAGAGGCCACCGCGCGCGCTCAGCTTGGCCGTTGAGCCGGCGCTGGCTGTTTAACTGGCATCGCGCGCCGCAACAGATAATAGCTGGCAAGTCCGGCCAGCATGCCTGGCAGGCCTTCATACAAGTCCTCATGCAGACCGAAATGCCGCCACGACCAGGCCGTCACCGCGCCCACCACCATCATTGCCAGGGCCAGCCTCTGCTCCACCGGTTGGCGGCGCGCCAGCACGAACAGCAACGGCCCAAAGGCCGACGCCAAGGTCGACCAAGCCAGGATCACCAGGCTGAACACGCTTTGGGTTTCCGCCAAGGCGATGATCAGCGCCAGCATCGTAACGCCCAAGGTCGCGCTTTTGATCTCCCAGGTTTTTTCCAGTCGCCGCGGCGCTAAATCATGGGTGATCGCCGAGGAGCAAGCCAGCACCAGCGAATCCGCGGTTGACATGGTGGCGGCGAAGATGCCGGCCAGGATCATGCCAACCAGGACCGGCGGCAATAATTCCGCCGCGATTGTCGGCAACGCCAATTCTGGGTCAAGGCCAGCCAGCTCTGGCAAATACAGCCGCGACAACATGCCAACACCGGTCGCCAAGGCGTAAAACACGATGAAGAAGCCGTAATAATAAATCCGCGCCTGGCGCATATGGCCGGCATCGTCCAATGCCATAAACCGGATCATCACATGCGGCTGGCCGATGACGCTGATGCCGGCGAACATCCACCCCAACACGAACAGTCCCATTCCGGCGACACCCGGCAATAGCAAATCATCGGGAAACCAGTCGAGAAAGCCCGGCACCGCGCCCATCTGCTGCCATGCCGCCTGCGGACCCCCCAGGCCATCGACGCCGGCGATGAACAGCAGGGCCATCGCCGCCACCATCACCAGCGATTGCGCGGCGTCCGTCCAGATCGACGCGCGGATGCCGCCAGCCAGACAATAAACCGCCACCATCGCCGCCACCAGCACCGCGCCGGTCTGCTTCTCCCAACCGAACAGGGCATAAAGCGCCTTGCCGCCCGCCGCCAGTTGCGCCGCCGCATAAGCGCCCAGGAACAACACCGTGATCACCGCAGCCAGGCGGCGCACATGCGCCATGTCGCCACCTTGCCAGCGCGCCAGCACGCCAGCGAATGTGACTTCCCGGGTACGCTCGGTCGACAGCCGCAATTGCCGGTGAATGAACAGCGAGGCCAGAAAGTCGCCAAGAATCCAGCCGAACATCAACCACACCGCCGCCAAGCCGGTGACATAGGTGAAGCCAATCACGCCAATGAACATATAGCCGCTGTTATTAGTGGCGACAGCGGACAATCCCGCCAGCGCTGGCGACACCGAGCGACTGGCCAGATAGTAATCGCCCTTGGTGCCCCGACTCTTCAAAGCCGAGGACAGCCCGATCAGCAAAAAGCCGACCAGGAAAGCAATAAAGCTGGCCATCATCATCTTATGCGGGGTCCTGTCACTGGCCCCGGCGGCGCCCTATTCCAGCTTGCCCCCTCGATTGCCAGCGGCTGCGGCGCGCCGCGTTTGGCCAGGAAATCCGGCCGCGGCGGGCGGCCGCCATAGGGCGTCACCAGGCTATTGCTGATCGCGTTGAACACGACAAAGAAATTACTGCGCGGAAATGGCGTGATATTGCTGTTGGAGCCATGCATGGTGTTGCAATCGAAAATGATCACCGTGCCAACGGGCCCGGTCGGCACTTCAATGCCACCGGCTTGTGCCATCGCCAGCAAGCTGGCGTCGTCCGGAACCCCATATTCCTGCTTTTTTAGCGACTGTTTATAATGATTTTCCGGCGTTTCCCCAACGCAGGACACATATTGCCGGTGCGAGCCTGGGATCAGCATCAACGGGCCGTTACAACCATAATTCGGCGTCAGCACGATCGACATCGACAACGCCCGCATCCGCGGCATGCCGTCTTCGACATGCCAAGTCTCGAAGTCGGAATGCCAGTAAAATTCCTTGCCGCGAAAGCCCGGCTTAAAATTCAGTCGCGATTGATGCACATAGACTTCATCGCCCAATAAGAATCGCGCCACCCCAGCCAGCCGACGATCCCGCGCTAGGCGACCGAACAATCGATTGACCGCATGCACCCTGAACACCGAGCGCAACGCGCCGCTTCCCGGCTCGCGAATCAACAATTCGGGATCGATGGCGTCGGCTTGGCGCTCCAGCCGCGCCATCTCCTGCTGCAGCAAAGCCACTTCCGTCGCGGTCAGCAGATCCGGCATGGTCAAGAAGCCATTGCGGGCATAGCTTTCGGTTTGCGCCCGGGTCAGTGGCGCTTGTGGCGTCCAATCGCTGTAAACAATCGGATCATGGCGCGGCAACAGCGCCGGCTCAGCGCCAACACGGGAGGGATAGGGGTCGCTGTCGACAGGTTTGAAATCCTCTCTAAATTGTTCCTTCATCTTACTGCCTCTCATTCGTGAACGGCTTCGGCCTCCAATGGATAGGCGCCGGTTTCGTCATGAACTTCGCGGCCGTTCAGCGGTGGGTTGAACACGCACGCCAATTCCAATTCGCTGTGCGCGTGCAGGATGTGCTTGTCATGCTTGTCGAGAATATAAATCGTCCCCGGTGAGATCGGATATTGCTTGCCGTCGTCCAGGGTTTCGACCACGCCGTGACCGGAGATGCAATACACCGATTCGAGATGGTTTTGATACCACATCTCCGTCACCGTGCCGGCATAGATGGTGGTGATATGGAAGGAAAAGCCCATATTGTCGTTCTTCAACAACAACCGGGCGCTCTCCCAATTTTTCGACACCACGCGGCGCCCGGTTTTCCGGACGTCTTGAAGTTGCCTGACAATCATCGCCTTACGCCGCCGCTACTTTGCTGATCTTCTTGCGCTGGCTGGCGATGGCGGCGGTGACCGCTTGCGCCAGAATATCCAAGCCGCGGCTCAAGTCTTGTTCGGAAATGGTGAGCGGGCATAGGCATTTGACTACTTCGTCATCAGGGCCACTGGTTTCGATCACCAAACTCCGGCGATACGCCTCTGCCGTTACCGCCGAAGCCAGGTCGCCATTGCCGCAGTCCAGGCCTTGCATCATGCCCCGGCCCTTCAACTTCAGTTCGACATCGTCATGCGCATCGGCGATGGCTTGCAGGCGCTGGCGCACCAATTCAGCCTTGGCGCGCACAGCCTGTGCGAAACGATCATCCTGCCAAAAGGTTTCAATCGCCGCGGTCGCGGTGATGAAGGCATGGTTGTTGCCACGGAAGGTGCCGTTATGTTCGCCCGGCTGCCAGATGTCGAGGCCGCGCTTGATCAGTGTCACCGCGAACGGCAAGCCATAACCCGACAGCGATTTCGACAAAGTCACGATGTCGGGCTTGATGCCAGCTTCCTCGAAGCTGAAGAAGCGGCCGGTGCGCCCACAGCCTGCCTGAATGTCATCGACGATCAACAGCATATCGTTGCGGCGACACAGTTTTTCCAAGCGCCGCAACCATTCCACCGAAGCAACATTCAAACCGCCCTCACCTTGCACGGTCTCGACAATAACCGCGGCGGGATGGTCTAAACCACTGCTGGCGTCGTGCAGCGCCTTTTCAAAATAGTCGATGCTGTCAACATCATCGCCGAGATAGCCATCATAAGGCATGGCGGTGGCGCCCATCAGCGGCATGCCAGCTGCGCCGCGATGATGTTCGTTACCGGTGGCCGCCAGGGCGCCCATGGTGACGCCGTGAAAGCCGTTGGTGAAGGTGACAATATTGGTGCGCTTTTTCACCTTGCGCGCCAGCTTCAATGCCGCTTCCACCGCATTGGCGCCTGTTGGACCGGTGAACTGAATGACATAATCCAGGCCACGCGGCGCGAAAATATGGTTGCGCATGGCGTTGAGAAAATCGGCCTTGGCCTTGGTGTGAAAGTCAAGGCTGTGGGTGATGCCGCCGGATTGAATATAGGCGACCAGCGCATCGCGCAGCACCGGGTGGTTGTGGCCATAGTTCAAGCTGCCGGCACCGGCCAGAAAGTCGAGATAGGCGCGGCCCTCGCTGTCATGCAGGGTGGCGTTTTCCGCCCGCTCGAACACGCAGGGGATCGCGCGGGCATAGCTTTGCACATTCGATTCCTGACGCTTGAAAATATCCGTTTCCTTGGGACTGTTTGCCTTAACGCTGTGTTGATCAGTCATGATCGTTCCCTCTATTGCTTGTGCGTGGGCCTCGGTGGCGCGAAAGGCCCGATCGCCATGAGATATTCACTGTCGTGCCGACCGCCGAAATGCGTGTCGCGGTCAAACAGCAATGAACGTTGGTGTGGCGCATCGAGCGCCGCGGCGAGATTTTCGAACATGGCCCAGGATGCCGCATTGTCCTGGGTCACAGTGGTGTGAAGTTTACACACACCGGCATTGGCCGGGCGGGCCAGAATGTCCAGCATCAGCCGCTTGCCCAGACCCAGCCCGCGCGCCGCTGGGTCGACGGCGACCTGCCAAATGAACAAGGTGTCGGGGGATTCCGGTAAGCGGTAACCGGACACGAAACCCACCACCGCGCCATTATGTTCCGCAATCGCGGAAGTGGAAGAAAAGTGCAGACATTGCACCAGATTACAATAATGCGAATTTTGGTCGAGCGGCGGGCAGCGCTGGATCAGCGCATGCACATCCGCACCATCAACCGACCTTGGCGGCCGCAAGCGAATGGCGGCCGGAGAGTCAGAATCTGAACTTTGATCTTGCTGTTGTATAGCAATCGGCATTTTCTTTCGATTATCGAATCGTTGAACGCGGCTAAGACATAAGGAATTAAGGCCTTGTGTCAACCGCAACGGGCCAAATTTGCGAGCAAATAAATAGAAATACAATTTTTACGTGCTTTTGCCGGCCGATAGTATTTTGAGCATGGAAATATTACGCCTGCATGATCATCATTGCGTCGCGGCGGTTGTCACCGTTTAAATAGGACATGGCACAACAGCTTGACCAGCAGGGCGAAATGATCGAGCGGGCGGTGATTGCCGCCTTGCGCCGAATCATCCGCGCCACCGACACCGATTCCAAGACCTTGGCGCGGGAGGCTGGCTTGACGGTGTCGCAATTGCTGGTTCTGGAATTATTGTCGCCACGGCAAACGCTCAGTCCCGGGCAACTGGCGCGCGCGCTGGGCTTGGCCCATGCAAGTGTCACCAATGTGCTGGATCGGCTGGAAGCGCGCGGGCTGATCGCCCGGCGCCGCGACGACAAAGACCGCCGCATCGTCATGGTCAGCTTGACCGCTGCTGGAGAAGCGTGCCTGGCGCACGCGCCCTCACCGCTGCAGGAGCGGTTTCTGACACGCTTCAAGCCGTTGGCGACATGGGAAAAAACCGCCATGCTGGCGATGCTGCAACGCATTGTCGACTTGATGGATGCCGGAGATCTCGACGCCGCTTCGGTGCTGGACGTTGGCGCAATCGACCGCGCATTGCCAGCGGCCGAGAGCGGCTGATGGACAATCGCCCGCCGCAAACCGATTGGGAGGCGTGGCTGTGCGCTTATGTCGGCGGTCATTTCAGCGCTGGCAATAAAATCGATTTGCTGGTCCATGGCCGGGAAATCTTCAACGCCATGCTGGAGGCGATCCGCAACGCCAAACGCAGCATCTATTTCATCACCTATATCTTCGCCAAGGGCCGATTGGCGGATCAGTTCACCGCCGCCCTGGCCGAGCGCGCGCGCGCCGGCGTCAAGGTCTATGTCATTTTCGACGGCTTTGGCAGCTTGTGGATCACCCGCTCGGCGATCGACCGGTTGCGCGAGGATGGCGTCGATGTCGCTTGGTTCCGACCACCACGGCTGCACGCGCTACATTGGGTCTTGTACCGCACCCACCGCAAATTATTGCTGGTCGATCAGGAAGTGGCGTTCACCGGCGGTGTTGGCGTGGCCGAGGAATGGGACTGGCGTGGCCGCCAACAAGCGCGGTCCTGGCGCGACTATCATTTCAGGGTGCGTGGGCCGGTGGTGCGCGAGCTGATGGCCGGCTTTGTCGACAGTTGGGGCTGCGCCCGACGCGCCTTGCTGCCGATCACCCCGCGCCCCTATCCACCGCAGCCGCTGGGCCAAGCACGGGCGCTGATGGTGCGCTCTAACGGCCCAGCGCAGTGGAGCGACATTCGCACCGTATTTGAAGTGCTGTTGGCCAATGCCCGCCACCGCGTCCGCATCGCCACCGCCTATTTCCTGCCCGACGCGGGCATGATCGACTTATTGTGCCAGCGCGCCCGCGATGGAGTCGCCGTCGATTTATTGCTGCCAGGCCCGCATATCGACCATTTGCTGCCGCAACTGGCTGGCGACCGCTGGATCGGATGCCTGCTGGAGGCCGGCGTGCGGGTGTGGCGGTTCACGCCGACCATGTTCCACGCCAAGGCGCTACTGGTCGATGACCGCCTGGCCTTTGTCGGATCGGCCAATTTCAACCGCCGCTCCTTGTATCAAGATCAGGAATTATGCCTGCTGGTTGAAGACCCGGCGCTTTGCCAAAGCCTGGACGCCCAGATTGACCTTGACTGCGCCGCCAGCACCCGCCTTGACCTCGCCCAATGGCAGCGCCGCCCCTGGCGCCGCAAAGCCGGCGAATGGCTAGTCGGCCTCGCCCCGCCGGTGCTATGAGGGCAGCTCCGTATGATAGCCATCGACATTCAGGACTCTATCGCGATACGGCTTGGGCGAAGCGCCAAAACGCTCATGAAAGCGGCGACTGAAATGCGACAAATCCTGAAAACCCACGCTGAATGCGATATCGGTGATCGAGCGATTGGCCGCCGCAGGGTCGGCTAACATCTGACACGCCCGGTCAAGTCGACGCTCCATTAATAAACGACCGAATGAGGTGCCAGCTTGACTGGTGATAGCATATAAATAGCTCTTCGAAATCCCTAACCGGCGGGCAACTTGATCCGGCGTCAGGTCAAAATTGCCAATCTCGCGCTCAAGCAGCTCTTCAAGGCGGGTAAAGTGATATTTCAGTGCCGAATGCGGGTAAGCCGCACTCTTGTCTTCGCCACTGATATTTTGGAAAACTGCACTAACCAATCTTATTAAGGCGACAGGCAGATTGTGCGCATCATTAGCGGTCAGCATGCCTTGTTCGCGCCAAATGCCAATCATGAAATCCCGCAAAATCGCTGCCGAACCACTAGCGGCGCTTACTGCGCTGATACAATAGCTGTCAATATCCCGCAATTGTGCCCGCAGCAAGGCGCTAGGCATTGTCAGGGCCAAGGCCGTCGCAGCGCCCATCTGTTCCGTAACCAGAGGCGCACTAGCATCCATCAACACCAGCGTTTCTGGGCCGCTGAAGGTCGTGCGCCCATCTTGGCTAAGCGCAATTGAACCTTCTTGGGTGAGGTGCAACACAAAGTGTTGCCTCTGATCGCCAGCGCTGTTGCACTTACGATGACTACGGAAAGCTGCATTGGCATAAGCGCGGGTGATCCGCAAGCGTCCGATTTCCCGTGAGGCGATTGCCGCTTTAAAATCGCGCTCGGATCCAGGCAATTCTATTTCGATTGGATACCAAGTGGCCGACAAGGCCTCTTGGTAGCCACGCCGCCCGCGCCTAACACGGGCAAGATCACTTCTGTCCATGCTATATTGCAGCGCCCATCCCTCCCCTTATTGGCATTGGCGCTTCTATTTCGTTATTATTATAGCACATCTAACGGCCCGACACCAGTGTCGTGCCGTTCAATCGATTAAGCAGTTTAAAAACTATACCCCACCTGAACGCCAAATTCCCGTGGCTTGTTATAGGCCCCCAACTCCCAACCCAGTGCATCCACGACAAAGGCAAATTCCTTCGCCTGCTTGTCGGTCAGATTTTTGCCAAATAGGCTCACCCTGAGGCCGGAATCATTGGCGTAGAAAGTCAATGACGCGTCCAGGAACCCAACCGACGGCCGGCGATGGCGTGGATCATTGTCGATGATGAAATCAAAACTATCCGTCCAGTGATAGTTGGCCAGGGCAACCACATCTCCCCAAGCCGTCGGAATCGTCTGTTCCAGCCCGACCGCAAATTGCAGCTCTGGAGCTCGACGCAGATTCTTGTCGGAAAAATCGACGATATCGCCAGGGTTACCGCAGACACCCCCGCCGCAGGTTAACAAGAATTCGCCATAACGGGCATCCATATAGCCCAAAGTGCCGTTGAAGCGCGTGGTGTCGGTTAGCAGCACCGAGGCCTCGACTTCAAGGCCCGTCACTTTTGCAGAAGCGGCGTTATCGACGACAGTCTCTTGTGTCGTCACGCCATTAAAAACGACGGTTTTAATATTGTCGATCTGCAGACCCTCATATTTGACATGGAAGCCTGCGATGTTAAGCCGGACACGACGATCGAACAAATCGAGTTTGGTGCCGATTTCAAAGGAATCGGCGGTTTCCGGATTATAGGGCGTGGCGCCGGAAGCCGGACTGCCGGCACGGCCGTTAAAGCCACCCGCGCGATAACCTTCGGAAAAGCTGCCATATAAAAATACCGTATCCGAGACTTGCCAGTCGATGCCAAAACGCGGCGAGACATTGGACCAATTTTCCTGGATACCGCCAATGACATTAACCGGCCCGCCGAAGGTGTTGGGGAAGAAGCGGACCAAGGTCTTATCATCTTCAGTATAACGTAGGCCTGCAATTAGCCGAACGTTGTCAATCACCTCCCAGTTAATTTCACCAAAGAAGGCAAAGCTCTCGGTTTTGATTTGAGTTTCGCGCGGATCTGGAAAAGGAATGAAAAAGAATTCATTGTCTTGGTGTATGAATGACTCATCATTCCAATAAAAACCGCCGGCAATCAGATCAACACGCTCGATTAGGGTGCCCGTATAGCGGATTTCAGCGGAGTAGGTTTTTTGCCATTCATCGCGCAATCCCTCAAAAAATAAAAGCTCCGAAGCGTCATAATTGATGAGCTTTAGTGAATCCTCGTCACGGTATGAAAAAAGGCTGGTAATTGTGCCCCAATCATTATCCCAATTGATCTCTAATGAGATCACATTGTTATCAACTTTATTGATGTTGGGTGTATTATCCCAAACTTGCTCATTATCCTCAACGCCGCAGGCTTGGGCCATGAACACCGTGCATTGCAGGAAGCCGGGCCGGGTAAAATTGGCAACGGCTCCCGCATCGCCATTGTCAACATAGCGCAACAGATTCATATAGACTTCTAGATTATCGGTTGGCGTGAATAGGAACGCCAACCGACCATAGAAGCTGTCATTGCCCATGCGGTGTTTGCCCAATGTCGGCGAACCAGTGACTTGGTTATCGGCCCAGCCCTCGGAATCGAATTTCAACACCGCAGCGCGCACCGCCAGCACGTCTTCCACGACTGAGAAATTGACAGCCGCCTTAAGATCAAGCCTTTCAAAGCTACCAAATGTGACTTCTACTTCGCCGCCAAATTCATGGTCCGGCCGCTTGCGGCTTACATTGACGACCCCGCCAATTGTGTTGCGGCCAAAAATTGTTCCTTGCGGCCCGCGCAATATTTCAATCCGCTCAACATCAAACATATCAATCAATGATGTATTTAGCGACGGAATAAAAACCCCATCTACAGCAATACCCGTTGCCGGCTCGAAGCTGCGCTCAGGGTCCATTTGCGTGAGGCCGCGAATACTGAAATGAGCGACGTTCCCATAAGCTGCATCTGTGCCAATGGTAACATTGGGCGCGAATCCCTCTAGGTCCTTGATGTCAGAAGCATAACGGCGTTGGAGCTCAGCGCCGCCGATCGCAGTAACGGCCAATGGGACAGTCTGCAGGCTTTCCTCTACCTTGCGCGACGTGACAAGCACTTCTTCGATGACGCGCTCTTCACTGCCTTCACGGATATCTTGCTGCGCCAGCACTGGCCAACTAACACTAACCATCAGTCCATATAACAGTGATGCAGTCCATTTACTTTGCGATTTAGACATCGACCCCTCCCCATAACAGATGCCAAAACAATTTTTCATGTCTTAACGCATAGATTTTTTAGGATTTCTCACTTTCTAATGTCAGAAATCCATCAACTTCCTTCAAATCGTGAAAGCGCAATCCTCCAAAACCCTCGCGCCGACCTCGCGCGCAAGCACCGGTTTCAAGATCGAAGATATAGCCGTGACGGGCGCAGCGCAGTCGATTACCGCTAACCCGGCCGTCGCTGAGTGGCGCTCCGGCATGGGGGCAAATATTATCCACAGCGACCGGGCCTTGTTCCCCGCAAACCAACAAGACAGGCCGACCATCTACGTCAAATACGCGTAAATAGCCTGGGGCAACTGCATCGGTTCGTTCCAACTTGTGCACCGCCATCACCGCACCCTTAAGCTGAGCCATGGCGCAGCAGCATTCCAGGGGTGCGTCCGGTTTCTTCGCTGTCAATCATGGTGATCTGGCCATTGACGATAGTGTAGCGATAACCCACGCCTTTTGAGATTCGGCGCCAGTCACCCGCAGGCAAATCGAAGGTCTTGGTCGGCAGAGTCCAGCCCAGATTGTCGTAATCATAGACTAAAATATCGGCAGGCGATCCAACCCTAATGACGCCACGATCTTGCAGTCCGGCATATTCTGCCGGTACTGCACTCAAGTGCCAATGCGCGTATTCAAGATCAACCAGCTTTTGCTCACGCACCCAATGTTTCAGGTATTCCGTTCCATAACGGCCGAACCAAGCAAATTTCATATGCGCGCCGCCATCGGAAATCCCAGGAATGGTAAATGGCGCGCGGATCAAGACTCCCATGTCCTTGGGGTTTAGCTGAGTCGGCGGCGTAGCAAATGTGGTCCGCAATTCGTCTTTGACGGCGATGTCAAGCATTGCGTCTACAGGATGCTTATTTTCCCTTAACGCAATCTCGCGAATGGTCATGCCTTCATAATGCTGCAAATCCTCGCGCTCGCACAGCACCACAGTGTTGTCCGGCAGCGTGTTGAATTGCATGAGTGATGTTGCCGAAGCTTCATAACGTGGGTCGGTCTTTACATTATCCAATTCATCGCGCAGGGCTTGCCGCCTTGACATGTCAGCCATTTTTTGTAGGCGTTCGGCAACCGTGCCCATGCACATTTCACGCCAATGCTTGCTGTAATCGTAGAGGTTCCAGTCCTCCAACGTGAACTCATAATCAATCCCCGTGACAACGATTTGCGGCGTCACCCGATGGCCGCGGAGATTGGCATCCTCGACCCATTCCAACCATTGCTCCCAGCTATCAGTTTTCATACCATGTTGATCGCATTCAAGAGCAATCGCATTGTAAATTAAGGTCGCGCCGCTGCGTTCGCAAAGCTCCTCGCACTGCGCTTGGGTAACGCCATTGCATTGTATTGCGCCGCGCCCTTTTTCCTTCAACACCGACGCCATTTCGGCAAAATCCCGAAAGTCCATGGTATCCGTAATCATGGGCGTGCCGTCATAATCACGCTGAATAGAATCCTCTCCCAAATGCTGAGCTGAAATACCGCACGCACCGGCATCCATCGCTTCGGAAATGATTTGCTTCATTTGCGCCAGTTCGGCTTCATTGGGACGCCGCTTTTTGGCCTCCTCTACGCCCATCACATGCATGAAGATCGGTGCCAGTCCAACATAGGACAACACATTAACACCTTTGGGTGTTTTTTCGACGGCATCAAGATATTCAGGAAACGTCTCCCAGCCCCAGGGCACGCCTGCTTCCATTGCTGGATAAGACACTGCCTCATTACGAGTGAGCGTTTGCATGGCACGCTCCTGCAATTCGGGTTTGCAAGGCGCTAAACCAAAGCCGCAATTGCCGATCACCAACGACGTCACGCCATGCCAGCCGCTGATCGTGCAGTAAGGGTCCCAAAATACCTGCGCATCAAAATGTGTATGCAAATCGACGAAGCCAGGTGCCACAATCAGGTCTGTGGCGTCGATTTCTTCGACCGCAGTTTTGCGCGACAGGCCGCCTTTCCCGGTAATTGCCCCGACCCGGCCATCTTTAATACCAATATCTCCGACGAAGCGCGGTGACCGGCGGCCATCGATAATGGTGCCGTTTTTGATGATCAGGTCAAAATCCGCCATTAGTCCCTCCTCATTTCGTGATAGAGGATGAGACTAGCGGCAATGGCGGCGTTAGGTCTTGGCTAGTACAACAGTATTGAGTTGGATCAGAATCCAGCTTCAAACCTATAACTCAATGGATCACCCCTCAAATTGCCCGAGCAATGGCGGCGGCATGATGAATTGCGCTCATGATCTCGGTGCCGCCTTAGACGTCGCCAGCGAGATGGTAGTCAACGCCGCGTCCGGCCAATTCCTCAGCCAAATCGCGGTGCGGCACATGAAAACCGACCAATATTACTGTCTGCGCCGCGACCTTGCGCGATCGCTGAGCATGCAAGACTCCGATCTCGACACGATCGGACACAATGGCACGCAGATAATAACCGCCGGTGCTATGAGCCTACAAAAAGCCGGGGCGGGTTGATCCGCCCCGGCGCGGGTGATGGTGATGTTTTGCGGTTAGAAACGGCCGCTGATGGTGAAGCGGGCGTTGATAGGTTTGCCGACGGAAATATTGTCATTGCTGTGGGCGTCGGGGAAGTAATTTTCGTCGAACAGATTCTCGACATTGACCTGCAGACGGATCTGATCGTTCAGCTGATAATAGATCGCGGCATCGACCCGGATATAGCTGGGCACCTCGACCGAATTGTCCTCGGTGACGAAGAAGCTGTCTTGATAGGTGGCGCCCAAGCCAAAGCCCAGCTTGTCGGAGACCTGAACATTGTTCCAGATCGAGAACATATGCTCAGGCGTTTGCCGGGTGCGATTGCCGTCATTGCCGCCGCCATCAACCCGCTTGACCTTGCCGTCAAGATAGGAATAGCCGGTGGTGACGTGCCAAGCTTGGGTGAGCTGGCCAGTCAATTGCAGTTCAAAGCCTTGGGTTTGCGAGCCCTCGATCACGATCACCTGGCCGGCGTCTTCCGGATCGACGGAGGTGAAACTGCCGCGGTCAAGATCGAACAAGGCGGCGGTGAAGCTGAGATCGGGGCGAAGGTCCCATTTCACGCCGATTTCCGTATTCTTGAAAAATTGCGGACGGGTGCTTTCGGAATCCAAATTCAAGGTCAGGAACTGATCGCCCGAACGCGGCAGGAAGGTCTCGCTATAACTGACATAGGCCGAGACATTCTCCATCGGCTTCAAGATCGCGCCTACACGCGGCGTGACTTCCTCATCGACACGGGCGAAAGCACCGTCAAGGGCATCGCCATCATCGCGTTCGATCAGGTCCAGCACCTTGATGTCGAAACGGTCATAACGCACACCGCCAACCAGTTTCAGCCAATCGGTGACATCGACCTGGTCCTGGAAATAGAGCGAGACGAATTGAACTTGCGATTCGCGGTCATTGACCAGATTGGAAAACGCAAATTCAGGAATAGCCAAGGGATCGGCGAATGGCACCACGATCTGATCATCGCCATTGGCGGCGAACACCGTGTCATTGCGCGCATTCTTGGTGTCTTGATCGCCAAATTCAGCGCCGAACAACAAGGTATGCGAAAATGGCCCGGTCTTCACCTCGCCGACGAAATTCGCCTGGATGATGAAATTCTGCCGATCGGTGGTATCTTCATAGCCGTCAAGCTCGACACTGTCGAAGCTGCCATTGTTGAGAATGACCTCCTCGCTGGCGAACAGATTTTGATATAGCTTGTCATAGTCGGCGAATTGCGCGGTGACATTGGCGCGTAGCCAGTCGGCAAATTCATGATCGACCCGGGCGCGTACGATATGCGCCTCAAGTGTCGTCAAATTTTCATCCGGCGAACCGAAGAAGAACTTATCAAAGCTTTTGAGTGGCACATCCGGACCGCCATCGACATTTTGCGACGGCACGCCGCGATCGACCACGCGGTCGTCATAAACATATTCATAAGACAAATTGAGCTGCGTCTGCGGCGACAGTTCAAAGGCCGCGGTTGGATTGATCGCGAAACGGTCGCCATCATAAAAGTCGCGATGATTGTTGAGGCCCTCATAAAAGGCGTTCAACCGCAAGGCGACACCATCGGCGGCGGCGTAATTGACATCACCGGCGATGCTGTAGGCGCCAAAACTGTCGACACCAGCCGAGAAACCGACAAATTGCTCGCCAAATTCCGGCCGCTTGGTGACACGGTTGATGACGCCGCCGCCACCACCGCGGCCAAATAACAACGCATTGGCGCCGCGCAAGATTTCGACCCGCGACAAATTATAGAGCGGGCGGAAATATTGCACGTCGTCGCGCAGGCCGTCGATAAAGAAATCGGCGGTGGTTTGATTGCCGCGAATGATGATGGCGTCGCGGTGGCCCTCGCCCTGGCTGATCGACAACCCCGGCGTATAGCGCGTCACATCGCCGATATTGGTGAAGGCCTGATCGGCGATCTGCGCGTCGCTGACAATCGACAGACTTTGCGGAATATCGATAATCGGTGTCGGGGTTTTGACCGCGTTCATCTTGTCGAGCGAGAGATATTTTTCCTCGACAATGATTTCATCGATGTCGCCGCCCGTTTGCGCCGACACCGGCCCCGCCAAAATGGTCCCTGCCAGCAATGCCGCCGCCGGGGCCAGATTCGTTATAGTTCTCACGAAAGCCTCTCCCTAATGCAAGTCATTCGCAAACGCGCTTAAAGCCAGTGCTAGTGAATTGCAATAGCGAAATTGGAATTTCTCCCCTCCGCGCCACAATCGGGCTCAACCGTTTAATTCACCAAAGTGAAACTGAACTGCCATGGCGACGCAACAACGTCCTGGCAGCCATGGCCAAGATCAACGCAGTCGCCGCGACCGCGGCGGCAAAAAATTGCATGTTCAGGGGGTTGCCATGAAAAAGAGCCGCTTATTCCGTTCCGCCTTATCCGCCATCGCGCTTGCCGCCGCCCTGCCCGCCGCCGCCAGCGCCGCCGTGATCAGCGGCCGGGTGTCGGACCAAAGCAAGACCTTCGCGCTGGAAGGCGCGGTGGTGCGCATTGTCGAGACCGGCGCCACCACCCAGACCGACCGTGCCGGCAGCTTCCGCTTCGCCGATGTGCCCGCTGGCACCTATAATCTAGAAATCTCCTATTTGGGCGCCGATCCGGTGACGGTGTCGGTGACGATCGCCGATTCGGACGCGCAAATTCGCCAGGATGTGGCCCTAGGCCAGGATGTCGCCTTGATGGACAATATTTTGGTGATCGGCCAGCGCGGTGCGATGACCAGCGGCCTGAACCGCGCGCGCGCAGCGGATGATTTGCGCACTGTGCTGTCGGCCGACGCCATTGGCCAATTCCCCGACGAAAATGTCGCCGAGGCGGTGCGCCGCGCCGTCGGCGTGAATGTGCTAAACGATCAAGGCGAAGGCCGCTTCGTGTCGATCCGGGGCTTGGACCCCAATCTTTCCTCGACCACCATCAATGGCGTGCGGATCCCATCACCGGAAGGTAGCGACCGCAATGTCCCCTTGGACGTGATTGATTCCGACCTGCTGTCGGCGGTCGTGGTCAACAAGTCGCTGACGCCGGATGTCGATGGAGACAGCATTGGCGGCAATGTTGAAATCGAGACTTTGTCGGGCCTCGACCAGCAAGACATGCTGGTGAAACTGAAAGCCGCCGGCACCTTCGCCAATCTGGTCGACGGCTTCGGTCAAAAATACGCCGGCACCTTCGCCAATAATTTCATGGAAAACCGCTTGGGCGTGGCGGCATCGGTCTCCTACCGCCGCCGCGATTTCGGCTCCGATAATGTTGAATCCGATGATTGGTTCGAAGAAGGCGGCGTGGCCGTGCCGGGCGAGGTGGAATTGCGCGATTATGACATCGTCCGTGAACGTCTGTCGGCATCGCTGAACATCGATTATCGCCCCAATGATGGTCTGGAGCTTTATCTGCGCGGCCTGTTTTCCAGCTTCCGCGATCAGGAATTCCGCTCCAGCGCCACCGCCAATTTCGCCGACGCTGAATTCGACCGGATCGAAAACAACATCGCCATCGTCAACGCCACCGAGGATGATCCCTTTGAGGTGGAACGGGCCCTAAAGGACCGCGAGGAGACCCAGATCATCGCATCGGTCAGCGCTGGCGGCGCCTGGCTCAGCGGACCTTGGACGGTGGAATGGGCGGGTGCCTATTCCTATGCCGATGAAAAGGAAATCGACCGCATCGACAGCGCCTTCGTCGCTGAATTCGAGGCAGGCGCCTTTGGTGTCGATGTCGCCAACCCCTTGCAACCGCGCATCACCATTGCCGACGCGATGGCTGAAAGCGCATTTTTCGATGCCGAGAATTTTGAGTTCGATGAACTGATCTTCCTGAATGGCAAAACCACGGATGAGGAATTCGCGTTCAATCTGGACGGCCAATATGACACCGACCTGTTCGGCAATCCTGGCTATGTCAAGGCCGGCGGCAAGATACGGATGCGCGAAAAAGACCGCAATGTGCTGGTCGACGTGTTCGACGGCTTTGACGGCGACGGTTTCGACCCCTTAAGCGCGGTCTCTCGCGAAATCAGCCAATATCGGCTTGGCCGCTTTGGCCCTGCGCCCGATGGCGCCACGGTGCGCGATTTCTTTTTCGCCAACCGCGACGGCTTTGAACAAGACGCGTTCGACACGCTGATCGATTCCAATATCGAAAATTATGTGGCGCAGGAAGATATTTATGCCGGCTATGTGATGGCCAAGGTCGATATCGACAAGCTGCGATTGGTTGGCGGCGTTCGCATCGAACATACCGAATTCGATTCCCAGGGCACCGGCATTATCGAATTTGAGCAGGTCTTCGCTGGCGATGTCGAAGACACCGTCAGCCTGGCCGACCTTAATATCTTGGTGCCGGGCGCGGAATTGATCAGCGACCTCGACGCCGACTTCGATTCGGATGATGGCGAAACCACGGTTGAGGCGATCTTCCGAACCCGGCCGACGGCCAAGCAAAGCTATACGGATTGGCTACCCAGCCTGAATGTGCGCTATGAGGCGCGCGACGATCTGGTGACCCGCTTTGCCTATTATAAGTCGGTGGTGCGACCGAACATCGAAGCGGTGGTGCCGGCCGCGGAAATCGCCCAAGAGGAAGACGAGCTAGAAGCGACCCTGGGCAATCCCGATCTGAAACGCCAGCGGGCACATAATGTTGATGCGTCGGTCGCTTATTATCCCAACCGCGACAGCGTTATGATGCTGGGCTTGTTTTACAAGCGCATCAGCGATTTCATCGCCTTCCAAACCTTCGAGGATTTTGACTTCAACGGTCTGACCTTCAATGAAGCCACCATCGCCGTCAATTTGGACAGTGTCGATCTGATTGGGGTGGAAGCCAATTATCAACAGCAGTTTTCGTTCCTGCCTGCTCCGTTTGACGGCTTTTTGGCCGGCGCAAACTACACCTTTGTCGATGCCGATGTTGCGTTGACGGATGGCCGCACGATCAATTTGCCGCGCCAGTCACGTCATGTCGGCAATCTGATGCTGGGCTATGAAAAGGGCCGGTTCAACTTGCGTGCGGTCGCCACCTATCGCGACGGCTTCGTCGATGAGATCAACGCTGGCGGTGACGGTGTCGATCGCTTGGTCGCCAGCCATTTCCAAATCGACCTCAGCGCCAAGTTCCGCATCACCGAGCAATTACGGGCCTATGTCGATGCCAAGAACATCAACAATGAGCCCTTTGTCGCGTTCTTTTCCGACGGTGGACCGGCGCGTCTGAACTCACAATTCGAGGAATATGGCTTCTCGCTCGAATTCGGCGTCACCTATACATATTAAACCAAACCGTAAGGGGGATCAAAATGATGGACCAAGTCGAGCAAAGCCGGATCCTGGCGCTGGCCGGCGCGGCCCTGTTGGGCCTGGGCCTGGCGGCGTGCGCGGAAGGCCCGCGTGAGTGGAATGACGGCGTGCCACAGGTGCAAGCCGTCGTCGAAACCACACCGGTGGCGACACTGGACGACGCCGCCGACGATCCCGCGATCTGGCTGCACCCGACACAGCCGGAAAAAAGCTTGATCCTCGGTACCGACAAGGATGCGGGGCTTTATGCCTATGACCTCAAGGGCGCGGTGGTGCAGTTCCTGCCCTTGGGCGAGCCCAACAATGTCGACCTGCGCCAAGGCGTGCGGGTCGGCGAGTGGAGCGGGGATTTAGCGGCAACATCGAACCGCAGCGATGACAGCATCAATCTGCTGTCGATCGACGAGACCGGGGCCAAGACCATTGGCGGCTTCGCCTCCGCCGAAGCCGAACCCTATGGCTTGTGCATGGGCGTCATCGACGGCCAAGTCTATGTATTCGTCACCCACAAAACCGGCATGCTGCGGATGTACCGCATCGACGCCATGCAAACCGCCAACGAAGTCGCGACCCTGTCCTTTGCCAGCCAATTGGAAGGCTGTGTCCATGACGATGCCATGGGCGTGCTCTATATTGGCGAGGAAGATCGCGGCATTTGGCGCAGCCGCGCCAGCGCGGACGCCCTGGCGCCGGCACAGGCGGTTGACCAAATTGGCGGCGACAGCGGCATCACCGACGATGTCGAGGGTCTGGCGATCTATCCGACCGGGGCCGAGACCGGCTATCTGGTCGCCTCATCCCAAGGCAATGACAGTTTCGCTGTCTATCGTCGCGAAGGTGACAACGCATTTCTTGGCCGTTTCCGTATTGGCGCCGGCGAGAGCATTGACGGCGCCGAGGAAACCGACGGCATTGCCATCAGCGCCAGTTTTTTGGGGCCCGATTTTCCCCGCGGCCTGATCGTGGCCCAGGACGGATTCAATGCCCCCGAAGGCAGCCCGCAGAATTTTAAAATTGTCGATTGGCGCGCCATCGAAGCCGCGCTCGGGCTCAATCCCTAGACATCGCAAAAGGCGAAATGGCTAATCTCGCGCCGACGCGGACACGCTCCGCGTCGGCGCTTTCGCTTTGCCGACCGCACCCTCTTGGCACCGCCACGCCACACTTTAAACGTGTATTTACAATGTTGCGTCGCAGCAGCCGCTGATTTTCGACACATCTGCTCAAGTTATTGAAAAATGGGGATAAAATACCGCACAGGGTATTTTCGTTTTTTTCCTAAAAGGCGCATTTTACTTACACTTTTTTAGATTTTTCGGCCTAAAAGCAACAAATGTTGCGCATGACCAGAATTGGCGAGATCAAAGGCGAGGACCCCTCATGCGAAAAAAGCATTACACTTATCGCGTGTATTTTATGACGGCGGCGATGCTCGGGATCGGTTTCGGACCGCTACCCGCGCAAGCCGAAACTACGGCACGCGACGTGGAAGTGGCGGCGCGCGCCGTCGCTTTTTTGGCGTCCAAGCCAAGCGGCGCCCAACCGACCGCGATTGTCTATGATCCAGACAATGCGGAATCGGCGGCGGACGCGCAGGCGCTTCAAGCGATTTTGTCAGGCGGCGTCAATGCCGGCAAGGTCACTTTAAGCGCACCGAAAATGGTCGCGGTCGGCGACTTGGCTGGCTTGTCAGGCGTGCAAGTGGCGTTCGTTGCCCAAGGCACGGGCGCGCATCACGCCGCCATCGGGCAAGCCGCCGCGGCGGCGAAAATTCTCACCATGTCCGCCGATTTGGACTGTGTCCGCGCCAATCATTGCGTGGTCGGTGTGCAAGGCCAGCCAAGCGTTGAAATTTATATTTCCAAACAAGCGTCCCAGTCTTCCGGACAGGCTTTCTCTTCCGCCTTTCTCATGATGGCGAAGGAGATTTGATCATGAACAAGACTTGCAAAAACAACAGCTCAGCCTTTGCCGACCGGGCAAATGCCCCATTCACTCGCGCTCGACAGGGAACTTGGAAAATGACCAAAGCGAAATTGTTGTCCGGCCTTGCCGCCTTGATGATTGGCGCGCCGACAGCGGCGCACGCACAGTCGATGGATTATGAGGCGCTGGAAATGCTGTTCGGCGAACCGGTGACGACATCGGCCACCGGCAAACCGCAACGTGCGTCTGAAGCCCCTGTACCGATGGAAATCTTGACGGCGGAACAAATTCGTCGCACCGGCGCCACCAACATTCCCGACGCGCTGCGCCATGTCTTAGGAGTCGATGTCGTGCGCTGGACCACCGAAGGCGCCGATGTGTCGACCCGCGGCCTGAATTCGCCATTCAATCCGCGCATGCTGGTGCTGGTCAACGGCCGCCAAGTCTATGCCGATCATTTTGGCATGGTGTTCTGGAACGCGATTCCGGTGCAGATGTCCGAAATCCGCCAGATCGAGGTAATCAAGGGTCCCAACACCGCGCTGTTTGGCTTCAATGCCGCGATCGGGGTGATCAACATCGTCACCTACAATCCGCTCTATGACGATGTCAATGAAGCCCGGGTCATTTACGGCACGCAAAACACCAAGGAGATCACCGGCGTTGTCACCAAGCGCTTCGGTGATGTCGGCGGGATCTCGCTCTCCGGCAGCTATTTCGACGCCGAAGCCTTCGATGGCGGCCCGGTGCCACGGCAGATCCCGCAGGTCGACCCCTCGACCAGCGCGTTCAATCTGCGCGGCCAGTTCCGCGCCGATGAAAAATCGGAAGTCGGTTTCGAGGCGTCTTGGTCTTCAACTGAGCGCGCCGCCTTCGTGCCGATCTTTTCCGGCTCGACACCGGATGTCGAAACCTGGTCGCTGCGCGGCTCTTATTTGCGCGACTCCAAAATCGGCAATTTGAAAGCCAATGCCTATTACAACTTCCTCGACCATGAGACGGTGGTGGTGGGTTTTGGCGCGCTGAATTATGAAAATGAGATTTTCGTCGCCCAGGTCGAGGACCTGTTCAAGGTCGGCACCGATCATGCCTTCCGCATTTTCGGCGAATACCGGCACAATATCTATCGCGGCGAATTTCCGCTCAACCCGATTGGCGAGGGTGTGAAGGCCAGCTTCGACTCTTTTGCCGCCAGCGCCATGTGGGATTGGCAAATCAATGATGCGCTCAATTTCGTCGGCACCGTGCGGCTCGATTATGTCGACTTCCAGCGCAATGGATTCACCGTGCCGGGTGTGCCGATCAGCAATGACGACTTCAATGTGTCGGTGACGGAATACACTTATAATGCCGGCCTCACTTATCGGCTGGACGACCTGACACGGTTGAAGTTCTCGACCGCGCGCGGCGCCAAGCTGATGAGCTTGATCGAGTTCGCCACCGTCGGCGCGGGCCCAGCACCCATTCCTGGTTTCACCTTCATCCTGCTGGGCAACCCCGATTTGGGCGCCGGCATCGCCGAAAGCTATAATATCGGCTTTTCGCGCGATGTGCCGTCGCTGTTTTCGACCTTCGAGGCGGATGTGTTCTACACCTCATTGTCGAAAACGCCGACCGTGGCCAATGTCGCGCCACAATTCATCGCCCCGCCTTTTGTCGTCGGTCAACCCGGCGATGCGGGCGAAACCGAGGAATTCGGCATCGAGGTCGAGATCACTGGCGAGAAGGACAATCTGCGCTGGGGCGCCAATTACGCCTTCCTCAACGTCAACGACAAATTCGACCTGTTCGCCATGGGCAACAGCCCGCTGGCGGTGGAATTTGAACGCTCGACGCCGAAGCACCGCTTCAACATCAATGGCGGTGTCACCTGGGGCAAGCTGGAGCTCGACCTTTATGGCCAGTATTTCTCCAGCACTCAGCGCATCATCAACACTGGGCCAACCGGCTTTGCCCTGACCCCGGTCAATGATGTGTTCACACTGTCTGGCCGACTGGCTTATCAGGTCACCGACTATCTGGAAATTTCGGTCTCGGGCGTGGCCTTTAACAAGAATAACTTTCAGGTCAGCCAGTCGGATCCGGTGGAGCGGCAAATTTACGGAATGGCCACCTTCCGCTGGTAAGACTGCGTAACGAAAAAAAAGCGCCCAGAGTCTTGGGCGTGTGGAGAAGGGCAAGCATGTCAGAACGTTTGGCGCTGAAAAACCTACCTTTCACCGCGAAACTCGTGGTCGTGCCCATGCTTGCGGTTCTGGTCATGGCCTTCCTGGCGGTGGTGGTGCGCGACAACTCGCAAGACCAAACCAGCCGCCTGGAAGGCGTGGTCGAAGGCGAACTGGCGGCGGTGGTGAATTTGTCCAACGCCGCCGCCAAGCTCAACGAAGCCAATGGCGCGCTGTATTTCCTGATGACGACGGTGGCGGCCGGTGGTGACACCGACATTGAAGCCACGGTGCAGGACGTCATTGGCTCGGTCGACAGCGCCATCGCCGAACTGGCGGGCTATCGCGATCAAGGCGCGGCCGAGGACGAACGCGCGCAACTGGATGGCGCCATCGACAAATTGTCGCAATATAAGGAAGCCGTTGAATTTGTCGGTTCGATGCTGGAACTCGATTTCAACAGCGCCGTCACTTTTGTCACGCCGTTTCAGGAAAATTACCACCAACTCAACACGCTGATTTCCGAGATTGTCGCCAAGAATGTCGCGCGCTCGGAAAAGGCGGCGGAAAAAGCCGCGGCGGATGGCGCCACCGCGATCCGTACCATGTTGATTCTGATCGTCACCGCCACGCTCGCGGTGGCGGCCTTGGCATTTGCCCTGGCTCGCGTCACTGTCAGATCGATCCGCGACATTGCCCGCGCCACACTGAGCTTGGCGGAAGGCAATTTGAATATCGATTTGGAAGGCCTGCGGCGGCAGGACGAATTGGGCGACATCTCCCGCTCGCTAATCAATTTCAAGCAGAACGCGCTCGAAAACGAGCGCTTGCAGCGCCAGCAGGAAGAAGCCGAGGAACGCCGCCGCGAGCAGGAAAAGGCGGCGGAGGAACAACGCCGCCGAACCGAAGACGAACAACGCCACCGCGAAGCCGAGTTGGCCGAGCAAGCGCAACGGCAACGGCGCGAGGAAATGCTGAAATTGTCGGCGGAATTTGAATCTTCGGTGCTTGAAGTGGTGAATATTCTGCTTGCCGCCGCCAAACAGATGGAAGAGTCAGCGGTCTTGATGAGCGAGGAAGCGGGCAAAGCGCAGGAAAAATCCGAATTCGCGTCTGATGCCTCGCGCCAAAGCACTGAAAACACACAGACCGTGGCCAGCGCCGCGCAGCAACTTTATGCCTCGATCAAGGAAATCACCGGCCAGGTCAGCCGCTCCACCACCTTGGCGCAAGATGCGGTCAATGACGCTGCCAATGCCAGCGAGCGCGTCAAGGGCCTGGCGCGCACCACCGACAAAGTCGCCGACGTGATGCAATTCATCAGCGGCATTGCCAGCCAAACCAATTTGCTGGCGCTGAACGCGACCATCGAATCAGCCCGCGCCGGCGAGGCCGGCAAGGGTTTTGCCGTGGTCGCCAGCGAGGTCAAGACGCTGGCCAACCAAACCGCCAAGGCGACCGAGGAAATCGCCGCTCAGGTCGCCGACATGCAAAACGCCACCCAAGAAGCGGTGGCGGCGATCGAGCAGATCATGAAGGTGATTTCAACGATTGAAGGTACCGTCACTGGCATCGCCGGCGCGGTCCAGGAGCAAGATGCCTCCACCGCCGAGATCGCCCGCACCGTCGACGCGCTCTCCAGCCAAGCCACCCATGTCAGCGACAACATCATGTCGATGCAGCAAAGCACCGAAACCACCGGCACGGTGGCGATGCGGGTGTTGGACGCGGCCAAGGAACTGAGTGGTCAATCCAATCTGCTGCGCGACAAAATGAGCGCCTTCCTGGAAAATATCCGCGCCGCTTGAATTAATACATTGCCCGTGCCACCGGCAGTGGCATAATTCCCTTCTGCGGAAAAGGGGGAATTCAGCATGTTTCGGGGCTTGTGCACGCTTTTGATATTGTTATGGCTGCCAGCAGCGGCAGCAGCGCAGGACGCGGCGGGCAGCGCCGATCATCCGGCGCTGACGCGCTATCCGGATTCAGTCATTCGCTGGCATGACGTGCAAAATTTCGCCCCTTATAAAATCGCCACCGGCCCAGTGACCGGCTATCGACAAATTGACGACTGGACCACGGTGGAGGGTCGGTTAACGCGCATTTATTATGAGTTGATCGGCGAACGCAGCTACAATGAAGTCTATCATAATTACAAGTCGGCGCTATTGGCCGAAAACTTCACGATCCTAAGCGATGGCCTTGATGATGGCGCACGGCGCAATAACAATATCGGCGGCCGCAAATGGCTGGGCATTGTATTTGCCGCCAACGCCTTGCCCACCAGCGCCGGTATTGAGCTTTTGAACGGCTCGGCCACCGCCGGCGGTTCGGCCTATGTCGCTGGCCGCAAGGAACGCGCTGCCGGCACCATCTATGTGACGGTCACGGTGACCCAGCAACGCGCCGACCGTGTGCTGGCCATGGTCGATGTGATGGAGGTCGCCGCCGTGGAGACCGGCCTCGTCACCGCCGATGCCGACGCGATGGGCGAGGATATCGACGAATATGGCAAGGTCGCGCTTTACGGTCTGTATTTCGACCATGACAAAGCCAGCTTGAAGGCGGAATCGGCGCCGGCGCTGGAGCAAATCGCCAAATTATTGCACGCGCGGCCAAGTTTGAATGTCTATGTGGTTGGCCACACCGACATGCGTGGCAGCCTGGACTATAACCGCAATCTATCACTGGCCAGGGCCGAGGCGGTCAAGGCGGCGTTGGTTAAAGACCACGCGATTGCGCCACCGCGACTGACCCCAATGGGGGTTGACCCCTTAAGCCCAGTATTCAGCAATCGCCAAGACAGCGGCCGCGCCAAGAACCGCCGTGTTGAATTGGTTGAGCGCGATTGAGTTTCGACGCTTGATTGCCGGCGGCGGCTGCGCCAGTCTCTGTCACACAGCAGACTGCCGGGATCGGGATGAAAAAGAAAAGCAAAAGCGGCCTAGAAGCCGGACTTAAAATGGATGATGTCGCCAGATTGGCGGGCGTGTCGAAATCGACCGTGTCGCGGGCCCTGGCCGACAGCCCCTTGGTCAATGAAGAGACCAAGAAAAAAATTCGCGCCCTGGCGACATCGCATAATTATATTATCGATCAGCGGGCGCGGAATTTTCGGCTGCGCCAGACCCATGCCATCACCGTCGCGATCCCCTTGATGCATGACGCGGATCAGCACATCTCCGACCCTTTCTTCCTCGACCTTTTGGGCCATATCGCCGACGCCTTGACCGAGAAGGGCTATGATTTGCTGCTGTCAAAAGCGGTACCGGCGGAGCCGGATTGGCTCTCCAAACTGGTTGCCACCCGCCGCACCGATGGGCTGATCTTGATGGGCCAGAGCACCCAGCATGACGCCATCAATCGGCTGGCCATGGAATATCGCCCGTTGGTGGTGTGGGGCGCGGCGATGCCGGGACAGAATTATACCACCGTCGGCAGCGACAACCGCACCGGCGGCCGGCAGGCGACCCAGCATTTGCTGGAGTCAGGCCGTCGCCGCATCGCCTTTCTGGGCGACCGCGCCTTGCCTGAAATCGCCGACCGTTATCAAGGCTATGTCGATGCCTTGAACGCGGCGGGGCTGGCCGCCAGCGACGACCTGCTGGTCACGGTCCATTTTGCGTCGGACGCCGCCTATCATGGCATGCGCGCCTTTCTCAGCCGCGGCGCCGACATCGACGCGGTCATCGCCGGCTCCGACGTCATTGCCATGAGCGCGATTCGCGCGCTCAATGAAAGCGGCCGGCAAGTGCCGCAGGACGTGGCGGTGGTGGGCTATGACGATATCGCCCTCGCCGCTTATGTCGAACCGCCGCTAACCACGGTGCGGCAAGACACCGTGAAAGCCGCCAATTTGCTGGTTGATCGGCTGCTCGCGCGGATTCATGGCGAGACCGCGCAGTCGACCACCATCGCGCCCGAATTGATTGTCCGCCGCTCCAGCGCCAGCGCCTACCAGAACGCCACCACCAAGACTGCCGTGAGCGCCAACAGCGCCGCCGACAAATAGCGGTAATTGGCGTACCAGGGCACCAAGGCCAGATCTCGGCTTTCGGCATGATAAAAGGCCGGCGTCCACACCAGATCTTCGGTCTTTTCCGCCGGCGGCGCTGCGGTCATCACACTGACCACCGCCAACACCACGGCGCACAGGCTGAACAGGATCGGCGCGATATAGAGAAAGTGAATGTCGGTCCAGCCAAGGATTTCATTGGCCAGAAACAACAGCCCGCCAGCGGCTAGGCCCACCACCAGCGCGGCGGCGGCCCCTTCGGCATTCGCCCGGCGCCAAAACATGCCCAAGATGAACATCGCCACCACCGGCGGGATGGCATAGGACAGCACTTTTTGTAGATATTTGAATAGCGAGCCGAAATCGGCGATGTTCGGCGCCCACAAAACCGCCAACAGCATGAACACAAAGGTGACGATTCGGCCAACCTTCATCAATTGCGCGCCCGACAAGTCCGGCCGCCAGCGCCGGACAAAGTCCATGGTGACCAAGGTCGAGGCGGAATTGAGCGTGGAATCGATCTGCGACATCAAGGCGGCGACGAAGCCGGCCAGCACCAGGCCCAGAATACCGGCGGGCAGATGGTCGAACATCATGGTCGGATAGACCAGATCGGGACTGGGCAAATCAGGGTATAACAAGATCGCGAAGGTGCCCGGCAACACCATGATGAACAGCACCGGCAGTTTCAGCAACCCGGCGAACAGCGCACCCAAGCGGCCATGCTGCACGTCCTTGGCCGAAAGCACCCGTTGCACCATGAACTGATTGGTGCACCAGAAATAAAAGCCCAGCAGCGGTACGCCAATCAACAGCCCCAGCCAAGGCACGCCCGGATCGTCCAGCGGTCGCACCAGGCTCAGCATGTCGGCGGGTACCGCGGCGGTCACTGCGTCCCAACCACCGACCCGGTCCAGCGCCACCACGGTGATGATGGCCGAGCCGATGATCAACAACACGCCTTGCACGGCGTCGGTATAAATCACCGCCGCCAAGCCACCCAAAATCGTGTAAAGGCCGGCGAACAAGGCCAGCACCGCAATGGTCTGCCACATTGGAATATCGGGGAAAATCAGCTTCATCAGCAGGCCGCCGGCATAAAGACTGCCAGCAGTGTCGACAACCACGTTCAAGAACAGGGTCAGGCCGGCGAAATAGGTGCGAGCACGACGGTCGAAACGGCGCTCGAGAAATTCCGGCATGGTGTAAACCCGCGCCCGCAACACGAATGGCAGCAGGAAAATCGCGAAAAACACCAGAACGACGGCGGCCATCCATTCATAATTGAAAACCGAAATGCCGGTTGAATAGGCGTCGCCCGCCAAGCCGACCAAGGTCGTCGAGGAGATGTTGGAGGCAAACAGCGAAATGCCAATGAACGGCCACAACATGCCGCGCCCGGCTAGAAAATAATCCTCGGCATTGTGGGTTTTGCGGCTCAGCGCGATGCCCAGGCCGAGGGCAAACACGATATAAAGGCCGATAACAATATAGTCGTAACCGTGCAAATTGACCGCCGGCATGGCGCATCCTCCCCATTTTGACAGCTTCGGCCGACTGTTTTTACGCCTAATTTGCCAGGCGGCCTTCCAGCTACGGTGGCGGCACCCCCCTTGGCAAGGGACGTCAGCCGCGCTTATATGCATAAACGTTTTTGCAATCGGTTGCAAAGGGCTTCTTTTATCGCCAAGCCTGGTGCATAAGAGGGCAGCTTCGAGCCGGCGCGCTTTCCGCGTCGGATCCAACACG
The DNA here is from genome assembly GCA_964590595.1 of uncultured Sphingomonadales bacterium. GTDB lineage: Bacteria > Pseudomonadota > Alphaproteobacteria > Sphingomonadales > CAKZYD01 > CAZPXQ01. The sequence continues at coordinate 425,134 of CAZPXQ010000001.1, read as the reverse complement.
CCCAGCGCGGCCACAAGCGCGGGAATCGACAGCGCAATGGAAACGACACGAACTTGGAAGAGGGATTTGGCATGACTGACGACCTGCGCCCCTGCACTTTGGTGCTGTTTGGCGGCAATGGCGACTTAGCGGGCAGAATGCTGTTGCCATCCTTATATCATCTGGATGCCGACGGCCTGTTGCCGGCCTCGACGCGGATCGTTGGCGCCGCCCGCACGATTGCCGACAGCGACGGCTTCCGGCAGGAAGTGGCGCAGAAACTGAAGACGTTCATCGCCGCCGAGTATATTGATGAAACGGTGCTGGCGCGCTTTTTGGAACGGGTCTCCTCGGTCAAGGTCGATGCTGGCGCGCAGGACGATTTTGCGCGGCTCGGCACCGCCATCGGCGCCGTGGAAGACCGCGACCTGGTGTTTTATTTCTCGACCTCGCCTAAGCTTTATGGCGCCCTGTGCCAGGGCCTGAAAGCCGCCGGCCTGGTCACGCCTGACAGCCGGGTGGTGCTGGAAAAGCCGATTGGCACCGACCTTGCCTCCTCGGAGCAAATCAATGCGCAAGTCGGCGCGGTGTTCGCCGAAAGCCAGGTTTTCCGAGTCGATCATTATCTGGGCAAGGAAACGGTACAAAATTTGCTGGCGCTGCGGTTCGCCAATGTGTTGTTCGAGCCGTTGTGGAGCCGCGCGGTGATCGATCATGTCCAGATCACCATCGCCGAGACCGTCGGCGTCGAGGGCCGTTGGTCCTATTATAATGATGCCGGCGCGCTGCGCGACATGGTGCAAAATCACATGCTGCAATTGCTGTGCCTGGTGGCGATGGAGCCGCCATCGTCGATGAATGCGGATGCGGTACGCGACGAGAAGGTCAAGGTGCTGCAAGCGCTGCGGCCGATTGGGGCGGCAGCGGTGGCGGCCGAAACGGTGCGCGGCCAATATACCGCTGGCGCCTCCGGCGGCCAGCCCGCCCCTGGCTATTTGGAGGAAGCCGGCGGCCAGCCCTCCAACACCGAAACCTTCGTCGCGCTGCGCTGCGCGATCGATAATTGGCGCTGGTCCGGGGTGCCGTTTTATTTGCGCACCGGCAAGAGGCTGCCGCAGCGCCATACCGAAATCTATATCCAATTCCGCGACTTGCCGCATTCCATCTTCAACGCCGACTCCAGCGCCGGCTTGAAGCCAAACCGGCTGATCATTCGGCTTCAGCCCGAAGAGCAGATTCGCTTGATGGTAATGAACAAAGTGCCGGGCCTGACCCGCGATGGCGTCACCTTGCAGCAAGTGCCGTTGAACCTGAGCTGGTCCGACACCTTCCAGCGCCGCCGCCGCCGCATCGCCTATGAACGGCTGTTGCTGGACGCCATCCGCGGCGACAAGACCTTGTTTGTCCGCCGTGACGAAGTCGCCGCCGCCTGGAGCTGGATTGACGGCATCGCCGCCGGCTGGGCGGAAACCGGGCTTGAGGTCAAACCCTATGTGGCCGGCAGTTGGGGTCCAACCGCCGCCATCGCGCTCACCGAACGACATGGACATAGCTGGCATGAATGAGACCATCACGAACCCTGAACTGAAGACCTTCGCCACCGCCGAGGAGATGGCCCGCGCTGGCGCTGCCGCCATCGTCGCGGCACTCGCGCAAGGCGTGGCAACCCGTGGCGAAGCCAGCATGGTGGCGGCCGGCGGCCGTACGCCTGAGGCGATTTATGATACCCTGTGCCATGTCGACGTGCCATGGCGACAAGTCACGGTTTTGCCAGGCGATGAGCGCTGGGTTGGCGCCGATCATGGCGCCAGCAATGAATCGATGATCCGCCGCACATTATTGCGCGACCGCGCCCGCGACCTCAATATGGTCGGCCTGCGCAACGATGCCGCTAGCAACACCGCCGGCCTGCCCGACATCGCCCAACGGGTCGCCGCGCTGCCGCGGCCTTTCGACGTAGTGATGCTGGGCATGGGCAATGATGGCCATACCGCCTCGCTGTTTCCGGGCGCCGAAGGCCTGAAAGCCGCGCTGGATCCCAATGGCGACGCGGACGTGGCGGCGATCACGCCTAACCCACTGCCGGCCGAGGCGCCATTTGCCCGCATCACCTTGACCGCGCGGGCCTTGCTCGACGCGCGCCAAATCATGCTGTTCGTGCAAGGCGCGCAAAAAAAGGCGGTGCTGGATAAGGCGCTGGCCGGCACCGACGCGCTGGCGATGCCGGTGCGGGCGATTTTACAGCAAGACCGGACACCAGTGAGTATTTATTACGCGGCCTAGTATTGTTACAAAGCCGTTCTATTGAGTTGGGAGAGCGCATATGAACCCCGTGGTCGCCGAAGTCACCGCGCGCATCGTCGAAAAAAGCCGCGACGACCGCGCCGATTATCTGGAACGGATGGAGGCCGCGCGCCGCGACGGACCCAGCCGGTCGCGGCTGTCTTGCGGCAATCTGGCCCATGGCTTTGCCGCGGCGCAAGCCGACAAGCCGAAATTACGGCGCATGAGCACACCCAATCTGGCGATCGTCAACGCTTATAACGACATGCTGTCGGCACATCAGCCCTTGGGCCGTTATCCGGAAATCCTAAAATTGGCGGCGCGCGAAGCGGGTGCCACCGCGCAGGTGGCGGGCGGCGTGCCGGCAATGTGCGACGGCGTCACCCAAGGCCGCGCCGGCATGGAATTGTCGCTGTTTTCCCGCGACGTGATCGCGATGTCGACCGCCGTGTCGTTGAGCCATGACATGTTCGACGCCAGTCTGTGCCTGGGCGTGTGCGATAAGATCGTGCCGGGCTTGATGATCGGTGCCCTCACCTTCGGCCATTTGCCAACGATCTTCGTGCCCGCTGGGCCAATGCCGTCGGGCATCACCAATGCCGAGAAGGCACGGGTGCGCGCCTTTTTCGCCGAAGGCAAGGCCAGTCGCGAGGAATTGCTCGACGCCGAGGCCAAGTCCTATCACAGCCCCGGCACCTGCACATTTTACGGCACCGCCAATTCCAATCAGATGATGATGGAAGTAATGGGCCTGCACATGCCGGGATCGGCCTTTGTCAATCCTGGCACGCCGCTGCGACAAGCCATCACCCAGGCCGCCGCCGCCCAGGCCGCCCGGATCACCGACTTGGGTAATGATTATCGGCCGATGGCCCGGACCATCGATGAAAAAGCCATCGTCAACGCCATTGTCGGCTTGCTGGCGACCGGCGGCTCGACCAATCACACCATTCATCTGGTGGCGATGGCGCGGACTGCTGGCATTCGCATCGATTGGGACGATTTTTCCGACCTCTCCGCCGTGGTGCCGTTGCTGACGCGGATCTATCCCAATGGCCAGGCCGACGTGAACCATTTCCACGCTGCTGGCGGCATGGGCTTTTTGGTGCGCGAACTGATTGCCGCCGGCCTGCTGCACGCCGACATCGCCTGCGTGTCGGGCGGCGATTTGCACGATTATGCGCGCGAGCCTTATTTGGACGACGGCAAGCTAGCCTGGCGCGCCGCACCCACGCAAAGCCTGGACCCGGATGTGTTGCGCCCAGTCGCCGATCCGTTCGAGGCCGATGGCGGACTGAAACGGCTGCAGGGTAATTTGGGCCGCAGCGTCATCAAATCTTCCGCCGTCAAGCGGGAGCACCGGGTGGTGGAAGCCCCGGCGCTGATCTTTGAAAGCCAGGATGCGTTGGAACAGGCGTTCAAGGCCGGCAAGCTGAACCGGGATTTCGTCGCCGTCATCCGCTATCAAGGCCCGCGCGCTAATGGCATGCCGGAGCTGCATCGCCTGACCCCGATTCTGGGCGTGCTGCAAGACCGCGGCCATAAGGTGGCGCTGGTCACCGACGGGCGGATGTCGGGCGCGTCGGGCAAGGTGCCGGCGGCGATCCACCTCACCCCTGAAGCGTGTCTGGGCGGCGCGATCGCGCGTCTGCGCGATGGCGACATCATTCGTCTGGATGCCGTCAAGGGCACATTGCAAGCCCTGGTCGAGGACAGCGAGCTGGCCAGCCGTCCGGTGGCGGCGCCGGACCTGTCCGGCAATGGCTGGGGCATGGGTCGCGAACTGTTCGCCGCTTTCCGCGCCATCGCCAGCGAGGCTGAGCAGGGCGCGTCATGCTTTGACGTGGGCGCCCGATAATGCGCGGCGTGGTGGCGGATATCGGCGGCACCAATGCTCGCTTCGCGATGGTCGACGACCTGGCGGCGGCACGGCCGGCGCTTAGCCATGTCATCAATTACAAGGTTGCCGATCACGCCACCCTGGCGGTAGCGCTGGAACGTTATTTCGACGAAGTCAATGAAGAGCGGCCGCGCCGCGCCGCCATCGCGGTGGCCTGCCCAGTGCTGGGCGACCGTGTGCGCTTCACCAATAATGGCTGGCAATTCTCGCAAGCCGAACTGGTCCGCCTGCTGGAATTGGAGCAATTGCAGGTGTTCAACGATTTCGCCGCCCAGGCGATGGCGCTGCCAAGCTTGGCGGCGCATCAGCTGGCCGATATTGGCGAAGTGCCAGAGCCGGACCTGACCAGCGACACGCTGGCGGTGCTGGGTCCGGGCACTGGCCTCGGGGTGGCCGGCCTGCATCTCGGCGGTGATCGCCATACCGTGTTTACCTCGGAAGGTGGACATGTCGCCTTTGCCGCCGCCGACGACCTGGAATTCGAAGTGCTGAAGCTGTTGAACCGACGCTATGACCGGGTCTCCTATGAGCGCATCCTGTCGGGCCAGGGCATTCGCAATCTTTACGAAGCGCTGGCCCAGATCATGGACCAGCATGTGGAAGCCTATGATCCGACTGCCATCACCGCCCATGCCTTGGCGGGCGACGATCCGCTATGCACGCAAACCCTGGAACGGTTTTGCGCCATTCTCGGCGGTTTTGCCGGCGACGTGGCACTGATGCTGCGGGCGCGGCATGTCTATCTGACCGGCGGAATCTTGCCCCGCTTCATCGAATTTCTGCGCCATAGCGGATTTCGCCGGCGGTTCGAGGCCAAGGGCCGGTTCAGCGACCTGATGCGACGCACGCCGGTCAGCGTGATTGTCGAACCCAGCCCCGGCCTGGTTGGCGCGGCGGCGGCCCTGCAACAAATGGAGGCAAAATGAGTACGCAATATCAATCGACCCTGACGGTGCTGAACGGTGCCCCGGTGGTGCCGGTGATCACCCTGGAACGGGCCGAGGACGCGGAACCGTTGGCCGATGCGCTGCTGGCCGGCGGGCTGGCGGTGCTGGAAGTGACCCTGCGCACGCCCTCAGCACTCGATGGCATCGCCGCCATGGCCAAGGCCTTTCCCGAAGCATTGGTCGCTGCCGGCACGGTGTTGAGCGCCAATGATCTGAACCGCGCCATCGACGCCGGCGCCACGCTGGCGATCAGCCCCGGCGCCACGCCTGAACTGTTGGCCGCCGCCGAGGCCGCGCCGATCCCGTTCATGCCGGCAATCGCCACCGCGTCGGAGGCGATGCGCGCCCGCGAACAGGGTTTTCGCCTGCTCAAATTCTTTCCCGCCCAGGCCGCCGGGGGCCCGGCCGCGCTTAAGGGTTTTGCCGGCCCCTTGGCCGATCTGTATTTTTGCCCCACTGGCGGTGTCAGCCTGGAAAACATGGCCAGCTATTTGCGATTAGCCAATGTGGTCGCCGTGGGCGGCAGTTGGATGGTGCCCACAGCGCTAATCCGCGATCGCCAGTTCAGTGAAATTGAAAGCCTGGCCCGCGCCGCCAGCGCCAGCGCCTTGGCGGTGACGGCGGAGAAAAGCTGATGGCAGGAAAATCCCAAGCACGCGAACGAGCATCGGTCGATGTGTTGGATTGGGTGGCGCAACGCTGGCGCGCCGCCAAGGATGGTGCCCGCGCCAATCCCTTGTCCAATCCAATTTTGGAAACCGCGCTGGCCCTGAACGACGCCTGCGACGCCAAGATCCTGTCGATCGACGATCTGGAACAAGCGGCGGCCCGGCTGGGCGCTGGCGCTTTGATCCGCCGCGCCGGCAATGCCCGCGACTATATCGGCGATTTGTCGACCAATGCACTGGAGCGCCGGCTCGACACGATGGCGGCGGCATTGATCAACGACCATGGCAAGCCGCGTCCCTTCAAGGCGTTTTCCAGCTTGTTGGAAAGCGAGGCCCTGGGCTTGGTGATCACCGCGCATCCGACCTTTTCGATGACCGAACCCGTGACCGACATGCTGGTCGACATGATTGGCGCCCGCCCGGCCAAGCGGGCCAAGCAATCGGCGACGCTGGCCGAAATGGACCTGCGGCCCAATTTGACCATTACTTTGGATGATGAACGCCGCATGGCCGGCCGCGCGCTGGCCAATGCGCAAGACGCTTTGAGCACGATTTATGAAGGCCTGCTCAGCCGCGCTGAGGCAGTTTATGGCGATCGGGTGTGGCGGTTGCGGCCACGGCTGGCCAGCATCGCCAGTTGGGTCGGCTATGACCTCGACGGGCGGTCCGATATTTCCTGGGCGACCAGCTTGGGCTTTCGGTATCTTTCCGCCGCCGAACAAACCGCGCGCTATGGTCAGGAATGGCGTGCCTTGGCCAAGGGTTGGTCGGCGGCCAAGGCGGCGACGGTGCAGCAAAGCCTGGATGAGTTGGCAGCACTGTATCAAGAATTGGCCGACATGGTGCCTGCCCGCCCCGACGATGTCGACCAGGCCCGCGCCCTGGCCCTGGCCAGCACCAAGCAAAACAGCCGCCGCAAGGCCTTGACCGCGTCCCTACACGCCGATTTGGCGGCGCTGCAGCGGCCGGCCCAACGCGATGGCCGCGCCACTCAATTGGCGCGTTTCACAACCCGCCTCGCCCATAATGGGTTCGGCATCAGCCATATCCATTTCCGCCTCAACGCCGCGCAACTCCATAATGCGGTGCGGCCGGCGGTGGCGATGGACACGTCGCCCGACGCGGCGTCGAACCGCCGCCGTTATCTTGGCGCGCTCAACGCGTTGCTGGCCGAAGTCAAACCGGTGCGGATCAATTATGGCTCGCTGATGCGCGAAAGCACGACCGCGCGACGGCTGTTCATGGTGATCGCGCAGATCCTGAAATTGGTTGACGACACTGCGCCGATTCGTTTGCTGATCGCGGAATCCGACACCCCGTTCACGGTGCTGACGGCGCTGTATTATGCCAAGCTGTTCGGCATAGACGACAAGGTCGAGATTTGCCCCCTGTTCGAGACCGATGCCGGACTGGAGCGCGGCGCCAAAGTGATCGAGGAATTGCTTGGCGACCCGCATTACCGCGCCTATGTCAAGGCCCAGGGCCGGCTTTGCGTGCAAACCGGCTATTCCGACGCCGGCCGCTATCTGGGCCAATTGGCCGCCGGCTTGGCGATCGAGCGTTTCCGCATCAAGCTGGGTCAGCTTTGGCAAAGCAACGATCTTGGCGATGTGCAATTGGTGGTCTTCGACACCCATGGTGAATCGGTCGGTCGCGGCGCCCATCCCGAGGGAATGGCGGCGCGGCTGGAGTATGTGCATTCCGCCCGTGCCCGCGCGGTATTCGCCGCCAACAAGGTGCGCTACAAGCAGGAAATCAGCTTGCAAGGCGGTGATGGCTATGTCTGGTTGTGGACGCCTAAACTGGCCCGCGCGACCCTCAGCCAGATGCTGGCCCGAGCCATCATCGGGCCGGAATTCGACGGCAAGACCGACCCGTTTTATGTCGACACCGACTATTCTCTTGATTTCTTTCTCACCCTAAAGGAATTCCAGGCACGTACGGTGCATGACCCAGACTATCTGCCGATGCTGACCGGCTTTGGCGTCAACATGCTTTATCCCAGCGGTTCGCGCATGACCTTGCGGCAAAGCGAAAGCGGCAAGGTGACCCGCGCCAGCCATGTCGAGCAGATTCGCGCCATTCCCCATAATGCGATCCTGCAGCAGATGGGCTATCTGGCCAACACCCTGGGCGGCGCCGGCACCGCCGTGGCCAAGGACACCGACAGCTATCTTAGCCTGCGCGACCGCTCGCAACGGCTGCAGCGGTTGCGGGCGATGCTGCGCCATGCCGCGCGGTTTTCGGATTTGCGCGTGTTCGAGGGCTATTTGAGCCTGTTCGACCCCGAATATTGGCTGCATTACGCCGCTCATGAGGAGGCGCCCAAGCGGCGCGAGCGGATGCAGCGTTTGTCTGGCCAATTGGCGCGGATGTCGGTGGATGTGGACCATGGCCGGGTAATCCGGGCGTTTTGGCGCGACCGTAACGACCTTACAGGTGCGCTGGAAGGTAATGTGCCGCGCATCACCGATGGCGATGGCGAGGAATTGGTGCTGATCCATATCCTGCGCTTGGCCCTGATCCAGCAATTATTCCTGCTGACCGCGCGAATCCCGCGCTTTTCCAGCCGCCCGGATCTGACCATCGAGGACGTGATCGAACAATTACTGCGCCTGGACGTGGCCCGCGCGCTCACCACCTTGCGGGAGATTTTTCCCATCGAACCGGAAACCACGGTCAATGGCGATTTTGGCGAGCCCGCGACCTTCCAGGGCGATGCCTCGCGCGGCTATGCCTATGAGAACCGGGTACTGTTCGACGCCATCGAGCGGATCCACGACCTGATTCGCCGCCTCGGCATCGCCGTCATCCATCATATCGGCGCCTATGGCTGATCGGACTTGAACACCCGATCAAAAATCGTGTCGACATGGGCGAAATGATGGTCGAGGTTGAACAGGCCATCGAGCGCGGCCTGGTCCAGCCTCTCCGTCACTGCCGGGTCGGCAGCCAACAGGTCCTTGAGCTGCAATTGGCCGTCTGAATCCCAGACCCGCATGGCGTTTTTCTGCACCAGCGCATAGGCATCCTCGCGCGACAGCCCGGCTTGGGTTAGCGCCAGCAACACCCGCTGCGAATGGATCAGCCCACCCATGCGGTTGAGATTGCGCAGCATCCGTTCGGGATAGACCACCAGCTTGTCCATCACTTGAGAGAGCCGCGCCAGGGCGAAATCCAGCGTCACCGTTGCGTCGGGCCCGATCATGCGTTCGACCGAGGAATGCGAAATGTCGCGTTCATGCCACAGCGCTACATTCTCCATCGCCGGCAGCGCATAAGCCCGCACCATCCGCGCCAGCCCGGTGAGATTTTCGGTCAGCACCGGGTTGCGCTTGTGCGGCATCGCCGACGAGCCTTTCTGGCCGGGCGAGAAATATTCCTCCGCCTCCAGCACCTCGGTGCGCTGGAGATGGCGGATTTCGATGGCCAGCCGCTCGATCGATGACGCCACCACCGCGAGGGTGGCAAAATACATCGCATGACGGTCGCGCGGGATCACCTGCGTCGACACCGGCTCGGGCGCCAGCCCCATCTTGGCGGCGACATGCGCTTCAACCCGGGGATCGATATTGGCGAAGGTGCCAACGGCGCCCGAAATTGCGCAAGTGGCGACCTCGGCGCGCGCCGCCAACAGCCGCGCGCGGGCGCGGTCGAACTCGGCATAAGCTTGCGCCAGCTTCAGGCCAAAGGTGGTGGGTTCGGCATGAATGCCGTGGCTGCGGCCCATGGTCGGGGTCAGCTTATGTTCATAAGCGCGCCGCTTCAGCACCGCGAGCAACGCATCAGTATCGGCAAGCAACAGATCGGCGGCGCGCACCAGCTGAATGTTGAAGCAGGTGTCAAGCACATCCGACGAGGTCATGCCCTGATGCACGAACCGCGCCGACTGGCCGACATGTTCGGCGACATTGGTTAGGAAGGCGATGACGTCGTGCTTGACCTCGCGCTCGATGGCGTCGATCCGCTCAACCTCGAACCGGCCACGCTCCCACAGCGCCTGCGCGGTGCCCTGCGGGATCACGCCTAATTGCTCTTGCGCCTCGCAGGCATGGGCCTCGATCTCCAGCCAGATCTGAAAGCGGGCTTCCGGTGCCCAAAGCGCCGTCATTTCGGGCCGTGCATAACGTGGAATCATGAATTGCGCCTTATGTGCTGAATGGGCCGATGGCCGGCAAGGATGTTTCACCTAGCAAAGCCGGCGGCCGCCGGCAAGTCGCCCGTCCGCCCGGTCCTGGCGTTATGCGCTGCATTGCAATATGATTCGCCGAGGGCGACGGCGAACACAAGGAGGCAGCGGCGTTGGAAACGCATCACGGCATACCCTATATCCGCGAGGCGGTGCTGTTTCTGGTCGCGTCCGGCATTATCCTGCCATTGGTGCATCGGCTACGCGTCAGCCCGGTGCTGGGCTATCTGGTAATTGGCGTCATCATTGGCCCGTTCGGGCTTGGCTTGTTGGCCGATGATTTTGGATGGCTGGCACATTTCGTGATCAGCGACTTAAAGGGCGTGCAGGCACTGGCCGAATTGGGCGTGGTGTTCCTGTTATTCATGATTGGCCTGGAACTCTCGCTGGAGCGGCTGTGGGCGATGCGGCGGCTGGTGTTCGGCCTGGGCGGGCTGCAAGTCATCCTCAGCGGCGTGGTGATTGGCGGCATTGCCTTGGCCCTGGGCGCCGACGCGGCGACGGCGATGGTGCTGGGCGCATGTCTAGCGCTGTCGTCAACTGCCATCGTGATGCAATTGCTGATCGAACAGCGCCGGATGGGCTCCCCGGCCGGGCGCGCCAGCTTTTCCATCCTGCTTTTGCAAGACTTGGCGGTGGTGCCCATCTTGTTCATGGTCGGCGTGTTCGGCAAGGCCGGCGCCGAAGGCGGCGTGCTGGTCGGCTTGGCAGTGGCGTTCGGCAAGGCATTATTGGCGATGGCGCTGGTGTTCATCCTAGGCCGCCTGGTGCTGCGGCATTTGTTCCGTTTCGTCGCGCAAACCCGCAGTGCGGAAATGTTCATGGCGGCGGTGCTGTTGGTGGCAGTGGGCACCGCCACCTTGACCGGTCTCGCCGGCCTGTCAATGGCGCTAGGCGCGTTCTTGGCTGGGCTATTACTGGGCGAAACCGAATATGCCCATGAAATCGAGGTCGACATCGAACCGTTCAAGGGTCTGATGCTGGGCTTGTTCTTCATGTCGGTGGGTATGGGCCTGGATATCCGGGTGATTGGCGATCAACTCCTGTGGTTGGCCCTGGCGGTTGCCAGCCTATTCGCGGTCAAGACGGTGATTGCTGGCGGCCTGTGCCGGGCCTTTGGTCTGTCGACGCCGGTGGCACTGGAAACCGGCTTGCTATTGGGCCAGGGCGGCGAATTCGCTTTCGTGGTCATCGGCCTGGCAATGAGCTTGGGCTTGGTGGCCGGCGATCTTGGTCAATTCGTGTTGATCGTCGCAGGGCTGTCAATGATGGTGACGCCGCCAGTGGCCGGACTAGGGCGGCGGTTGGCGGCCAGGCTGGAGCGCCGCCGTGACGCCGTCCGCCAGGACGGCGCGTTGGCGGGGTTGGGGGAATTGGAGGGCCATGTCATCATCGCCGGTTTTGGCCGGGTCGGCCAAATGCTAGGCCGCATTCTCGATCGCGAGCATGTCAGCTATATCGCGCTGGATTCCAACGCCATCGAAGCCTCGCAGATGCGCGCTCGTGGGCTGCCGGTGTTTTATGGCGATGTCTCGCGCCCGCAAATGCTGCACCGCGCCCGCGCCGGCCACGCCAGCGCCTTGGTGTTGACCATGGACGATGCCGCCGCCAGCGAACGGGTGGTCAGGACGGTGCGGCGGGAATGGCCTGACCTGCCGGTGCTGGCGCGCGCCCGCGACCCCGTGCACGCGGCCCGGCTGCTCAAGGACGGCGCCACCGCCGTGGTGCCGGAAACGGTTGAAGCCTCACTGCAATTGGGCAGCCAATTGCTGAGCGCCTTGGGCGTATCGGATGAAGTCTGCAGCAAGCGGATCGATGCCGAACGCCATGCCGAGATCGAAAAGCTGAAGGCCTGATTTTGCTATTGTGGCAGCGTGCCGCCTTCCAGGGCGCGCATATAGGTGTCGAGCAGATATTCGAGCTCTTGGCGGGCGTCGCGGTCCATCTTGCGCAATTTGATCGCCTGGCGCATCACCTTGGGATCGAAACCAGCGGACTTGGCCTCGGCATAGACATCGCGGATATCATCGGCAATGCCTTTCTTTTCTTCTTCCAAGCGTTCGATTCGCTCGATGAATGCGCGTAAAACATCGCCCGCGACGCCGCCGACATCCGCCATGATCCGTCAATCCTTCCGCTGGTCATCGTCAAGGCGGCGGACACTAGCCGTGCCGCCACGGCGTTTCAATGGCCATTCTCAGTCTTTGTTTTTCGCCACGCTGGCATCCATGCGCGCTAATTGCTCCGGCGTCGCCTCTGTCTGATAGCGGGCCTTATAATCGCCATAAGGCATGCCATAGATGATCGCGCGCGCCTGCTCGCGGCTCAGCGTCTCGCCCTTATCGGCGGCGGCCTCGCGATACCAGTCGGCCAGGCAGTTGCGACAGAACCCGGCGGTGCCCATCATATCGATATTCTGCACGTCGGTGCGCTTGGCCAAATGCGACAACAGCCGGCGGAACGCGGCGGCTTCGATCTCGGTTTGGTGGGGGTTGTCCATTTCATCGCTCTCCTGTCAAAAAAGATGCGTTTTGGGCTCAATTTGTCAGCACCGCCGCTTCCATCCGGCGGCGATAGTGGTATATACGAAAAACAGGCGCGTCGTTCCTTCGCGCTGGCTTGTCAAGGCAGTTTCGTGACACTTCAAAACCCTCGCAGGCGTAAGGTCAAAATTATCGCAACATTGGGTCCGGCGTCCAGCAGCCCGGCCATGGTGCGGGCATTGTACAAGGCCGGGGCCGATGTCTTCCGGCTGAACATGAGCCATGGCGACCACGCCGACAAACGCCAATTATTCGCCACCATCCGCGCGATGGAGAACGAGCTGAAGCGGCCGCAAACCATTTTGGTGGATTTGCAAGGCCCGAAGCTGCGGATCGGCCGGTTCAAGAACGGCGCCGTGCCATTGCAGGTGGGCGCCCGTTTTCGCCTCGACCTCAGCACCGCGCCGGGCGATCAAGACCGCGTTGGCCTGCCGCATCCGGAAATCCTCGCGGCGCTTGAGGCGGGCACGATGTTACTGCTGGACGATGGCCGCATTCGCCTCAAGGTGCTTGAGGCCAATGCCGAATTTGCCGAGACCGAAGTGGTGATTGGCGGCAATTTGTCGGACCGCAAGGGGGTCAATGTACCAGGCGTGGTGCTGCCCTTGGACGCCTTGACCGAAAAGGACCGCCGCGATTTGGAACTGGCGCTGGAGGAAGGCGCGGACTGGATCGCCTTGTCCTTCGTGCAGCGGCCCGAGGATGTCGCCGCCGTTCGCAAGCTGGTCGCCGGCCGTGCCGGGGTGATGGCGAAAATCGAAAAGCCCGCGGCGCTGACCCGGCTTGATGAAATTCTCGACCATACCGACGCGGTAATGGTGGCGCGTGGCGATCTGGGCGTGGAATTGCCGTTGGCGGACGTGCCACCGGCGCAAAAGCAAATCATCGCCGCCGCGCGGGAACGCGGCAAGATGGTGGTGGTGGCGACCCAGATGCTGGAATCGATGACCGCCAATCCGATGCCAACCCGGGCGGAAGTGTCGGACGTCGCTAATGCGGTTTATGAAGGCGCCGACGCGGTGATGCTCTCAGCGGAGTCGGCGGCCGGGCAATATCCGACCGAGGCCGTCACAATGATGGACGCCATCGCCCAGCGCATTGAAAGCGATCCCACCTACCGGCATCAACGCGAAAGCGAATATGCCGAGCCGGAACATACCGCAGAGGATGCGATTTCTGCGGCCGCCCGCCAAGTCGCGCAAACCGTGGGCGCCAAGCTGATCGTCAGCTTCACCTCCTCGGGCAGCACCGCGCGGCGCGCGGCGCGCGAACGCCCGCATGTGCCGATCCTGTCACTCACGCCGCGCATCGCCACCGCCCGGCGGCTGGGCCTGGTCTGGGGCCTGCATTGCATTCACACCCGCGATGTCAGCAATTTCGAGGAAATGGTCGGCAAGGCCAAGCGCATGGCCTTGCGCTCCGGCCTGGTTGGCGGCGGCGACCGCATCGTGATCACCGCCGGGGTGCCGTTCGGCACACCAGGCTCGACCAACGTGCTGAAAATCACCTTCCTGCAAGGCAATGAACTGAAAAGCAGCCAGCGTTAACGCTTGTGCCGTTTTGACACAGCCTTGACGCGCATTTGTCAAATATTTTGACAACCCTGATGTGGGCGCAGCCGGCGGCGATGGTTAAAGAACCGTAAACTGGGCCCTTGGGCCAATTGGCACCAGCCTTGCTAGTCCCTGTTCCAACAGGAATAGGGAGTGTTGGCCGTGAAAACCGCGGCGTTTCGAACAGGGCTGTTTGCGCTGGCCTTTAGCCTGGGCGTGATTTGGCTGAACACGAATCTTTATAGCCAGATCACCCCCAAGCTGGGCCAGGTGGCGCAGCAAATGCAAGACATCGCCAGCCGCCTGGCCGAATAGGTTTGGCGGCGCGTTCAGGTGGCGAGGTCGCGGTAAAACTCATCCATCACCTTGGCCAATTGAATATCGGCCAGCGACAGGCCGCCCACATCATGGGTGCTCAAGGTGACCGTCAGCTTGTTATAGACATTGCACCATTCCGGATGATGGTCCATCTTTTCGGCCACCAGGGCGATGCGGGTCATGAAGGTGAAGGCTTGGTTGAAATCCTTGAAGCTGAAATGTCGCGAAATCGCATCGCGATCGCTGGCCATTTCCCAGTCACCAATCTTGGCCAGGGCCTGTTCGCGCTCCTCGCCGGTCAGCTTGTGGCGCATTGCTGCTCTCCCGCCGGTTAGGCTCAAAGGTTAACAGCAATGACGGCAAAGGGTCAATTCTGGGCCAGGCTGACGGCGCCCGATCTGGACTGCATCGAAGCGCTGGCGCGCGCCCGGCTGGCGTTGATGCCCCCGCCCTTCGACGCCTGGCTTAAGGATGTGGTCCTGGAAATCAGTGACTTTCCCAGCGAGACGGTCATCGCCGAGATGAATCTGGAAAGCCCGTTTGACATATTGGGGCTTTATCACGGCATCGCGGTGGGCGAAAAATCCAGCTTCGACATCGCCCCGATGCCGGATATCATCAGCCTCTACCGCCGCCCCATCCTGGATTATTGGGCAGACAGCAACGACCGCTTGGGCGACATTGTCAGCCATGTGCTGGTGCATGAGATTGGCCATCATTTCGGCCTCTCTGACGCCGACATGGAAGCCCTGGAAGCGCAGATCGACGCCAGCGACGGCTGAAGTTTGGCGCTTATGCCGGCAAGCCACGCGGCGTGATGAAACGGCGCAATTTGGCCGGACCCGCCGCACCCCGCTTCCATGGCCCTTCCAGCGTGAATTCGGCATAACCGCCGGTGGGGAATTTGCCGCGCAAATCGTCCGCCGCATCGCCACTGGTGGCGCCCAGCAAGGCCCGCGCCAGGTCGTGCAGGCCGGGATTGTGGCCAATGATCAGGACGCTGCCATAGGCATCGTCAAGGCGCCGGATCAAGGCCAGCAAATCGGCACTGGATGCCATGTACAACCGATCATCGAACACCGGGTCCAGTGCCGCCGCCAGCGCCGATTCGATGCGCATCGCGGTTTCGCGCGTGCGCACGGCGGGCGAACACAGCACCAGGTCCCACATCGTGGTGGTGAACTTGAAATATCCGCCCAGACGACGGGCGGCGTCGCGGCCACGAGCATTTAACGGCCGATCGATATCGCGGGCGGCGGCGGCGTCCCAGTCGGATTTGGCATGCCGCAACAGACCGAGGATTTTCGTCGCCGCCGGCATCGCCAGCCCAACCTATAGCCGCCGATAACGCGCTGTGATGCCGCGTTCAATGGCGGCGGCGGTCAACCGGTCAATATCCAATTTATGCCGGATCAGCTCCAAGACCCGCAATTCTTCTTGCGATAATTCACCATCGGCGGCGGCGACATCGCAAGCGATCGAATAAGCCGTGTCGCGCAGCCGGTCGGGCATCGCGCCATAGACCAGGTCCAAGACCGTTTCAAAGCCGTCGTCTTCGGTCAGGATTTGGGCGCAGTCTTCCGCCGCTTGCACCAGAGTTTCCTGATTAAAGCCCTCGAACACCGGGGTCAGCCGCACGATCTGGCCAATCCGCGCCATTTCGGCGTCGGTCATGTCGCGGTCTACCGCAGCCACCGTTACCATTAAATAAATCAAGGCGCTGTGGGGCGAAATCGATCCGGATTCAAGCGCGGGCATCGTCATCGGCTCCTTATCGCATTCCATGCATGTGCGCGGACCTTATTGCCGCGGCCCGTTCGTGGCAAGCGCGGCCGCGCCGAGAAAGGCGTTTATTTGCCCCACCGCCTCGGCCAGGCCAACGCGTTGGATGGTGACCCCCTCGGGCAGGCCACTAAAGACCCGGCTGGGCGCCGCTGGGTCCAGCATCACGAACACGCCATGATCATTGGCGCGGCGCACCAGCCGGCCAAAGGCCTGGGTCAGGCGCAGCCGCACGATCAAATCGTCATAGACACGGCCGCCAAAAGCAGCGCGGCGGGCGCGGTGCAGCAAAGACGGTCGTGGCCACGGCAGCCGGTCGAACACAATCAGCCGTAATGAGCGCCCAGGCACGTCAATGCCATCCCGGACCGCGTCGGTGCCCAACAGACAGGCATTTTCCTCGGCGCGGAAAATATCGATCAAGCTGCCGGTATCGATGGGATCGACATGCTGCGCATAAAGCGGCAAGCCGGCTTGAAACAGCGGCTCGGCCAGCCGGCCATGCACGCCGCGCAGACGGGCAATGGCGGTGAACAAGCCCAGGGCGCCGCCCCCGGCCGCCTTGAACAGCGCCTGATAGGCCGCCGCCACCTGGCCGATGTCACGCTTGTCGACATCGGTGACGACAAACAAGCGGGTCTGCTGGGCATAGTCAAAAGGCGAGGCAATCGCGAGGCGCCGCGGCGGCAACGCCAAATGCTGAGCGCCGGCGCGGACCTCGGCGCGGCGCCAGTCCAAATCGGCGGCGCCGTCCGCTTTTTGGGCCGGTGCCTTGTCGCGCAAGGTCGCCGAGGTGATCACGGCGCCATGGGCCGGGGTCAGCACCAAGCGCGCAAACGGCGCGGTCGGATCAATCAAATGTCGGTGCATACCGATATCCTGTTCGCGGCCCTGCGCGCGGTCGATGGCGAACCAGTCGACACAGCCATCCTCATCGCCACCGCCAAGCCGCGCCAGCATTGCGCGCCAGGGCAACACCATGGCTTCCAGCCGATAGGCCAAGGCCCGCGCCGTGCCCTCGACCCGGCCACGGTCCTCGCTTTCCAGCGCCGCGCCATCTTCCTGCCGCAGCAGCTCCTGCAAATGCCGCACCAGCGCATCGATCGGCCGGGCGATGCCGGCCAGTGCCTGATCCAAAGCTGTGGCGGCCTCGATCAAGCCATCGATCGGGGACGCGACATCGCATTCCAGGCCATGATCGTTAAAGCGCTGGTCGGCACGGGCCAGAACCTGGCGCCGGATCAGGCCAAGCAAGATTTCCGCTGGACCATAAGGCGTGTCTTGGCGCAGCCGGGCCAGCCAATCCGCCGCCGGCAGCGCCCGTGCCGCCATCAACGCCGCCTCGGCCAGGCTTTGGGTTTTTTCATTGGCCGCCAGATCGCCAAGCCGGGTCATCAAGCCGCGGCCACGACGGCGGACGCCACCCTCCGGTCCCAATAACCAGCGCCGCAGATCGGCCAATTCGCGGCCGGTTAAATGCGCCGAGAAACATTGGTCGGCGGCGTCGAAGATATGATGGGCTTCATCAAACACATAGCGCAGCGGCGCACCTGCTTCCGGACGTTGCCGCGCGGCATTGATCATCACCAGCGCGTGATTGGCGATGACGATTTCAGCTTGGCCCGCCGCGCGCTGGCTGCGCTCGATAAAACAGCGCCGATAATGGCGACAGGCTGAATACAGGCACTCGCCACGATGATCGGTCAAGGCGGCCAGCCGGCCGGGACCAAAATGCGCCGCCAGCCAGGACGGAAAATCGCCGCCGACCAGGTCGCCGTCGCGACTGGCGCGGGTCCAGCGCTCGATCAAGCCCAGCAGCACCGCGTCGCGATTGGCCATGCCAGGCAAGCCGGCCTGGGCCATCGCGTCCTCCAGATTGAGCAGACAAAGGTAATTTTCGCGGCCCTTGCGCAGCACCACATGCGCGCTTTTCTCCGCTGGGCTGGGGTAAAGCCGCGACAGTTCGCGGTCGATCTGGCGCTGCAGCGCCTTGGTGTAGGTGGCGATCCAGACGGTGCCGCCAGCTTCACGCGCCCACAGGCTGGCGGGCGCGACATAGCCCAAGGTCTTGCCGATGCCGGTGCCGGCCTCGGCCAATTGCACATTGGGCGCGCCTTCGGCTTGACGCGGGGCGAAGGCATGAGCCGCGGCCAGGGCATAATCCCGTTGGCCATCACGGTCCTCGGCGTCGGCGCCCAATAATTGCCGCAGCCGCTCCAGCACCGCCGCCGGATCCAGCACCACGTCGCGCGGCGGCGGCGGTGGGGCTTCGCTGCGCCATTCCGGCAGCGACGAAAACACTGGCGGCGATGCCCGGCCTTCCGCGCCCAAGGCGGCCAGCACATCCGCCGCCCAGGGCCAGCCGGCGGCGCCCATGCGCCGCGCCGTCTCCCGCGCACCGGCACGCCAGCGATAGCGCGGCTGCGCCAAAGCGTTTAAGAGCCGGCTCGCGGCTTGCGCCACGCAGGCCGCCTGCGCCGGCAAGTCTGGACCCGGCGGCGGCAGGCCCAGCGCCTGGGCCAGACCCGCCACCGTCGGCACGCAGGCCTGGGCGGGATGAACGAAACAGAACAATTCCAACACATCAAGCGCCGCGTCAGGGGCAAAACCCAAGCGCCGCGCCGCCAGCGGCAATGAACACAGGATGATGGTCTTGTCGGCCAAGGCGACATGCGCCTCGCGCCGGCTGAAACTTTGGCGCGACCCATCGGGTGCCCGCAGCAATCCGCCAGCCGGCCCCATCGCTAAGGTCCAAGCCGTGGCCGCCGGTGGCGGCGATGCGCTGTTTGAAGCCATCATCTCGGTCATGGCGCCAACATAAGCGGGCCGAACGCCCACGTCACCGCCGCAATCGCGCCATCGCGGTACGCGATGCGGCGACACGACCGCATCATGCCGATTCACCATGACCTTGGCCTTGCATTCTGTTAGAAATTTCCAATATAGCCTTCAATATTAATTCGCATTTTCATGCGACTTGCGATAGGTCACTGGGTCAAGATGGCTATCAACGGTTCCACCAAGACATTGGCCGCATTGCGGCCCGGCATGTCCGGGCTGGTCGTTGGCATTGACGACCAAGCCGGTGACGGCTTGCTGGGCGAACGGCTGCGCGAAATGGGCTTTGTCGAGGATGCGTTTGTCGAATTGCTGCATGAAGGACCGTTCGGCGCCGATCCGCTGGCGGTGAAGGTGGAGCGCATGATCGTGGCCTTGCGCCGGGCCGAGGCAGAAGCCGTGCGGCTGGCCGTCGAGGCGCCGTGACATGGATGCGCTAAGCCCCATTAAACTGGCCCTGGTGGGCAATCCGAATTGCGGCAAGTCGGCGCTGTTCAACAGCCTGACGGGCGCGCGGCAAAAGGTCGCGAATTATCCTGGCGTGACGGTGGAACGCCGCGCTGGCCGCTTGCTCACGCCCGCTGGCCGGCCGATTGACGTGATCGACCTGCCCGGCACCTATAGCTTGAAGCCGAAAAGCCCAGACGAAGCCGTCGCGCGGGATGTCATCCTTGGCCAGCAGGCCGGGGAAAGCCAGCCCGACATTTTGCTCTGCGTGATCGACGCGACCAATCTGTGGCAGCATTTGCGCTTCGTTCTGGAGCTGAAACAACTGGGCCGGCCGATGCTGGTGGCCCTCAATATGACCGATCTGGCCGCCCGCGACGGCATTGAAATCGACGTCAAGGCGCTGGCCGAGGCCTTGGGCTGCCCGGTGGTGCCGTGCGTGGCGGTGCGGCGCAAGGGCATCGACGATTTGCTAGCCACGGTAGAGGCGATGGCGCCGGAAGCCCTGGCGGCGCTGCCCAGCCCAACCGCTGCCGACAGCGGCGATCTGCGCGTCCTGCAGCGCGAGGCGCGGCGAATCGCCAAGGCGGTGACATTGGCCGAGGGTCGCGAGCACCGCCTTACCCGCCAGCTTGACCAGGTGCTGCTGCACCCGGTGGCCGGCTTTTTGATCCTGATGGCGATATTGTTTCTGATGTTCCAGGCAGTGTTCAGTTGGGCGGCCTGGCCGATGGACATGATCGACGCCGCGATCGTCTGGCTGCAAGGCGCAGTGACACGCATGCTGCCGGCGGGATGGCTGCAAAGCCTGCTGGTCGACGGGGTGTTGGCCGGTGTCGGTTCAGTGATTATTTTCCTGCCGCAGATCGTGATTTTATTTGGCTTCATCCTGGTCATCGAGTCGACCGGCTATATGGCCCGGGCGGCGTTCTTGATGGATCGGCTGATGGCCCGGGTTGGGCTCAATGGTCGGGCCTTCATTCCCTTATTATCCAGCTTTGCCTGCGCCATTCCCGGCATCATGGCGGCCCGCGCCATTGCCCACCCGCGCGACCGGCTGACCACCATCTTGATCGCGCCATTGATGACCTGCTCGGCGCGGCTGCCGGTCTATACTCTCATCATCGCCGCCTTCATTCCGCCGACGACGGTGGCCGGCGCCTTCAATTTGCAAGGGCTGGTGATGTTCGGGCTGTATCTGGCGGGCATCGTTTCGGCCTTGATCGTCGCGCTGGCCTTGAAACTGACCTTGACCAAGGGCCTGGCGCAGCCGCTGCTGATGGAATTGCCCAAATATCAGGCGCCGAATTGGCGCGATATCGGCCTCGGGCTGTGGGAACGGGCAATGATTTTCTTGCGCCGCGCCGGCCGCATCATTTTTGCCGCGATGGTGGTGTTATGGATTTTGGCCAGCTATCCGCTGCCGCCGGCCGATGCCACCGAACCCGACGTGTTCTACAGTTTCGCCGGCATGATTGGCCGCGGCCTGCATGTGCTGATGGCTCCGGTCGGCTTTAACTGGGAAATTTCCATCGCCTTGGTGCCAGGCATGGCGGCGCGGGAAGTGGCGGTGGCCGCTTTGGGCACCGTCTATGCGCTGAATGGCAATGAGGAAGCCGTGGCGCAAAGCTTGGCGGTGACGTTGCAGTCGGCCTGGTCGCTGCCAACCGCGCTGGCGTTCCTGGCCTGGTTCATTTTTGCCCCGCAATGCCTCTCCACACTGGCGGTGACACGGCGCGAAACCAATAGCTGGCGCTGGCCCTTGTTCATGGCCGGTTATTTATTCGCGCTGGCCTATTTGGCCGCTTTCGCCACCTATCATATTTCTGGCCTGCTGCTGGGTCATTGACGCTGGCCGCCGCCCCGCTTAGGGTCCGCGCGTCCAACCAAGGCAGGCGGAGAGAGGGGTGACGGCGTTGCGGGAATTGGCGCTTGGCAGCAAGGCATGGCCGTTCGAGGAAGCGCGCAAGCTGCTGGCGCGTTACGAACAGGCGCCGCCCGAAAAAGGCTATGTGCTGTTCGAGACCGGCTATGGCCCGTCGGGGCTGCCCCATATCGGCACCTTTGGCGAGGTCGCGCGCACCCAGATGGTGCGCCATGCCTTCAGCCTGTTGTCCGACCTGCCAACCAGATTGATCTGCTTTTCCGACGATATGGACGGCCTGCGCAAGGTGCCGGACAATATTCCCAACCAGAATTTGGTCACGCCGCATTTAGGCAAGCCCTTGACCCAAGTGCCGGACCCGTTCGGCACCCATGACAGTTTCGGCGCCCATAACAATGCCCGGCTGCGCAGCTTCCTAGATCGTTTCGGCTTCGACTATGAATTTCTGTCGGCGACCGACTGTTACCGTAGCGGGCGGTTCGACGCGACGCTTTTGGCAGTGCTGCGCCATTACGACGCCGTCATGAACGTGATCCTGCCAACCCTGGGCCCCGAGCGCCGCGCCACCTACTCACCCTTTCTGCCGGTTTGCCCCAAGACCGGCATAGTGCTGCAGGTGCCAATGACCGGCCATGATCCAGCCGCCGGCACGGTCAGCTATATTGACCCCCATGACGGCGATCCCATGACCGTCGCGGTCACCGGCGGGGCGTGCAAATTGCAATGGAAGGCGGATTGGGCGATGCGCTGGGTTGCCCTGGGCGTCGATTATGAAATGGCCGGCAAGGATTTGATCGATTCCGTCAATCTGTCGTCGCGGATCGCCAAGGTGTTGGGGACGCGGCCGCCGGAAGGCTTCAATTATGAACTGTTTCTCGATGAACGCGGCGAAAAGATTTCAAAATCGCGCGGCAATGGCCTGACGATCGAAGAATGGCTGCGCTATGCCAGCCCGGAAAGCCTGTCGCTTTATATGTTCCAAGCGCCGCGCAAGGCCAAGCGCCTGTATTTCGACGTCATCCCGCGCGCGGTCGATGAATATTATCAACATGTCGCCGGTTATGCTGCGCAAACGCCGGAGCAACAGCTTGCCAACCCGGCTTATCATATCCATCAAGGCGCGCCGCCGGCGCATGTGCCGCCGGTGAGCTTCGCGCTGCTGCTGAACCTGGTTGGCGCCGCCCATAGCGACGACAAGGCGGTGCTGTGGGGCTTCATCAGCCGTTATTGCCCCGGCGCCACACCGCAAAGCGAACCGGCGCTGGACCAGCTGGTCGGCTATGCCATCGCCTATTATGAGGATTTTGTCGCGCCGACGCGGGTGTTCCGCAAGCCCGACACGCGCGAGCGCCAAGCCATGCAAGACCTGGCGCAAAGACTGCAAAACGCCGCTGACGACAGCGACGCCAGCGCCCTCCAGCATGAAGTCTATGAAGCTGGCAAGGCCGCCAGCTTCGACAATCTGCGCGACTGGTTCAAGGCGCTGTATGAATGCCTGCTGGGCCAAAGTCAGGGACCGCGCATGGGCAGCTTCATCGCGCTTTATGGCCGCGATCATTTCCTCGCACTTTTGCACCGCGTGCTCGCCGGCGAAGATTTGGCTTAAACGGCTGATGACCGCGCCAAGCCTTAGTGCGCGGCGGGCGTCAAACGCGGCGGCGGCGCCAGGCCGCCAGGCTGGCGAGCCCGAAGCCGAACAAGCCCAGCATCGCTGGTTCCGGCACGGCCAGCGCCTGGTCACCACCATCAGCGGTCCGTACCGTCAGGCTGGCGAGGCGGAAATCGTCATACCAGCCTTTGCCGCTGTGCGAAAAATGCAAAATCATGTCGGCCCGGCCAGCGGCCGCGGCATTGGCCATGGCGGTATTGCGGCTGCGGCGGGGATAACCATCGAACAGGCTGACCATGTCGTCGCCAGCTTCGACGCTGACCCGGTCATGGCCGCGCAGGCCATGGAAGCTGGCTGACACGAATTCGACCGGCCGCGACAGGCTCAGCGTCAACACTTGATCGAGGCCGAAGAAAAACAGATTACCCAGCGACAAGCCGGGCCCGTCATCGAAGGGCCCGCCATCGAAGGGAAAACCAAAGCCGATGCCATCGGCCACGCCCCGCCGGCAACGCACGAGGCAAATGCCAAAATTCGGGCGCAAGCCAAGCCCGTCATGGTGCTGGACAAGCTGGCTGAAACCATCGCCACCGGCACGCGCATGCAGCACCAGGCCGCTGGCGAAATCGGTGAATTGGAGGCCGCCATCGCCACTGATCCCGCGCTGGCTTGCGAAATCGAAGGCAATCTCCATCGGCGCCGCTTGGCCCACACCCGGCGTCAACACCGCCAGCCATAAGCCGACCGCCGCCGCGATGATTTTATCCGCCCGCATCATGGCTGTTGCCTTCCTCAACCGTACCGCTTCAATGCCAGCATGGGGCGACAAGCGCTAAGACCGGCTTAAGCCATAGGATGAACAAGGAATTAAAAGGCCAAGCCTATGCAACAACGGGCTCGTCGAGGCCAGCATCGCCGCTGCGGGTCTCGACCTCGATGACCCAGATGTCGGGGTCGCGGGCCAGCCGCTTTTCGAGATAGGCCTCGGCATCGGCATCGGCCACCGGTGCCATGCCGGTGGCGCGCAACCAGATGCGTTCGCCCTCCAAACCGAAGGATGGCGATAAGATCTCCGCCGTGCCATCGAGCCGGTTGAGTTTGATCAACACGCTGCCGCCATGGGGATCGCCGCGCCGACGCAACATGGCAGGCGTGCCGGCGACAAAGCAGCGGCGAATATAAGCCGACACCCAAACCCCCGCTTGCAAGCGCGCGGTCATGGCTGTTGATAACTGCCAATGTCGCGCAGGGGAATGCGGCTGCGCATGAAATTGCCGCTGCCGCGGGCGATTTCATCGCCGGCGTCATTATATAAAATCGCCTCGGCGAGAAAGACCCGGCGATGGCCGTGCAGCCAACGCCCCTCAGCGATCATGCGGCCGCCGCTGATTGGCTGGGTGAGGTGAATGTTAAAGCCGGTGGTCAACATGAAGACGTCGGTCACCAAGGACGCGGCGGCGTAAAACCCCGCATCGTCCAGCAATTTGAAATAGGCCGCGCCATGGGCGGCGCCGGCGGCATGAAAATGCTCTGGCCGCACCGCCATTTCGATCCGCGCGCGACCATGGCCAACCTCAAGAGTGGAGGCGAAAAAGCGATTGACGGGGGCGGCTTGATACATTGCCTCCAACCGCCGGAAATGTGCGTGTTCGGTCATTGGCCTCCCTTTCCTTGCCGTTGTGATTGTGCGCATAATTAACCCCTGCAAGCGCAATTGGCCAGAACCGGGCATGACGCGGCGAAACCACCGGATGTTGAAAGGGACAGGGCGATGACGGGATTATCGGCGGCGGAACATCCGCATCAGTTTGTCGACGTGTTGGACAAGCGCATGGCTTATGTCGCTTTGGGCCCGACGCCGGCCGATGCTGGCCAAGATCGTCCCACCCTGTTGTTTCTGCACGGCAATCCAACGTCGTCCTATTTGTGGCGCAATGTCATGCCGCATGTCGCCGAGACCCACCGCGCGATCGCACCCGACCTGATTGGCATGGGCGCGTCGGACAAGCTGGAGAATTCAGGGCCCGATCGTTATCGGTTCGTCGAACACAAGCATTATCTCGACGCCTTCATCGATGCCGTGATTCCCGAAGGGCCGGTAGTGTTGGTGATTCATGACTGGGGCTCGGCGCTCGGCTTTCACTGGGCGCAGCGCCATCCCAGCCGGGTCGCCGGCATCGCCTATATGGAAGCGTTGGTTTGTCCGATCGGCTGGGCCGACTGGCCGCAGGCGTCGAAAATGGCGTTTCAAGCGCTGCGCTCGGAAGCTGGCGAGGACATGGTGCTGGAGAAAAATTTCTTCGTCGAGCGGATTTTGCCAGCGTCGATCCTGCGCCAATTAAGCGAGGCGGAAATGGAAGTCTATCGGCGGCCCTATGTGTTCGCCGGCGAAGACCGCCGCCCAACCCTGACCTGGCCACGGCAAATCCCGATCGACGGCGAACCCGCCGATGTCGCCGAAATCGCCGAGAGCTATGGCCGATGGTTGTTGACCAGCGAAGTGCCAAAACTGTTCATCAATGCCGACCCCGGCGCGCTTCTCATCGGCAAGACGCGCGGCTTTTGCCGGCGCTTCCCCAACCAGACCGAGATCACCGTTCCCGGCATTCACTTCATTCAAGAAGACAGCCCACATGAAATCGGCCATGCCTTGGCCCAATGGCTGAAAGAAATCGCCGCCTGACGCCGCCAATGGCGAAATGGCCTCCGAGCATCCTTCCCTTGCTGCCCAACATCACCGCACTGACGGTTTCTGGACTGCCCTAGGATTCGGGCCAAGCCCAATGTGACAGAAGAAAAGATGCACGCGCGCGGCGATGGTCGTTATTGGGTTAAGTGCATGCTGGTGCCGCACATGTCATAATCGGTTTTGCTGTGCATGGTCCAACGCGGCGGGGCATTGCCAGAGCGCCATTTTTCGATCAGGATTTCCAGATCCCGCACCGTGTCGCGATGATTGGCCACTTGATTGCGTCGTTCATTAGGGTCGCTTTGTAAATTAAACAACATGGTATCGCCACCGGATTGCCGCCAATATTTCCAATCGCCACTGATCACCGCGCGGCTGAGGCCGGACTGGAAGAACAGCGCGGCATGGGGCTCGTCCTTGCGGACACCGGTGAGATAGGGCAGCAAATCGACGCCGTCGCTGTCGCGGGTCACGGCCAAGTCCGGCTTGGCGGCCATTAATAAGGTCGGCGCGATGTCCAAATGCGAAACCATCGCGTCATAGGTCTGGCCGCGCGGGGCCGCCGCCGGCCAGCGCATGATCAACGGTACCCTTACGCCGCCCTCGAAAAATGCCGGGCGCCCGCCGCGCAAGGGTTGGCAGGCGCACACCCCGCTTTCCGCCGCGCAGCCGGTGATGGCGGTGAAAATCACCAAGGTGTTGTCGGTCTTTTGCATTGAATCGACCATCGCCAACACCCGGCCGATGGCATCGTCCATCGCCGCGATCATGGCATAATAGATCCGCGTTTTTTCATCGGCGACATGGCTGAAGCGTTGATAATAGCGGTCAGTCACCGATAATGGCGCGTTGGGCGCGTTGAAGGCCAGATACAGGAAAAACGGCCGGTCGCCATTGGCGCGCACAAAGTCCGCCGCGGCCTCGCCGAACGCGTCGGTGAGATAGACATGGTCATTGAGGATGGCCTGGCTGGTCGGCCCCCGCACGACCTGATGATGCGCTGGGCGCGCCGGCGGCATTGGATACTTGGCGGTGGCGGCGAAATGATGGTCCTCGGCGCGCGGACTGAGATAACTGGTTTCGCCCGACAACACGCCGTAAAAATCATGAAAGCCGCGTCGCGTGGGATAATATTCGGTATTGCCGCCGAGATGCCAAAGGCCGACTGCATAGCTGTTGTAACCGCTGCTTTGCATCCAATTGCCGATGGTATCGACCTCCACGGGCAGGCCAAGCCGCTGATCGGCCGCGCGTTGGGCCGGGCCATGGTCGAATTCAAAGCCGAATCGCTGCGGGTAACGGCCGCTGATCAGCGCCGCCCGCGCCGGGCCCGAGGCGGCGGCAGCGCTATAGGCACGCTTGAACAACACGCCTTCGCGGGCCAAGCGGTCAAGATGCGGCGTCGGCACGGGACCGCCATAGGCCGACAACAGGCTGGGGCTGAGCGCATCGGCGGCGATGAGAATGATATTGGGCTTCCAGGCATCGGCAGGATTGGCGCCGCGCTCACGGTCGCACCCCGCCAACAGCATCGCCAGCGCCGAGAGAATCAGCCATGTCCATCCGCCACCGCGATGGTTCGCCATCGTCCCGCTCCCCCAACCGATGCCGCAATCATGCGTTGCCTTCGACCCGTCATGCAAGCTATTCACCCTCCGCTAAGCATTCAATTCTAAGAGTGTTGTCCCGAAGAGTGTTGTCAATGACCCCGGCGGCGGCAACCGGCGGGTGGTGCCAAGCAAGCAAGCGGACCAATGCCATGTTGAAATCACTGGCCAAGCGAATTTTGCCGGCGCGGGCGCTGGAGCACTATCGGCAGTGGGCCTTTCACCAGCAATTGTCACCACTGGCGCGCGCGGTTTTGCGGGAAGACCAGGCCGGCCTGCCCGGCCGCGATCCGGGCCTGCAACCCGCGATCGACGCCGCGCTCGACTGGCTATGCCGGGCACAAGACCGGTCGGCCAGCCAGGATGGCGGCGTCGCCCGCGATTTCAGTCTGTTACGGGGCTGGAACAGCTCTTATCCCGAGACCACGGGCTATATCGTGCCGACCTTGATCGCCGCCGCCGGCGCTTATGACCGGCCGCAATTGCTGGACCGGGCGCGGCGCATGCTGGATTGGTTCTTGGCCATTCAACTGGCGGACGGCGGCTTTCAAGGTGGCGTGATCGGGCAAAGCCCGGTGGTGCCGGTGACCTTCAACACCGGGCAGATCTTGATTGGCCTGGCCATTGGCGCGGGGCGGTTCGACGATGCCCGCTATTATGACGCCATGCACCGCGCCGCCGCGTTTTTACGCGACAGCCTAGACTCCGACGGCTGTTGGCGCCGCCATCCCACCCCCTTTGCCGCCAAGGGCGACAAGGCCTATGAAACTCATGTGTCCTGGGGCTTGTTCGAGGCCGAGCGGGTCGCTCCCGGCGAAGGTTATGGCGAGGCCGGCCTGGCGCAGGTGCGCTGGGCGCTGAGCCGGCAGACCGCCAATGGCTGGTTCGAGGACAATTGCCTCAACCAGCCCGAAGCGCCGCTCACCCATACCATCGGCTATGTCTTGCGCGGCGTGGTCGAGGCCTATCGTTTATCCAGTGCCGAGGAATTCCTGACCGGCGCGCTGAAAACCGCCAATGCCCTGCTTGACTGCATTGACACGGAAGGCCGGATCGCCGGCCGCTTGGACCGGCAATGGCAGCCGGCGGTGCCCTGGGTGTGTCTGACCGGCACGGCGCAAATCGCCGCCTGCTGGTGGCTGCTGGGCGAAATGTGCGCCCGCTCCGACTTCCAAGATGCCGCCCGCCGCGCCAACCGCTATGTCCGCCGCACCGTCAAGCTGGATGGCGCGGCGGATATTGTTGGCGGCGTCAAGGGCGCGTTTCCGGTCGATGGCGATTATGGCGCCTGGGAATATCTCAACTGGGCGGCCAAATTCTTCATCGACGCGCAGATGCTGGAACAGCGCTTGGGCTAGTTCTTTTCCTTGTCGACCAGCTTGTTGGCGGCCAGCCAAGGCATCATCGCGCGGAGTTTTTCGCCCACGGCCTCGATCTCATGGGCCCCCTGCAGCTTGCGCTTGGCTTTCAACACCGGGTTGCCGGCGCGGTTGTCGGTGATGAAGTCGCGGACGAAACGGCCGCCTTGAATGTCGGCCAGCACCCGCTTCATCTCTGCCTTGGTTTCATCGGTGATGATGCGCGGACCGGTGGCATAGTCACCGAATTCAGCCGTGTTGGAAATCGAATAGCGCATATTGGCAATGCCGCCCTCATACATCAAATCGACGATCAATTTGACTTCATGCAGGCATTCGAAATAGGCCATTTCCGGCGCATAGCCGGCTTCCACCAAGGTCTCGAACCCAGCCATGATGAGGTGGGACAAGCCACCGCACAGTACCGCCTGTTCGCCGAACAGGTCGGTCTCGCATTCTTCCTTGAAGCTGGTCTCGATGGTGCCGGCGCGACCGCCGCCAATGGCGGACGCATAGGACAGGCCGACATCATGGGCATTGCCGGTGGCGTCCTGGGCGATGGCCAGCAAGCAGGGCACGCCACCGCCGCGGGCATATTCCGAGCGCACGGTGTGGCCAGGACCCTTGGGCGCGACCATGAACACATCGATATCCGCGCGTGGCTCGATCAGGCCAAAATGAATGTTCAGGCCATGCGCGAAGGCCAGCGCCGCGCCCGGTTTCATATTGTCCTTCAGATCGTTTTCCCAGATCGCGGCCTGATGCTCGTCCGGCGCCAACATCATGATCACGTCGGCCCAGGCGGCGGCTTGCGGATTGGTCATCACGGTGAAGCCGGCGGCTTGCGCCTTCTTGGCGCTGGCCGAGCCGGCGCGCAGCGCCACCGCCACGTCCTTGACGCCAGAATCGCGCAAATTGGCGGCATGGGCATGGCCTTGGCTGCCATAACCG
Organism: uncultured Sphingomonadales bacterium; assembly: GCA_964590595.1. Lineage (GTDB taxonomy): Bacteria > Pseudomonadota > Alphaproteobacteria > Sphingomonadales > CAKZYD01 > CAZPXQ01. The sequence continues at coordinate 395,588 of CAZPXQ010000001.1, read as the reverse complement.
ACAATGGCGATCTTCTTGCCCTTGATCAAATTCACATCGGCGTCGCGATCATAATAGACGCGCATGGGGTTTTCTCCTCTGGATCCGCACTATGCTGAAGTCTGTCTTTGGATGGTCTCTTATAGCGAAGCGGGGCCGCGCACAATGGCGGCGACGCCGGTGCGGGCGACTTCCGCCAACCCCAGCTCGCGCATCAGATTGATGAAAGCCTCGACCTTTTCGGTCGCACCCGTGATTTCGAACACGAAGGATTGATTGGTGCTGTCGACCACGCGGGCGCGGAAGGCGTCGGCCAGACGCAGCGCCTCAACGCGCTTTTCGCCGCTGCCGACGACCTTGACCAGCGCCAGCTCGCGCTCCAGATGCGGGCCTTGGACAGTCAGGTCGTTGACCTTGCGCACCGGCACCAGGCGTTCCAGTTGCGCCTTGATTTGCTCGATCACCGCCGGCGTGCCGCGCGCGACGATGGTGATGCGCGACACTTCATGCTCGGCCGTCACCTCAGCCACGGTCAGGCTTTCGATATTATAGCCACGTCCGGAAAACAGCCCGGCGACCCGGGCTAGCACGCCGGCTTCATTGTCCACCAGCACCGCCAGGGTGTGGCGCTCTTGCGCTTCTTGGCCAAGCGACATGACCTGATATTCCTTCTTGCGGGGCGCCGGCTTCAGACCAGCGCCTCGGCCTCGGCCGAAAGCTTGCCCGTCACCTCGGCCGGCCCCAGCAGCATTTCATTATGAGCCGCACCCGATTGCACCATGGGATAGCAATTTTCAAGCTTGGCGACCCGGCAATCGACAAACACCGGCCCGTCGATTTCCAGCATGCGGGCGATGCCGGCATCAAGCTCGCTGGCGGTGTCGATGCGAATGCCGGTCCAGCCATAGGCATCGGCCAGCTTGACGAAATCGGGCAGCGATTCCGAATAGCTTTCGGCATAGCGGCCCTCATAGGTCAGATGCTGCCATTGCCGCACCATGCCCATATACTCATTGTTCAACACGAACACCTTGACCGGCAGGTGATATTGCTTGGCAGTGGTCATTTCCTGAATGTTCATCAGGATCGACGCTTCGCCGGCGATGTCGATCACCAGCTTGCCGGGATGGCCCAATTGGGCGCCGATCGCCGCCGGCAGGCCATAGCCCATGGTGCCCAGCCCGCCAGAAGTGAGCCAGCGATTCGGCCCCTCAAAGCCGAAATACTGCGCCGCCCACATCTGATGCTGGCCGACTTCGGTGGTGATGATGGGATCACGGTCTTTGGTAGCTTCATAAAGCCGCCGCACCGCATGCTGTGGCAAGATTTCCTCGCCTTCTTGACGAAAGCTCAGGCAGTCGCGCGCGCGCCAGTCATTGATTTGCGCCCACCAGGCCGCCAACGCCGCCTTGTCGGGCTGCGCCGCCCGCGCCTTCCAGATTTTGATCATGTCTTCCAGCACATGCGCGGCATCGCCAATGATCGCCAGATCGACCATCACGGTTTTATTGATCGACGAACGGTCGATATCGACATGAATCTTTTGCGAGCCCGGCGAAAACGCGTCCAGCCGGCCGGTGACGCGGTCATCGAACCGCGCGCCCAGGCACAGCATGACATCGCAATCATGCATTGCCAGATTGGCTTCATAAGTGCCATGCATGCCCAGCATGCCCAAGAATTGCGGATGGCCCGACGGCATCGCCCCCAGGCCCATCAGCGTCGACGTCACCGGATAGCCGGTCAGACGCGCCAGTTCGCGCAACAGCTGGCTGGCAGCCGGACCGGCATTGATGATGCCGCCGCCGGTGTAAATGATCGGCTTCTTGGCCGCCGCCAGCATTCTCACCGCCTGTTCGATCAAGGCCGTATCGCCCTTCAACTGCGGCCGATAGGTCTTGTGCGCCACATTCAGCGGCCGCCGATAGGGCGCCGGCTGGGCTTGAATGTCTTTCGGCAGGTCGATCACCACCGGCCCGGGACGGCCGGAGGTGGCGATATGAAACGCCTCGAAAATGGTCTCCGACAAGCGCTCGGCGTCATTGACCAGATAATTATGTTTCGAACAATGCCGGGTGATGCCGACGGTATCGGCCTCTTGAAATGCATCGGTGCCAATCAGATGCCGCGCCACCTGACCGGTCAGCACCACGATCGGGATCGAATCCATCAGCGCGTCGGTAATGCCGGTAACCGCATTGGTCGCGCCGGGGCCCGATGTCACCAGCACCACGCCAGGCTTGCCGGTCGCCCGCGCATAGCCCTCGGCAGCATGGACCGCGCCTTGCTCATGGCGAACCAGGATATGGCGGATTTTATTTTGCCGGAACAAGGCATCGTAAATCGGTAACACGGCGCCGCCGGGATAGCCGAAAACCACCTCGACCCCAAGATCGGTCAATGCCTTGATGATCACTTCGGCACCGGGCATTTGCGGCGCGCCGGGGCTTTGATCGGGAAATGCGTTATTCATAGCCATATCCTCATAGGGTTTGCGCCAAAGCGCCGCCATGCCCAGGCGCGGCGGCGGTTGAAGCGGCGGCACCTTATTGGCCTAAAATTTCGCTGTCAACCTTTAAAGAATAATTTCCAGAAAGTTATTTATATCAAACGGGACATTTTGTTGCGCATTCTGCCAATACCAGTCGCCATATTGATGCCTGGCCCAGGTCAATTGCCGCTTGGCATAGCGGCGGCTGTCACGCTGCGCCAGGCCAATCGCCGATTCAAGGTCCAGATCACCGGCCAGATGGGCGGCCAGCGGCCGCACGCCCAAGGCTTTCATCGCCGGCAGCGCGGGGTCGAGGCCGCGCACCAGCAACTGGGCGACTTCATCGACCGCGCCCTGGTCGATCATCGCCAGCAGGCGTTGGTCAATGCGGGCATAGATTTCCGCGCGCGGGCGGGCCAGCATGAAACGGTGCAGGACGACATCGCCGCGCGCGGCTAGACCGCCCTCGCTGTTTTGGCGCTGCCAATGGCTGAGCGGCTTGGCGGTGGCCTGCCACACCTCCCAGGCCCGCACCAGGCGCTGGCTGTCGCGGGGTGCCAGCCGCGCCGCGCTGTCGGGGTCGACCGCCGCCAACCGCCGATGCAGACTTGCCGGCCCTTCTTGCGCCAACAGCGCGCGGGCGGCTTGGCGGATCGCAAGCGGAATATCGGGGATGCGGGCGATGCCCTGCTCCAGCACCCGAAAATAAAGCCCGGTGCCGCCCACCAACAGCGGTGTTTGCCCGGCCGCCCAAGCCGCCTCAATGGCGGCCAGGGCCAAGTCTCGCCAGCGCGCGGCGGAACAGGCTTCAGCCGGGTCGATCGCGCCGTACAAGCGGTGCGGCACGCGCGCTTGGTCGCTGGCGTCCGGCTGGGCGCTCAAGATTGGCAGACCTGCATAAAGCTGCATCGAATCAGCATTGATGATAACGCCGCCGACCGCCTCGGCCAGCGCCAGCGCCAGCGCCGACTTGCCGCCGGCGGTCGGGCCTGCAATAAACACCACGCTTTTGTCAGCCACCATCATCGTTCCAACAGGACCCAAATCGCCATGCCGCTTGTCGCCACCTTGATCAACGCCCCCCAGCAACCGCCCCTTGGCCCGGATCATGTCAGGCTGGCATGGCGCACCCTTGAAACCCTGGGCGCCGAGGATTTGTCAAGCGATTGGCTGGATCAAGGCATCGCCGCCGACCTGTATTTTAGCGGCTTGCGCCCACTGGCCGCGCGCGACGCGCTTGAGCAGGCCCTGGACAGCCAAGCCATCGATATCGCCGTGCAGGAAAGCGCGCACCGGCGCAAGCAATTGCTGGTCGCCGACATGGATTCCACCATCATCACCGTCGAATGCATCGATGAATTGGCGGATTTCGCGGGCCTGAAACCGCAAGTGGCGGCGATCACCGAAGCGGCGATGCGTGGCGAACTGGATTTCGAGGCCGCCTTGCGCGAACGCGTCGCTTTGCTGAAGGGCATGCCGGTCGCGGTTCTGGCACAGGTTTATGAACAACGGGTGCGGCTGACCCCCGGCGCCGCCATGCTGGTCAAGACCATGGCGGCCCAAGGCGCCTATTGCGCGCTGGTCTCCGGCGGTTTCACCTTTTTTACCCAGCGGGTGGCGGCATTGGCCGGCTTTCACATGACCCGGGCCAATGAATTGGCGGTCGCCGACGGCCAACTGACGGGCGGCGTCCTCGACCCGGTGGCCAAGGCCGAGACCAAATTAGAAACGCTGGAAGCCCTGCTGGCCGAGAAAAACCTGCCGCGCGCCGCCAGCATGGCGTTGGGCGACGGTGCCAATGATATCCCGATGCTGCAAGCCGCCGGCCTGGCGATTGCCTATCACGGCAAGCCCAAGGCGATGGCGGCGGCGGCGATGCGCATCCGCCATGGCGACCTCACCGCCGCGCTCTACGCCCAAGGCTACCGCCGCGCCGATTTTGTCAGCGCGGCGGCCTGATTGGCGGCAGATTATTTTTTCTCGGCGTCCAGCTTGACGGCGACGTGGAAATAATCGCCCTCGCGGTAAACCCATAACAGCACCGCGCCCAGCTTGGCCTTGCGCGCGGCATCGACCTGATCGGCGACATCCGACGGCGATTGCACGCTTTGCCCGCGCACTTGGGCAATCACGTCACCGGGGCGCACGCCCTTGGCCGCTGCGTCGCTGGCGCGGTCGAGATTGGCAACGAACACGCCTTTGACATCGGCATCGATCTCAAAGCGCTGGCGCACCGCGTCATCGAGCATGCGCAGATCCATGCCCAGCACCAGGCGGTCTTTGGGATCGGCCTTGCCATCATCGGGCTTGGCTTCATCGACGGCTTCGGGATCGTCGGGCAGGCGGCCGGTGACCACGGTCAGCTTGACCTCCTTGCCATCGCGCCACACTTTCACCGGCACCTTCTTGCCGATGTCGGTGTCGGCGACAACACGCGGCAGCTTGTTCCAGCTATCGATCTCGACGCCGTTGAATTCCCGGATGATGTCGCCGGGCTTGAAGCCAGCCTTGTCGGCGGGCGAAGCGTCATTGACGCTGGCGACGATGGCGCCCTTGGTATCCTTCAGGCCCATGCTGGCAGCGATGTCGTCGGTGACGGGCTGAATGCGCACACCCAACCAGCCACGGTCGACACGGCCTTTGTCACGCAATTGCGCGATCACCGAGCGCGCCTGATTGGCGGGAATGGCGAAACCAATGCCAATATTGCCGCCGGTCGGCGAAAAAATCGCGGTGTTGATGCCAATCACCTCGCCGTCCATGTTGAACATCGGGCCACCGGAATTACCGCGATTGATCGACGCGTCGGTTTGCAGGAAGTCATCATAAGGCCCGGCGTTGATTTCGCGGTGCCTGGCCGACAAGATGCCCGTGGTAACCGAACCGCCAAGGCCGAACGGATTGCCGATCGCCATCACCCAGTCGCCAACCCGAATCGCGCCCGAATCGCCGAATTTGGCGAAAGGCAGGTTTTTGCCGGCATCGACCTTCAACAAGGCGACATCGGTCTGCGGATCGCGGCCAACGACGGTAGCCTCGAATTCCTCGCCATCGATCATTTGCACGGTGATTTTGTCAGCGCCGTCGATGACATGATTATTGGTGACAATATAGCCGCTGGCATCGATGATGAAGCCCGAGCCCAGCGACCGCTGCTGCCGCTTTTCCGGTTCCTCACGGTCGCCAAATTGCTCAAACCGCTTCAAAAACTCATCCAGCGGCGAGCCTGGCGGAATGTCGCCAAACATATTGCCGCGGTTGACCTCGACGGTAGCCTCGGTGGAGATATTGACGACCGTCGGCAACAGTTTTTCCGCCAAATCGGCGAAACTGTCGGGCGCCCGCGCCGCCGCCGGCATCGCCGTGACCGCCAGGGCGGCCAAGCCCAGCAGCATCGCCGCCATGGCCGACCAGGCCCGGCGCGCCAAGCGGTTATCACGATCAAGGGTAAGACATCCGGTCACTTCTGCATCCTTTTCTGGCTCATGCGCGTACTTAGGCTTTTTTCGCACGATATGACAACGCCGCATTCCCCCCGTGGGCTGCGCCACGCAACCCAACATTTCCCCCATTGATGAAAATAATAGGGCTAAAACAAGGCTGATGCCCCGCCCTGGAACTTAGCCCCGGACCAAGGCAACCACGGCAACACCGACCATCGCCGCCATCAAGCCGGCCCAGCGCAAGCGACTTTCCGGTTCCGCCAAGGCGCGGGCCAACAGCCGCCGCATGGGCCCTGGAAACAAGGCATAAAGCGCACCTTCAATCACCAGGGCCAAGCCCAAAGCCGTGATCAGATCGGCCACAATCCCTCACGGCTTAGCGTTTGTTGCCCAAGTCTCCGCCGAAAAAGCGGAAGAACTCGCTGTCAGGCGACAAGATCATGGTGGTATCCTCCTGACCCAAGGCCGCCTGATAGGCCTGCATCGACCGGTAAAAGGCGAAGAATTCCTCGTCCTTGCCAAAGGCCTCGGCGAAAATCCGTACCGCTTCGCCATCGCCTTCACCGCGCAGTACTTCCGACTGGCGCCGCGCCTCAGCCAATAAGACCGTTTTGTCGCGGTCGGCATTCGCGCGAATGCCGAGGGCCTCCTCCTGGCCGGTCGCCCGGATTTCGCGGGCTTCCTGTTCGCGTTCGGTCTGCATGCGCTGATAAATCGCTTGGCTGTTGGCGGTCGGCAAATCGGCGCGCTTGATGCGCACGTCAATCACTTCCGCGCCCAGTTCATTGGCCGCCTGGTTGGCGCCCTTGGCAATTTGCATCATCAAATCGGCGCGCTGCGCGCTCAGCATCACGGCGAAAGATTCGCGCGCGAGCACTTCGCGCAATTGCGAACGCACCAGCGTCGACAAACGGTTGCGAACGCCATTTTCATCAGTCACGCGCTGATACACGCGCAATGGATCGACAATGCGGAAGCGCGCAAACGCATCCACCACCACCCGTTTTTGGTCCGACGCGATCACCTCCTGCGGTTCGATATCCAGGTTCAAAATCCGCCGCTCAAGAAAGATCACATTCTGCCAGGGCAATTTCACTTTCAGCCCGGGCTCGGAATAGGTCCGCTTTGGGTTGCCGAATTCCAGCACGATCGCCTGCTGGGTTTCATGGACTTGAAACAAGCTCATGCCGGCGGCGACGGCCAATACGCCAAGTGCCACCAAAAGTCCGATCAGACGTCCGCTCATGGCTGGCCTCCCAGGCGTTTTTGCAGTTCAGGTAGCGGCAAATACGGCACCACGCCCGCGCCCGATTGATCAACCAGCAATTTGTTCATGCCGCTCAAGATGCCTTCCATGGTTTCCAGATATATGCGCTGGCGGGTAACGTCCTTGGACACGGCATAGGCGTTGTAGACCGAAATGAAACGCGCGGCCTCGCCTTGGGCGCGGGAAATCACGCCCTGCTTATAGCCTTCCGCAGCTTGCACGATCTGTGTCGCCTCGCCGCGCGCCCGCGGCACGATGTCATTGCGGTAGGCTTGGGCTTCGTTGATGAAGCGCTCGCGGTCCGCCTGTGCAGCTTGGACATCACGGAACGCGTCAATCACCGCCGCGGGCGGATCAACCTTTTCCAGCCGCACTTCGGTGATTTGAATGCCAGCTTGGTATTTATCCAGCACCTGTTGCATCAACTGCAGTGCATCGACTTCCAATTGACCGCGCCCTTCAGTCAGGACCTGCTGCAAACGCCGCTGGCCAACCAATTCGCGCATCGCGCTTTCCGAGACATGCTTGACGGTTTCTTCCTGCGGCGCCTGAATGTTGAACAGGAACTGACCCGCTGCTCCAGCTTCCGGCTTGATCCGCCAAAACACCGTGAAATTGATGTCGATGATGTTTTCGTCGCCGGTCAGCATCAGACTTTCATTGTCATAACCAATATCGGTCAATTGCCCGGCGCGATTTTGGCGAAAGCCGACATCAATGCGGTTCAGCCGTTCGACATTGGCCTTGATCACCCGCTCGATTGGAGTTGGCAATTTAAAGTGCAAGCCAGCGGGTTCGGACCGAACATATTGGCCGAACCGCAGCACCACACCCTGCTCGCCAGCATTGACCCGATATACGCTGGAAAACAGCGTCCACAACAGCAGCAGGCCTATGATCACCATTAGAATCCCGCGGCCACCACCGCCGGGCAGGCCGCGCCGCAATTTTTGCTGCGACCGCCTCAGCCATTCGTCGAAATTGGGCGGCTGCGGGCCGCCACCGCCGCGCTGCGGGCCATTGCCCCAGGGATTGCGGCGCCCACCGTCATTTTGCTGCCAGGGCATCGGTTTGACTGCTCCTTGTCTTGGCGTCGAGATGTTGACGTCGACACAGTTTGTCGCCGGGCGCCCCCGCTGATGGCCGAAACCGCGATAAGGCGGCGTCGGACTGGGCTAGCATGGCGTCGTTCAGCGCCTATATAGGTAGATTGCGGCGCCGGTGCAATGTAAGTCGGCGAAGATTCGGTAGCGAACCGCCCTGATGGCGGGAAATTGGGAGGCAAAATGAGCGAAGCGGCAAAACAACGCGCATTGGAGGCGCTGCAATCGGTCATCGACCCCACCAGCGGCAAGAATCTGGTGACGGCCGGCATGGTCGGCGGCTTGGTGGTGCGCGGCGATGAAGCCGGTTTCGCGCTCGATATCGGCGACCGCGACCCGGCGGCGATGGAAGCGCTGCGGCGCGAGGCCGAACTGGCCTTGCGGCGGGTGCCGGGGATCGACAAAACCCGCGTGGTGCTGACCGCCGAACGCGGTGCGCCGGCGGCAGCCGGCGCCGCGCCCGCCGGGCCGCCCCCCGCCAAAAAAGCCGGCCATGGCGAAATTGGCGCGATCATCGCGGTCGCCAGCGGCAAGGGCGGGGTTGGCAAATCGACGGTCGCGGTCAATCTGGCGCTGGGCTTGGCGGCGACGGGGCTGCGCGTCGGCCTGCTCGACGCCGACATTTACGGCCCGTCGGTGCCGCGCCTGTTGAATTTGTCCGGCAAACCCGAAAGCGACGGCAAGACATTACAACCCAAGACCGCTTATGGCCTGAAAGCGATGTCGATCGGCCTGTTGGTGGATGTCGACACGCCGATGATCTGGCGCGGACCGATGGCGACCAGCGCGCTGGCGCAAATGTTGAGCGATGTCGATTGGGGCGTGCTGGACGTACTGGTGGTCGACATGCCGCCCGGCACCGGCGATATTCAACTCAGCCTAGCCCAGAGGGTGCCGCTGGCTGGCGCGGTGATTGTCTCCACCCCGCAAGACATCGCCTTGATCGATGCCCGCAAGGGCCTGGCGATGTTCCGCAAGGTCGATGTGCCGGTGCTGGGGCTGATCGAAAACATGTCGACCTTCATTTGCCCGCATTGCGGCGAAGCCACGGATATTTTCGGCCATGGCGGTGCCCGCGAGACGGCGGCCCAGCTTGGCGCGACATTTCTTGGCGCGGTGCCCCTGCACATGGCGATTCGCGAAACCTCGGACGCCGGCACGCCGATCGTCCATGCCCAGCCCAACAGCCCACAAGCGCGCGCGTTTTTGGACATCGCCGGTCAGGTGGCGGCGCAATTGGCGGCAGCGCGGCCAAAGGCGGCGCCCAGCATCAGCATGGAATAGGCGCAGCGCCATGAACCCCGAAGACGACGCCATCCGCGAACTGCTGCAATCCACCGAGACCATTGCCTTGATCGGCGCCTCGGCCAAGCCCGACCGCCCGGCTTATCGGGTGATGCGGTTCTTGCTCGATCAAGGTTTCGACATTTATCCGGTCAATCCCGGGCTGGCCGGCCAGCGCATTCAGGGCCGCAAGGTCCATGCTCGGCTGGCCGATGTGCCGGTCGCGATCGACATGGTGGATATTTTCCGCCGCCCACAAGAAGCCGGTGGCCATGTCGATGAAGCCATCGCCGTCAAGGCCAAGGCGGTATGGCTGCAATTGGGCGTGATCGATCATGACGCTGCCGCGCGGGCGCGCGCCGCCGGCCTTACAGTGGTGATGGATCGCTGCCCGGCGATTGAGATGCCGCGCCTGGGCCTGGCGCGCTGAGCAGCCGGGCCAAAGCCTGGACCGAGGCATGCGCCGCGGCGGCGGCGGGACTGGCCAAGCGGGGGATCGCGAACAGCGGCACCGCCGGCGCGAAACGGGCGATCGCCGCCATGGTTTGCGGCAGACCGATGCTGGATTGAGATTCACTCAAGGCCAGCGCCAGCACCGGCACGCCGCGCGCACGCAACATGCCCAGGGCGGTCAAGGCATGGCTGATGGCGCCCAAATAACTGCCGCCCACCAACAGCGCCGGCAAGCCCAGCGCAGCGATCACATCAAGCACCGTCGCATCATCAGCGATTGGGCTCATCACCCCGCCGGCGCCTTCCACCAGTAATGGCCGCGCCGGATTGGCCAAGGCCGCCCGGCACGCCGCCAACACGGCGCTGCGCGTCAAGGTTTGGCCTTCAAGCGCGGCGGCCATGTCAGGCGCCAGTGGCGCGTTGAACAACAATGGCGTCGCCCCCCTGACCGCGTCCAGGCTGGCCGGCTTGCCAGCGGCGCGCAGCAAGATCGCGGTGTCGCAATCGTGCCAAGCGCTGGCGTCAAAGCCGCTCAGCACCGGTTTGGCGACGCCGGGGCGCAAGCCTTGCTGACGCCAGGCATGAAGCAAGGCGGCGCTAAGGAAGGTCTTGCCAACCTCGGTGCCGATACCGGTGACGAACAGCGCCGTCATGCCGCCTGCCGCCGATAGGGGATGCGTTCGGCAATGATGTCGGCCAGCGCCATCGCATCGGATTCCTGATGCGCGGCGGAAAAGCAAAACCGCAGCCGGGCGGTGCCTTCCGGCACTGTTGGCGGGCGTATGGCGACGACAAGATAGCCCGCCTCTTCCAACACCGCCATGGCTTCCAGCGCGGGTCCAGCGGCGCCGATGATCAGTGGCACCACCGGGCTTTGTGGCGGCGCCAAACCCAGGCGTTGGGCAAATCGGCGGGCCAGCGCCAAGGGCTTGGCGCGCCGCGCCGGCTCCGCCGTCATCACATCGATGGCAGCCAATGCGGCGGCGGCGCTGGCCGGCGGCAATCCGGTGGAATAAATCAGCGGCCGGGCGCGATTTTTCAGCAAGTCGATCACCGTGGCCGAGGCACAGATAAACCCGCCATAGCTGCCCAGCGCCTTCGACAAGGTGCCCATTTGCAAAGGCACGTCGGCGGCACCCAAGCCAGCGGCCTGAACGCTGCCGCGCCCTTCCTCGCCGAGCACGCCAAGGCCATGGGCGTCATCGATCAGCAGCCAGCCATCATGGTCCCGCGCCAAGGCGGCCAGATCGGCGATCGGCGCGCGGTCCCCGTCCATCGAGAACACGCCTTCGCTGGCGATCAAGGCGCGGCGGCCACTGCCGCGATGAGCGCGCAGCAGCGCCGCCAAATCGGCCATGTCATTATGGCGAAACATCCGCACCCGCGCCCCGGCCAGCTTGGCCCCCGCCCACATACAGGCATGGGCCAGGGCGTCGATGAAAATCACATCCTCGGGGCCGACCAGACTGGGGATCAACCCGGCATTGGTCAAATAGCCCGAGCCGAGCACGCATGCTGCCTCGGCACCCTTCAGCGCCGCTAGTTTTTGCTCCAGCGCGCCGATCAAGGGATGATCGCCCGTGACCAGCCGCGATGCGCCAGCGCCGGCGCCATAAGTCATCACCGCGTCGGCCGCCGCCGCCTTGACTTGGGGGTGCTGGGACAGCGCCAAATAGTCGTTGGAGGAGAAAGACAACAGCCGCCGCCCGCCCCGCTCCACCCAGCCGGCGTCAGCCGATCGGGTCGGCGCCAAACGACGTTTGAGCTGGCTGGCCGCCAAGGCCGCCAATTTGTCGCGCGCGAACTGATCCAGCGAATCCACCCTGCTCTCCCCGCATCCAGCGCCGATGCTTTAGCCTTGCCGCGACGGCAGATCAATGCAACAGACAAGGCCAGTCAAATCAGGAGGTTAAGATTGCATAATCAACCCAATTGGTTGGCCGCCGGGCTGGAGCATATTTGGCTACCCTATACGCAGATGAAAACTAACCCGCCGCCGCTGGCGGTAACGCACACCGAAGGCAGCCGCATGCATTTGGCCGATGGCCGGGTGCTGGTGGACGGCATTGCCTCCTGGTGGACCGCCTGTCATGGCTATAATCATCCGCATATTCGCGCCGCGCTGGCGGCCCAGGCCGAACGCATGCCGCATGTCATGTTCGGTGGCTTGGTCCATGAGCAGCCGCTGACGCTGGCACGCCGGCTGGCCGGCCTGCTGCCGGGCGATCTGAACCGCGTGTTCTTTAGCGAATCGGGGTCGGTGTCGGTCGAGATCGCGATCAAGATGGCGGTGCAATATTGGCTCAACCAAGGCGTGCGCGGGCGCACCCGGGTGCTGGCCTTCAAAGGCGGCTATCATGGCGACACCATTGCAACCATGGCAGTGTGCGACCCCGAGGAAGGCATGCACAGCCTGTTCGCGGGCCTGCTGCCGGAGCATCCGGTGATTGCCCTGCCGCGCGATCCGGACAGCATCCAGGCGCTGGAAGCTTTTTTGGCGCGCGAAGGCGAAACCCTGGCGGCGATCCTGGTTGAACCGCTGGTTCAAGGCGCTGGCGGCATGATCTTTCATCCGCCCGCCGTGCTGCAAGCCTTGCGCCAAGCCGCCGACCGGCACCGCCTGCCATTGATCTTCGATGAAATTTTCACCGGCTTTGGCCGCACCGGCAGCCTGTTCGCATGCGCCGGTGCCGGCGTCGTGCCCGATATCGTCACCCTGTCCAAGGCCTTGACCGGCGGCACCCTGCCATTAGCGGCGACAGTGGCGCGCCAGCATATTTTCGAGGGGTTTTTGTCGGACGATCCCGAACATGCGTTGATGCACGGCCCAACCTATATGGCCAATGCGCTGGCCTGCGCCGCGGCCAATGCCTCGCTGGATTTGTTCGCGGCCCATGACCGCCCGGCCCAGGCCCTGGCCATCGGCCAAATGCTGCAAGCGGGCTTGGGCCGCTGCGCCGGCCTGCCGGGCGTGCGCGATGTGCGGGTGCTGGGCGCCATTGGCGTCGTCGAACTGGACCGGATCGACGATCTGGCTGGCCTGCGCCAGCGCTTTGTCGAGGCCGGTGTCTGGATTCGGCCGATCCGCAACATCGTTTATCTGACACCTGCCCTGACCATCGACGGCGACGACCTGACGCGCCTGACTGACGCCGTCCATGACGTGCTGGCGGCCTGGTGCGCCGAAAAATTCGCCTGAAGACTCGCGCGCCGACATATCATGCCCATATGATGACGTTGGCGAGCACAAGAAAGGATCAAGCCATGACCCTGGAACGCAGCGAGTCAAGCCGGATGATGCTGTATGAAGCGCGGCGCAAATCCGGCCTGCTGGCTTATGCGCTATGGTTTTTCCTCGGCTATTTCGGCGTCCATCGCTTTTATCTTGGCCGGTGGACCAGCGGCTTGATCATGCTGGCCTTGACCGCGCTGGGCTCGCTGACCTGGTTTTTCCTGATCGGCTGGCTGCCCTTGGCGATTGTCGGCCTGTGGTGGCTGCTCGACGCCATTCTCACTTATGGCATGGTCGAGGATTATAACGTCAATCTGGCCGCCAGCTTAAGTTAGGCGGCGACGCGCCGTTCAAGCTGGCGGAAGGCGAAGGCCGGTTTGTCGTCCTTGGCCGGGAAGGCGACGCGGTTGGATTCGCGCCATTCGTCGAGCTCGATGGGCGGGAAATGGGCATCGCCCTCGACCTCGATCTCGATGTCGGTGAGATAAATGCGGTGCGCCAGCGGCAGCGCCAGGGCATAGATCCGGGCGCCACCGATAATCATGATCTCCGGCGCCTGGCCGGCGGCTTCCAGCGCCGCGCCCAAACTGCCGACCAGCCGGCAACCGGGGGCGGTAAAATCAGGATCACGGCTGATGACGATATTGTCGCGGCCTGGCAGCGGCCGGCCGATCGACTGATAGGTCTTGCGCCCCATGACGATTGGCTTGCCCATGGTCAGCGCTTTGAAATGCTTCAAATCCGCCGGCAAATGCCAGGGCAGACCGCCGTCGCGGCCGATCACGCCGCCCCGGGCGCGGGCCACGATCAGGCTGATCAGCGGCGGCGCGCTCACACCGCCACCGGCGCCTTGATCGCCGGGTGGGGGTCGTAGCCCAATAATTCGAAATCCTCATATTTGAACGCAAACAGATCACGAATTTCGGGATTGAGGTGCATTTCCGGCAATCGCCGCGGTGTCCGGCCAAGCTGCAAATCCGCTTGTTCGAGATGATTGGCGTAAAGATGCGCATCGCCGAAACTGTGGATGAATTCGCCCGGCGCCAGGCCGGTCACCTGCGCCAGCATCAAGGTCAGCAGCGCATAGGAGGCAATATTGAACGGCACGCCCAAAAACACATCTGCCGAACGTTGATAAAGCTGGCAAGACAAGCGCCCCTCGGCGACATAGAATTGGAACAGACAGTGACACGGCGGCAGCGCCATGGTTTCCACTTCGCCGACATTCCAGGCCGAAACCAGCAACCGCCGCGACTGCGGGTTGCGGCGAATTTCATCGACCAGCCAGGCCATCTGATCGATCACCCGGCCATCCGCCGTCTGCCAGCGCCGCCATTGCTTGCCATAGACCGGGCCCAATTCGCCATCGGCGTCGGCCCATTCATCCCAGATCGACACCCCATTGGCCTTCAGATAGCCAATATTGGTGTCGCCGGAGAGGAACCAAAGCAGCTCATGCACGATCGATTTGACATGCAGCTTCTTGGTGGTGACGAGGGGAAAACCCTGGGCCAGATCGAAACGCATTTGATGGCCGAACACCGAATAGGTGCCGGTGCCGGTGCGGTCGTCGCGGTAAACGCCGGTCTCCCGCACCCGGCGCAAGAGATCGTGATATTGCTGCATCGGCGATCCAGACTTGGTTTGTGACAAAGATTTCTGTTTGAACCCGCCCAACATGGCAAATCCCCGCGCCGATGCCAAGCACTGGCGCGGGGATTTGCTATCGCTGCAATCTGCTTTAGACAGGACCGGCAGGATGGCAAGGGAGGCGTGCGGACAATGCCGGCATTGAGCGAGATGATGGCGGGGGCGATTGACGCGCTGGTTGGCACGGTGTTCGCCACGGTGCCGCTGTGGGGCGTCGATGTTGAGCTGATCGTATTGTGGATGGCCGCGCCGATGCTGGGGCTGACGGTGTATTTCGGCTTCGTCAACCTGCGCCATTTCGGCACCGCCTGGCAGGTGCTGGCCGGCCGCTTTCATGACGACAGGGCGCCGGGCGAAATCAGCCAGTTCCAGGCCTTGTCAACAGCGCTTTCCGGCACTGTGGGACTGGGCAATATCGCCGGCGTGGCGGTGGCGATCGCGATGGGCGGGCCGGGCGCCGCGTTTTGGATGGTGATGATCGGCTTTTTCGCGATGACGCTGAAATTCACCGAGGTCACGCTGTCCTTGAAATACCGTGTCGAACATGCCGACGGCACGGTTTCGGGCGGGCCGATGCATTATCTGTCGCGCGGACTGGCGGCGCGCGGCTGGCCACGGGCGGGCCGGCTGCTGGCCTGGGCCTATGCGCTATTTGCCTTGCCGGCGATGCTGCAATTGGCGCAGGTCAATCAGTCGTTCAGCCAGATATCCGCCGTCACCGGCCTCGACAACCCGGCCGCCGCCTGGGGCTACGGGCTATTGCTGGCGGTGCTGGTGGCGGTGGTGATCATTGGCGGGATTCGCGCGATCGCGCGGGTGACGGCGCGGCTGGTGCCGGCGATGGCGCTGATTTATCTGGCCGGCGGGCTGATCGTGCTGGCGGTCAATGTGACGGAAATTCCCCATGCCGTGGCGGTGATCCTGGCCGACGCGCTCAAACCCGAAGCCGGCTTTGCCGGTGTCATCGGCGCCTTCGTGGTTGGCATGCGCCGGGCGGTGTTTTCGACCGAGGCCGGCTTGGGCACCGCCACCATCGCCCATGCCGCCGCCAAGACCCGCGAACCGGTGTCGGAAGGCATTGTCGCCTTGATGGAACCATTTATCGACACCGTGGTGATTTGCGCCATGACCGCGTTGGTGATCGTGGTCACCGGCGCCTATCTGATGCCCGGCCTGGATGATGTGCGGATCACTTCCGCCGCCTTCAACAGCGTGTTGCCGGGCTTCGACAAGGTGCTGGCGCTGGCGGTATTTTTATTTGCTTTGTCAACCATCATAAGTTGGGCCTATTACACTGGCAAAATCTGGGCCTTCGTGTTTGGCGATACCCGGCGCTCGGCGGCGCTGTTCAAAACGCTGTTTTGCCTGGCGCTGATTCCAGGCGCGGTGTTCACCGTCGCTCAAGTATTCGATGTCATGGACAGCCTGTTCTTCCTGATGGCGGTGCCCAATATCATTGGCATTTATTGGATGGCTGGCGAGGTGCGCTACGATCTGGCCGACTATCAGCGCCGCTTGCGCGCGGGCGCCATCGCCATGACCGCGCCAAGGCGGCCTTGACCGGCGATACGCAAAAATCCTTCTGCCCTTAATCCACGTTAATGCCTTTGGCGCCCAGACCGCCAAGCTGGCGGTGGTTTTCATTTGAGCCGAGAACAGACAAGAGGAGCATGAAATGAAACGGATCCTAGCCAAAACCGCGCTGTCGGCGACGCTGATGGCAGGCGCCATGGCGCTGCCGCTGGCGTCGGCGCATGCGATCACCGACACGATGATCGAATTTTATTCCGATCCCGGGGAATTCTATCTTGACCAGCCGATGGACCGTGAATTGGTGTCTTACAGCAAGCTGCGCGACATCGAAATCTGCCTCAATCCCTCCGACCATACGGTGCCCCTGGAAGTGAACTGGGACGACGACAAGAGCGCCGTGGTGATGCCGGGCAACTGCTTTTATTTCGACGCCAAGGAAGTGGTAGTTAGTCCCGCCAAGGACCTTGAGTCCGGATGGGTCTTGCGCGGCACTATTCGCACCCGCAACGATTAGGCGCAATGGCGGCCATAGCGCAGCAGCATGAGTTTATTAGTGGGCGCGATGGCCTGGGTGAACGCGGCGGCATCGATACCGCAAATATCCGCCAAATCCTGCGGATTCTTGACGCGGATTTGACGGTCTTGGGTGTCGATGACGCCGTCGCGCACCAGCCGGCGCAAGGTGCGGCAAACATGCACCGCCGTCAGCCCGGTCATGTCGGCGAGATGCTGTTGCACCACCGGCAATTCAAACGCGCCGTCGCGAACCTGACCGAGGGCATTGAGACGAATATAAAACTCCAGCAAAAGATGGGCCATGCGCTCATAGGCAGTGGCTTGGCCCAGCCTTAACATCCGTTCGGCTTGACGCGCTTGCGCGGCGGATTCCAGCCGGGCCAAGACCGCGTCCAGCGCTTGATCGGCGCGACGGTGACGCGCCAGCGCAGCTTTGCCGCAAGAGGCGATCCAGGCATCCGTCAGCACCGTGACACCTTGATCAGCGCCTTGCGCGGCGCAAGCACCTTGGTCAATCAGATCCGGTCCAATGAACACGTCAAGGATTTGCCGGCGGCCGTCTGGCAGCATTTTTTGCACCGCCACCCAGCCCTCCAAGACCCAATGCATATGGTTGCACTGATCGTCATCGAGAAGGATTTCGGTGCCTGCAGCCACGGCCTGTGCACGGCTTTTCAATCCCCGCAAAAAGGACTGCTCGTCACCGCCGTCAGGCTTGATCGACGCCCAGGGCATGTGCGGCTTCAACGCGGATGGCGGCAATCGGTCGTCACGGTTGAGCATCTGGCTTTCCTATTGGCGAAGGTCCTGGCCTATTGGCGTCGGTGAAGCGTCAACGCCTGGCCGCGGTGAAAGTTCCTTTGCGCGGCACCATCGTCAAGCTCGGTCGGGTGCGGGCTCCAGATAATGAATGCTGAACAATGCTAATGGGTCTTGCCAGGCTTCCTTGTGGCGATAGCCTGCGGCGGCGGCCAAGCGCGCAAAACCCGATTGGCTGTATTTATAGGAATTTTCGGTGTGAATGCTTTCTCCTGCCTGGATCGCGAAGGTCTCGCCGGCGATGCGCAGGCGCTGATCGACGAGGCTTTGCAAATGCATTTCCACCCGCGCGCGGCTGGCATTGAAAAACGCGCGATGGCGGAAGGACTCGATGTCGATGTCGCCATCGAGCTCATGATTGATTCGATCCAGCAGATTGCGATTGAACCGCGCGGTCAGCCCGGCGGCATCATTATAGGCGGCATTGAGGATGGCTGGGTCCTTGATGAGATCGACGCCGATGACAAAGCCATCGCCCGGCCGCAGCAGGCCGCGCGCCTGACGCAAAAAACTCACCGCCTCATCTGGCGCCATATTGCCGATGGTGGACCCTGGAAAAAACGCTACTCTTTTCCCCGCCGCCTTGGGCAGCAGTCGCGGGTTCAGCGGCGCGGTGAAATCGGCGCACAGCCCACTGACGGCCAAGTCAGGCCAAGCGGCGGCCAGGGCATCGACGGTTTGCCGCAACGCGGTTTTGGAAATGTCGATGGCGACGGTGGCAGCCGGCGCCGGCAACGCCCGCAACAAGGCGTTCAACTTTGCCGCCGAACCACTGCCGAACTCGATCACCGCGGCGGCGGCGCCAATATGGGCGGCCAGCGCCGCGCCTTGCGCCGAAAGCAACGCCAACTCCGTGCGCTGGATATAATATTCAGGGGTTTGGCAAATCGCGTCGAACAGGGCCGAGCCGGCAGCATCGTAAAAATATTTCGGCGGAATGGCTTTTTGCCGCAGCCGCATGCCGGCGCGCACATCGGCGGTGAAGTCGGCCAGCGGCGGATGGCAATCGATGATCGCCGGGCCGCCATCAGCCGGCGTAATGGTGACGGCTTTGTTCACCAGTCGCGCGCCAGCCGCAGACCCGCCATTTGCCAACGCGCCTGGGGTGGGAAAAAATTGCGCGAACTGGTCTGGGCATGACTGGCGGGGGTCAGACAACTGCCGCCCCGCAGCACCATCTGATTGGCCATGAACTTGCCATTATATTCGCCAATCGCGCCGGTGGGGGGCCGATAGCGCGGATAAGCCACATAGGGACTGGAAGTCCATTGCCAAACCCCGCCCAAAAATGCCCCCGGCAATGGCGGGGCTGGCTCCAGCGCACCTAGATTCAGGCTTTGGCCCGAGCGCTGACGGCCAACGGCTTGCGCGGCGACTTCCCATTCCGCCTCACTTGGCAAACGCGCGCCGGCCCATTGCGCATAAGCGGCGGCTTCATAAAAGCTGAGATGACTGACTGGCGCGTCAAGATCCAAGGGCTGTTCGCCGTGCAGGCCATAGCGGCGCCAACCGTCCTCGCCATGGCGCCAATACAACGGCGCTTGCCAGCCCTCGGCCGTTGCCATGTCCCAACCGTCGGACAACCACAGACTGGGGGTGTGGTAGCCGCCATCGCCAATGAAGACTAGGTACTCGCGATTGCTGACGGGGCGATCCTGAATGCCGAAATCCTCCAGCAATACCGCGTGACGCGGGCCTTCATGATCGAATGCGAAACTGCCATCGTCGCCATCGCTGCCAATGGCATGAACCCCACCCTCAACACCGCACCAGCGCGCCGGGGCGGCGGCGCGGCGCTGGATGGGGCGCGCCGGATAGGCCGCTGGCGCCAGTGGATTTTGCGCCAGCAAATGTTTAATGTCAGTCAGCATTAATTCCTGGTGCTGCTCCTCATGATACAGCCCAAGCCGGGTTAAGCTGCGGATTTCAGCGGCCGCGCCCTCGGTGGCGTCGGCGGGCATGGCTTCCAGCAAGGCCAGCATGGCGTCATCGACATGACGGCGATAGGCATGAACCCGGTCGAGGCCGGGACGGGTGAGCAGCCCCCGCCGCGGGCGTGAAAATTGCGCGCCCACGGCGTGATAATAAGAATTGAACAAATACGCGAATTGGGGGTCGAAGGGCTGATAGTCGGCGGCGAAGCGGGCCAGCACGAAGGTCTCGAAAAACCAGCTTGTGTGCGCCAGATGCCATTTCGTCGGGCTGGCGTCCGGCATCGATTGGACGGCTTGATCCTCAATCGATAAAGGCCGGGCGATCGCCATCGAACGCGCCCGCACATGCCGATAATGCTGTATTTGTGGGTCGGTATTGCCACCGGCGAGAAACAGCAAGAGCGCTGTTTTTTCACCGTTGACACGAGCCTCTTGTTGGTCGTGCATGCCTGCCTTTCTTCACGCCTGTTGGCCATGGTCGATGGCACAATAACGGATGACCGCAGGCTTCGTTCCGTGCTTGGCAAATCCCGGACGCGGCTCAGTCGGGCTTGCGCAGCGCTTCTTCATCCACAAGCGCCAACAGCGTGCCCTTGTTTTCACCATGGAACAGCGCGGCATAGATTTCAGGAATATTCTCGAAACCTTTCCGCACATCCTCGCGGTGGCGGATCTGGCCGCTATCCACCCATTGCCGCAGATCAGCCAGCATTTCGCCATAGCGCTCGGCGAAATAGGGTAAGATAAACCCCTCCATCCGCACCGCGCCATAGATCAACTGCATCATGTCGCGCGGACCCGGTGCTGGGGCGGCATGGTCATAGCCGGAAATTTGCCCGCACAGCACGATGCGGCCGAACATGGCGATATTGTCGACTGCGGCTTGTAAGATGTCGCCGCCGACATTGTCGAAAAACACATTAATGCCGTCAGGGCACAGCGCCGCCAGCCGCGCGCCCACATCCTCGTTCTTATAATCGATGACGGCGTCGGCGCCGTAATCATCCTTCACCCAGCCGCATTTTTCGGGTCCACCGGCAATGCCAATCACGCGCATGCCCTTGATTTTGCCAATCTGCACCGCCGCAGAACCGACCGACCCGGCGGCGCCCGAGACCACCAGCGTTTCGCCGGCCTTGGGCTGGCCGACATAAATCAAGCCGCAATAGGCGGTCATCATATTGACATTGTAAACGCCAATGCCCTCCAGCAGCGACATGTCGCCTGGAATGATCCGGGCATCTGCCTGTTCTGGTACGATCACCTGATAGTCAGACCAGGTGCCGATGCAGTAGATATTGGCGCCGACCGGATAATCGGGATGCGCCGATTGCAGCACCTTCGCCCCGCCCAAGGAGATGATCGGATCGCCGGGATTGATGGCGGGCACATGCGAAGGCCGGTCGGGGCTCATCCAGCCGCGCATCGCCGGCGCGCACAAGAAAATCTGGTGCTTGACGAAGATTTCGCCCTCTTTCAGCGTCGGCGGCGCGATGTCTTGCTCGACCATTTCGAAATGATCGGGGCTCAAATGCGCGGTCGGCGTCGTCCGCAGCAGCCATTGGCGGTTTTTCACATCGGCTCTCCCAGCTTGAGAAGGTGTCAAATCCATCGGGACCTTGGCATGATCATGAAGTGGCGTCGCGGCCACGGCAAGGCAACTGCCAGAAATGGCAGGCGACGGCGGCGCGCTTGACCGGCTTTTATTGCACGATATAAGTATAACTAGAAAAATAGAATGGGAACGGTGATGCGCGTCGGATCCAAGGCTAAAATCAAAGAAATCGAAAGCTGGATCGACGACGCGATCGCCAAGGGCAGCCCCGGCGACCGGCTGCCCAACGCCAAGGCGCTGATGAAGCGCTTTCAGGTCGGGCAAAAGGTCATCCAGGCGGCGATGCAACCCTATATCGAAGCCGGCCGGCTGGTGTCCCGGCGCGGCCTTGGCACGATGATTGCGGCTGGCGGCAGCGCGCAAGCCGGCGCCAGCCAATGGGAAGGCGATTTGCTAGTGCTACGGCGGACCTCGGAAAGCTCGATCGCCGCCAATCTGATCCGCGGGCTGGAGCGCCATTTGAAAGCCGACGGCTTGTCGCTGCTGCAAATCGGCTATACCCAGCAAGAACAAGCGCTGGACGTGCTTAACTCGCTGGGCAAATTCAAGGTCTGCTTGCTGCAAAGTCATTTTCAGCGGCTCTCGATTGAATTTCTCGCCGCCCTCAACCGCCATGCCCGCCATATCATCGTCGACGGCGCCTATATCACCGGCGTCGATGTCGACTCCATCGGCACCGACTGGCGCGGCGCCCTGTTATTTGCGTTCAACCGGTTGCGCGCCCAGGGCCATCGCGACATTGGCTTTTTGACCTCGGCGCATCCCGCCCGCACGATCGCGATGGCGCGGCGCGAATTTGTTGAGCTTAGCGCCTTATTGGGCGACGGCGCGCAATGCCCGATCCTGCAACTCGACGCCTTGCCCGGCGACTATCGCGCCGCCGATATCGCCGCCGCGCTGGAGCCCTATCGGCTGGCGTCTGGCAAATTCGCCTTTTCCGCACTCATCGCCTGGGGCGTGGTCGAAGGCTTTGTTTTGGACGTGGCGCTGAAAAGTCTGGGTGCGATGGTACCCGAAGACCTCAGCATCATCATTCTCGGCAGCGTCGATTTGACCTCGGAGCATCTCGGCCGCTTCGACGTGGTCGGCAACAGCGATGCCGCCAAGCTCGAAGCCTTCAGCCGGATCGTCGATGAACGGATCGCCGATTCCCAAAAGCCGACGGAAAATTATTATTTGGATATTGAGCATGCGGTGCATGGCAGCACCGCCAAGATCGACTGAACCATCGCGCCCCCGCCGCAGCCGTTTTATCATCAAAGCCTGATTTATAATTGAAGGCCCGGCAACGACAGCCGGCCGCACTGGCTTGCCAACACACTTGGCGCGGGGTTGGCAGCGTCATATTGATGGATTGATTGATAATAAGTATAATATCTATTGACGCCATATTTATACTTGCATATTCTCCCCTGGCACCATGAAGGGCAATGCGCGCGCCGGCACGTGCAAGCGCTTGGCGGCATCGCCCGCCGCACAATTGCTGGATGTCAATGCCGGCGTGCCGATTGGTGCAATGCAATCGGTCAAGCGCGGAGCCATCGCCGGCCCGCGCATCAATCCTGGGAGGTAACCATGCGATCCAAAACGAAATTTCAGCTGATGATGACGGTTTGCGCCGGCTCACTGCTGGCGGCGCCGACACTGGCGCAGGACGCCGCGCCAAGCGAAAGCGCGCGCGGCGGCACATTGGAGCAAATCATTGTCACCGGCACGCCCAAGGCGCGGGCGGCGATTCAAACCCCCTTCTCAACCACCGAGCTCGATCCCATTCAATTAGAACGGCTGAACACCAACAGCCTGGCCGACATTGTTCGGGTCGTTCCCGGCGTGCGGGCGGAAGGCGGCGGCGGCGCGGTCGCGGTCAATATCTTCGTGCGCGGCCTGCCGCAGGGCGGCCAAATCCAGCTCACGCCCTTGCAATTCGACGGCCTGCCGTCGGTCAGCAGTTTCGGTCTCAGCCAAATCAACTCGGACATTTTCATTCAGCCCGACATCGGCATCGCGGAAATGGAATTTGTCCGCGGCGGTGTCACCAATTTGTTCGGCACTGGTTCGGTGGCTGGCATTTTGAACTTCCGCAGCAAGAAGGGCGGCGACGAACTGGAAGGCAAAGCCAAGGTCGAATGGGCCGATGAAGGCCGCTTCAAGACCGATTTCTATCTAGGCGGCCCGCTGGGCAGCGCCGATTCCGGCCTCAAATTCGCGATGTCGGGCTTCTACCGCAATGACGATGGACCGATCGACACCGGCCTTGACACCGAAGGCGTGCAACTGCGCGCCAACATCACCAAGGAATTGGCCGACAATTCAGGCTCGATTACTTTGTTCGGCCAGTTCATCGACGATTCCTCGGTGTTCTTCTTGCCCTTGCCGCTGGACGCGGACACCCGCAAGCGCATCCCCGGCAATACCGGTGAAACCGTCTTCAGCATGAACAGCAGCGCGTTTGCTGGGGCTGCCTGGCAAACCCCCGACGGGCTATTTCAAACCGGTATCAAGGATGGCGCCGACGTCAATGGCGTGACCGTCGGCACCGAGTTCGAAAAATTCTTTTCCGACGGATGGTCGGTCAATGGCCGTGCCAAATATTCCGACTATGATCATAATCTGGCGATTTTCTTGAACGGCGACGGCATTGCCAACAGCCCGGAAACTCAAGCCGAGTTTCTCGATCGGCGCGGCCTTGGCGCGGTGGAAAATGCCAGCTTCACCTTCTCGGAGTCCGGCGAAACTTTACCGGATGACTTCCTGCTGTTCGGCAATCGCATCCTCGACCTGCCACGCAGTTTCGAGGACTTCACGCTGGAATTGAACATCAACAAGGAAGTCTCCACCGGCAACGCCAATCATCTGTTCACTTTCGGTGGCTTTTTCGCGCGGCTAAGCGGTGACGATGATCAACGCAACACGCGCGTGTTGGGTGATTTCAGCGCCCAGTCGCGCGCGGTGGACTTGGTGATCACCGATCCGGTGTCGGGCCAAGACACTATCGTCTCACGCGGCGGTGTGCTGAACGCTGGCCTGGCGTATCAAAACCGCGATGCCGTCGCCAAGCGCTTCGCCTTTTACGCGGCCGATCAGGTCGATATCGGCAAATGGTCGTTTGAAGCCGGCGTGCGGTTCGAGAAATTTCTTGGCAGCGTGATCGAGGAACGCACGTCGACATTCGACCTCAGCGGCGTTGGCCGCAATGCCGGGCTCAATCTGGCTGACGGCCTCAGCATGGTGACCTTCGGCAATGGCACCTTCGTGTCGGACGATGTCTCCGATTCGGCCTGGGCGGCTGCCGGCGCCGTGCTTTATGATCTCAGCGATATGCTGGATACCGGCTCGATGACGGTTTACGCTAACTTTTCGCGTGGCTTCTTCATGCCACAGCTTCGCTCGCAGCGCTTTGGTCCCAATGGCGAATTCGGTCAATTCGAAGCCGAGGTCATCAAGACCGCGGAAGTCGGCCTTAAATATGCCGGTGCCACCTTCGGCGGCACCATTGCCGGCTGGTGGACCGAATTGAAAGACCGCGCCGACGTGCGCTTGCTCAATGACCCCAATACCGGCGGCACCATCGAATTCGTCGATCTGATTTCCACCCGCGCCTTTGGCGTGGAAGCGACCTGGAATGTCGATCTGGCGAATTTGCTGAATATGAACAGCCTGCAATATTTCAGCTTTGAAGGCAATTTGACCTTGCAGGACCATAAATTCACAGAATCGACCGCGTCACCGGCACAAGTGGGCGCTGAATTGCGGCGCCTTCCCAACATCCTGATCAACACCGGTGTCTATTATGATGACGGGCGCTTCGATTTTGCCTTGACGCATAATTTCGGTGGCGAACAATTCGCCAATAACGTCAATTCGGTTGAGTTGGATGGTTTCAGCATCGTCAATCTCGATGCGGGCTTCAGCATTCCGGTGGAAAACAGCAGCGTTCGACTGGGCTTTCGGGTGTTCAATCTGTTTGACAGCCAAGGCCTGACCGAAGGCAATCCACGCGCCGGCGCGGGCCAGGATACGAGCGGTCCATTCTTCATCGGCCGCCCAATCCTGCCACGTCGGTTCTTTGTTTCCGCAGCCTATTCGTTCTAGATTTGCATCAACAAGACGCATAGGTTAATCGCTGACGGGTCGGGACGCTACCAAGCGCCCGGCCCTTTTTTTCTTTGGGGAGAAAGCATGTACAAGACCCAATTTTCCAGACGTGACTTCATGATGGCAGCGGGCGCTGGCGCCTTGGCCACCGCTTGGCCCCGGCTTGGCGGCGCCGCGGCGGGCGGCAAGCCGAATATTCTGGTGCTTATCGCCGATGATGCGGGTGCCCGGCATTTCGGTTGTTATGGCAATACCGCCATCAAGACACCGCATATTGACCGCTTGGCTGCCAATGGCGTGACCGCTGACAAGGCCATTTTGACGACGCCGCAATGCAGCCCATCGCGGATCAGCATTTTGACCGGGCTTTACCCCCACGCCACCGGCGCCGAAGACCTGCACATGCCGTTGCCCAATGGTGTCGACATGGTGCCAAACCATCTTCGCCGCGCCGGCTATTTTACCGGCCATATGCAAAAAACCCATTATGGCCCCAATGGCGAGGCCCAGTTCAACTGGTATGACAAGGGCCTGGACCGGCTGCCGGATTTTCTCGACGCCGCTGGCGAGAGGCCGTTTTTCATGTGGGTGGGCTTTGACGATCCACACCGGCCCTATCAAGACGCCACCATTGCCCAACCCCATGACCCCGCTAGTGTCGAAGTGCCCCCCTATATGGCCGACACACCCGCAACCCGCGCCGACATCGCCCACTATTATGACGAGATTTCCCGCATGGATGGGGTGATTGGCAGCATGATGAATGTATTGGCCGCGCGCGGCTTGACCGAAAACACATTGGTGATTTTCCTGAGTGACAATGGCGCACCGATGCCGCGCGAAAAAGGCGCGCTATACGACGCCGGCGTGCGCACGCCGTTGATTTTCCATTGGCCCGGCGTGGTGCCGGCGGGCCAGCGCCATGCCGGCGTGATGAGCGTGATTGACCTGGCGCCTACTTTTCTCAGCTTGGCCGGTGTCAAGCCGCCGGCGCAGATGCATGGCGAGGATCTCTCCCCCGGTCTACGCCAGCCCGAACTCTGGCACCGCAACGCCGCCTTTAGCGAACGCAATTGGCATGACTTGGACGAACATATGCGTTCTGTCCGCACTGATCGCTATAAGCTGATCCACAATGCCTATGTCGAATGGCCTTTTGGATCGCCGGCGGATGTCAGCGAAAGTCCGTCATGGCGGGCGCTTTATGATCTCAAGCAGGCCGGCAAGCTCAATGCCGCGCAAGCGCAATTGTTTCAAGTGCCGCGCCCCGAGATCGAGTTTTACGATCTTGAGGCCGACCCCTGGGAACTCAACAATCTCGCCGGCGAATCCACCCATGGCGATGCCCTGCGCGAGCATTTCGCGCTGCTGCAAGCCTGGCGGGAAGAGACCGGGGATTTTCCCGCCCATCGCCGCCGCCGGCCCGGCTATGCCGACCGCGTCACCGGCGTGCTCTATTCGCTGGACGTGCCGCCAATGTATAATCGCTGATTAGAGCGTCGGCGCTGCTAGGCCTGGAAGGCGGGGCGTGGAAATTGGGCGACATGGCTGGTCGCCACCGCGACACCGCGTGCCAGCGATGCATCAATGGCTGCACCGGCCAAGATCGCGTCGATGAAGCCAGCATTGAACGCATCGCCCGCGCCAACGGTGTCGACCACCTCGCACAGCGGCGCCGGACAATGATACGGATTGCCGGCGCCATAAGCGCTGGCCCCATCGCGGCCACGCTTGACCACCAGCAGCGCGTCTGGCTTGAGCATGGCGCGCAACACCGGCACCGCGTCATCCAAGCTGCTCTTGCCGCTAAGCGCCAGCGCCTCAATTTCATTGATCAAGATATAATCGCAGGCGGCAAACCAAGTCGCGGTTTCACGCTGGACGGCATCGGTCCAACCCTCGGCCGGCCAACCAGGGTCGATAGCGATGGCGGCGCCACGCTGGCCCAGTGCGGCAATCGCCGTCATATAGTCAGCGCGCAATCTGGGCGTGGTGAAGGCACCCGAAAGCAGCGCCAATGGCGCCGCCCGAGGCTCGATCGCCGCCAGTTTCGGTTCAATATGCGCCCAGTCTAAATACTCAAGATGGCCTTGATTGGAAAAGAAACTGCGTTCGCCATCGGCATGCAATAAGCCGACGCTGAAGCTGGTTTGCGCATCGATCTTAGCGCAGCCTGCCGCCATCGCGCCCAGCAGCTGTCGCAGCCAATCGCCCAACGCGTCAACCCCATGCGCCGAGAGCAAATGCACCGGCCGGCCCAGATGATGCAGCAAGACGGCACTGTTGCCAGCCGAGCCGCCAAGGCGAAAATCGCTGAGCGGTAAGCTGATCTCGGTACCGGGGCGCGGCCAATCGGCCAGCGCGCCAAGCACGATATCAACATTGACATTGCCAATCACCAGGGCGGCGGCAGCCGCGGGCGCGGTCATGCGCCGGCCTCGGCGCTGGTCACCTTGGTTGAGCGCAAGGGTTTGCCGACATCATCGACCATCATCGCCGCCGCGTCGATGACGATGCGTTGCAGACTGGCCAGTGCTGTGACCGCCGCCGCCAGGTCATCGCGCTGTGGCAGATGGACATGGCGGGCGCCCGCAACGGCAGGGCCAGTGGTGAAATCCAGCACGAAGGGGGTCGCACCCGCCTCGGCACAATCACGGGCCAGGGCGTCGATGCCGTCGGCCAAGGCGCCGACGCCGCGCAGGAAGATGACCGCCGTGTCCGCGTTGACGCATTCGACCGGGCCATGGCGAAATTGTCCGGCTTCGAGCGCCAAGACCGGGATCCGCGCCAGTTCCATCAAACTCAGGGCCGCCGCCTCGGCCACGCCCTGCAAAGCGCCACGGCCGCAGAACACTGCGTACCGCGCTTTCGCCAGCGCCTGCACCGCCGCGAAACTGGGCACCACCGACCGCTCGTCCAACGCGTTCACAAACCCCGTCATGTCATGGCCCAGGGCTTGCAGAATGCGTGCATGCAAAGCCAGCGTAATGACCAGGCTGCGGGTGGCGGCATAGGCCATTTCCGGACCGCCCTGGCCGACCAGCGTGCATGGCAATTGGCCCAGGGGCGTGTCGGCGTTCAGGGTCAAGCCGATCGCCTGGCGCGCTGGGCTGTATTCATGCAAGAAGCGCAAAATTTCACCCGAACGGCCAGATTGCGAGACCAGGATCTTGACATCGCCGCCAGGTTTGGGCGCGCGTTGATATTCCGACACCACTTCCGCCTGACAATCGACACCGCAAGCACGATAGGCCGGGACCACCATGCGATTGCACCAGTGCGAGCCGCCCATGCCCAGCAAGCTGAGTCGGTTCCTGCTCTTGATCATCGCGGCGGCGGCTTCAGCGGCCGGACCGGCGGCGTTGAAACTGTCGCGGGCGTCGGTGAATTGACGCGCGGTCTCGGCATTCAGTTGCGCCAGACCGTCGGCGATCTTGCGGTCCGTTGCAGGCATCGTCTTCTCCATCAGATTTCAAGATTCATCACTATGGGCGCTTGGCCGCTCAGTCGTGGCCAAGCGGCTTGCCGGCAGCGTCGAACCGGTGCAACCGGCCCGGGGCAATCGCAACCGGCACCTGTTGGCCGACGCTGAGATCGGCATCGCCAACCAGCCGCATCGTCAACAGGCCAGCGCCCTCATGGGCCAGGTGCACGATGCTGTCATTGCCCAAATGTTCGATCAGTTTGATTTCCGCCGCGCCGATCGGCTGTCCGCCATCGCCGATCACCAGATGTTCGGGCCGCACGCCGAGGCTGGCCGCGCCAAAGCGTTGGGCAAACGTGCCCTCGATCACATTCATCCTTGGCGAACCGATGAACCGGGCAACAAACAGGCTGGCCGGCTGATGATATAAGGTCAGCGGCGCGCCGATTTGTTCGATCCGGCCCTGGTTTAAGACGACGATCTGATCCGCCATGGTCATCGCCTCGACCTGATCATGGGTGACATACACCATCGTAGCCCGCAGCCTCTTGTGCAATTCGCTGAGTTCGACGCGCATCTGCCCACGCAAGGACGCATCGAGATTGGACAAAGGCTCGTCAAACAAAAACGCATCGGGCTCGCGCACGATCGCCCGCCCGATCGCCACCCGCTGACGCTGACCGCCCGACAACGCCTTGGGCTTGCGGTCCAACAGCGAGTCAAGTTGCAACATGCTGGCGGCGGCCTGGATGCGGGCATCGATTTCGGCGCGCGGCATTTTCGCCAGCTTCAACGCGAAGGCGATGTTCTCCCGCACGGTCATATGCGGATAAAGCGCATAGGACTGGAATACCATCGCCAGGCCACGGTCTGCGGGCCGCAGATGGGCGACGTCGCGGCCGCCGATCATGATGCTGCCAGCATCGATATCGTCTAGCCCGGCCAATAGCCGCAGCAATGTCGATTTGCCGCAGCCCGACGGGCCGACAATGACCGTGAACGACCCATCCGGGATCACCAAGTCAAGGCCGGCGATGACCGTGGTCGCACCATAGGATTTGGTGATATTGGACAAGCGAATTTCCGACATGGCTCTACTCCAAAAAAAGCGCTAGCCCTTTACCGCGCCGGCGGCCAAATTGGCCATCAGCTTGCGTTGGAAAATCAATACCAGGGCGATCAGTGGCAAGGTCACGATCACCGAAGCGGCCATGATAATGCCCCAGGGGATCTGAAACTCGACCGAGCCACTGAGCATGGAAATCGCCACCGTCACCGTGCGCTGGGCCTCGGCGCTGGTGAATGTGAGCGCGAACAGAAATTCATTCCAGGTAACCACGAACGCCATCAGGCAAACCACCACCAGCGCCGGCCACAGCAGCGGCAAATGGATGCGGGTGACAATGGTGAAATAGCTGGCGCCGTCCATCACTGCCGCGTCTTCCAACTCGCGCGGTATGGCTTTCATATAAGCAGTGATGGTCCAGGTTGTGAACGGCAAGGTGAACACCAGATAGGTGAAGGCCAGCCAGCTCAGCGACATCGGCGCGCCCCAGCTCAAGCCGGCATCGCCGGTCACCCCGCGCCAGCCAGTGTACATTTCATACATCCCCGGCAAAATGGCGATTTGCGGAAACATCGAGATTGAGAGAATGGCGATGAGCAAAGCACGGCGGCCACGAAAATCGACCCGCGCGAACGCCCAGGCGGCCAACACCCCCACTGCGACCGAAAATCCCACCACCGTTGTCGACACGATGAAGGAATTGAAGATATTGCGCTCGAACTGGCCTGCCGCGAATAGCTGGGTATAGTTGTCGAGACTGATGGTCTGTGGCCACAGCCCCGGGGCAAAAATGGCGGTGCCAGTCTCCAGCGAGGATATGATTGCATAATAGAAGGGAAATACCATCCACAACGCGATTGCCGCCAGCCATGCATAAAGCACCGCCTTGCGCAGCCATGCCGTCGTGGTTCTGGTGAAATTTCCCGTCGCCATCATGCCTGATCCGTCGCGCGTGAAATCTTGATCCAGGCAATCGCCAGCATCGAAACCACCATGAACAGCAGGATCGACGCCGCCGACCCAGCGCCAAAGCGACCGAATTCGAACAACAGGCGGCGCGCGTAAACCGACATCGACATGATGTTTTCATCCGATGGATTGATGACATAGATCAGGTCGAACACCCGCAGCGCGTCAAGCAAGCGAAACACAATCGCCACGGCAACCGCGGGAAAAATCACCGGCAAGGTGACCTTGAAAAAGCTTTGCACCGGATTGGCCCCGTCCATGCGCGCGGCTTCGATCAAATCGCGCGGCACGATTTGCAGCGCCGCCAGGATCATCAAGGTCATGAACGGCGTGGTCTTCCAGACATCGATCATGATGATCGCCGCCAGTGCCGTCGACGCTTGCGACAACCATGGCACGCCGCGCTCGATCAAGCCCAACATTTCCAGAATGTGATTGATCACGCCATATTGATCGTGCAGCATCCACAGCCAGATCTGGGCGGTGACAATCGTCGGGATGGCCCATGGCACCAGCAGCACCGTGCGCATCAAGCCGCGCATGGGAATTGTGTGGTTGAGGGTGAGCGCTATCGCCATGCCGAGGACCAGTTCCAGGCCCACTGAGGTCACCGCGAAAATTAGGGTGTTTCGCACTGAGAGCCACCAACGCGGGTCCGACAATACGCCAAAGGCCTCGCCGTCGAGAAAATAAAGATAATTGTCGAGAAAGACCCAAGACGGTCGCTCCATGACATAAAGCGAACTGTCGGACAGGCTGAGTACCAGGGTGCGCAACAATGGCCAAGCCGCGGCGGCGGCTAAAAGCAAACATACCGGCAGCAGGAACCAAGCCGCCGCCCTTAGCTGCTGGCGCCGCAGCGGCGCCGTGCGTGTTTGCTTTTGCTCAGTAACGCCAGCCACGACCACGCACTCGCTTCAAGGTCTTCTCCAAATCGGCCAGGGCCTCAGCCGGTGTCTTCTTGCCGCTCAAGGCGTGCTGCACGGCGGTCCAGAATTCGGTGCTCACTTCCGGATAGCGTATACCGGTTTGAATCGACGGCCGCGCCAGCACATTGCGAGCGATTGTCTCCAATCTCGGCAACAGCGGAAAGGCTTCGACAATTTCGGCGTCGGTATAAAGCCCGACATAAGTCGGCGGCAGGCCGGCCTTGGCTGAGATGCGCTGCATTTCAGGGCTGGTCAGAAACAGCACGAAGTCGATCGCCGCCTGTTGATGCTTGGAATAGCGCGACACCGAATAACCCAGGCCGCCCATCACCGCGGTACTGTCACCATGTTCGCCAGCAGGCAATGGCGCGATGCCAACCTTGCCGCGCACCCGGCTGCCGGCTTCATTTCGCAGCAAGTCATAGGCATAGGGCCAATTGCGCATGAACACCGCATTGCCCAATTGAAATACCGCGCGGGCATCTTCTTCCTTATAGGTCAGCTGGCCGGGCGGCGAGATGGTGCCAATCCAACTTGCCGCCAGCGCCAAGGCTTCGACAGCGCGCGGATTGTCGATGGAAATGCGACCGTCCTTTTCGACCATCGTGCCGCCGCCATTGGCGTGTATCCATTCCAGCGCATTGGCGGTGAGGCCCTCATAGGCCGCGCCCTGCCAGACAAACCCCCACATGTCGGACCGGCCAGCCGCGCGCTCGGCCTGCATGATGATGGCGGCACTGCGGGTCAAATCCTGCCAGGTCTTGGGCACTGGTCGGTCATATTTGGCCAACAGATCGGCCCGGTAATACAGCAGCGGCGTGCCAACCGTATAGGGCAGGCCCAACACCCGACCCTCGGTGTCGGTATAGGCGTCCAGCACATGTGGCATCATCGCCCGATGCTCGGACAAATAGGGGCCGAGATCGACCAAGTGGTGCGCGAATTGACCAATCCAGGGATTGTCCATTTTATAGACGTCGACATCGGTGTTCTTGGCCGACAGCCAGGTGATATATTGCACGAAATTGTTGCTGGAACTGTTCGACATCTTGATGATGTCGACCTGATGGCCGGTGCGCTCTTCCCACAGGCGGGCTTGGCGCTGCAGGATCGCCAATTGCGCGTCGGCGACGGCGGCAATTTTGATTTCAGCGGCCTCCGCCTGGGCCAACCCGGCCGCCAACACTGCCGCCGTCATCCCTGCGGCAAGCCAGCGGCGCCATGTCGTCGAGCTAGTCAAAGGCCAAGGCACTCTGGGCTACACCCTTTCTCAAGCGCGGCAGAAAATCGGCGAGGTCCAAGCCGTTTGCCCGTTTTTTTGCCGCAACTTGACATGCACGCTTTCACCATCGCGCAGCGACCCCAACGCGACCTTGCCATGCCATTGCCATTGATGCGGCAGCGGCAAGCCGTGCAGCCGATAAGCCGGCGTGTCGATGGCGCCCAGATTGTCGGACAGCGCGCCTTCCAGCAACCGTTCGACCGGCACTTCGCGGCGATAATTGCCCAACCGCAAAGCGATGTGGGAATCCTCGCTGAGCTGCACCCGCAAGGCAATGGCCTGGGTCGCCGGTGTGAAATTATTGCGATTGGCCATCGCGGTGATGTCGAAATGGACGCGGCTGTCCTCGCATTCAATTGCGGTGGTGTCGCGGCTATCGTCGCGGCCTTCGGTGGGCGAAACAATGTCTGGACCGCGCAAGCGCGGCTCCGCGCTCAAAATCTTGCCGCCGGCAATGTCCAGGTCACCGGCCCAGCGATGGCTGCTACCGCGGGCACCCCAGCCCATTTCCAACACCAGGATGGTTTCGATCGGATCGACCATCGGATCGATCGGACTGGGCTCCAGGGCCGGCGTGATACGACGGAACAGGCGGCCATTGCGTAGAATGTCGATCATGTCGATCGCGCCGCCGCCCACGGCTTCCAAATCCAGCACAGCGTCGCCGCGTGGGCCAATCACGCCACCAATCGGCGTGCCGTCGATGCCGGCGCATAAATGAATGCGGTCGCCAGTCAGCGCAACGGTGCGCCGCGCCATCATCGCTTGCCAAATCGCGTCGCGGTCATGGTTGTCGGCCAACACTGCCATGCGGCCATGGCCATAGGAGCCGGGATAGGCGCTATGATGATCGCTATTGCCGACGACGCCGAAAACATGGCCCAGCGCCAGGCCATGCGCCATCGTCGAATGACCGTTGAGCGGCCCCATGGAGTGCAGATAGGGTCGATCAGTGTCTGACTCATCGGCACAGCCATGCATCGAATACATTTCGACAAAGGGCGATAATTCGGCATCGAAGGTTGACCAATTGATGCCGCGCGCACCCTGGCGATAGCCGATATGGTGCGGAAACGCCAGCGCGCCGCCCGGCCGCGCCGCCAGCTTCGCCTTCAAGTCTTCCGGCGTGTCGGCAAGGATCAGCGGGCTGGGCTCAAGGTCGGGGTAAACGATGGTATAATCGCCATGTTCGGATGAATGAATTTCATAGCCGGGATAAACCGCGAAACGGCCCGGCTGTTCATAAGCCTTCAGGGTATCGAAATGGCCGGGCCATAGTTTCTGCAACCGTTCGAAGCCCTGGATGTGAAACGCGACAATATGGGCCACACTATCGTCCTCCACCGGCATGTCCGGCCAATAGGCATGGCCAGTGACTGACACGAAGTCGAGCTGCCGCTTGGCGCGCGCCAACGCGTCCTCCAGCTTGCCATGGGCATAAGACAGATTGCAGTGATTATGAATGTCGCCATAAAGACTGCGATATCCCATCGCCTGCGCCAAAGGCGTCAAGCGCGCCGGCAGCGGCGTCAGCAACATGTATACCCTCCTAATCCAGATTAACTTGTTTAAGGTCTGCGCCTAATTGTTGTGGGAACACTGGGATCCCACTTTGCCGCAACGACTGCTGCGCCGCCAACACCAGACGCAACGAGGCAATGCCTTCATCGACGCCCACTGGCGGCACCGCGCCATCATGAAACGCACGCAGCGCACGGACCAGGTGGCGGTCCGCGCCATAATGGCTGGTCGACTGGTCGGGGTCTTCAAAACAGATGGTCTCGCGCCGGGCGCCATGATCGGCGATCAAGTCGATGCTGCCGGATGAGCGCTCCAGGCGCATCCGACCCGACGCACCGACCAGCTCGAAGGTTTCCTGGTCCGGCGCATAGGGACCAAAAATGGTGAAAAATAGGCTGGCTTTCACGCCATTTCGGTAGCCCAGCGAAACAATGGCGTGATCATCGATATCGGCGCCTGGGGCATAGACGCAAGCGTCGTCCCAGTCGATCGGATCGGCAGCCTCGGCCCAGCTGCGATTGGGGGGGCGCTGACGGCCTTCTTCATAATCGATCAAGCCGGCGCGGAAACGGTAGGGACAGTCGCGGTCGCATTCCCGGCAGCGGCTGGGAGCATCGGGCTCGGGCTTGAACACGCCGCTTCGCCCACCCAAAGCGGTGACGGTGTCGCAAACGCTGCCGGCATACCAGTTCAGCACATCGAAATGATGCGAGGATTTATCGTTCAGCGCGCCGCCGGACAAACGCTGGTCACGGTGCCAAAGCTGCAAATAACGGCTATATGGAATGACCGAGCGCAGCAGCATCATTTGCAATTCGCCAATAGCGCCGGCGCGCAGCAGTTTCGCCATCTCGACCCAGGGCTTTTCATAACGGCGGGTGAAGCCCATGATCACCGGGCGGCGATGGCGGCGCTCTGCCGCCTGAATCGCCAAGGCGTCATCAAGGCTGACCGCGATTGGCTTATCCAGATACACCTTCTTGCCGGCGTCCAGCGCCCGCAACACCGGCACCCGATGCTGGTTGGTATGGGTGGTGACGACGACAATCGAGACCTTGGGATCGGCCAGCACCGCGTCCAGACTATCATAGCAGGCGACCGCGTGGTCGATGCCGCCCTGGGCATAAAGATCGGTCAAATACTGGGCGCCCAGATGCGCCCGCTCGGGCAGCCGATCCTGAACGCCGGTGACATAAAGGCCCAGCTCTTGACACAACGCCGCGATTTGCGTGCCGATATAATAAACCCCGCGTTCACCGGCCCCGACAATGGCGACGCCAACTGCGTCCGCACCCATTTTTTTTGGCTCTTTCGCCCGCATGCATGCCTGTCCCGCTTGCTCTATCCTTCTGGCAACAATCTCAACAAGTATATTATTAATGTCAACAAGATTTATACTTATTTGTGAACTTGACAGCACAGCGCATAGCGCGCAAGACCGATTGCGCGGCGCCCCGCGAAAGCGGCGCCGAGGGCACTGGTTTGATTGGAAAATGGTGAGCCCGACAGGATTCGAACCTGTGACCCTCTGATTAAAAGTCTGAAAACATAGCATATTTTGGCCTAACTTGTCTGAAGGTCGCCTCATTCTAGAACCCTTGTTTTTCCTGAAAAATTACCCCATGTTATGGCTTGTTAATAACGCGGGGTAACGGTGCCTAATCCGACTTTCTGTTACCCCAGCGTTACCCCAGCGCCTTCGGGGTAACAGAATTCAGGGGTGCGCACTTATGGCGACATTGACAGCAAAATTCATCGAACAGGCCAAGCCGGAAGCCGCGCGGCGTGAAGTGCCGGATGCTGGCAACCGCAGCATTAAGGGGCTGTACTTTGTCATTCAGCCCAGCGGCGCCCGCTCATGGGCATTGCGCTATCGATATGGCGACAGGCCACGGAAAATGACCTTGGGCAGCTATCCGGCCTTTGGGCTGGCCGATGCGCGTGAAGCGGCGGGGGCTATGCTGCGCGTCTTGGCCGATGGCCGCGATCCGGCGGGCGAAAAACGCCAAGCCAAAGCTTCCTTTACTGCCAACATGATTGAGAGTTTGCTTGATGAGTTTTACCGGCGGCATGTTGTTGCCAAGAACCGCGCCAGCACGGCGGCGGAATCCCAGCGGCTTATCGAAACTAGAGTCAAGCCAGCCTGGAAGGGCAGGCGCATTCAGGACATATCCCGGCGCGACGTGCTGGCCTTGCTGGACACCATCGCCGATGGCGGCGCGCCGATCACGGCGAACCGCGTGCTGGCCTTAGTGCGCAAATTCTTCAATTGGGCGGTTGAACGCGGGATTATCGATGCAACGCCTTGCGCGCACCTTAAGCCGCCAGCCAGGGAAACCAGCCGCGACCGCGTGTTGACCGATGATGAATTGCGGCTTGTCTGGCTGGCGGCCAACCGCATTGGCTGGCCGTTCGGGCCGATGGTAAAGCTGTTGGTTCTGACTGGGCAGCGGCGGGAAGAAGTTGCGGGCGCAACGTGGGCTGAATTCGATCTGGACGGCGCAATGTGGGTCATTGCCAAGGAGCGCGTTAAGAATGGCCGCTCACATGCGGTGCCTTTGTCAGCGCCGGTGATCGATATTCTATCCGGCCTGCCGGTGATTGAGGGTGAACGCGGCTTCATCCTGACTACAACCGGCCAAACCAGGATTAGCGGCTTTTCACGGGCCAAGCGGCAACTGGACGCCGCAATGCTGGAAATTGCAAAGGCGGAAGCGGCGGAACTTGGGGGCGATCCCGACAAGGCGACGCTGGACCCCTGGCGGGTGCATGACTTGCGCAGAACCTTTGCGTCCGGCTGCGCGCGGCTTGGGCAGCCGATCCACGTTATTGAGAAAACACTCAATCATCAATCCGGCAGCTTCAGCGGTGTTGCGGGCGTCTATCAGCGCCATGATTTTTCAAGCGAAAAGCGCCGCGCGCTGGACCTTTGGGCGCGGCATGTCATGGCCTTGGTTAAGGGCAAGCCGGCGGATAACGTCATCGCCATGGCTGGCGGGCGGTGATGGAGAACCGGGTGCAAAAACAGCGGCGCGGCATGAAGCAACGGAAAACCAAGGTTCAAAGGCAAAGCGTTCGTGATGGCGTTGAGCGCAGCACTCATTCGCGGCACGGGACCGCAGAAACAAAAACCCACTATGATGTTGACGCAATGAGCGATGCGGGCTTGCAGCGGTTGACGGATAATCTTCCTGGCGTGCTGGCCGACGTGCAGCGCGTCGTGGCGGCGGCGTCCCAGCTTTTGCATGAACGCGGCATGCCCAGCGCGTCATGGTTGGCCTATGATCCGCGCGATTTTGCAATCATCGCCACGGGTGCGGCGGCGCGCGATTTTCATGTGTCTGATCACTTATCATTCGCAACATTAACGAAATATTTAGCATTTCAAGGGTTCGGCGAGCTTGACGATGAAATGCTCGCGGCGCGCCTTGTTGTGTACGGGCAGCGGGTGTTGGATGAATCGCTTTCAGTTGAGTTGCGCTTGACCGCGATGCGCGATTTTACGGTGGCGCACTTGCGGTTGTCGCGGTTTCTGGCAGGCGACCAAGCACAATCGGCCCGTGCGGCGAAACCGAGGCGGGCCGATTGGACCGGTGCTTTGAAAAACTTGGCGGCACGCATGGCGGCAAAACATCCCGACGCCAGCGCGCGGTTCACATTCGATCGCCTTGAAGCGGCAACGGCGGAAGCCGATTTTGAACTGCGGCGGGACGGTCAAAAGTTTTTAGGACTGGACCCGGTGACGGGCGAAGAGCGCACAATCAGCTTTTCAACCTGGCAAAAATATCTGCGGGCAGCGCGAAAATAATTGGCAGCTAGCGCCGCTGGCTATTAATCGCACCTGCTACCGTTCAATCACTTCAACAAAAGGGAGTGATTGAAAATGGACACGCATGACGAAGCCCTTATTACCATTACCGAGGCAAACGAACTTTACTTTGGAGATCGTTCAGCGATGTGGCTGTGGCGACGCCAGAACGAAGACCCCAATTTCCCCTCGATCTACAAATTTTCAGCGACCGGGCGGCGCTATGTAAAGCGCGCGGATGCTATCGCTTATCGCGACCGTCACAAGGTTGGGGAGGCCGCCTAATGCAACGGCACATAAAAACGCCCGGCCAGGCGGCAACCTGGACCGAGCGCAAAAGCAGTCCCAGCAATTTGAAAACTATCATCGATCCACAGCAACCGCAAGCCAAGCGGCGGCTTTTGACCCTGTGGCCGTCATGTCCGCCCGCTGAAATCGAGGACCGCGCGGCGTTGCTGAGGCAGGCCGATGTCGCGGCGCGCCGGATCGGCGACTGGGATTCCTGGTCGCCGGTCGGCCCGACGATTGGCCTGACACAAATTTGGGCGCAGCGTGCGGCCTTGGGGCCGGGCATCGAGCGCGTCGATGCGCAATTGACGCGGCAGGCGGTTGAACATTTGCTGATCGGGACGGCGTATTTGATCCACCTGGGGCGGACATACGGCCATGCATGACATCATTCGCCTGCATGACCCGCGCACGGACTCCGAATCTGTACTGTACCGCCCCCCGGGCCTTGAGCCGATGGCGCTGCAACATTTTCTCGCAAAGCGGTTCAAGCCGCGTGCTCAATTGCTGTCCCCCTGGCTGCCCGAGCGCGGACTCGCAATGATCTACGGCCCGCGCGGGCTAGGCAAGACGCATCTGGCCCTAGCAGTGGCCTACGCGGTCGCCAGCGGCGGCGGGCTGTTTGGCTGGACGGCACCTAAGGCCAGAAAAACACTCTACGTTGACGGCGAGTTGCCAGCGGCTGCCCTGCAAGACTTGATCAACTTCACGCGCGGGAGCGCGCCGGTTGGTCAACCGGAGCCGCATTTATCCGTTCTGTCGGACGATTTATCGACGGATGGATTGCCGGACCTTTCAACCGCCGATGGCCAAAGCTTTTACAACAGGGCTGCCGCTGGCTTCGATCTAATCGTGATCGACAACCTGAGTGCGCTGGCGAGGACAGGGATTGAAAATGATGCCGAAAGCTGGGGCTCCATCCAGCAATGGAGCATCGCACAACGCCGCGCTGGTCGATCCGTTTTGTTCATTCATCACGCTGGCAAGGGCGGCCAGCAGCGCGGGACCAGCCGTCGGGAGGACGTTTTGGACAGCGTGATTGCGCTGCGCCGTCCGGAGGATGCGGACCCCGAACAGGGGTGCAGGTTTGAAGTGCATTTTGAGAAAAGCCGGGGCTTTTTCGGCAAGGAAGCTGCGCCGCTCGAAGCGTGGCGGGAGACCGGCGGGTTTAACTGGAGACCGCTGACCGATGCGCGCCAAGAGACTATCGGTGAACTTCGCAGCGAGGGCCTGACCGTCCGGGAAATTGCTGCCCGCACCGGCTTAAGCAAGAGCGCAGTTGATCGGATTTTGAAGCGGGACAGGGCTTAAATCTTGTCCCAGCCGCCCACATTAACGGGGACAATTAAATCATTGATTTTATTGTCTTAAATGCATTTGTCCCGCTGTCCCACGCCCTAGGGGACGGGACAGCGGGACAAGCCCGGCGGCGACCAGGCTATATCGTTAGGTTGACGAACAAATTGGCGCCCCCTTGCGCGCGCGCGCGAGGCTTCAGCTTATATCGGCTTGATAGCGGATGGTTATAGACTTATAAAGACTTATGTCCTATAGTGTCGCATGGTCGCAAAAAGCCTTGAAGCAGGCGCGCAAGGTGCCGCTGCAAGACCGGGCGCGGATTGTGGCGGCGGTGGGCGCGTTGGCGGACTGGCCAGCCTGCAAGGCCGATATCAAGCCGCTCAAGAACCATGCGCGGCAATATCGGCTGCGCGTTGGCCGCTATCGCGTGCTGTTCGACGTGATGACCGCTGTTGAAGTGATTGCGGTTGAGGAAGTGAGAAAGCGCGATGAACGCACCTATTGAATACCGCATCAAGCGGGAAAAAGGCCGCCGCTTTGCCGTGGTGCCTTATGAGCAATTCACCCGCCTCATGGAGCGCGCCGGCAATGCGCCGACGATCCCCCACGAAGTCGCGGCCCGGCATTTGGTGGAGGGGATCAGCCTTGCCCGTGCCTGGCGTGAGCATTTGGGCTTCACCCAGGCCGATATCGCGGCGCGCATCGATGTTAGCCAAGCCCAGATTGCGCAATGGGAACGCCCCGGTGCCCGGCCCCGCCATGCCAGCTTGGCCCGCCTTGCCGCCGCCATGGGCTTGGCGCCCTCGCAACTGACCTTGAAGGAAGGCGCGGCGACAATATAAGCCTTGGGTATCGACTTTTCATGCCGTTTTTTGTCAGCGCTTTGTTACCCCAGCGTTACCCCGTAATGAAAGCAGAGCGACGCTGGAAGCCAGAATTTCACGTAACCTATTGAAAATATTGGTGAGCCCGACAGGATTCGAACCTGTGACCCTCTGATTAAAAGTCAGATGCTCTACCAACTGAGCTACGGGCCCGTCATAGACGAAGCGGGCGGCACAATAAGCGGGGGTGGGCGGCGGGTCAACCTTGCTGCGCGGGTTTTCGGCGCGCTTATTGCGGCGCAATGTCGCCGCTGGCCTCGGCGGCCTGGAAAGCGCGGATGAAGTCAGCCAAATCGCCGCCGCGAATGGCCGCGCGCAGGCCGGCCATCAGGTCCTGATAATAGGTCAGATTATGTTCGGTCAGCAGCATTGCACCGAGAATTTCTCCTGATTTGAGCAAATGATGCAGATAGGCGCGGCTGTAATGGCTGCAGGCGGCGCAGCGGCAGGCCTTGACCAAGGGCCGTGGATCGTCGCGGTGTCGGGCATTTTTCAGATTCACCGGCCCACCTGGCGTGAAGGCCTGGCCGGTACGGCCCGAGCGGGTTGGCAGCACGCAATCGAACATGTCGATGCCGCGCGCCACCGCGCCGACAATATCGCTGGGCTTGCCCACGCCCATCAAATAGCGCGGCGCGGCCTCGGGCAGCATGCCAACGCACTGATCCAGCGTCGCAAACATCAGTTCCTGGCCCTCGCCCACCGCCAGGCCGCCGACCGCATAACCGTCGAAGCCAATATCCGCCAACCGGCCGCTGCTTTCAGCCCGCAAATCGGCATGCATGCCGCCTTGTTGAATGCCGAACAGGGCGGAACGCTCCGCGCCTGGGCCGGCCAGTTGGTCGAAAGCCTGGCGCGAACGCAGCGCCCAACGCATCGACAATTGCATCGAACGGGCGGCTTGGTCATGGCTGGCGGGATAGGGCGTGCATTCATCAAACGCCATGACGATGTCGCTGCCCAGCAGGCGCTGAATTTCCATCGACCGTTCCGGCGTCAGCACATGCCGCGAGCCGTCAAGATGCGATTGGAAAGCGACGCCTTCCTCGCTCAGCTTGCGCAGCGCCGCCAGTGACATCACCTGATAACCGCCGGAATCGGTCAGGATTGGCAGCGGCCAATTCATGAAGTGGTGCAAGCCGCCGAGGCGGGCGATGCGTTCAGCGCCCGGCCGCAGCATCAAATGATAGGTATTGCCCAGGATGATTTGCGCGCCGGTCGCCCGCACCGCTTGCGGATGCATGGCCTTGACCGTGGCGGCGGTGCCAACGGGCATGAAGGCCGGAGTGTCGATGACGCCGCGCGCCAGCCGCAATTGGCCGGCGCGGGCAGCGCCGTCGCGGGCGGCGATGCTGAAGGTCAAAGCCGCGGTCATGGCCGCGGGTCCGCGGGCGCCAGCAGGCAAGCATCGCCATAGGAATAAAAGCGATAATGCGCCGCCACCGCATGGGCATAGGCGGTTTTCATGGTTTCAAGGCCCGAAAATGCCGACACCAGCATGAACAAGGTCGAACGCGGCAGGTGAAAATTGGTCATCAACAGATCAACCGCGCGGAAATGATAGCCGGGGGTGATGAAGATATCGGTCTCGCCTTCAAACGGATGGACCTGTCCGGCGCTGTCGGCGGCGCTTTCCAGCAGCCTGAGCGCGGTGGTGCCAACCGCGACGATGCGGCCGCCGGCGGCGCGCGCGGCATTGAGGCGGCTGGCGGTGGCCGCGTCTAACTGGCCCCATTCCGCATGCATGACATGGTCGCGTGTATCATCTGCCTTGACCGGCAAAAAAGTGCCGGCGCCGACATGCAGCGTCAACATCGCCTGGCCAATGCCGGCATCACTCAGCGCCTGCAGCAAGTCCGGCGTGAAATGCAAGCCCGCCGTCGGCGCCGCCACCGCGCCGGCGCGGTGGCCATAAACGGTTTGATAGGCACGCGCATCATCAGCGCCGACGGCGCGGCGACTGGCGATATAAGGCGGCAGCGGCATGCTGCCATAGCGCGCCAGCGCCGCCATCAATCCATCGGCCGGGGTGGTGAAGGCCAAAGTCACTTCACCGGATGGCGCCTTGGCCAGCACGCTGGCGCTGAAATCGTCGGCGAAAACGATGCGGTCGCCGGGTTTTAGACGCCGCGCGCCCTTGACGAAGGCCTGCCAATGCTGGCCGTCAATTGCCTTGTGGAGGTTGAGTTCGACCCGCGCCTGGCCGCGCTGGCCAACCAGGCGGGCGGGAATCACCTTGGTGTCGTTAAAGACCATGACATCGCCGGGCCGCAGCAACATCGGCAGGTCGCGCACCCCATGATCAGCCGGCGCCATGCCGGGACGAACCCGCAGCAACCGCGCGGCGTCACGCGGCTCCGCCGGCGCCAACGCGATGCGGTCCTGCGGCAGGTCGAAATCGAACAGGTCTACGCGCAAGGCGAATTATTCGCCATCCTGGCCCGCAACGTCAGCGGCGATTTGCGCCTTGATGATGCGGTCGGGATTGGCCGGCGGTTCGCCGCGTTCGATGGCATCGACAAATTCCATGCCTTTGATCACCCGGCCCCAGACGGTGTAAACGCCATCCAGCTGGAAATTCGGCATGAACATGATGAAGAACTGGCTGTTGGCGCTATTGGGTTCGTCGGTGCGGGCCATCGACACCGTGCCACGCAAATGCGGCGCTTCGGAAAACTCCGCCTCCAGGTCCGGCAGGTCGGAGCCGCCGGCGCCAGTGCCTTCGGGATCGCCGGTCTGCGCCATGAAACCGTCGATCACCCGGTGGAACAACAAGCCGTCATAAAAGCCCTGGCGGGTCAGGCTCTTGATCCTTTCGACATGATTGGGCGCCAAATCCGGCCGCATCAGGATTTCCACCCGGCCGCCAGTCGACAAGTCGAGATACAGAATATTTTCCAAATCGCGGGCCACCGCCGGCGCGGCCAACGCGCTCAATCCCAGAACCGCTGCTGTCAAATACGAAAAAATCGATCGCAAACGCGTCAACGTCATGTCCCTCTGCCCGCTAGATCGGACCACCTTATCCGGTATGCCCCCCGGGTTTGTCTAGAGTTTATGGCTTTTTATTGGCCGCCACCTTGCCCAGCACCGCCTGCGCCACCGCCGGCGGCACGAAATCGGTGATCTTGCCCTCATAGGCAGCGATTTCCTTGACCAAGCGCGAGGCGATCGGCTGCAGCGCCACGTCCGCCATCAAGAACACGGTCTCGATGTCCGGGTTCAGACGTTGGTTCATGCCGGCCATCTGAAATTCATATTCAAAATCGGACACCGCGCGCAGGCCGCGAATGATCATGGTGGCGCCGACCGAGGCGGCGAAATGCATCAGCAGCGCGTCGAACGGAATCACTTCAATGGCGCCGCCATCGCTGTTGGACAAATGCGCGGTTTCCCGGCGCACCATCTCGACCCGCTCTTCCAGGCTGAACATCGGCGATTTGCCGGGATTGACCCCCACCCCCACCACCAGCCGGTCGACCAGCTTGACGCCGCGGCGGATGATATCGATATGGCCCTTGGTGATGGGGTCAAAAGTACCCGGATAAATGCCGACCCGGCGCGTTGCTGCCATCCGCTTGCCCTCCCTGGCGGTTATTGTCGGCCCAGAGCCTGCCCCAAAGCAGGCGCTTGTGGCAACAGCAACGACATCAATGGCGCCCGACGATCATGTTTCGGGCGTGGCCGCGGCATCATCTTCGGGCCCCTCATCGAGCCCCTCATCAGCATCGCCGACATCCTCGATCTTGGCCACCGAGACAACCTGCTCGCCCTCGCCGACCTTGAACAG
Source organism: uncultured Sphingomonadales bacterium (assembly GCA_964590595.1). Lineage (GTDB taxonomy): Bacteria > Pseudomonadota > Alphaproteobacteria > Sphingomonadales > CAKZYD01 > CAZPXQ01. The sequence goes on along the minus strand of CAZPXQ010000001.1, from coordinate 350,914 downwards.
GGTCACGCCTTGGGTGGCGCGCCCGGCAATGCGGATTTCCTCGACATTGGTGCGAATGAGCTTGCCCTGATCGGTCATCAACAGCAATTGGTCGCGGGCTTCGACCGGGCCCGAGGCAACCACCGGGCCGTTCCGCGCCGATGTATCGATATTGACGATGCCGGAGCCACCCCGGCCGGTGGTGCGATATTCATAAGCGCTGGAGCGCTTGCCATAGCCATTGATGGTGACGGTGAGGATGAACTGTTCGGCGGCGGCCATTTCAGCCATGCGCTCAGCCGCCAAGGTGGCGGGCGCGGGATCGTTTTTCCACGCCGCGGCGCGCAAATAAGCCTCGCGTTCCTCGGTCGTGGCCGTCATGCCGCGCAAGGTCGACAACGCGATCACCTCGTCGCCATCCTCCAGCCGCATGCCGCGCACCCCGGTCGAGGTGCGGCCCTTGAACAGGCGCACCTGATCGACCGCGAACCGAATGCATTTGCCGCCGCGCGCCGCCAACAAAATATCGTCTGTCTCCGCGCACAGGCGCACGCCGACCAGCCGATCGTCGGAGCCTTCCTCGAACCGGATGGCGATTTTGCCATTGGACGGCACATTGGTGAAATCGGCCATCGAATTGCGCCGCACATTGCCGCGCGCGGTGGCGAACACGACATTCAGATCGGCCCAGCTTTCCTCATCCTCGGGCAACGCCAGGATCGCCGAAATGGTTTCGCCCTGGGCCAAAGGCAACAGATTGATCAGCGGCCGGCCGCGCGCTTGCGGCCCACCTTCGGGCAGTTTCCAAACCTTCAGCCGATAAACCTGGCCGGCGGATGAGAAAAACAGCAAGGGGGTATGGGTCGAGGTAACCAAGACCGTGGTCAGCGCGTCTTCATCGCGCGTCGCCATGCCGGCACGGCCCTTGCCGCCGCGTTTTTGCGCGCGGTAAGCGGCCAGCGGCACCCGCTTGATATAGCCGGAATGGGTGACGGTGACGACCATCTCCTCGCGCTGGATCAGATCTTCATCGTCTATGTCGCCAAAATCGCCTTCCGCGATTTCGGTGCGGCGTTCGGTGGCGAATTCCTCGCGCACCGCCACCAGTTCCCCGCGCAGCACTTCATAAAGTTTTGCCCGGTTGCCCAAAATGTGCAGATATTCGGCGATTTTTTCGGCCAATTCCTTCAATTCATTGCCGATTTCCTCGCGCCCCAACGCCGTGAGGCGGTGCAGGCGCAAATCCAGTATCGCCTTGACCTGGGTTTCGCTCAGCCGATAGGTGGCGCCGGCGTCGGCGCTATCCCGGGCCTCGACCAGGCGCAAATAGGGCACGATATCCGCCGCCGGCCATTCCCGCGCCAGCAAGCTTTCCCGCGCCGCCGCCGGCGATGGCGCGCCGCGAATGATCGCCACCACTTCATCGACATGGGCCACCGCCAACACCAGCCCGATCAAGATGTGCGCCCGCTCCCGCGCCTTCGCCAGCTCGAACTTGGTGCGGCGGGTGATGACCTGCTCGCGAAAGCGGACAAAGGCGGCCAACACATCCTTGAGGCCCATTTGCTCGGGCCGGCCGCCATTCAGCGCCAACATGTTGATGCCAAAGCTGGTCTGCAAGGCGGTGAAGCGGCGCAGCTGGTTCAGCACCACGTCGGCGACGGCATCGCGCTTAAGTTCGATGACGACGCGGACGCCATGCCGGTCGGATTCATCGCGGAGGTCGGAAATGCCCTCGATTTTCTTGGTCTTGACCAATTCAGCGATTTTTTCGACCAGGCTGGCCTTGTTGACCTGATAGGGCACTTCATCGACGATGATGGCCTCACGCTCGCCGCGCAGGGTCTCGACATGGGTTTTGGCGCGGATAGTGATGGAGCCGCGGCCGCCGGCATAAGCGGCGCGAATACCGGCGCGCCCCAAGATCGAGGCCCCGGTCGGAAAGTCCGGCCCCTTGACATAGGCCATCAGGCCATCAAGATCGATCGCCGGATCGTCGAGATAGGCGCAGGTGGCATCGATGATTTCGCCCAAATTATGCGGCGGAATATTAGTCGCCATGCCAACCGCGATGCCGGCCGAGCCATTGACCAGCAAATTCGGGAAACGCGCCGGCATCACCGTTGGCTCGCGCTCGGAGCCATCATAATTATCCTGGAAATCGACGGTGTCCTTGTCGATATCGGTCAGCAGCGCTGTCGCCACCTTGGCCATCCGCGCTTCGGTATAACGCATCGCCGCCGGCGGATCGCCATCCATCGAGCCGAAATTGCCCTGGCCGTCGATCAACGGCACCCGCATCGAGAAATCCTGGGCCATCCGCACCAAGGCGTCGTAAATCGCGGCGTCGCCATGGGGATGGTATTTACCGATCACGTCACCGACGATGCGGGCGGATTTGCGGTAGGGCTTGTTCCAGTGAAATCCGTTTTCATTGCTGGAAAACAGGATCCGCCGATGCACCGGCTTGAGACCGTCGCGCACATCGGGCAAGGCGCGGGAGACGATCACGCTCATCGCATAATCGAGATAAGAGGATTTGAGTTCGTCCTCGATATTGATGGCGCCCAAATCCCGTTCCGGGGTGGGCGGCGCTATGACGTCACTCACGCAGACTTCCCTTTATTGTTGGCTCTTCTTGCTGGTTTTTCTTGTTGGTCTTTCAAATCAGGCCCTTAAGCGACGCGTCCCAAGGCGCTTTATGAGCGGCATCGGCGGTCCATGCAGCAATTGCGGCGCTATTGCGAGATATAGTGATTTTGAATGGCTCAACCTACCAATTCCGGTGGCTGGACGCAAGCGGCGGGCAATGGCCAAGCGGCCAACCATTGCCGCAGGTCGGCCAGCGCCCGCGCCGTCATCGCGGGCTTGCGCTGAGCCTTGCGGATCCGGCCTTCAAGCGGCGGAAACAGGCCGAAATTTACGTTCATCGGCTGAAAGCTGCGGGCATCGGCGCCGCCGGTGACATGCGCCAGCAGCGCCCCCATGGCGGTGGTGGCCGGCACCGGCGGACAGCCGGCGCCGTGGTGGTCGGCGGCGGCAAAGCGGCCCGCCAGCAACCCCATCGCCGCCGATTCGACATAGCCCTCCACGCCAGTGATCTGGCCGGCAAAGCGCAGGCTTGGCCGGGCCTTCAGCCGCAGCGCGTCATCCAGCAATTTCGGGCTGTTGATGAAGCTGTTGCGATGCAGCCCGCCAAGCCGCGCGAACTGGGCTTGTTGCAGACCCGGAATGGTGCGGAAGATCGCGGCTTGCGCGCCATGCTTGAGCTTGGTCTGGAAGCCGACCATGTTGTAAAGCGTGCCCAGGCGGTTGTCCTGGCGCAATTGCACCACCGCATGGGGCCGCTGGTCGGGTTGGTGCGGGTTGGTCAGGCCGACCGGTTTCATCGGCCCAAAGCGCAGGGTTTCCGGCCCCCGCGCGGCCATCACCTCGATCGGCATGCAGGCCTCGAAATAAGGCGTGTTCTTTTCCCACTGCTTGAAATCGGTCTTTTCGCCATCCAGCAGCGCTTGCACGAAGGCCTGATATTGCGCTTCATCCAGCGGGCAGTTGATATAATCCGCGCCCTCGCCCTTGTCATAACGGGACTGAAACCAGGCGATGCTGAAGTCGATCGACTCCTTATAGACGATTGGCGCGATGGCGTCGAAAAAGGCCAGCGAATCCTCGCCCGTGAAGGCGCGGATGGCATCCGCCAGCGGCGCGTGGGTCAAGGGTCCGGTGGCGATGATGGTCTGACCCCAGCTTTCCGGCGGCAGGGCCTCGACCGCGCCTGGGGCCAAGCGGATCAGGGGTTCGGCGGCGATCGCGCGGGTCACGGCGGCGGCGAAGCCCTCGCGATCCACCGCCAGGGCCGAACCCGCCGGCACCCGGCACTGGTCGGCGGCCGCCATGATCAGCGATCCAGCCAGCCGCATTTCCGCGTGTAACAGGCCGACCGCGTTGTTTTCCGCATCGTCGGAGCGGAACGAATTGGAGCAGACCAGCTCCGCCAATTGCCCACCGACATGCGCGTCGGTCATGTGGTCGGGCCGCATTTCATGCAGCACTACCGGCACCCCGGTGCGCGCTAACTGCCATGCCGCCTCGCTGCCGGCCAAGCCGCCGCCGATGATATGAACTGGATCGGTCATGGCCGCTGATGTAGCGGTTTTGGTTGGCAATTTGAATGGCCTTTGTGCGCCAATGTCAGGATACGAATTGTTCCAGCAAGATCCGCTCAGCCAGCGAATGGCCGGGATCGAACAACAAGGTATAGGACGCCTTGCGGTCTTCCTCGACCACCACTTCAACGACATCGCGAACTTCCGTTTGATCGGCGACCGCGCTGACCGGACGTTTGCGCGCCTCCAGCACTTCCAACGCGATCCGCGATTCATGCGGCAATAACGCGCCGCGCCAACGCCGTGGCCGAAAGGCGCTGATCGGGGTCAGCGCCAGCAAGTCGGAATGCAAGGGCAATACCGGTCCATGCGCCGACAGATTATAGGCGCTGGACCCCGCCGGCGTGGCCACCAAAATGCCGTCGCAGATCAGCTCCGGCATCCGTACCTCGCCATCGATGGTGATACGGATTTTCGCCGCCTGCCGGGTTTCGCGCAATAGCGACACTTCATTGACCGCCAGGCTTTTGACGCTGCGGCCATCGGTGGTGTGGGCGGTCATCACCAAGGGCCGCAAGGTCAGGGCCTCGGCTTCCCGCAACCGATCCGGCAGGCCTTCAGCGCCATATTCATTCATCAAAAAGCCAATGGTGCCCCGGTTCATGCCGAAAATTGGCTTGCCCAGGCCGATGGTGTCATGAATGCATTGCAGCATGAAACCGTCGCCGCCAAGGGCGACGATGATGTCGGCGTCGGCGACCGAACATTGCTCATAACGGCCGGCCAATTCCTGCAGGGCGGCCTGCGCTTGGGGCGCCGAACTGGCGATGATCGCGATCTTGGGGGCCATGCCGGGTCAGCCGCCCGTGACGCTCATATGCCGGGCCAGGGCGGGGCGGTTGTGGGCGCGGTCGATGATGAAATCATGGCCCTTGGGCTTGCGGCCAATGGCTTCATCGATGGCGGCGCTGAGCAAGGCATCATCGCGGCTGGCCCGCAAAGGCGCCCGCAAATCCGCCTTGTCGGCCTGGCCCAGGCACATATACAGCGTGCCAGTGCAGGTCACTCGCACCCGATTGCAGCTTTCGCAGAAATTATGGGTCAAGGGCGTGATGAACCCCAGCCGCCCCCCGGTCTCGCCAATACGCACATAACGCGCGGGCCCGCCGGTGCGCTCGTCAGTGTCGATCAGGGTCCAGCGCCGGGCCAAATCGGCGCGGACCTGCGACAAGGGAAGATATTGATCGGTGCGGTCGCCGTCGACTTCACCCAATGGCATGGTCTCGATCAAGGTCAGGTCATGGCCTTGATCGCCGGACCAGCGGATCAGATCGTCGAACGCGTCGGCATTGACGCCCTTCAGCGCGACGGTGTTGATCTTGACCTTGAGGCCGGCGCGCTTGGCCGCGGCGATACCGTCCAATACCTGTTCCAGCCGGCCCCAACGGGTGACGGCGCGGAATTTCTCTGCGTCCAGCGTATCCAGCGACACATTGACCCGCCGCACGCCCAGCCCGGCCAATTGGTCGGCGAAACGGGCAAGCTGGCTGCCATTGCTGGTCAGCGTCAGTTCCTCCAGCGCGCCCGAGGCCAAATGCCGCGACAGGCTCTCAAACAGGGTCATGATATCGCGCCGCACCAAAGGCTCGCCGCCGGTGATCCGCAATTTGCGCACGCCTTTGGCGATGAAGGCGCCGCACAGACGGTCCAGTTCCTCCAGCGACAACAGTTCGGCGCGCGGTAAAAAGGTCATATTTTCCGCCATGCAATAGACACAGCGGAAATCGCAGCGGTCAGTGACCGAGACCCGCAAATAGCTAATAGCGCGGCCAAAGGGGTCGATCAGCGGCGCTTGCACCGCCGCTTTGGCTGGCGTCAATTCTGTTACTGGGCGGTTCATGGCGGCGACCTTAACGCGAAACTGGCTGAAATGCCATGGCCGAGCGGATCAAGGCCGCTTGCGGAAATTGTCCAAAGTCACAACATTACCGCTTTGATCGCCGCCGCTGTCATCGCCAGCTTCGGCGCTCGGCTCCTCACCTTCCGGCACCTGGCTGCGCGCAGTCGGCAGCGACGCCGCCGCGTCGGCGTCCTGTTCCTGGAATTGCAGCGCGAACCGTACCGAGGGGTCGACGAAGCCTATCAAGGCGGCGAATGGAATCACCAGCCGCTCGCGGCGCTGATTGAAGCTCAATTCAACCTCGAAAAAGTCCTCATGCACCCGCAAATTCCAGAACCGGTGCTGCAGCACGATGGTCATTTCATCGGGGTATTTTTCGCGCAACCGGTCGGGGATGTTGACGCCTGGCGCCTTGGTCTTGAAAGCGATGTAGAAATGATGGTCGCCGGGCAGACCGAATTGTCCGGCGTCGGTCAGCACTTGCGCGACCACCGACTTCAACGCCTTCTGAACCAGCTCGTCATAGGCAATGCTGCTGTCGCTTGCGCCATTCATGGCCCGATGCTTCCCCCGCGCGCGACCCGCATGGCGGGCCTTGAAAACAAGAAATCAGGTGGAGGGCTTCTGTTGCCCGGCGCCCTCCGAGCCGCGCTCAAAGTCTACTTAATCTTAGCCAATCGGCGTCGATTAAGCCGCCAGAGCGAATGCCTCGTTATCGTTGGCATTTGTAAAAATGACCCATTAACGGCGGTATCATGCCGGGCGAAAGCAAACGTCTTTCAACACACGTCGATCCTGTTTCGGCCCCATCAGATGACCACCGTGCACGGGGATGGCCATGTGGTGGAGCCGCCGGGTACCGCCCCCGGGTCCGAATGTCTATTACACGCCGCGTTTATCGCCATAGCCGGCAAGCCGGCCCCCTCTATATAGGGGCGATGGGTTAAAAAATGAAGGGGGGTTCGCGGGTCGGGCGGCGATGGGGCGCGGGCTGTCGGCTTTTTTTACATTTCTCGCGGCCCATCCTGCCGCGCATGCACTTAAGTCACTGATTCTTCAAAAAATTAGAATCTGGCACAAGGGTTGCTTAACTTTTTGTTAGCCAGCCAGATTGACCGGTTGGGAACCATAATAGCCCGTATTAATTTGGGCGAAGGGCAAAGCTGGGTGTTTTCGGCCGCGCCCGTCCAGCCTACCGGTCAAAGGCACAGGGGCGCGCCTCTTGGTGTTGGCTTGGGTGTTGGCAATTTGTGATTTGGAGTAAGATTATGCGGAAAACTCTTTTGGCAGCGGTCGCCGCGGTTTCGGCGACGGCCTTCGCCGCTCCCGCTTTGGCGGCGATTTCAGTGGTAGACTTTACCGACGACGCCTGGAGCGGCGTCAGCGGTAGCAATCCCTTCACGGTGGGCAATGTTTCGCTGAGCTCGGTCGGCGGCAACATGACCTTCAATTCCGGCAGCGACGCTTCGGGCTGCAGTGACGCCGGCGCCGGCTTGGCTTGCGATGGCGACGGCATCGGCGTGCGCGACGATGAAGTGACCGGCAACACGCAAGAATTGCTGAAGGTGACCTTCAGCAAGGCCGTCAACCTGCTGGACATTCACGTGCTTGATTTGTTTGTGCTGGATACCGGCACGAATTTGACCGAATTTGCGGAAATCTCCTTTGACGGTGTGACGTTCAGCACGCTGGCCAATGGTGTTGATCCCAATGGCGTCAATGGCGGCTATGTTGAGGCCTCGAGCCAAGGCTTTGCCGGCATGAGCGGCGTGACCCAGTTCTATCTGCGCGGTCTTGACAATCCGGTGTCGGATTTCGCACTGGCGCGTTTGGCTTATGAAGACGTGCCGGAGCCGGCCGCGCTGGGCCTGTTGGGCCTGGGCTTGGCCGGTTTGGGCTTCGCGCGGCGCCGTCGCGCCTAAGCTGAAGCACAGTCACAATAATAAGATGGCGGCGCCTTATGTGGGCGCCGCCATTTTTTGTGCCGTGGGTCAGCCGCAATCGAAAACGCTTCTACACACCCAATAGCGCCGCCAGGATCATCAGGGTGCCGACCATCGACGCCAGAAAGGCCAGGGTGCGGACATAATTGATGCCAAACATATAGGCCACGGCATGGACGACGCGACCCCCCAGATAAAGCTGCGCGCCCAGCACCGTGGCAGCGGTGGACAGGCCGATGGCGTTGGCCGCCAACACCGCGGGGGCAAACAGGATCAGCCCTTCGATTTGGTTGGCAATGGTGCGATTGACGCGCCCCTGAAATAGCGGCGGGGTGGCGGGCAAATTCTCGCGCGTGCCTGACATCGCCGCCATACCATAAACCCGAATACCGTTCAGGGTTTGGATGAGAATGGTGACGACAAATAGCAACAAGGCATAAATCAACATTTCAATTTCGGTCGACATGGTCATTGGCTAGCTCCCTCTGCTCTCAATTGGCGAGCAAAGCTAAGCATGGCGGGGTGCCAGCGTAAAGCGCGGTGTCAGGACGGGGTCAGCACCGTGTCTTCGGCAACCGGCAACAAATTGGGATAATCGCTGGTATAATGCAGGCCACGGCTTTCATGCCGCGCCATCGCCGAGCGGATAATCAAATCCGCGACAGTGACCAGATTGCGCAATTCCAGCAGGTCGCGGGTCACTCGGAAATTGCCGTAATAATCCTGAATTTCCCGCGCCAGCAAATCGATCCGCCGTTTGGCCCGTTCCAATCGCTTATTGGTGCGCACAATGCCAACATAATCCCACATCGCGTGGCGCAGTTCGCTCCAATTATGGCTGACGACGATTTCCTCGTCCGAATCGGTGACCCGGCTTTCGTCCCAGGCCGGCACCGTCGGCGGCGGCGGCAAGGCATTGGCGCGGGCGGAAATATCGGCGGCCGCCGCTTCGCCCAGCACTAGGCATTCAAGCAGCGAATTCGACGCCATCCGATTGGCGCCATGAAGGCCGGTATGGGTGCATTCGCCAATCGCATAAAGCGCCGGTAAATCGGTGCGGCCGGCGAGGTCGGTCATTACCCCGCCGCAAGTATAGTGGGCGGCCGGCACCACCGGGATTGGCCCCTGCGTGATGTCGAACCCAAATTCCTGGGTGCGCTGATGGATCGTTGGGAAATGGCCGATGATGAAATCAGCCGGTTTATGCGAAATGTCGAGATAGACGCAGTCCAGGCCCAAACGCTTCATTTCATGGTCGATGGCGCGGGCGACGATATCGCGCGGCGCCAATTCAGCACGCGGGTCGAAACGCGGCATGAAGCGGGTGCCATCGGGCAAAGTTAACACCGCGCCCTCGCCGCGCATCGCCTCGGTAATCAAAAACGACTTGGCCTTGGGATGATAGAGACAGGTCGGATGAAACTGGTTGAACTCCATATTGGCGACCCGGCAGCCGGCCCGCCAGGCCATGGCGATGCCGTCGCCGGTGGAGACATCGGGATTGGACGAATACAAATAAACCTTCGACGCGCCACCGGTGGCCAGCACCGTGGCGCGGGCGACGAAACTGTCGACCCGGCGGCTGTTGCGGTCCAACACATAGGCGCCATGGCAATGCGGCGCGCCGCCGACATGGCGCTCGGTGATCAAATCAACGGCGATATGCCGCTCGATCAAATCGATATTGGGATGGGCGCGGGCCTGCGCTTCCAATTGTTGCTGCACGGCATAGCCGGTGGCGTCTTCAACATGGACGACGCGGCGATGACTGTGGCCGCCTTCCCGCGTCAGATGATAGCCAAAGCCGTCCTCGCGGTCGCCATCGCGGCTGAATTTGACGCCGAATTGCGCCAGCCGGGCAATCGCGCCGGGCCCACGGCTGACAATGAATTCCACTGCCTTGACGTCGCACAGGCCAGCGCCGGCCACCAGCGTGTCCTCGATATGCGACTCGATGGTATCGCCTTCTTCCAGCACCGCGGCGATGCCGCCTTGCGCCCAGCGGGTGGAACCGGCCGACAATTCACCCTTCGACAACACCGCGACCTTTAAATCCTCGGCCAATTGCAGCGCCGCCGACAAGCCAGCGGCGCCGGAACCCAGGATCAGCACATCATAATCACGGCGCTCGCCCATGTCGTTCAGTCCCTCATGCAGCCGACCGTTGGGTGAGCTGCAGGAACACGTCCTCCAAATCGGTCTCGGAGGTCGAGAGGTCGGTGATCGTTAGCCCCGCGTCATTGAGCGCCGCCAAAATCGCCGCCACCGGATGGCTAGCGCTGTCATATTGAATGGCCAGACTGTGCGGGTCCTTTAAACTGACATGCAGACCGTCCAGCCCCGCCGGCGGCGCGTCCAAGGCTTGAGCAAGGCGCACCAGCAGAGTCTTTTCGTTGATCCGTGCCAATAATTGTTGCTTAGGCTCGCAACAGACCACTTCACCATGGTTGATGATGGCGATGGTGTCGCACAGCTCCTCGGCTTCTTCCAGATAATGCGTGGTCAGCACGATGGTCACGCCTTGGGCGTTAAGCTCGCGCACATAGGCCCATAATTGCTGGCGCAGCTCGATATCGACACCCGCCGTCGGCTCGTCCAAGATCAGCACCGGCGGACTATGCACCATCGCCTTCGCCACCAACACCCGGCGCTTCATGCCGCCAGACAGCGTGCGTGAATAGGCATGGGCCTGATCTTCCAGATGCACCGCCCGGAGCAGATCCATCGACCGCCGCGCTGGCTTCGGCACGCCATACATGCCGGCTTGAATTTCCAGCATCTCGAACGGCGAGAAAAACGCGTCGAAATAAATTTCCTGCGGCACGATGCCGATCGACGCCTTGGCGTTGCGCGGGTTTTCGTCGATATCCCAACCCCAGATCCGCGCCCGCCCGGCGGTCTTGCGGGTCAGCCCCGCCAAAATGTTGATCGCCGTCGACTTGCCGGCGCCATTGGGACCCAGCAGCGCGAACATCGAGCCTTGCCGCACCTTAAGATCGATCCCCTTGAGCGCGTGCTTGGCCGGCTGGCCCTTGCGGCCTGGATAAATCTTCACCAGGCCCTCGATCTCGATGGCGGCGTCTTGTGCGGCGGTGGCGGTTTCGCGGGTATCGGTCACGGGCGGTTTCTCATATATTGCTTGATAGTGGGCACCCAAGTCTTAAGCCTTGCGGGCGCAGATGCAACCGCTATCATCGAGCCCGGCACGGGCGTAGTCGGCTACAAGCCATGGCGGCGGCAACGCGCCCGGCAAAAAGGGGAAGGGCATGACAATCACGCGCCGACTGGCGGTGATCTTGATCGGCGCGACGCTTCTTTTTGCCTGCACCGCGCCAAGCCCCGACGATGACTTTGTTCGCGGCTACCTTGAGGCACAAAGCCAATACCGGCTGGCGCAGCAGGCGGCCTTAAGCGAGGCTTTGGCTGCGTCCGACGCGCGCGAACGCGCCATCGCAACCGCCTATGCACGGCATCGCTGCGATGACCTCAACAAATACCTCAATTTGGACGGCGACGGCGGGTATCTATTGGGCGATAGCCTGGAGGCGAATTTTCTTATCGACGGTCGTTGCATCGACCCCGACCCCGCCCGGGCGATAAAGCTTTTGCAATCGACGATTGCCAGCGACCCATTGGCCAGCGAGGCGATCGCTAGGCTGGCGGCGCTTTATTGGCACGGCCAAGGCGTTAACCAGGACCGAAACAAGGCGCGCGCGCTGGCACGCCGCGCCGGGTTCATTGCCGGCCTTGACTATGTCGATACCCGGCTGGGGGTGGATCAAAGCATCGCCCGCGGCGTCGATATCGACGCATCTTTCGGCGTGCGGCTCGCCGCGCTGCATTTCCATTTCGCCAATACGATCACCGGGCATTGGGACTTGCCGCCGCCATTGCAAGCCGCGCAAAACTGGATGATGGAAACCTATCAAGCAGGTGGAGCGGGCGCGCTCAGCGCCGGGCTCAACCTGAGCCGCGGCGCCAACGGTTATCCCCGCGACCCGGCCTTGGGATTCCTATGGATCGAACTGGCGCATTACGGCTTCGATCATGGCCCTGCGACCTATCCTTACGCGATGGCACTGGAAGATGAAGCCGTACAGCGTGCGCTATTGGCATTGGACGGCCGGCCAAACGGTGGTGAGGCCGTTGCCGCCGTTTTGCTCCGAAACCGGTGCTTGGCGCTCTCCGCCTTGGCTTTGGCCGCCGATCATGACGTCCGAGCAAAATGGGAATTGTACCGCCGCTATCAAGCATTTGTGCCCGCCGATGCGGAACAAGCCCGACATAGACAGCGCCAACTCGATATCATCATCTATAGACTGCACCTGGAAGGTGCGCCGATCCCCGCAGAAGAACAGGAGCGGCTTGCTGCATATCTTGCTCGGGTGGAAAGTAACGACCCCCATGTGCACGCCATTGGCCTTTATGATGGGTTGCTGGGGCAAGACCTTTGCTCATAACGAGGGGGGATGGATTATCCGGAAATAAACGATACGTCGCATCCCAAACGGTCAAAAACGCTGGATAGACTGCTCTCTTCATTTTTCAACTGTGCTAGTGTTGACCTCAGAGCCTCTATTCTGTGGCGATGTTGGGAAAGCTGCCGCTGTTCGCTTGCCGTAATGGCCCGCGCATCAATCAATCGTCCGACGGCCTTCACAACTTTTTGCGCAAGCCGGATTAACGTACTAACATTGCCTCGCCTGCGCCTGAGCGAGCCCGCTTCGCGGATCGCCTCGAGCGCCTCCTTCTTAAACTGATCCATACTGCGCTCATTTGCGTCAAAGCTTGAAAGCAAGGCGTTGAGTGCGGCATAATCGACAATTAGCGCCGCCCAGATTTGATCAACTTCCCTGCGCTTTTCAGCAATGCCTATGCCCAGTTCTTTACATTTCTGGCGATCTTCGCGGCGAACGTCCTTGCGTGACAAATTAGGACGAACGGCGCTCGCATAACCAGGCTTCATCATATTGACCTTTTGGGACTGTTGCGGGTTCTGCTTGTCAGAATGGGCCTGGATCGGTGCTGTAGGACAGCGTTTTTCGCGCCGGGGCAAGAAATTTGAATGGCGCGGCGGGACGCCTTACATCTTGCGGGCGGCGCGGCAATCGTTATCATCGCCGCGAATAAGCACCAGCGTTTGAGGGAAACACACGCCATGGCCGCACCCGCGCCGCCGGAAGTGAAAATCGTCACCACGTCTCAGGTCGCCTGCGATGGCGATGAAGGGCCGTTGGGCCATCCCCGGGTTTATCTCAATATGGGCAAGGACGGGCGGGTGGAATGCCCCTATTGCGACCGTCTGTTCATTTTAAAGGGCGGGCCCGCCGACACTGGCGTCGCCGCCTGATCCCACGCCCAACATAGGAGCCGGCCGATGAACGACCATAAAAGTTCAACCCAAAACGGCCGCCGCATGGCGCAGGGCGCCGTCGTCGCCGGGCTGGTGGCGGTGCTGGCCATTCCCGTCGCCGGTGTGGGGCGGATGTTGGGATTATGGGGCGCGCTGCCGGCGATGCTTTATGCCTTTGTGTTGATGGGCATGGCGGCGCTGACGGCGGTGATCTTGGCGGCGTGGCTGCTGTGGCGCCGGCATCCGGCCCAAAAACTGTCGGTCGCGGCCTTGCTGCTGGGCGGGGTGATGCTGGTGCTGACTGGCCATACGGTCTATGTCGCGCGCACGGTACCGCCGATTCACGACATCACCACCGATGTCGCCGATCCGCCCGCTTTTGTCGCGATAGAAGAATTGCGCCAAGCCGCCAATGCGCCCAACAGCACCGATTATGACCCGGCGGTGGGCGCTCAACAGCAAGCCGCCTATCCCGATCTCGACACCAAGATCCTGGCGATGCCGCCGGACCAAGCGTTCGCGGCCGCCTTGAACGCCGCCCGCGCCATGGACTGGGAGATTGTCGCGGCGGTGCCGGAAGCGGGCCGGATCGAAGCCTATGACACCACCTTCTGGGCTGGCTATGTCGATGATGTGGTGATTCGCCTGCGCCCCGCGGATGATGGCGGCACGGCACTGGATGTGCGGTCGGTCAGCCGTGTCGGGATGAGCGATTTGGGCCAGAACGCGGCGCGAATCCGCGCCTATCTCGCCAAACTCGATTAGCAGCGGCGTTCAGGCTTCGACAGCCGCGCATCGGCGCGCTATGACAGGGCGATGAGCCAGACACAAAACAAGCACCTCTATTTGGTGGATGGGTCGGGATATATTTTCCGCGCCTATCACAAGCTGCCGCCCTTGACCGATCCTGAAGGCACGCCCGTTGGCGCGGTCTATGGATTCACCACCATGTTGCTGAAATTGCAGCAGGATTTGAACGATCAGGAGAATCCCACGCATATGGCGGTGATTTTCGACGCCGCCAAACGTTCGTTCCGCAACGACATTTATCCCGACTATAAGGCCAATCGACCGGAGCCGCCGGAAGACCTGATCCCGCAATTTCCGCTCACCCGCGATGCTGTCCGCGCGCTGGCCATTCCCTGCATCGAACTCAATGGCTATGAGGCCGACGACATTATCGCGACCTATGCCCGCCGCGCCGCGCGCCAGGGCTGGAAAGTTACCATTGTTTCCTCCGACAAGGATTTGATGCAATTGGTCGATGCCGATATCGACATGCTGGACACCATGGCCAATCGGCATCTGAAGGCAGAGGCGGTCAGGGAAAAATTCGGCGTCGGCCCGGAAAAGGTGATAGAGGTGCAATCCCTGATGGGCGACTCGGTGGATAATGTGCCCGGTGTGCCTGGAATTGGCCCCAAAACCGCGGCGGAACTGATTCAGGCTTATGGCGATTTGGAAAATCTGCTGGCACACGCCGCTGACATCAAGCAACCCAAGCGGCGGGAAAATCTCATCCAATTCGCCGATCAGGCGCGCATCTCCAAACAATTGGTGACCTTGCGCGACGATTTGGAGCTGCCCATCGCGCTTGAGGACATGGCCCTGCGGCAGCCAGCCATGGATATCTTGCTGGCGTTTCTGGACAAGCACGGTTTTCGTTCGCTGCGGGCAAAGCTGGCGCCCGACGCGCCGGCGCCGGCGCCCGCCTCGGACGCGCAACAAGCCGATGCAGCGGCCGCCGCTTATCAATGCGTCACCGATCATGAAACGCTGGCCGCCTGGATTGCCCGCATCAAGGCGGCGCGGCGGGTCGCCGTCGATACCGAAACCACGGGTCTCAACGCCATGCGCGACCGCCTGGTCGGTATATCGCTGGCGCTGGGTGCGGGCGATGCCTGCTATATTCCGCTGGCCCATGGCAAGGCCAAGGATGGCGAATTGTCGCTGGATGACGACGCGCCGCCGCAATTGCCGCTGGCCGAGACCGTCGCCGCCTTGAAGCCGGTGTTGGAAGACCCAGCGATTCTGAAGATTGGCCAAAATCTCAAATTCGATCTCAATATCCTGGCCCGCCATGGCATCGCGGTCGCGCCGATCGATGACACGATGTTGCTGTCCTATGTGCTGGACTGCGGCAAGCACGGCCATGGAATGGACGAATTGGCTGCGCTGCATTTGGGCGTCAAGACCATCAGCTTCACCGATGTCGCCGGTTCCGGCCGCAAGCAGCTGACCTTCGATCAAGTGCCGCTGGACAAGGCGACCGACTATGCCGCCGAGGACGCCGACATCACCCTGCAATTGCATGACCGGTTAAAGACACGGCTGACGGCCGAGAAGATGACCAGCGTTTATGAAACACTGGAGCGGCCGCTGGTGCCGGTGCTGAGCGCGATGGAACAGGCGGGCGTGCGGGTCGACCGCGATGAGCTGGCGCGGCTGTCGACCGAATTCGCTGGCCGCATGGCAGATCTGGAGCGGCAAATCCATGATTTGGCCGGCCGCACCTTCAATATCGGATCGCCCAAGCAATTGGGCGAAATTTTGTTTGACGAAATGCATTTACCGCCGCCCAGCCGAACCAAAACCGGGGCCTGGCAGACCGACGCGGAAACCTTGGAAAAGCTGGCCGCCGACGGCCATGCGCTGCCGCGCCGGGTATTGGACTGGCGGCAAATGGCGAAACTGAAATCAACCTATACCGACGCTTTGCAAAACCAGATCAACCCAACCACCGGGCGGGTGCATACCAGCTATCACCTCGCCTCCACGTCAACCGGGCGGCTATCCTCCAACGACCCCAATTTGCAAAACATCCCGATCCGCACCGAGGAAGGCCGCCGCATCCGCCAAGCCTTCATCGCCGAACCCGGCAATAAGCTGATCAGCGCCGACTATAGCCAGATCGAACTGCGCCTGCTCGCCCATATCGCCGATATCGGCGCCTTGAAACAGGCCTTTGCCGACGGCCTGGACATTCACGCCATGACCGCGTCGGAAGTCTTCAACGTGCCACTCGAAGGCATGGACCCAATGGTGCGGCGGCAAGCCAAGGCGATCAATTTTGGCATTATTTATGGCATTTCGGCGTTTGGCCTGGCGCGTCAATTGGATATTCCGCGCGGGCTGGCGCAAGACTTCATCGACACCTATTTCAAGCGCTTTCCCGGCATTCGCGACTATATGGATCGCACCATACAGTCGGCACGGGAACGGGGCTATGTCGAAACTCTGTTTGGGCGCCGCACCTATGTTGTCGGCATCAACGAGAAAAACCCCGCCCGGCGCGGCTTTTTCGAGCGCGCGGCGATCAACGCGCCGATCCAAGGCTCGGCCGCCGACATCATCCGCCGGGCCATGATCCGGATGCCGGGCGCCTTGGCCGAAGCCGGGCTGGCGCAAGTGCGGATGCTGCTGCAGGTTCATGACGAACTGGTGTTCGAGGCGCCGCAAGCCGATGTCGCCAAGGCCATGCCAATCATCAAGCGGGTGATGGAACAAGCCACCCTGCCGCTGCTGAGCCTGAATGTGCCACTGACCGTCGAATGCGCGGCAGGCGACAATTGGGACGAAGCGCATTAGAATAGCCAACGGATTGTCCACGCAGCGGGGGCTGGGGCTCGGACAAAGGAGCGAGCGAACATGAACACGACATTGCGACGGCTGACCGCCGGCTTGGCGCTCGTGGGGCTGGCGATGCTGGTGGGCTTGGGCGATTTTCCCGCCCACGCGCAAGAGGGCGACGAAACCGTCGCCGCCGGCCGTGGGCCTTGGCAAGCCCATGCCCAGCCCGGCTTCCTCAAGCCCAAGCGGGTGGCGCTGGATACCGATTGCGGCGATGAAACCAGTGCCGAGCTGCGGCCGGCCTTGACTGCGATGCTTCAGGATATGGGCATCGCCGTGGATGACGATGCCCGGCAAGTGCTGCGCTATTCAGTCTCGCCCTGCACGGTGCTGAACCGCGATAATGACGCGCTGCTGCGCGATGCCTATGACGGCACCTCCCGCCATGACGAGTTCACCTCGGTGCGGCCGCAGTTCAAGTTGGATTTTGGCGGCAAGGGTGCTGATGAGGACCGCCGCGCGCTCAGCCTGATGCTGTATGTGCCCGGTCAGGCGCCGGTGTGGCGCGCCGAAGCCACGGTCGGCCGCTCTGGCGCGACCCGGCTGATACAGTTCAAAGCGATGGCGCAAACCATGCTCGAAGCCATGGGCGAGGCCCGAGCTGAAACCATGCTGACGCCCTGAGCGGCGTTATAATTGGGTGGTGAATAGCCTGATGTCGCCCAACGCCGGGTCGGCCAGACGCTGTGCCCGCGCCAGTGCGCCAAAGGTTGGCAAGGGGGCGTCTGGACCAGCGGCCTGGCCAGCGCATTCGGCTGGCGTCACTGTTTGCGCCAGTCCTAGCCCCAGAGCCGAGACCCGGCGATACCAGTCAGCCAGCGGCGCGGTTAAGCCCGCATCATCGCCTCCCGACGCCGCCAGCAAGGCCCAAGCCGCGACATCGGCCAAGCCGATCTGGGTGCCTTGCATGAACGCTCGGCCATCGTGCAACTGGCGGCCGATCAGCGCCGCATGGGCGTCTCGCGTTGCCTGCTCGCGGGCCGCGCGCGCGGCGGCGTCACCGCTCCACAGCAATAGCGTCAAGGGCAAGCCAAGATTGCCATTGGGAAACAGGGTTGGCCGCGGCTGGGCGGCTTCCACCGCGATCGCCGACAACACCGGCCCAGCCAATACCGCGCGGCCCCATTGCAGCCATGCAGCACCCGGCGCCGGCCCGCCACTGCCGTCGGCGGTATGATAACACAGGCCATAGGCCAATTGTTTCAGCGCCAGGATTTTCCGCAGCATCAAAACTGCAGCGCCATCATCCCGCGCATGCAGGATCAAGGCTGGCGGTTCAGCCAACGCCACTGGCCTGCGGCATAGGCTGGTTCCAGTGTGGCGGCTTCGGCGCGGGCAAGCCGGTTTCGGCTTCGCAGGCGGCGCGCAGATCGTCGATCGCGGGACCGAAATCAAACACCGGCACGCCGCCCCGCGCCGTCCGCATTTGCTGGCGCAGCGCGGTGGTCGCGGCATCGTCGACGCCGCCTTGATTGTCCAGCACCACACCATAATCGCGGGCGCCATCGCGGCTGACCAAACCGCGCTTGACGTCCAGCGCCACTTGCGCGGAATCACGCTCCAGCGGATCGCCCCAACCGCCACCGCCCCAGGTGATATAATGCAGGCAGTCACCAGGACCGACCTGGATATTATCAACCTTGTTGCCGATGATGGTTTGGCTGCCATCAGCGCGTTCGAGAATTTTGCGTGCCCGCGCGCCGGGCGCGCCGCCATTCACACCCCAGGGATAGGTGAACCAGCGGTCGTCATGAATGGCGATGGTGCCGGCGCCAAGGAACCGATAGGCCATGTGAATACCATTGCCGCCGCGATGCTTGCCGGCACCGCCTGAATCCGGCACGGTTTCATAGCGTTCGATCCGGAGCGGATAATATTTCTCTAAAAACTCATTCGGCACATTGGTGAAGCCCGGCCACAGCGAATGGCCATCGGGACCGTCGCCAAATGGCCGACCGGGAATGCCGCCAAAACCGATTTGGAAAAGCTGGAACCATTTGCCGTCGGCCCCGAAGCCAGAAAACATCAGATGCGGGCTTGAGGAAAAACCAGCGGCATTGAGGAATTCCGGCTGGCGCTGGCCCAGCAGCCCGCCCAGAATATCGAAAATGCGGCCCAACGCATGGGTGCGGCACGACAAGGCGGCGGGGAATTTTGGTTTCAGCAACGAACCTTCTGGAATCCGCACCTCAACCAGATCGTAAAACCCGTCATTGAACAATATCTGCGGGTCGAACACCATGATCATATAGATGCCAAAGAACATCTTGAACATGTTCTCGTTCAAATAAAAATTGATCGAGGATTCGGATTGCGGATCGGTACCTTCGAAATCGAGGATCACCCGCTCGCCTTCGCGCCACATCGTGCAATGAATCTTATAAGGGCCAAAACCCCGGCCGTCATCGCAGACATAGTCGGTGAAGCTGAGCCTGTCTTCCGACACCGTGGTCTGGATCAACTGACCCATCGCCCGGCGGTTGCGCGCCAGCAGTTCCTCGGTCGCGGCGACAAACATGTCGTCGCCGAAACGTTCGCACATTTCATGGACCCGGCGTTCCGCCATCCGGCAAGACGCGATCAAGGCATTAAGGTCGGAGCGGCACCATTCCGGCATCCGCACCTGATGCAACACCAGATCGACAAGATCGGTCTGATGCACGCCCTTCTTATAGATCTTGACCGGCGGAATGCGAATGCCTTCCTCGAAAATCGACCCGGCGTCGGTGGGCAGCGAACCAGGCACCTTGCCGCCGACATCGGTTTGGTGGCCAAACATCGCCGACCAGCCGATCAAGCGACCGACGCGGAAAATCGGCAGCAGGATCAGCCAGTCATTATTATGACTGACGGCAGCCTCGCAGCTATAGGGGTCGGACAACCAGATCATGTCGCCGTCCTCGATGCTGCCGCCATAGGCGCGCAAAAAGCCATCGATGAAGCTGCCGAACTGGCCGACAATCATGCGGCCCTTGCGGTCGGCGATCAACGGGAAGGCATCGCCCTGCTCGCGAATGCCGGGGCTCATCGCGGTGCGGAACAAGGTGGCGTCCATTTCGGTGCGCGCGTTCTTCAGCGCGTTTTCAATGATGTCCAGCGTGATCGGATCGACGCTGACGCCTTGGAAGGGCGTGGTATTGGTCTCGACAATGGTTGCGGGCATCGCGGGTCCTTCCTGTCAGTCGGCCGGGTTGATCAAAATGGTGCCGAAGCGATCGACTGTCGCCACGTGGCCGGGATAGACCAAGCTGGTGGAGTCCATCTCAATGATGATGGCCGGTCCGACCACGGTGTCACCGGCGCGCAAGCGGGCGCGGTCGTAAATCACCGCGTCATGGACCGCGCCCTCGACCCATAATTGATGGTCGCGCAGCTTAGCCGCGGCGGGGTTACCATCACCGGCGGGAATTTCCTCCGCCGCCACATTGGCGGGCCGGCCCAGGGCGGTGGCGCGCAGATTGACGAATTCATGCGCGACATCGAGATTGAAGGTATAAAGTCGCTCATGCTCCTGATCGAAGGTCTGGGTCAGGGTGGCGACACCGCGCCCGGCTTCGAAATCGGCGCGGTCGATGGCCAGCGGCACTTCAAACGCCTGGCCGACATAACGAACGTCGATTTCATAAAGAATTTCCTGGTCGTGGCGGGCAATGCCCTCCTTTTCCAGCTCGGCCGCGACCTCGGCGCCGATTTCGGCCAGCGCCGCGGCGATTTCGGCGTCGGAAGTGTCGGTGCGGATCTTGTTGAAACTGCGCTGGGCTTCCACCCGCATCCGTGTTGTCGCATCGCCGTAGGCGCAAAGCACGCCGGGACTGGGCGGGATCACCACCGGCCAGGAACCCATCAGCTTGCCCAGCGCGTTGGCATGCAACGGGCCGGCGCCGCCAAACGCCATCAGAGCGAAATTGCGCGGGTCATAGCCCTGCTGGACCGACACCAGGCGCAGCGCGCCGAACATCGTCTCGTTCACGATGTCGATGATGCCGGCGGCAGCCTCCATCAACGAAATGCCCAGGGCGTCGGCGATGGATTGCACCGCGCGTTCGGCCGCCGGCCGGTCGAGGTCCATGGCGCCGCCCAGCAGCGATTCCGGCAAATAACCCAACACGACATTGGCATCGGTGACCGTCGGCAAGGTGCCGCCACGGCCATAGGCGGCGGGACCCGGCACCGCGCCGGCGGACTCCGGCCCCACCCGCAGCGCCTTGGTCAGTTCCGGCACATGCGCGATCGAACCGCCGCCGGCGCCGACTGTGCGCACATCCAGCGACGAGGCCCTGACCGTCAAACTGCCGACCGAGGTTTCCCGCCGCAGCCGTGGCGCGCCATTTTCGATTAGCGCGACATCGGTCGAGGTGCCGCCCATATCCAGCGTCAAGACATTGTCGAGCCCAGCCTGGCGGGCGACCCACAAGGCGCCGGCGACCCCACCGGCGGGCCCCGACATCAGCAAATTGACCGGCGCGGCGGAGGCCTTTTCCGCCGACATCAGGCCGCCATCGGAGCGCAGCAGATTGAGCTTGCCGCGCATGCCCCAGTCGCGCAGGCTTTCCCGCAAGCGGCCGACATAGCGCGCCACAACCGGCCGCACCGCCGAATTGGCGACGGTTGACAAGGTCCGTTCATATTCCTGCATCTCTGGCAGAATGTCGGCGGAAATGGTGATTGGAATGTCGGGGAATTCCTCAGCACAGATCGCCGCCGCACGGCGTTCATGCGCGGCGTTGACATAAGCGTTGATGAAGCAAATCGTCAACGCCTCAATGCCTTCCGCCTTCAATGGCTGCAAGGCGGCGCGCAATGCGTCTTCATCCAGCGCCTCGACCACCGCGCCATCAGCGCCAATGCGCTCTTTTGCCTCGATCGTGCACTCCAGGGGCGCCAGCGGATCGGGCTTTTGCCAGACGATCCAGGCCGCCAGCCCGCCAGGCACAAAGGAACGGGCGATCTGCAAAATCTGACGATATCCCTGGGTGACGACCAGGCCGACCCGCGCGCCCTTACCTTCCAACACCGCGTTGGTGGCGATGGTGGTGCCATGGAGGAAGAAATCAATCGCCGCCGGGTCGATACCAGCCTGTTCCGCCAAGGCCTTGGTACCTTCCACCACCGCGATCGACGGGTCTTGCGGCGTTGATGGGCGCTTAAAACGCCAGCGTTGGCCAGTCTCATCATGAATGGCAAGAAAGTCGGTGAAGGTGCCGCCAACATCGACGCCGATACGGTAACTCATGCCAGGTCCTTCTGCTTGTCAGGTCTTTTGTCAATGAATGGTCGGCTGCGGCGCAAAGTCGCCGGCGCGGCTGACCAAGGCCGGCGGCGTGCGCCCCAGGCGTTCGCCCAAGCGCCGCGCCGCCGCGATCAGCTTGGCCAGGTCAACGCCCGTCGCGACCCCGCTTTTTTCGAGCAGATAAGCCAGGTCCTCGGTGCCGATATTGCCCGTCGCCGCCGGCGCGAACGGACAGCCGCCAATGCCGCCGATACTGGCGTCCAGCACCGTGGCGCCGGCCTCATAGGCGGCCCAGGCATTGGCGATGCCCATATTGCGGGTGTTATGGAAATGGCCGCGCAAGGCGATGTCGGGCACGGCTTCGGCGACCCGGCCGAACACTTCGCTCACCTGCGCTGGCACGGCGGCGCCAATGGTGTCGGCCAAGGCGATTTCGCGCGGGCCGACCTCGGCCACGCGCTTGGCCATGTCAACCACATGAGCGGGCGCGACGCGGCCTTCATAGGGGCAGCCGAACACCGCCGACAGCGTGACCTGGGCGCCGATGCCGTCGGCGCGGGCTTGCCGGATGATCGCCGCCGCCACCTCCAGACCCTCGCGCACGCTTTGGCCCTGATTTTTGCGCGCGAAGGTCTCGGTCGCGACGGCGACGCAGCCAACCTCGTCAATACCGCGGCGGCCATCACGCGTCGCCCGCGCCCGCTGATAGCCACGTTCGTTCAACACCAGGCCGATATAGGTGGCGTCGTCGAGATCGGGCAAGCCGGCGACAACCGCTTCGGCATCGGCCATTTGCGGCACCCGACCGGGGTGGACGAAACTGCACACCTCCAGCCGGCGCAAGCCCGCCGCCAGCAAATCACCGATCAGCGCCAATTTCGCGGCGGTGCTGAAGGCGACAGCTTCATTTTGCAGGCCGTCACGCGGGCCAACCTCCACGATTTCCACCCGCGGGGCGCCCGAGCCGATCCCTGGCGGCGGTAGATTCATTTGAATTTCCTTGTCTTTTCAGCAATCCAAAAAACCATGGCGCAAAATTCATCCCTGGGTGTATACAATAGCACTTCCCTATTGTACACAATCAATCCGAATGCGCTGGCAATCCGAATGCGCTGGATGCTTCAAAGCCATTCGACCAATCGTGTTCGCCGGCATGCGCACCGCCGGCCGTTGCAGAAAGGGATTTCGGGCGTGACAGATCAATCGGCGGCGACAGCAGGGGCCTTGCAAGGCTTGCGGGTGATCGAGCTGGGACAACTCATCGCGGGGCCATTTTGCGGTCAGTTGATGGCGGACCATGGCGCGGAGGTGATCAAGATCGAGCAGCCGGGTGACGGCGACCCGATGCGGCAATGGGGCCGGGTTCCGGTCTGGTGGCCGATCGTGGCCCGCAACAAGAAATCCGCGACCTTGAACCTGCGCACGCCGGAAGGCCAGGCGCTATTGAAGGAACTGGTCACCAAGGCCGATTTCCTGCTGGAGAATTTCCGCCCCGGCACGATGGAACGCTGGGGCCTGGGCTATGACGTGCTGTCCGCGATCAATCCCGGCCTGATCATGATCAGGGTCTCGGGCTATGGCCAGGACGGTCCCTATGCCAAGCGCGCCGGTTATGGCTCGATTGGCGAGGCCATGGGCGGTATGCGCAATCTGGCCGGTGATCCGTCGACCCCGCCCAGCCGCATTGGGCTTTCCATCGGCGACGCGCTGGCTGCCACCTATGCTTGTCTGGGTGCCCTGATGGCGCTCAACCATCGCCACCGCACCGGCCATGGCCAAGTCGTTGATTCGGCGATTTATGAAGCGGTGCTGGCGATGATGGAATCGACGGTGCCTGAATATACCGAGGCCGGGGTGATTCGCGAGCGCTCGGGCTCGATCCTGCCCAAGATCGCGCCGTCCAATGTCTATCCCACCCAAGACGGCGATATTCTGATCGGCGCCAATCAAGACACCGTGTTCCGGCGCCTGGCCCAGGCCATGGGCCAACCCGCCCTGGCCGATGACGAACGCTATGCCACCCATGTCGCGCGCGGCGACAATCAGGCCGAGCTTGATGATCTGATCGCGGCCTGGACCAAGGATTTCAGCGCCGCCGACCTGCTGGCGCTGCTGGAGGAACATGGCGTGCCGGCGGGCAAGATCTTCAAGGCGCCGGACATGTTGGAAGACCCGCATTTCAAGGCGCGCGAGGCTTTGATCAAGGTCGATCATCCGCATTTCCAGAATATCTGGATGCAGAATGTGTTTCCGAAATTGTCGGCGACACCGGGTCATGTCAATTGGCCGGGGCCGGATTTGGGCGCGCATAATGCAGAGGTTTATGGCAGCCTGTTGGGCAAGACGGCGGATGAAATCGCCGCACTGAAGCAGGCCGGCACAATCTGAGGAGGCAGCAGGCAATGGCCGGACGCAAGGCGGAAGATCTCGACCAGGACTATGCCCAAGCGGGTTTTGGCGGTCAGCTTGGCATTGGCGCCAAACCGGCCCTGGTGATCGTCGATTTCGTGATGGCCTATCTTGATCCGGCCTCGCCACTGTTCGCCGACGCCGAGGCCGAACGCGCCAATGCCCAGCGGCTATTGGCAGCGGCGCGGTCGGCCGCGATTCCGGTCGTGTTCACCCGCGTCGAATATCAACCGGGCGGCGCGGACGGTGGCTATTTCTATAAAAAAGTCAAAGCCTTGTCGGTCTTCGACCGGGGCAGCCCGTTCGCGGCCTACGCCCCAGGCCTGGAGCCGCGGACGAACGAAACCGTGATCACCAAGCAATATCCCAGCGCTTTTTTTGGCACCCCCTTGGCCAGCATCCTGCACACTCAGGGCGTTGATAGCTGTATCATCGCCGGCATGAGCACGTCAGGCTGCGTCCGCGCCAGTGCGCTGGACGCGCTGCAATATGGCTTCATTCCCATCGTCGTCGCCGACGCCTGCGGCGACCGCGACCAGAAGGTGCAAAACGCCAATCTGTTCGATTTGGCCGCCAAATATGCCGATGTGGTCGACGCCGACAGCGTCATCAAAGTGTTGAACGACCGGGCCTAGCGGCTTTAACGCCGGCGCCACCTGAATGCGCCCCTCAGCCTTTACCGTCCTGGCCGCTGTCGGCGGCGGCATCCTCGGCCTGCGGCTGGCTTTGCCGATAGGCGCGATAGCCCGCGTGAATATGCGCGGTCATCACCGCTTCCGCCCATCGGCCATCACCGGCGCGCATCGCCTCAATGATCTCATGATGATGGGCATTGCTGCGCTCGATGTCCCAGCGGCGATAGCGCTGGGCGGTATGGGCAACGACCGGCGGCTGCACCAGCCGCTGCACCATCATCGCCAGTCGCTCGCTTTGCGCGGCTTCCATGATGATGTCGTGAAACCGGCGATTGGCCTCCATAAACATATCCAGGTCCGGCGCCGCGCGGCGCGCCAGCGCCTTGTCGATGATGGCGGCCTGTTGCGCCAGCGCATCGCGTTGCGCCGGCGTCGCCCGTTCGGCGGCGCGGCGCGCGCCATAACCTTCCAATAGCGCCCGCAATTCAAAAATCGTCTCGATATCCTCGGTCGACCAGGCGGTCACGAAGGTACCGTGATTGGGCACGCTGGTGACATAAAGTTCGCTCGCCAACACCCGCAGCGCGTCACGCACTGGCGTACGGCTGACTCCGCATTCATTGGCCAAATCTTCTTCCACCAGCCGTGCGCCGGGTGGATAACGGCCGCTCAAAATCGCATGCCGGATGGCCTGATAGGCCAGGGCCGAGGCTTTTGACATCCGCTGATCCTCATTTTTTCGTCTAGCCCGCCAGCCACGCGACATCGCATGCATCAGCTTTGATCGCAATCAAGACTTGACGCGCCGCCTGTTGTATACAATAGATTGTTTGCCGGGGCTAGACAGTTCGCCATTTGAATACGATGTGCCGTGCATTGAAGCGCGGGACAGATTCAGGCGGCGGCCGAATAAGCGGTTAAAACAGGGAACCGGCACAGGGCCAACGGCCCGGCGGCGCAGCAGCGAGCGCCGGCTTGACCGATTGGCCAACCAGCCATGTCTAAGGGAGGCGAATGTGCACACCAGGTTGACCCAATTCTTTTTGCTATCCTCGGCCAGCATCGCGGCGATGGCAGCCTATCCCGCCAATGCCCAGGACGCGCCGGCCCAGGCGACGGCGATCCAGTCCTTCGAGGAAATCGTCGTCACCGCGCGGCGGCGGGCGGAAAGCCTGCAAGACGTGCCCGGCACGGTGACCGCGCTGACCCAAGCCACCATCGAAGGCGCCGGCATTCAGCGGGTGGAGGATTTCATCCAGCTTACCCCCGGCGTGTCGATCATCAATTCGGCCGAAGTTGGCGACACCCAGGTCAATATTCGCGGCATCAATGGCGCGCGCGATGCTGAAAACAGCTTCGCCTTCATCATTGACGGCGTGCTGTATTCCAACCCCGCCGCCTTCAACCGCGAATATGCGGATTTGCAGCAGATCGAAATCTTCAAGGGCCCACAAGGCGCCATTTATGGCCGCAATGCCGCCGCCGGCGCGATTTTGGTGACGACGCAAAAGCCCGGCGACGAATTGGAAGTGATGGGCAAGGCCAGTTTCGCCAATGACGAAAGCTATTTCGCGCAAGCCAGCGTGTCCGGCCCGCTGATTGAAAATGAATTGTTCTTCCGCCTCTCCGGCGACTATCGCACCACCGACGGTTTTTACCGCAATGAGTTCCAAAACAACGCCGCGATTGTCGATCGCTATGAAGGCTTCAATCTTCATGGCCGGCTGTTGTGGGAACCGTCCGACGCGCTGAGTGTCGACACCAAGGTCCGTTATGGCGAGGTGGATGCCTCATCGATCACCTTCAACGCGACTTTCCATCTGCCCGTCTTCGCCCAGGCTTTTGGCAGCCCGGCGGCGTTCGAGGACGTCAACGAACATGACTTCGTGTTCCAGCCGAATATCGTTTCCGACAATGACCAGACCGCTTTCGAATTCTCAACCAAGGCGGACTATGACATGGATTGGGCGACGCTGACCGGCTGGTTCCTGTTCAGCGATATCGACAATGATCTGATTTCCGATGGCACCTCGGCAGCATTCGGCTTCTTTAACAGCGATCCCGTCTGCCAAGCGACAACCGCGGCCTTGAATGCCCAGGGCGTAACCCTGCCGCCGCCGCAAATTCTCGGCTCCACCCCGGTGCCGATCATCTTCACGCCGGACTTTTCCGGCTCCTTCTTCGGCCCCTACACGCCCACCACTTGCGACGGCATTCAGGAACAGGTGCGCAACCAGCAAGATATCAGCCTGGAATTGCGCCTGGCCTCGCCCGACGATCAGGCGTTGCGCTGGATGGGCGGCTTTTATGCCCTCGACATCGACCGCCAGGTCGGCGTGTCCTTGAACCGCGACAGCGGCGACACGCCCATTCGCGGGCTGTTGCAGACATCCGGGCCCAACCGAACCGAAGCCCTGGTGTTCGACGATTTCGACAGCCGCATCTACGCCGTGTTCGGCCAGGTCGAATATGACATCACCAACAGCCTGGAAGCCTCGATCGCGCTACGCTGGGATCGTGAAAAGCGGAAAGTCTCCAGCCTGGTGCCGACCGACCTCACCTCCACCGTCATCGACCTCAATGGCGACGGCATTTTCAATGACCCGCTCAATCCCGGGCTCTCGGACCTTGTCAATCCCTCGGGCGTGCTGCCCGACCAGGAACGCGCGTTCAAAGAATTGCAGCCTAAGATCAGCTTGACCTGGGAACCCAATGACAGTGTCACGCTGTTCGCCAATTGGGGCGTTGGCTTCAAGGCCGGCGGCTTCAACAACCAAGGCAGCGCCGCCACCGTCGACATCTTCATCAACAACGCCATTGCCCCGTTCACCAATAATGGCGCCTTCCCGCTGGTCGATATCAATGATCAGTTTGAGAAAGAAACCTCTTCCGCCTTCGAGGCCGGCTTCAAAACCCGGTTCTGGGGCGGCCGGGCGCGGTTCGAAGCCGCTGCCTATTATGTTGATGTCGACAATATGCAATTTTTTGAATTCTTTGTCGGCTCGTTCGGCCTGCTGCGCGTGGTCTCGAATATCGACAATGTCGACCTCTATGGTTTTGAAGCCAGCGGCAGCGTGCAATTACATGACTATGTGACGGTGTTTGGCGGCATCAATGTCACCGACAGCGAAATCAAGGCCAATGCCGCGCGGCCCGACACATTGGGCAACAAATCGCCGGCGACGCCGGATTATACCGGCAATGTCGGCGCCCAATTCGATTATCCGATCGATGACGGCCTGTCATTATTCGCCCGTGTCGACGGCACTTTTGT
Organism: uncultured Sphingomonadales bacterium; assembly: GCA_964590595.1. Lineage (GTDB taxonomy): Bacteria > Pseudomonadota > Alphaproteobacteria > Sphingomonadales > CAKZYD01 > CAZPXQ01. The sequence continues at coordinate 322,455 of CAZPXQ010000001.1, read as the reverse complement.
CGGCCCCACCTGGTTCCACACCGTGCAAAATCAGCAACGCCCCACCATCTTCCAGGGCTTGTTTGAAATTGCCCCGGTCACCGGCCCGGGTTCGGGCGGGCTGGGCATTGGCGATTTCTCCAACACCCGCCGCGACGCCTATGCCCTGCTCAATATCCGCGCCGGCGTCCAAGGCGACTGGTGGTCGGTGATCGGCTTTGTTGAAAACGCCACCGGCACCAAATATCTGGAAGACGTGATTCCAGCGACGGAATTCGGCGGCTCCTTCAACGCCCCCGGCACCCGCGCCCGTTATGGCGTGGAGGTGATGTTCCGGTTCTAGGCAATCAATGGCGGCACCGGATGTCAGTTTTCCGGTGCCGCCGGCTTGCTAATGAGCTAGGCTGAACCCTCGCACTGACCGGCCTAACCGAGGGACACAGCCATGAAGCCGAGGACCATGAGCCTGGCCGCCGCAGCCATTGTTTTGGCGGCTGTGTTGGCCCCGCCCGCCAATGCCGCCAATTGGTGGCAACGCGCCAAGGACTTTTTCGCCGGCGACTCGGCAACGCCTGAAACCAACGCAACCGACCCCGTGGCCACCGACGACATCACCGCCGCGCTAAAACAAGCCTTGCGCGCCGGCGCCGATCAAGTGGTCGCGACTCTGGGCCGTGAAAACGGGTTTTATCAAGTCCCCAACGCGCATATTCCCTTGCCAAAAAAACTGCAAAAGGCTGACGCTTTGCTCGACCGGGTTGGCGCCGGTGCATTGGGCGATGATTTGGAGATGCGCTTGAACCGCGCGGCGGAGGCCGCCGTGCCCAAGGCGCAATCATTATTCGCCGATGCGATTCGGCAAATGACGATCAACGACGCGCGGGCGATATTGACCGGACCCGACAATGCGGCGACGCTGTATTTTCAAGACAAGATGACAGCGCCCCTGGCGGCCAGCATGAGGCCGATCATCGACGACGCCTTGGCCGATGCCGGCGCGATCCAAGCCTATGACCGGTTGATCGGCCAATATCAGGACCTGCCATTCGTGCCCGACATCAAGGCCAGCCTCACCGACCATGTGCTGGATGAAACCATCGCGGCGGTATTCCTGCATCTCGGCCGCGAAGAAGCCTTGATCCGCAACGACCCCGCCAAACAAACCACCGCCCTGCTGCGCAAGGTGTTTGGCGGCTGAGGGATTTTTTCAATGCCGCGCAATGGCCGTTCTGGCCTGGTACGCGGCGGGGGTCTTGCCGGTCCAATGCTTGAAAGCACGGCTAAAACTGCGAAAATCGGCGAAATCCAATTGCTCGGCAATATCCGCGACATGGGCGCCTTGTTCCAGCATCGCCTTGGCTGTCTGGGCCAAGACTTCATGCCGCAGCACCCGAAAACAGGTGCCTTCCGCTTCCAGCCGCCGCCTCAGGGTGGCAACGCTCATTGCCATATCGGCAGCGATCGAGGCTTGACCGCGCATGCCTTGGCGCAAGCGCGCCGCCACTTGATCGCGGCAGCGTCCGGCATTGCCCGCCCCTTCAACTTCCAGCCGGGCAATGATTTTACGATAGACCGCATCCGGCGATGGCAGCCGCGACAGTGACGGATCGACCGGCAAAAAGGCTGCGGGCAAATCATAGATCAATGCATAACCAGGCGCGTTCCAACGCACCGGCGCGGCCAGAAAATCAATCTGGCCGCTGCCCTTGATCGCGCGTGGGCGCCGGCTGTGCACTTTGCGCAAATGCGCTTGCAAAGCATCGCCAGCGATCAACATCAAGGTGCCATGGAGAAACGCCAAGACGCATTCCATGGTGAAATGGATATAGCTGGCATCCTGATGCGGACTATAGGGAAAGGCGCGATCATCGATCACATAGGCAATCGCGTCGGGCCGCAACTCGACATGATTATAATGGCCGCCGTGCAGCATATTATAGGCCTTGGCGACGCGTTTCATGGCGTCGGCCAACTGATCCGCGCCGGCGATACTGGACCAGGCAAAATGCGTCGACCCCGGTAGCAATGGACGGCTGGAAAGATGGCAGGTCTCGTCCTGGATGGCGGCAGCGACCTGCTCCAGCAGGCGAAAATAGTCGCCAAGGCTGATGCTGGCGTCGTCGGAGCGGCTCAGCAAGTCCGCGGGCAGCCCCAACCCCGTCAGCAGGTCGACGAACGCAACGCCAGAGTCCTCAGCCAAACTGGCGAGTGGCCGCACATCGGTCAATGCCACGCGGTAGCGGGTGCCGCCCGTCATCTGTTGTGTCCTCGGCTTGCCATGGCGCCTCCCCCGCAGTTTGTCCTTTGCAATGATTTTGCGCGTCGTGAGCGAATTTGTACACATCAAATGACGGCGCCGGTCATCGCCGGCGGTCGCGCCGGTTCCTAGACTGCATGCAAGCTTGGCGGCGCATGTCCGCCAAAAACAAAGCCGAGGGATCGAACCAGAGGAGGACCGGAAATGAGAGAGATAAGGTTTTTCAACCCAAGCCGGAGCCGCGCGGCCTGGTTGGCAACAGTCTGCACGGGTGCCTTGATCATCACCAGCCATGCCAGTTTTGGCCAAACGGCGGATACTGGGATTGCAGCTTTGGAAGAAGTGCTGGTGACCGCGCGACGGCGCACTGAATCGCTGCAGACCGTGCCGATTTCGGTCTCTTCCTTCTCCGACACCCGACTTAAAGACCTGCAAGCCGATGATATCAGCGGCATTCAATATGCCGTGCCCAATCTTTATCTCGACCGCGGCGATGCATCGAACGCGGTGATTTTCATGCGCGGCATTGGCCAGAACGATTCGCTGGCCTTCGTCGAATCTGGCGTCGCCATTTATATCGATGATGTGTTCATCGCCCGCAACCAGGCAGCCTTTCTGGAATTGTTCGACGTCGAACGGGTAGAAGTGCTGCGCGGACCACAAGGCACGCTTTACGGCCGGAACTCGCCTGGTGGCGCGATCAAATTCGTGTCCAAGGCGCCACCGGAAAATTTCGAGGCTTATGCGGAACTGGGCGCAGGGCGGTTTGACTTCGTCACCCTGAACGGCGGCTTGGGCGGCAGCCTGATCGAAGGGCGCTTGCGTGGCAAGGTCGCCCTGTCGGCGACCAATCATCGCGGCTTTGCCCGCAACGCCACTGTCGGTGGCCCAGACGGCGATACCGAGTCACTTGCCTGGCGAGCGGCATTGGCGTTCTCGGCGACGCCGGAACTGGAAATCACCTTGACCGCCGACGGCAAGATCGACCGGCCCGACACCTCGCGCAGCCCGATCCGTGAAAGCGATGTTTTGTTTTTTGAAAATCCGTTCACCGACCCGTTCACGCCGACGGTTCTCGGCCCCAATCAAGATAATTTCATCGCGGAAACCAACGCTAATGGCTTGTCGGATCTGACCAGCTATGGCTTCACGTTGAAAGCCGATTGGCGCATGTCGGACAGTTGGAGCATCGAATCGATCACGTCATACCGGGCGATGGACTTTGATTTGGTGCTCGATACCGACGGCGCGCCGGTGCCATTGATCGATGTGGTGGTGTTTCAAGAGCAATGGCAGTTCAGTCAGGAATTGCGCGCCAGCTATGCCTCGGACGGTGGCCTGACCTTTACCGGTGGCATCTATTATTTTCATGATGATGACTTGACATTGTCTGGATTCGACGCCCATTCAGGCGCGATTTTCGGCTTCCCGCTGGTCTTCTTCGGTGCACCCGGATCGCAATTGGCCGACACCGATCAAAAGACCGATTCCATCGCCGTTTTTGGCCATGCGACTTATGATCTCAATGATGCGCTCAGCGTCGAATTCGGTTTGCGCTATACCTATGATGAAAAATCGTCCCGGCGGCGCTTTGAAAGCTTTTTTGATCCTGACCTGCGGGTGACGCAAGATTTTCCACCGTTTTTGGAAGGAGTTGGCATTGTCGGTCCGTCAGTTCAGAACAAGGCCAATTGGGATGCCTGGACACCGCGTTTCGCTGCGTCTTATCAAGTCAATGACGCGGTGATGCTTTATGCATCGGTCTCGCGTGGTTTCAAATCGGGTGGGTTCGACGGTCGCGCCAACACCGATTTCGGCTTCGAGCCCTTTGCCCCGGAGAAGGTTTGGGCTTATGAAGGCGGCGTCAAATCAGCCTGGCTTGACGGTCGGCTGACAGCCAATGTGGCCTATTTCTATAATCGCTATCGCGACCTTCAAGTCACCTCCTTTGGCCGCGACCCCGATACGGGATTTTTTGAAAGTTTGTTCACCAACGCTGCTGCCGCGCGCATTCAAGGCGTGGAATTGGAATTGGCGGCCCGTCCGGTCGAAGGCCTTGCGATCAATGGCAGTGTCGGCTTCCTGGACGCACAATATCAAGACTTCGAGACCTTGGTGAACGGTGTTGCCACCGACGTGTCGGATCGCGATCTGATCAATTCCCCAAAATGGAATGCCAGCATCGCTGCAACCTATCAATGGCCGCTGAACAGCCAATGGGTAGCGGTGTTGCATGGCGATGGTGCCTATCGCGGCGATGTCGCGAACGAAATTACCGACTCGCCACTTTTGCGCCAAGACGCCTATGTCATTCTCAATGCCTTCGCCGCCATCAAGACGGCTGACGAACGCTGGGAATTGCGCGCTGGCGGGCGCAACTTAAGCGGGCGCGATATCCGCGTTCAAGGCTTCAATCTGGCCGAGTTTCCAGGCGTGCAAACCGCATTTTTCGGTGCCCGCCGCAGTTGGGATCTGAGGCTGTTTTTCCGCTATTGACCATGGTTCGCTTCCATTCATGAAAGACATCCAATGAATCTTGATCCGGAAACAGCCGCCTTGATGCAGCACTTGGAGTTTCTTGGTGGCGGCGAACGCGATATGAGCGCGTTCGACATCAACGAAGTGCGCGCCGCAGGCCAGGCGATGTGGCAAGGCCTGAATGGCCCGGAACCGGAAGGGTGCCTCGTCACCCCGGTTACTGTGCCCGGACCCGCAGGCATGGTCCCGGCACGGCTTTACCGCCCAGCGGACAGCGCCGGCCAAACTCTGCCCGCAGTCGTTTTCTTTCATGGCGGCGGCTGGGCATTGGGCGATCTCGATGGCTATGACAGCCTAGTCAAGGCCCTATGCCTGGCCAGTGACGCTTGTTTTCTTTCCGTCGACTATAGGCTGGCGCCGGAACATCCTTTTCCCGCCGGACTGGAAGACGCCTTGGCTGCTGTGCGCTGGGCCAGCCAACAAGCAGACAAGCTGAACATCGATCGCCGGCGAATCGCGGTAATGGGCGACAGCGCCGGCGGCAATCTGGCGGCGGTGACCGCGCGATGTCTGCGCGATGAGGCGGGGCCGTGGCTTGCCGGCCAAATTCTGATCTATCCGATGTTGGACGTCGCCAGCCCGCATGCGCGCTATCCCTCACGGGCTGCATATGGCAATTGCGGCTATGTCATTTCCCTGCGCGATATTGAAGTCACCACCGGCTGGTATTTGTCCGATAGGGCGTTGGCGAGCCAGCCAAATGTCTCCCCCTTGCTGGCGGCTGACCTGGATGGCTTGGCGCCGGCAGTGATCATGACCGCCGGCTTCGACCCCCTGCGCGATGAAGGGCAAGTCTATGCCGACAAACTGCGGTCTGCTGGCGTGGCGGTGACCTATCGTTGCTTCAAAACGACGGTCCATGCCTTCTTATCATTTGGCCATCTCAGCATCGCCCAAACGGGCCGTAGCTGGCTGGGCGCGGAAGTCAGGCGCTTGCTGGGTCCGTCCGCCGACGCGCGGTGACGGACCCAGCATTGCCGGTCAATATTGGAACGAGACTTCCAGGCCCCAGGTGCGGGGTTGGCCGCCAAAGGATTGGAAGTTGAAGATGCGGCTGCGGACATCGACGAATTCGGTTTCGGTGATGTTTTTGCCGAACACCGCGACGCGCCAATTGTCCATCTGATAGGTCAGGCTCATATCCAACACGCCGTAGGATTCCTGGGCCAGCGTTGGAATATTGCGCACATCGGTGAAGAAGTCATCCTTCCAGGTATAGGCAATCCGGTAAGACAGATCGCCATCCAGTTGCAGCGGGATCCGGTAGTTCGCCGAGATATGGAAATTGAATTCCGGCACCCGGTCGAATTCCAGCATTTCCGCGGCCGCATTGTCACCGGCATCAATCACGCCATCGCCGTCAACATCGAGGCCCAGGAACTCATCGAATGAAGCGTCGATCCAGCCGGCGTTGGCCTCCAACACAAGATCAGGATGCGGCACCGCGGTGACTTCCAGTTCCAGGCCAAGAATGGTGGCCGAGCCGGCATTGGCCAAATCCTGCACCAGACCGCCGCCGAAGGGCCGCTGGAACGGCCGCTGGATGTCCTTGAAGTCGGACCAGAAGCCGGCGAGATTGACCCGCAGGCGATTGTCCAGCCAGCTCGATTTGAGACCGACCTCCACTTGATCGACGGATTCCGGATTGGCCGGGCCCACCGCCGCCACATTGGCGGTGCGGCCGTTGAAATTGCCGCTGCGGAAACCGCGCGTCCATTTCAAATAGGTCAGCACATCCTCGCGCGGACGGAACTCTACCCCAACAGTCGGCGAGAAATTGTTCCAATCCTCCTCAAAGCGGGTGACATTGGTGTTGCAGCCGGTAAAGCCCGGACCCGCGCAGGTGGTGATCGGGATCAGGTCGAGGGTCTTTTCCTCATAGGTGAAGCGGCCACCGGCGGTCACCGTCCATTGTTCGTTGATATGGTAATTGGCATTGAGGAAGGCCGAAAGATTTTCGGTCTTCTGGGTGAAGTCGCCTTGCTGGAACAGGAAGTCGGTATGGGCGCGCCCGGCCGCCACGCCAGTCAGTTGGCGACGCTCTAAAATGCGCATTTCCATGTTGAAATAATAGGCGCCGACAATGAAATCGAATTTGTCGGAAAATTCGGAAGCATAGCGCAGCTCCTGGCTGAACTGCTCGCTGTCTTCCTGATTGTCGGGGAAATGAATCAGCGTGAACGGTGTTTCGTCGACATCGAGGTCGGTATCGAATTTCGGCACATCACGATAAGCGGTGATCGAGGTGATGGTGCCATGGCCGATATTCCAATTCACCTCGGCGATCGCATACCATTGATCGGTCTGGTTCTTGCCCGGCAGATTGTGATTGACCTCGAAGAAATCTTCCGACGGGAAGAAGCCGAACTCGGTTTGCGCCAGCGACAGCTCACCGGTGTCGGGAATGAAGGCCCCGCCGGCGCCCGAACCACCCCGCGAACGCAGATATTGGCCCAGCAGGGTGATTTCCAAATCCTCATTCGGGGTGATGACGATGGTTGGCTTGATCATCACAAACTCGGTTTGCGGTAGATCGACGGTCGAGTTCTGCGGCTGCAATCCCGATGGATTGGACGGCGCCGGCACGAAGGTGCCGCCATTATTGTCCTCGAACCAGCCGTCCATATTGCGGCTGATCACCGATAACTTGGCCGCGACTTTGTTTTCAACCAGCGGCCCTTCGACGCTGGCGCTGACGTCAAAGCGGTCGAAATTGCCGATAGTGACACGGCCACGAACGCCAAATTCGCCGGTCGGCCGGCGGGTGCGGAAAGACACCGCGCCACCGGTGGTATTGCGACCAAACAAAATGCCTTGCGGGCCGCGCAACACTTCCACCGACTCCAAATCGAAGGTGTCAAGGATGGTCGCGCCTTGGAACCCAAAGACCATGCCGTCCATCATCACATTGACGGCGGGGTCGATCGAGCGGGTGGAATTGTTCACGCCAATGCCGCGGATGGTGAAATTGGCGAAACCGGGAAAGGTGCTAACCGGTTGCAGCTCGACATTAGGCGCCAGACGGCCGATTTCCGTGATGTCGACTGCGAAACTGTCCTCGATCTTGCCGGGACCGATGGCGGTGATGGCATTGGGCACATTTTGCGCCGATTCCGCCACTGGGCGCTTGGTCGAATAAATCACGACCTCTTCAATGCCGGCATAAGGCCGCGCGGCACCGTCCTGCTGCGCGGTCGCCGGCGCCGCCGCAATCATAGTGGCGATTGCCGCTAATGATGCGCGGCCCAACAGCCGCGCTTGGCTCGAATCCTTACAATGGGTGATGAATGTCATGGCTCCCTCCCTTTGACATTTGTTTGGCATGGCATGCCGCTTGTCGTGGCGTTTGCGGCCATGAACGGCGCGCGCCGCCATGCGTTCCCTCAGGCACGTCATTAGGGGTTAAATATCGAACAAGATAATATTGATTGCAATGTATTTATCGGACCGACCGGTTGGCTTGAAGGTGATAGCCGAGCTTTATGCCGTTTTGGGCGTGGTTTCCGGCGGTTCGGGATAGCGCCCCATCCACAAGATCGACAAGGCGCCGGTGGCGAATAACGCCGCCGCCACCAGAAACGCTACGTCATAGCTGCCCGACAGGTCATAAACGCTGGCAAACAGGCTCGGCGCAATGCCCGAGGTCACCGACAAGGCGGCGAAATAAATGGCGTAAAGCTTGCCAAAATGGCGCAGACCAAAATACCGCGCGGTCAAAAACGCCATTAGATCCAACTCCGCCCCCGCCGCGCAGCCGATGCAGACCGCCGCCACCAGCGCCAGGGCAAATCCCGGCTCGCCAAGAAAAATCAAGCAAGCGAAGACCGGCATGCTCAGCGCTACCGCGGCCACGCCAGGGGCCCAGAACCGGTCGATCAAATAGCCGACAACCAGCCGGGCAATGACGATGGTGGCGCCGATAGTGGCTTGCACCAAGGCGGCATCGCCGGCGCTGAAGCCCTGGTCGGTCAGCGCTGAGATGACATTGGGAATGATGCCCGAAACGCCCAGATACACACAGGCGACGGAGAGGAACAAAATCCAGAATTTGCGCGTCCGCAGCGCGGTTTTAAGGTCCAGGCCCCAGGCCGTGGCGGCCGATTTGGCGGCGCGGTCCCGGCTTTCCTGGCTATCATCGCCATCTTCCCGCAAAAAGAAATAAGCCAAGGGCAAGGTCAGCAACAAAATCACCGCCGCTAGGCCAATATAGGCATAGCGCCAGCCAAAAACCTGGGTCAGCCAGACCACATAAAGCGGCGCCAACACCGCGCAGATACCGGTGCCGCTGAGGGTGAGGCCCAAGGCAAAGCCGCGGCGGGCCTCGAAACGCTGGGCAATCGCGCGGCTCCAAGTGATCGGGCTGGTGCCGGAGCCCAGGATCGCCATTGCCGCATAGGCCAAATAAAAGGTCCAAATTTGCCCGGTCATGGCGGCGGCCAGCAAAAACGCGAAAGCCAGGCCAAAACAGGAGGGCAAGGCGACCTTGCGCGAACCATAACGGTCGACCAGCACGCCCATGAGCGGCGCCACCAACGCGCCAATACCGGTGCTGAACAAGATCGCGCCCTGCACCGCGCTGCGCGACCAGCCCCATTCATCGGACAGCGGCTTGACCATCGCCCCCAGGGTATAAAAGGGCAACGCCACCGCGCTGGTGCCAACACCGACGGACGCGGCCAGAATGAAAGTCCAGCCGCGCCGCAATTCTTCCTGGGCCGCCCGTTCAGCGGTCATGACACTCCTTTTTGCGGTGCTGCTGCTTGCCGAGAGTGTTTGACAATCGCGTCCGCCCCCTGCATTTTGATCGATATAGATATATCTTGGCCGGGTAAAGGCCAAAAAGCCGAACACCATCATTGGCCTGCGGGCTGTGGCCTGGGAAAAGGGAGACGCGCCATTCCAACCCTAGAGGAACAGAATATCGCCTTGGTGGAAGCTTTTGTCGACGCCTGGAATCGGAACGACATGACGGCAGTGGTGGATTTTCTGGCGCCGGACGTATTTTATCATAACGTACCGGTGGAGCCGATCCGGGGCCGCGACCAGGTTGCCGCTTATCTCGATCAGGTTGGCCCCTTCGAAGCCGTGGATTGGCGCATTCTCAGCATTGCCGCCGCCGGCAATAAGGTGCTGACCGAGCGCGTCGATGCGTTTCAGCTTGGCGACCGGCGGATCAGCTTGCCATTGATGGGCGTGTTTGAAATCGCCGATGGCAAGATCAGCCAATGGCGTGATTATTTCGACCTTGGCGACTATTTGCGCCAAACCGGCCAAGGGGACTGAGCGCATGGATTTGGGGCTGAAGGGCAAGGCCGTCATTGTCATGGCCGGCAGCCAGGGTCTGGGGCTGGCCACGGCGCGCGGCTTTGCCCGCGAAGGCGCCCGGGTGACGATTTGCGCCCGCTCGGAGGATGGCTTGCGCCAGGCGGCGGCGGCGATCGGCGATTGTCTGGCGCTGCAAGCCGACGTCACCAAGGCCGAGGATATCGCCCGCGTTGTCGACAGCGCGGCCAAAGCCCATGGCGATGCCGACATTCTGGTCAACAATGCTGGCGGGCCGCCGCCGGGACTGTTTGTCGATCTGGACGACGCCGCCTGGGCCAAGGCGGTGGATTTGACGCTGATGTCGGCGGTCAGGGCCACCCGGCTGGTGCTGCCGGCCATGCAAGCCAAGGGCTTTGGCCGGATCGTCAACATCTCCTCCTTCGGGGTTAAAACCCCGGTGCCGGGGCTGACCTTGTCCAACAGCGTGCGCATGGCGGTATTGGGCTGGGCCAAAACCTTGGCCAATCAGGTCGCCAAGGACGGGGTGACGGTCAACACCGTTTGCCCGGGCTGGACCCGCACCGACCGGGTCACCGCCCTGTTGGGCCAACGTGCCAGCAATGAAGGCCGCGCGGCGGCGGCGATCGAAGCGGAAATCGCGGCGTCCATCCCGATGGGGCGGATGGGCACGCCTGACGAAATTGCCAATATGGTTGTGTTTTTGGGTTCGGCTGCGGCGGGCTATGTGACGGGCGCCGCCGTGCAGGTCGACGGTGGCGCGGTGCAGGCATATTCATGAGTTTAAACAACGCAAAAGTGATCGACATCCACGCCCATGCGGTGCTCGAACATGTGATGGGCGCGGCCGGGCGCTATGGCCCGGAACTGACGGCGGAAGCAGACGGCACGCCGCTGTTCAGGATTGGCGACTATTATCTGCGCGGCGTGCGCTATCGCGGCAGCCCGTTCATGGATGTCGACGTGCGGGTGGCGCAAATGGATGAAGCCGGCATCGACGTGCAGGTGCTTTCGCCTAACCCGCTGACCTATTTTCATTTCATTCCAGTGGCGGACGCAGTGAATTTTTGCCGTGTCCATAATGATGAAATGGCGGCCTTGGTGGCGCGCCATCCCAATCGTCTGGCTGGCCTGGCAACGCTGCCGATGCAGGATATCGACGCCGCGATCCAGGAAATGGAGCGCGCGGTCAAGCAATTGGGGCTGCTGGCGCCCTATATCGGCACCGACCTCACGCACACGCTGGACGACCCGGCGCTGGAGCCTTTCTATCAAGCGGTGGTCGATTTGAACGTGCCCTTGTTCCTGCATCCCGCCCCCGCCGGCATTGACGGTCCACCCGCCAGCCCGCAAATCAAACGCTATGAGCTGGATATTATTTTCGGCTTCAATGCCCAAGAAACCGTGGCGGTGGCGACCTTGATCTTCGGTGGCGTGCTGCACCGGCACCCCGATCTGGATATTTGCATCAGCCATGGCGGCGGCACCGTGGCGCTGGTTTATGGCGCCCTGGAGCAAGCTGGCCAATTGCGTCCCTGGGCACCTGACTATCTGCGCGAGGAAGGCGCTTTTGGGCGCTTTCTGAAGCGCTTCTGGTTCGACACCCACATGCACGGCCAGCGCGCGCTGGATTTGCTGATCGAGCGGGTTGGCACCGAACGGCTGGTCTATGGCAGCAATTTCGCGGGCTGGGACGCGCCCAAGCGCGCCGCGCCGCCGACCGACCTGCCGTTGGCAGACAATGCCCGCCGGCTGCTGCGCATCGCTTGACGGGGTGGAAAAATCAGAGCTTTGATTTGCCCAGGCCGAGGCCGCCATCGACATCGAGCATGGCGCCCGTGGTCCATTCGGCGCGGACCAGATAGTCGATAGCCTCGGCGATTTCCTCGGCCTTGCCAATGCGGTCCAGCGCGTGCAAGGGCACCATCGCGTTCAGCCGGTCGGCGGCCGATTGCGCGTCGAGCACGCCGGCGCGAATATTGAGTTCGGTCAGCACCGCGCCAGGCAACACGCAATTGACCCGCACGCCTTGCGCGCCCAATTCCGCCGCCAGCACCTTGGTCAGCACCTGCACAGCGCCCTTTGACGCGGCATAAGGCGAGGCGCCGGGAAATGCGCGGCGGGTGTGGATCGAGCCGATGAAGATCACCGCGCCCTTGCGCTGCGACAAATGCGGCGCGGCCAAGCCCGTCAGCATCATGCCGGCAACGACATTGGTGTTGAAAATCTCCAGGACGGTTTCGGCTTGCAATTCGGTGACCGGCCCCCAGGCGGTGTTGGCGGCGTTGTTGACCAACGCGTCCAGGCCGCCGCCAAAGTCGACGGCTTCGGCGATCATCCGCGCGCGATCCTCGGCATTGGTGACATCGCCGACGACGCCATGGCAATTGCCGCCAATGGCTGCAGCGGCGGCTTTGATTTTGTCGGCGCGGCGACCGGAAATCGTCACCTTGCCGCCGCGCTCGGCGAAATAACGCGCCGTCGCCTCGCCAATGCCGGAACCCCCGCCGGTCACCAACACCGACAAGCCTTGATTGTCTTTCATCTGTCTATCCTTCCCCAATGCGTCCCAAGGCCCATGTCAGGCCGCGTGCAAGCAAGGCCTGATGCGCCGGCGTCTCCATGGACGCCACATCATGGCCCAAACCATCGTAAAACACCCGCCCCGGCCCGCTATGATGCGACCACACAAAAGGCTGCGGCCCGGCGCCAGCGTCCGCCTCGGCCCAAATGTCAAGGCCGGGCAAACGGTCGAGATGATAATAGACTTCATCATCGACACTGAAATCGTCCAGCCCAGCGGCCAATGGCTGTGTAGGATTGATCGCCACTGCGACCGGACCCTTGGGCGGATGATAGGACCGGCCCCAAACCCAGGCCCCGCCCAGCACATCGCGCCAGCCGGGCCAGGTGTCGAAACAAATGCTGGCGGTATGCAGGCCGACCAAGCCCCGTCCGCGCGCCAAATGCGCCTCGATCGCGGCCCGGCCGGCGGCTGACAGGTCGAGCCCCCATCGCGGCCGTTCGGCATCGTATTTTTCATGCTGGGTCATGGTCCAGCGCAGCGCGTTGATGGCCAGCAGGTCATAATCGGCCAGCGCCGCCAGGCCGGCCTCAATGTCGATCTCCAGATCCGCCTCCACATCCAGCGCCGCCAGCATCCGCGCCAGGGCCTCGCTGGTTTGCTGGAACGGATGGCCAGAGCCACCGCCATACAGGATCAACGCGCGGGTCAGGGCGCCTACTCCCGCGGCAATTGCAGCAACAGCGAATGGACAACGCCGCCATCCACCACCAATTCATGGCCATTGATATAACCCGCCTGGGGCGAATCCAGCATCAGCACCGCGTTGGCGATATCCTCGACCGTGCCCAGCCGTTTCAGCGGCACGCCATTGCGGCGGCGCTCACGCACTTTGTCGTCGGCGAAAAATGGCGCCGACATGCCGCCATCGATAAAGCCCGGCGCGATGCTGTTGAAGCGAATGCCGCGATTGCTGCATTCCAACGCGAATTGGCGGGTCAATTGCATGACCCCGGACTTGGTGGCGGCATAGGCGCCACAGCCCGGGGCTGGGGTGTGGCCATTGATGGATGACAAGCTGACGACATGGCCCGCCCCCTTGGGCGTCATCCGCCGCACCGCTTCGCGGGTGCAAATATAAACCCCGGTCAAATTGACATCGACGACAGCGCGGAAATCAGCCACGCTTTGCTCGGCCAGCGGCGCAAAGCGGCCAATGCCGGCATTATTGACCACCAAGTCCGGCACCGCGTCGAAGCGGTCGAAGGCGGCGGCGACCTCGGCTTCATCGGCGACCGAACCGACCAGGGCGACCCGATTGGCATGATCGCCGACACAGCGGGCGACGTCTTCATCCTTCAAATCGAAAACGCCAACGCGGTAACCGGCCGCGTCCAATGCCGCCACGATGGCGGCGCCAATGCCGTTGGCGCCACCCGTGACAATTGCCTGTTTGGTCATGCTGCGGAATTCCTTTTGGTGAAGACAACCGGATAATGGCCCCAATTTGGCCGGCTGGTTTTGGGATCGCGGCGCGGGGGGTCCTGGGGATCGGGGCGCGCGCCCAAATCCAGCAGGCGCCGCACCAGCGACGCGACAATGCCATATTGATGCCGCGCCGGATCAGTGGCGGGACCAGCAACGACGCCGCCGTCGAGTTCGCGGCCGAGGCAGGTATGCACACCAATGCCGAAGGTGAGGCCATAAGGCAACACGCCCTTGGGCAAGGGCCGGCCGGGCTTGAATTGATCCGCATCCTCGCCAAAAATATCGCGGTCGCGATTAGCCTGGAACAGGTCCAGCACCACTTGGTCATCTGTGTCGACGGCCTTGGCATCGCCAATGTGGGCGGGGCAAATCGGCCGCCGCCACGCCTCGGGGCTGGCGGGATGCAGACGCAGGCTTTCATGCACACAGGCTTGCACGAACAACGGGTCGTTTTCCAGCCTGGCCCAGCGGTCGGCGTCGTCACCCGCCCAAGTGAAGATTTCATGCAATGAATGCACCGTGGCATTGGACGTGGAATGCGCGCCCGCCTGCATGTAGAATGCCATTTCGCGCAATAAAATATCATCCGGCAGGTCGAGCTTGTCTTCATTGCGCAGCAACATCGTCAACACGTCGCGCGGCAAATCTTCCTCGGCCAACGCGCCGGCGGCGAATTGCTTGAGCAAGGCTTCCCGCCGCGCGATTGACGGCTTCTGGAAGCGAACCGCGAAGTTCTTGAGCGCCGCGCCGACCTCGGCTTCGACCTCAGCCTTGTCGCGGGTCGAATGCACCAGGGTGGCGCCTTCGGAAAACACCTTCACCATCGCCAGCAGGGTCTCGGTTTCCTCGACCGATTTTTCCGGCCGGTCGATGCCGGCAAAATCCGCGGTCAAATTGACCGTGACTTGATAGCCAAAAGAAATCAGTTCTGCGCGACCCGCCGCCACCGCCGGCGTCAGGGTTTCCTCCAGCGTGCGCGGAAACACCTCATGTTCGTAATATTTGAAAAAGTCGCGACGGAACACGCGCATTTCCGCCTGTCGGCGCATCCGGTGCTCGTCGCCATGCAAGGTCAGCAAAACATCCTTCATCACCACTGCGCCGGCGTCATAAAGCGATTGTTTCAACGCCTGATCGCGCAGCGCCGTTTCGCAGTGACGATAGCGGTTAAGGGTGTGCAGGCTCACAACAACGCGTCCTCGGGCTTGAAGATGATCGGATAATAGGCCCACATGATGCGGGCGATGGTTTCGTCCTTGCGCGGCAACTCTTGTGGATCCGGCAAGGCGCCACGTTGCAACAGCGCCGAAACAATCAACGGCACCGTGCCATAATGATGGGTTTCGGCATCGGCGCCGTCCTTCGGCACCACGCCGATCGCCAAATTGCGACCAAGGCAGGCATGCATGCCCAGGCCCATCGACAAGCCATAGGGGTTCTGATTTTTCGGGATTTCGCGATGCGGGTTGAAATCCGCCGCGTCGGACCCAAACACGCTGACATCGCGATTGGCAGTATAAAGATTGATCACCACGTCATCGCCTTCGGCAATGTCGCCGCCATGTTCCAAATGTACGGGGCACAGCGAGCGCCGCTTGGCGATTGGGCTTGAGGGATTGAGCCGCAGGCTTTCATGGGCGCAGCGCTGGACGAAGAATGGGTCCTGCTTGAGCCGGGTGCGGTCTTCTGGGTGCGCCGCGATCCACTCGAAAATATGGTGCATCGCATGGCTCAAGGAATGGATCGAGGTGTGGGCGCCGGCCAATGAAAAGAACGCCGCCTCGCGCAACATGTCATAGCGCGGCAGGTTGAGCTTGTCCTGGGCCTGCAGCAATACCGTCATCACATCGCGCGGCAGTGAATCCTCCGTCGCCTCGCCTGCGGCTACAGCCGCCAGCAAGGCTTGACGGCGGGCGATTGAGGGGGTGAAAAACCGTTCGTCAAACTCATCGATCGCGGCCTTGATCTGGGCTTTGATTGGCGCCTTGTCCTCGGCCTTGGACTGCCCCACGGTCGCGGCCAAACCAAGCGAGCGCAACAGCCGCAACAAATGTTCGGTTTCCTCGGCCGAGCGTTCCGGCCGGTCGATGCCGGTGAAATCGGCGGTGAGGTTCATCATGATCCGATAGCCGAGGTCGACCAGGTCGGCCGAGCCCGCGTCACGGAATGGGGCAATGGTTTCCTCCAGGGTTTGCGGCAATACCTGCTTTTCGTAATAATGAAAGAAATCCTTACGAAAAACCTTGGCCTCGGCCTGGCGGCGGTCGCGGTGCTCGGTGCCGTGCAGATTGACCAGCACCTTTTCCATCAAGATCGCGCCTTCGTCATAGAGCGCCTGGCGCATATCGCTGTTGCGCAGGGCATCGGCGCAACCGGCGAAATCCTCGATCTGATGCAATGTCATGACGACCTCGCTGTTTGCGACTTGGCAAAGTCATAGGTCAGCGGCCGGTCGGAATAGGGCGCCACCTTCCAACCCGGGATCGGATTGCGTTCGCGCAGGGGCGTCGTCAGGTCGATGTCGTGACCGCTGAGGAACACATGCTTGATCCGCGCGCGTTCGCCCAGCACCGAGACGTCTTTGTCGACGTCGCCATCGACGACCAAAACATCCGCCGGCTTGTCTTCGGCCAGCACGCCCAGCTCACCAAAGCGGCCAAAGGCGCGGCCGCCTTGCATGGTGGCGCAAGAAATCGCTTCCAAGGGCGACAGGCCCAAATGGTCGACCAGCACCTTCAATTCGCGCCAATGCCATTCGCCATAAGGGGTGAGCGAAAAGCCGCTTTCCGAGCCGCACATGATCGGCACGCCGGCGTCATAGGCCCGGCGCAGCATTTTCGAGCTTTCCTCGATTTCGCGCGCAAACAGGTCGCGCAAAAACACGTCGGCGCCAACGGCCGGGCCATAATCGGCCAGCACCGCCTGGAAGGTCAGGGTCGGCACCAGCGGCACCTTGGCATCGACGACCGCTTCCAGCGCCTCCTCATCCATATAGGTGGCGTGCAAAATCATGTCGAAGCCGGCGCGGGCGGCATCGCGGGTGCTGGATGCATTGCGGCAATGGCCAACCACCGGGATACCCAATTCATGTGCGGCATCGACCGCCGCCTTCATTTCATCCAGCGTCCAGACTTGAATTTCGCCTTCCGCGACCTGGCGCGGGATGACGCCGGTGACATGAATCTTGATCCAGTCGACACCGTTTTTGATTTGCCGCCGCACCTCGGTGACGATTTCATCGCGGGTGCGGGTAACGCGCGAATAGCCAATGCTGCCTTCATCGGGAATCAGCATGCCGGCGGTGCCGCCAACCGAAGTGAATAACGCATTGCCGCCGCACACCATGCGCGGGCCTTCGATGACATTGGCCTCGATCGCGTCGCGCAAATCCAGCGATACCGAGAAAATGCAGTCCGCATCAAGCAGGCTGGTGACGCCCGCCCGCAGCACCTTGCGAATATTATAGGCGGCGATGATCGCCGACAAACCTTCGCGGCGGTGGAAAAACAATTCCTCGTTCGACAGCGGCTCGTCAAAGGTAACATGACAATGCGCGTCGATCAGGCCTGGCATCACCGTCTTGCCGCTGGCATCAATCCGGCGCACGTCATTGCGACGCTCGGCCCATTGTTCAGCCGCCGCGCCAAGGGCCGCGATCTTGCCGCCCTCCAGCGCCACCGCCTGCTGGACAGCGGGCGCGCCCGTGCCGTCAATCACACGACCCTGCTCAATCAACACCGGTTCCGGGGCTGAGGCCACCTTCATTCTCCAATCCAAACGACCTATGGGATGGCAAGTATATCTTTCTATGCCCCTATCTAGCAATAGCACTTCTTCAATCTTTGCTTGATTATAGAAGAATATTCCACTTATAATAACATTATTAGATATTTCACTTTCGATGTAAATTGCTCTGGGGGATTCTTTTCGCCCATGCCGCCCGAAATTGGAACGCTTTTCAAATCATGTCGTCGCCAGCCACGCGCGCGGGGCTGGTCTGGGCGGGGTCGGCAGGCCCTGGCATGACCCTCAATCCCGCCTTGGACGCGACCGACCTTGCCATCCTCCAGGCCGTTCAGGCCGACGCCAGCCTGTCGGTCGCCCAGATCGCCGAACGCATTCATCTTTCGGCCACGCCTTGTTGGCGACGGATCAAGCGGCTGGAGGAAATTGGCGCGATCAAGGCGCGGGTCGCCCTGCTTGACGCCGCGGTGCTGGGCTTTGACCTGATCGCGCTGGTCAATCTGCGCCTGGCCAAGGCCGACATGGCGAGCCGCCAAGCCTTCGAGGAAGCGGTGACGGCATTGGAACCTGTGCTGCTGTGCGACGCGATCAGCGGCGACTGGCATTATCAATTGCGGGTGGCGGCGCGCGCGGCGCCAGACTTGGACCGGTTCTTGGCCGAACGGATATGGTGTTTGCCGGGGGTGGCGGCGGTGGCGGCGACGGTGGCGCTGCGCACCGTCAAGTCCAGCACCCGCCTGCCGCTCGGCTCAGCCGCCGCGGACCTTACGCCGTGACGGCCACGGCTGCTGCGCCTTGGCCCGCCCGCCTGCCGGCTTAGTCGCGGCGGGCTGCGAACGCAGCACTTGTTCGCCATCGAAGTTTTTTAGCCGTTCGAACATCGCACTCATGTGATCGCGCAGAATTTCCATGTCGTCGGCGCTCATGTCCTTGATCATGGCATCATAGACGATGGCACTGGTGACATTGCATTGCTGCGCCGCGCGGTTGCCTTCCTTGGTCAGCTTGACGGTGACGGAGCGGTTGTCGGAACTGACCCGGCTGCGGGTGAGCAGCCCACGTTTCTCAAGCCGCTGCAATTGATGCGAGATGGTCGATTGCGGCAACGCCATCAAATCCACCAGTTCCCCCACCCGCACGGCGCCTTTCTCCAACAAAATCACCATGATGCGCGAGCTGTACAAATCCATGTCCAGCGTGCCGAAAAACGGATTGCAGATCCGTGCGAGCTGCGCATTGATGCGGTGAATCAAAAACGACAGGCGGTCCTCGATAGGCGGCAGCGCCGACCCCGGTGGCTTTTCCTTGTTCATTGCATTCTGCCTTGGCGTTGCAAATGCTACTCCTTAGCGCAGTTTGCCCTGGCCCGGCAAGCATGCTGACCGGCCTTGACGGCAGTTTGCGCCACGCCCCGAACTGTGTCAGGCTAACGCGTGCGGGAACACGTATTTTGTCAAGACATCAGTGCATGGGGGAGCCACCAACAGCAAGAGCCAAGAGCATCAAAACAGAAAGGACAGGCAAATGGATACCGCTTTAACCGCGCCACGCGTCGCGCCCATCGCCGTTGCCGACCTGCGGCAAGTTCTGAACAAAGGCATTGAAGATTTCAACGCCCGACCCACCCATGCGATTTTCCTGGCCATTATTTATCCCGTCATCGCCATCATTCTCGCCCGCATGACCTCGGGCTATAATATGCTGCCGCTGTTTTTCCCGCTATTGTCGGGCTTTGCCCTGCTGGGCCCAGTGGCGGCCACGGGCCTTTACGAATTGAGCCGGCGGCGCGAACGCGGCGAGCCGCACGCTTGGTGGCATGCCTTAACGGTCGTGCGCGCGCCCAATCTTGGTTCCATCGTCATCATGGGCGTGCTGCTGGCGCTGCTTTTTCTGATGTGGCTGCAGGCCGCGCTGATGATCTATGATGTGTTTTTCCCGCAAACCGTGCCGCAATCGATCAGCGGCTTTGCCGAACAGGTCTTTTTCACCAGCGCCGGCTGGGGCCTGATCGTGGTTGGCTGCGGCGTCGGCTTTGTCTTTGCCGTATTGGTGTTGACGATTTCCGTGGTCTCGCTGCCAATGATGCTGGACCGCGATGTCGGCGTCGTTACCGCCATCGCCACTTCCGTGCGTGCGGTGCTAGCCAACCCGAAACCGATGGCCGTTTGGGGCCTCATCGTCGTCGCCGGCCTCGCCATCGGCGCGCTGCCGCTGTTCATCGGCCTGGCCGTCACCCTGCCAGTGCTGGGCCACGCCACCTGGCACCTCTACCGCGCCACGGTCCCCGGTTGAGCCGGCTTGCTGGCGGTCGGCCTGATCGGGGCCAAACACAGGATGGCGCCCCAGCTGATTTGATCAAACCCGAGGTGGCGGGATTTTGGAGAATTGGTGGAGCCCCAGGATATTTTATTGAACCGAGGCGAAAATCATTCTGAAAGAATGGTGGAGCCGAGGGGAATCGAACCCCTGACCTCTACAATGCCATTGTAGCGCTCTCCCAACTGAGCTACGGCCCCATCGGTGGGAAGATCCACCCTGGGGTGGACGGCGCGCAAGCTAATCGTGTTCGCGGCATTTCGCAAGCCCAAAGGCGCGATCGGTCGGCGCTTTCGGGATCGGGCGCGGCTCAGCCCAGCGCGTCCCAGTCGATGGCGGTGCCACGGCGAATCGCGCGCGCGGCGCGGCGCCCCAACAGCCGGTCATAATATTTGGGCGGCAGGCCGCCAGCGGGGCGGATGCAGCGGATATTGGCGGCCGACAGCGCTTCCCCCGCCGCGATGTCGGCGACGGCGTAAATCGAACGGCGAAAGCGCAGCGACGACGCCTCGGCCGGGGCCGGGCCATAGGCCACTTCGCCCAAGGCTTGCCAGGCGCGCAAGGTTTCGCTGACCAGGGCTGCCATTTCCGGCGGCTCCAGTGAAAAGGCGGAATCAACACCGCCATCGGCGCGGGCCAGGGTGAAGTGCTTTTCAATCACACAAGCACCCATGGCCACCGCCGCGCAGGCCACGCCAACGCCCATGGAGTGATCCGACAGCCCAACCGCGCAGCCAAACAAGTCGCGCATATGGGCAATGGTGCGGATGTCGGACTGTTCGGGCGAGGCGGGATAGCTGCTGGTGCATTTCAACAGCACCAGATCCTGGCAGCCTGCATCGCGGGCGGCGCGCACGCTTTCATCCAGCTCCGCCAAGCTCGCCATGCCGGTGGATATGATCATCGGCTTGCCCGTGGCCGCCACCCGCCGGATCAGCGGCAGGTCATGATTTTCGAAACTGGCGATTTTGTAGCAAGGCGCGTCCAGGCTCTCCAAAAAATCGACGGCGCTGGCATCAAAGGGCGTCGATAACGGCACCATGCCCAGCGCTCGGGCACGTTCAAAGATCGGCGCGTGCCACGCCCATGGCGTCATCGCTTGCCGATAGAGTTGATAGAGCGACTGACCTTGCCACAGGCTGTTGCGATCGGCGATGAAAAAGGCGCCTTCATCGAGGTCGATGGTCATGGTGTCGGGCGTGTAGGTTTGCAGTTTCAGCGCATGAGCGCCCGCTTGGGCGGCAGCATCGACGATCGCCAACGCCCGCTCAAGCGACTGATTATGATTGCCCGACATTTCGGCGATGATGAAGGGCGGATGCCCCGGTCCAACCGGACGGCCAGCGATGTTCATGATGACGGCTCCTCCCCATCGAGGCTGAAACGATAGCGGCGCTGGTGAAGCTGGAAGCCAACGGCCTCGAAAATTTCCCGCGACGGCCGGTTGGCGTCCAGCACATCCGCCTCCAGCAGGCGGATGTGCGGATGCGTCTTGGCCAGCCGCGCCAGGCCCACCCGCAGCAAGGCCCGGCCCAAGCCTTGACCATGTCGGTTGGGATCAAGATAGATCGAGACCAGGGCAGCGTCGCCGTCGAGATCAAAGCGCAACACGCCAATGTCGGCATCATCCAGCACCCCCATCCATAACAGCCGCGCCGGGTCGGCCAGTGCCCCGGTCAGCCAGGCATGATGCGCCGCCAGGTCCAGCGGCGCCGGATTGAGGGCATGGCGGCGGGTAACAGGATCGTTGCGCCATTGAAACAGCTGCGCGCCATCGCCGTCGACGACCGGGCGCAGTTCTATCGCCGACGCCCGCATCGCCGCCAGCACCCGGCGCGCACCCTCGCCGTCGACCAGCCGCTGGCCACGCACCGCCATTGCCTGGCGGGCCTCGCCGCATAAAAGCGCGGTGCGGATCAACGCCGCCAGATCATCGGCGCTGACGGCTTCGCCCTGGCTGACGCCCCAGCAATAGCCCGCCGCCGCTAAATCAGCGACGATGGGACGTTGATTGTCGGCGACCGCCAACACGATTGACGGCACGCCAAGGCACGCCCGCTCCCATTGACTGACACCGCAGGCGCCCAATGCAAGGTCGGCCCGGGCCAGCAGGGCCGCCATGTCGGCGCCATCGGCATGAACCCACAGATTCGGCAACGCCAGCGCCTCGGCCTCGGCCAACAACGCCGCGCGCCCCGCATTTAGCGGCCCCAGCACCACATCGACATGGCAATCGGCAAGCTTCAGCTTGGCCAAGGCCTGCAAGGCCAGCGCGCTATGACCGCCGGCGTCAACCCCGCCAAAGAAAATTACCAGCCGTTTGACCGCGGATTGCGTCGGCGATGCCGTTTGCCGGGCTTGGGCGAAAGCCGGACGCAGCAGGGCATAGCGCGGGCCCAGCAGGCGCTGGCAAGGCGGCGGCAACAGCCCATCATAACGCGGCGCCATCGCGGCGAAGAAATTTTGATCGACAAGCATATCGACATCATGGTGGCGATCGGCCAGATCGTCGATGGCCAGCATCCGCCCCACATGTGGCCGCAGCGCCCGTTGCCAGCGCGCGTCCAGCCCATAATGGTCGATCACCAGCCAGTCTGGTCGGGCACCATCCAACGCTTGGATGGTGGCGGCGGCGTCTTCGGCCTGGCTGGCGCCAAGCCAGGCGCTATGGGCCAAAGCGCCATCATCGCCGCCGGTCGGCTCAAGCACACGCACCGGATAACCGGCGTCGCGGATCGCGCCGATCAGAGCGCCGTCATGGGCGCGGCAGATGAACAGGCTGCGATCGCCCGCGGCATGCGCCCGATCAGCCAAGGCCAGGCAGCGGCTGACATGGCCGGTGCCAATGGCCCGCGATGCGTCGGTGCGGAAGGCCAGCAGCATCAGCGCACCTTGAACAAAGGTTCCAGCGGCGCGCAGCGCAACAGCGCTTCAAGCCGGCGATTGTGCAAGGCGTCGGCCAACACCGCGAAGGCGCCATCATAGGCCGCCAGCAGCCGATCCAACGCGCCATCGTCATGGGCGTAGCTGAGATTATGCGTGCCCAGGCTCAACGCGCCACGAGCGAAGATTTCCTGCAAATAGAGCGTTTTGATCTGCCACAGGCTATAGGGCTTTGCATCGCGGAAATTGAGGAACGACCAGCTTGGATCGCCGCTGAGATGAAGATAGCCGCCAAGCTCATAGCGGGCGATCAGCGCATTAACGCGGTCGATCAGCTTTTCGCCTTGGCGCCGCAAGGTCGCGGTGACCGGCTCGCGTTCCAGTTTTTGCATCGTCGCCAAGGCGGCGGCCAGCGACAGGGTCTCGCCGCCAAAAGTGAAGGAAAAAAAGATTTCCTCCATCAGCTTCATGACGTCTGCGCGGCCGGCGATGGCGGAGACCGGA
This sequence comes from uncultured Sphingomonadales bacterium, assembly GCA_964590595.1. Taxonomy (GTDB): domain Bacteria; phylum Pseudomonadota; class Alphaproteobacteria; order Sphingomonadales; family CAKZYD01; genus CAZPXQ01. The sequence continues at coordinate 298,939 of CAZPXQ010000001.1, read as the reverse complement.
AAGCCATTGGCCAGGCCTTTGCCGAAACACGCCAAGTCGGGAGTGATGCCGAAACGGGCCTGGGCGCCGCCATTGTCAAAGCGAAAACCGGTAATGGTTTCATCCAGTACCAACAGCGCGCCATGGCGGCGGCAGCGTTCGGCGACGCCGTCCAGAAAACCCGGCGCCGGCGGCGTCACATTCATCGGTTCCAAGATCACCGCCGCGACCTCGCCGGGATGCGCCTTCAACACCGCGTCCAAGGACGCCAGATCGTTATAGCCAAAGACATGGGTCAGCGCGCGCACCGCTTGCGGCACGCCACGGTGCCGCGCGGTGGCGCCGATATACCAGTCCTGCCAGCCATGATAGCCGCAGACCGCGACATGATCGCGGCCGGTGAACGCCCGGGCCAGGCGGATGGCGCCCGACGTGGCGTCGGAGCCGTTTTTGCCAAAGCGCACCGCTTGCGCGCACGGCACCATGGCGCAGAGCTGCTCAGCGACCTGATGTTCCAGCGCATGCGAGAGCGAAAAAATCACGCCGTCTTGCAATTGCGCGGAGACCGCCGCGGTGACATCCGGGTCATTATGGCCCAAGCTGACGGCGCACAATGCGTTGATGAAATCGACATAGTCATGACCATCGACATCCCAGACATAAGCGCCTTGGGCGCGGGCGGCGAAATAGGGCGAGACGCCATGCGGGAATTGCGTGCGGCTTTTGGAAAAGGTCTGCGCGCCAAGCGGAATGCTTTTGAGCGCGCGCGCCAGCATGGCTTCGGACTGGGCATAACGGGCCGACATTTCAGCGCCTCCCTTGGGCCGCTTCGGCGGCCAATGCGCGGTCCAGACCGGCATTGCGCCGGTGGCCCGCATTAAAGGTGCGCCAGGCCGGATGACGCGCCAACCAATCGAGAATGTCCGCCGTCGTAAAAGCGGGATCGACGGGATAAAGCGCTTCATAAATGGCTTCGACCAGGGCTAGGTCCTCGGCTTCATCGACAGTCCAGCGCAGCGCCGACCAATCCTCCGGCGCGGCGATATTTTCACAAATGAAACGGTCCGGACGACGGTGAATGAACAAGGTGACATGCTCCCGTTCGGCGATACTGACGGCTTCATGATGCGCGGCATCCAGGGCGGACCAGCGCATCGCTTCAACGTCCAGCCCGTCGGGATAGCTGGGGCGCAGGCAGTTCGACGTATAATCCGCGCCGGAGGCGAGATGACAAGCGATGACCCGGTCGATCAAGGCTGGGTCGGTCAAGGGGCAATCGCCAGTCAGGCGCACGATATGGCTTGCTTGCTCGGCCCGCGCGGCCTGCCAAAAACGCGCCAGCACATCCTCCAGCGAACCCCTGTGACAGCCGATGCCAAGTGTCTGGCACAAATCCGCGACGGCGTCATCGCTGCGATCGGTGGAGGTGGCGACGACCAGTTTCGACCAGCCCTCAACCCGGTGCAACCGTTCGATCTGGCGCGCCAGCATCGGTTGGCCCAAAAGTGGCTTCAGCGCCTTGCCCGGCAAGCGGCTGGAAGAAACCCGCGCTTGCAATATCCCCAGCACCGTCATGGCGCCCACATCTTCCCATTTTGGCGGTCAGGCCGCGATTTCGGTTTGCACCAATGCCTGTAATTGCTCGGGGCTGAGAAACTCCGCGTTGCTGCCGCTGTTATAGCAAAAGCCGTCGGCGACCATGCGGCCCGGGGCGGCGGCGCTGCGCAGGCGGAATTCCTCGACATCCCATAATGGCGTCGATGGCAGGATGACATAATAATCCGCGAACTCGACGGTGTTCATCGCATCCATGCTGGTGATCATTTCCTCATGCAGCTTTTCGCCGGGGCGAATGCCGATGATCTCGACCTTGGCCTTGGGCGCGACCGCCTGGGCAACGTCGAGAATGCGGTAGGAAGGAATTTTTGGCACGAACAATTCGCCGCCCCACATCACCGCCAGGCAGTCGATGACGAAATCGACACCTTGTTGCAGCGTGATCGAAAACCGCGTCATCCGTTCGTCGGTCACTGGCAGCACGCCGCAATCGCGCTTGCGCATGAAAAACGGCACCACGCTGCCGCGACTGCACAGCACATTGCCATAGCGCACCACCGAATAGCGAATTTTTCGTTTGCCGGCGTAATTATTGGCGGCGATGAACAGCTTGTCCGAACACAGCTTGGTGGCGCCATAAAGGTTGATTGGCGCCGCCGCCTTGTCGGTGGAAAGTGCGATCACCCGGCTGACATCTTGGGCGCGGCACGCATCAATCACATTCTGGCCGCCCATGACATTGGTCTTAATTGCCTCGAACGGGTTATATTCCGCCGCCGGCACCTGCTTCAAGGCAGCCGCGTGGACGACGATGTCGACACCCTCCAGCGCCAGGGTCAGGCGCTGTAGGTCGCGCACGTCGCCAATGAAAAAACGCAGCCGGTCGAGATGATGGCAGAACGGTTCTTCCGCCGCCATTTCCGATTGTTTGAGTTCGTCGCGGCTGTAGATGATGATCTTGGCCGGATTGGCTGTTTCCAGCAGCGTTTTGACGAAACGGCGACCGAACGACCCCGTGCCGCCGGTCACTAAAATTGACTTGTCGTTGAGATGAGCGCGCCCGGTCATGGCTTGGCAACCTGTAAATGACTGAATTAATTCAGCCATTTTCAACCATAAAGTGGATAATATATGGTTAATGACGGGCTGCGGCTTAGCCGCCAACCGGGAAGCGGAAGTCTTTGTTGCAAAATTCGCAGGTGACGGTGATGGCGCCGTTCTCAACCATGTCGTTGCGGTCGGCCTCGGGGAAGCGCGCCAGCATTTCCGTGATGCGTTCGCGCGAGCAACGACAGCCGCGGGTCAATAGCGTGGTGGGGAACACCCGCACGCCTTCCTCATGGAACAAGCGATAGAGAATATCGCCCGAGGCCAGCAAGGGGTCGAGCAATTCCGAAGCCTTCAAGGTGGCCATCAAGGTGGTGACACGGGCCCAGTCCTCGCGTTGGTCGGGACTGAGCAGGCGTGGCCCCCCGTCCTCGCCCTTGGCCAGATGCTGCAACATCAAGCCAGCGCCCTGCCAGCGGCCATCTTCGCGCCGGCGCGCGGCAATGGCGATGGCGGTGGGGGTTTGTTCGGACTTGGCGAAATAATGTTCGGCGCATTCCGCAATGTTGGTGCCGGTCAGTTCAACGATGCCTTGATAGCGCTCCGCCGCGGCGCCTTCCTCCAGGGTCAGCGCCAGATAGCCCTTATCCATCAACGCCCGCACGCTGGGATGGGCGCCGAACTGGTCCAGCTTTACCGCATCGAAGCTTGCATAGCCGCGCAGCGCGCCGCCATCGCGATAGTCCGCCACCAACAGCCGCACCGCGCCTTCGCCCTTGGCCTGCAGCGTCAACATGCCATCGTCGTTTTTCAGCATCGTGCCCAGCAGCCCGGTCAGCACCAGCACCTGGGCCAGCAGATCGGCCACCGGCGGTGGATAGTCATGGGCGCCGAGGATCAAGTCCAGCACAGGGCCCAGCCGCACAATGCGGCCGCGCACGTCCGCGCTTTCAATGGCAAAGGGCAACGCCCGATCGTCCAGCGCCGCCGTCTCAAACATCTAGACACCAGCGCAGAATCGCTTTTTGCGCGTGCAGCCGGTTTTCGGCCTGGTCCCACACCACCGATTGCGGCCCGTCGATCACCTCGGCGGTCATTTCCTCGCCGCGATGGGCCGGCAGGCAATGCAAGAACACCGCCCCCGGCGCGGCTTCCCGCATCACCGCCTCAGTGACTTGAAAACCGTCGAAGGCCGCCAGCCGCGCCGCATGTTCGGCTTCATCGCCCATCGACACCCAGGTGTCGGTCATCACCGCATGCGCACCGCTCACGGCATCGGCTATCCGGTCATGCAAGCTGACCTGCCCGCCTTGCCGCGCCGCCCAATCCAGCACCGCCGCGTCGGGCCGATAGCCGGCGGGACAGGCCAGTTTCAACGTGAAGCCGAATTGTACAGCCGCATGCACGGCGCTGGTGGCGACGTTATTGCCATCGCCCAGCCAGGCCACGGTTTTGCCGGCGATGGGGCCGAGATGCTCCTCGATCGTCATCACATCAGCCATCAATTGGCAGGGATGTGAACGGTCGGTCAAACCATTGATCACCGGCACCCCGGCCAACGCCGCCAGCTCCAGCACCTGGTCATGACGATTGGCGCGGATCATGATGGCGTCGAGATAGCGCGACAGCACCCGCGCAGTGTCGGCGATGGTTTCGCCACGGCCAAGCTGCATGTCGGCGGCCGACAGGGTCAGCGCCTCGCCGCCCAATTGCCGGATCCCGATGTCGAACGACACCCGGGTGCGGGTCGAGGATTTCTCGAAGATCAAGCCGACGACATGGCCTTGCAGCGGCTGTTCCGGCTCAATTCGGCCCTTCGGCCAGCCGGCGCGGCGGCGTTTCATCGTCACCGCTTGATCGAGGATTCGCCGCAATTCGGCGCCATCGACCTCGGATAGATCGAGAAAATGCCGCACTGCGACCGGCGTATTGAACCGGTCCTTGGCCAAAATACTACTCATCGTCAATCTCTTGGGCGGGAAGGCCCGCTCCTCATGCGGCGCTGGCCGCTTCCAATTCACTGGCCGCCGCTGACAATTTCTCCAGCGCTTCGGCGATTTCAGCCTCGCCGATAACCAGTGGTGGCAACAAGCGCAAGACATTATCGCCCGCCGGCGCCGCCAGCAAAGCCTGTTTGCGCACCGCCGCGATCATGTCGGCGACCGGCACCTTGAGCTTTACGCCCAGCATCATGCCCAGGCCGCGCACCCCGGCCAGCACCCGCGGATGGCGCCCCGCCAAATCCTCAAGCCCGCCCCGCAGCCGCGTCGCCATGGCGTTGACCTGGGCCAGGAACGACGGCTCCAGCACAACGTCCAACACCGCATTGCCAACCGCGCAAGCCAATGGATTGCCGCCATAGGTCGAGCCATGGGTGCCCGGCACCATGCCCTTGGCTGCCTTTTCGGTGGCCAGGCACGCGCCCAGCGGAAATCCGGCGCCAATGCCCTTGGCGGTGGCCATAATATCGGGCCGCACGCCAAAATGCTCATAAGCGAATAAGGCGCCGGTGCGGCCCATGCCGCATTGAATTTCGTCAAAGATCAGCATCAGCCCATGCTTGTCGGCCAAGGCCCGCAAACCGGCCAGAAAAGCTTGATCGGCCACCTTGATGCCGCCCTCGCCCTGCACTGGCTCGACCAAAATGGCGCCGGTCTGATCGCCGATCGCGGCTTGCGTTGCCGCCAGGTCGCCAAAGGGCACGACATCGAACCAGTCCGGCAAAGGCGCGAAGCCAGAGCGCAGTTTTTCCTGATCGGTGGCAGCGATGCAGGCCAGGGTGCGGCCATGGAAGGCCGACTGGAAGGTTATGATGCGGTAGCGTTCGGGCCGGTCGCTGGCGAACTGGTACCGCCGCGCGGTCTTGATCGCGCATTCAATGGCCTCGGCGCCGGAATTGGTGAAAAACACCGTATCGGCGAAACAGGCCTGGGTCAGCCGCGATGCGAGCCGCTCCTGCTGCGGAATGCGGTAGAGATTGGACGTATGCCAGATCTTGCGCGCCTGTTCGCACAAAGCGTCAACCACATGCGGATGGCCATGGCCCAAGGCGGAAACGGCGATGCCGCTGGCGAAATCCAGATAGCGGCGGCCCTCGACATCCCAAACATAAGCGCCCTCGCCGCGCTCAAGCGCAATCTGGCTGCGGTTATACGTGGGCATGATCGGCGTGATCATCGCGCTATCCTTTGTCAGCGGCCGCCAGCCGGCAGGCGGCCGGGCCATGGCCTGGGTTCAGAGCGGCGGGCGGTATCATATTTGGAAAATCAATGTCAATACCAAATTAAATTCTGCGCCCTGTGCCCGCTTAACTTTTCAAGCGATAGCCGGTGCGAAATACCGCCAAGCACAGCAGCCATAAGCCGATATTCAGTGCCAGCACCACCACCGCGCCCAGCCCGACCCGGCCGTCGGCAACGCCGATGGCGCCATAGCGCATGCCATCGATTAGGTAAAAGAACGGATTGGCATGGCTGATCATTTGCCAAGTCGCGGGCAGCGCGCTGATGGCGTAAAAAGTGCCGGACAGCAGCGACAGCGGTTGGACGACGAAATTGCTGATCGCCGCCGCATGATCGAATTTGTCGGCCCACACGCCGGTAAGAATGCCGAGCAGCGACATCAGCAGCGCCGCCGACAGCGCGAAATACAAGAACACCAAAGGATGCGCCGGCCAAAATGACAGGCCCGGCCAAAAACTGACCGCCAGGCCGACGCCCAGGCCGACCACCACGCCCCGCGTCACCCCGCCAGCGACAAAGCCGAACACCAGTTCGCCCGGCGAGAGGGGCGGCATCAAAAAATCGACGATGGTGCCTTGTACCTTGGCCTGCAATAAGGAGGAGGAGGTGTTGGCAAATGCATTTTGGATGATGGTCATGGCGACCAAACCGGGGGCCAGGAACACGGCGAAGTTGACGCCGCCGATCATCCGTCCCTCGCGGCCCAGGGCAATGATGAAAATCACCATGAACAGCAAGGTGGTCAGCGCCGGCGCCAGGATTGTCTGCAGGTAGACCTTGAGAAATCGCCGCACTTCGCGCACATAGAGGGTCCACAGGCCAAGGCCGTTGATGCCGCCGATACGGCGGGTGCGCAAAATTGGCAATTCTGCGCCGGTATGGCGCGCGCTGTCGTGATGCATATTGACTTCTTTCGGCAAGGGCCTTTGTTTACGCATCTGCCTGCTATGGTGCAAGAGTGAGCGCCGGTCAAATAGCGTGGCGACCAGCCACCGGCGCGACAGGAGAGACCGAATATGTCTTGGACAGACGAGCGAATCGCGAAACTGCAAAAATTATGGGATGAAGGCCTGTCGGCCAGCCAGATCGCCGAGAAATTGGGCGATGTCACCCGCAATGCGGTGATCGGCAAAGCCCATCGGCTTGGACTGAAGTCGCGGCCGTCGCCCGTCAAGCAAGACGCCTCGCCAGCGAAACCCGCGGCGAAAAAAGCCAAAAGCCCAGCCAAACCGACCAAGGTCACCTTGTTGGACCTGAATGAGCGGATGTGCAAATGGCCGATCGGCCATCCCGGCGAAGAGGATTTCCATTTCTGCGGCAAAAAGGCGGAACCGGGCTTTCCCTATTGCGCCGGCCATTGCGCCGAGGCCTATCAAAGCCAGCAACCGCGCCGCGACCGCCGCCCCAATATCACCATTCGCTGACCAAGCGGCGGCAAACGGGGGGTTGGTTTCACATCCCTGCCTGTCACTGCCTGAATTAGGCGCCAGCTAAATTCTAGGGCAGTCTATAAGCCGATGCACTATGGCGCGCCGCTTGATTGATCGCCGCATTTGTGCGCGCGCATGATCGCTTCGATCAATTCAGCCGGCACCTCGATTTCGGCGCCTTGCTCGTCGCGCAGCGGCAAGGTCGCCTTGGCCAGCGCGCGCGCGCGCTGATAAGCCTCGACATAAGCACGGCACGCCCCGCACATCATCAAATGCAGGCGGAAAACGGCCGATTGCCGCCAGTTCAGTTTGTCGTCACAATAATCGGCGAGGAAATTTTCCATCTCGCGGCAGGTCATCATGCCGGGGCAACGCGTCAACGTGCTCATCAACCAAGACATGGTGGCGAGTTCCTCGGTTCCAAACGCGCCTTCAGCCAGGCCATCCCCGGCCTGCGTGGCGCATTGATATTTTCCAGCGGCGCAACACCCTTCATAATCAGTGCCGCCCGTCTTGCGATTGGCCAAAGACTGGCTCCAATAGCTTTTTAAGCGCTGCCCGTGCCCGGTGCAAACGCACTTTTAAGGCCCCTGGTGCAATCCCAAGCGCCTTGGCTGCTTCCTCCGTCGATAATTCTTCAATGTCGCGCAGCAGGATAACGTTACGCGCGGTTTCCGGTAGTTGATAAATTGCCGCCATCACCTGTTCGGCAACGCCGCGCCGGGCCAGGGTTTCCTCGATGCTTTCATCGAACTGCCACATCGGCTCCAGACGGCAATCACGCTCGTCGAATTGCGGCTGCAGATCATCGACCGAGACCTCCCGCGCACGGGCGCGGGTGCGCAACAGCATCAAACATTCATTGACCGTGATTCGATAGAGCCAAGTGCCAAGCGCGGCATTGCCATCGAAGCGGTCAATCGCCCGCGACGCTTTGACGAAACAATTCTGCACCGCTTCCTGGGCGTCATCCTCGCGGCCAAGCATGCGCCGGGCAACGCTGAGCAGACGGCCACCCTCCTGCTCCACCAAACGCCGAAACGCCGCTTCATCTCCCGCCTGCAAGGCGGCGATCCACGCGGCTTGATCGTTTGCGGCGTCGGCGCGGCGCTGCATCGGTCATCCCGTAAAACTGCCTGTCCGTGTGCAGGCTAGAGCTTCGGCCAACGGGCGTCAAAGCAAACCGGACAATCGATTGGAGGGAAATTTGAAAATCCACCGCCGGACCGGGCGCTCGACCAAGACAAGGGGCTTGGGCGGTTGGCAGGATGCCTTGGCGTCGTGCCCGGTCCGGCGGTGGCAATGCCTTGGGCGCTTCTCGGGATCGCGCCCTTGGCAGAATGCAGCGGGCCCGAAGGACCCGCGTTCATCCACCGCTGAGACTAGGCCAGCAGCATCCATCAAGGCTTGCGATAATCAATGGCTGGGCTGTGATATTTCTGTGACCGGCACCGCACCGCTCAGGCCGCGCGCGGCAGCCGCATCGTCACTTCCAGGCCGCCGGCGGCGCGATTGCGCGCGGCGACCGTGCCACCGACGGCCTCAAGATTGCGTTTGACGATCCACAAGCCAAGGCCGAAATGCAGGCCGTCGCGGTCGTTGCCGGCGACCCGGGCGCTGTAATAGCGCTCGAAAATGCGTTCCAGCTCTGCCTCGGCGACGCCGGGACCGTCATCCGCCACCGCCACCATCACGGCATCGCCATCGCCGCGGGCCGTGATGTGAATGGCGCCGCCGGCGGGCGAGAAGCTCAGCGCGTTCTCCAGCAGATTCTCCATCACCGTTTCCATCAAATCATCCGCCGCCTTGACCGCCAGGCCATCGTTGATGGCAGACACCAGGCTGACCGACCGCGCCGCCGCCACCGCCTCGAACGACGCCACCATCTGCCGCAAGAAGCCGGACAAGGCCAATTTTTCATGGGCCACGCCGAGGCTGTCGGCGGTGACCGTGTCCAAAGTTCGCGCTGCCGTCACCAACCCATCCAACCTCTCGATCGCCTTGCCAATTACATCGATCGACCGCGCGGCGTCGGCGGAGACTTGACGCCGAATGCGCCGCAATGGCTCCAAGGCCTGTTCGATCACCGCGATCGGGGTTTTCAAGGCATGGGCGTTTTCTTCCGCCGCCCGCCGGATCAAAGCTTGCGACGCATCCAACGCGCCCATCAAGCGGTCCAGTTCGGCCGTCACCTCGGAAAGTTCCGGCATCCGGATCTGCTCGGCGAAACTGCCGCGCTGGCGGGCATTGGCACGCATCGACCGGGCAGCTTGAGCGATCGAGCGCAAATCGCGGCGGACATCCCAAAACAGCCAGGCCGCCAACAGGGCGATGAGAAAATAGCTGGCGACCGCGATTTGCGCCGCCGCCGTCATCCACAAGGGCCGGCCCAGGGATGTGCCCAAATAGGCGTCGCTGGCATGACTGACCAGCAGCACCCAGCAGCCATTGGGCAGGTCCAGCGGCGTGATCGAGGTGAGCAATTCCTCGCGGCCCTGGGGATTGGTGAAGCGCTGCGCCAATGACGCGCCACCGGCACAGGAATCCGCCAGCCGCGCGAACAGCCCGGCGGCTTCCAAGGTCTGGCTTTCCAGCGCCGCGGCTTCCGGCGCCAGCCTGGGTGCCGCCGCCATATAGAAAAACCCGCTAACATCGCCAGAGGGCCGATAGAACAGCTTGAGATTGCGGTCGGGTGCCGCATAAGCGGCAAGCTGGGCCTCGAAATCGATTTGGCTATCAGCGGAAAACTGCGCCAGCCCCGTGCGCATGCCTTGAATGATGATCATGCCTTCTTGGGCGACGGCGTTCAGCACCAGACCGTTTTTTTGCCGGTCCGCAGCTTGAAAACCAACATAAAGCACGAACGGCAAGGCCAGCAACACGCCAAAGAACACGCCCAGCCGCACCGTCAGCGAGCGTGGCGTCAGGCGGACGCGGTCGCTCATGAAGCGCCGCCGCTGTCCTCCGGACCGATCCAGCGATAGCCGAAGCCCGGATAATTGGCGATGGCGTCAAACTCCACGTCGAGGCCGCGAAATTTCTGGCGGATGCGTTTGATAAAGGCGCGGACATTGGCGCGGTAGCCATGCTCGCCTTCCCCGGCGGTGAAGCCTTGGCCGTGCACCAGATCATAAAGGTCGCGATAGCCGACATCGCGGCCATGGCGCTCGGCCATGAACCGCACCAGCCGGTATTCGGTCAAGGTCAGGCCGACATCCTGGCCCCGCCAGCGCACCCGGCGGCTGACGCCGTCAATGTCAAGCGGGCCCAGCCGCAAGTCATCCGGCGGTTTGGCGCCGCCCATCATTTGCCGCACACCGGAGAGGATGATTTCCATCCGCCGCTGCACGATCGCGAAACTGCGCGATTTTTCGATGAAATCGACCGCGCCGCCAGCCAGCGCTGCTTCTTCGTAAATCTGGTCGCCCAGCACGGTCAGGAAAATCACCGGCAGGTCGCTGCCGGTCTCGCGCAGCCGGCGCAGCACTTCAATGCCGTTGATCGCCGGCATCTTCCAATCCAGCAACACCACGCCGGGGCGGCTGTCGGCGGCGATGGCGGCGAGAAAATCATGGCCATTGCCAAAGGCGTGCACGGCATAGCCGGCGGCCAATAAATTACGCTCGATCGATTCCCGGAACAGGTCATCGTCATCGACGACATAAACCGTCCAGCGCGGGTCGGAACGCAATTGCATGCGCGACAAAGCCATGGCTAACCGCCCTCGCGACGCTCGATACGGGCCAAGCAGCCATCGGCGCTGGCGCCGGTGGCGTCATATTTCAAGGCACGAAACAGGCCGCTCTGGATATCCTGGAAAAACTGGAAATCAAGGGTGCACGGGCCTTCCTCATAATGCCAGGTGATGGCCGGAGTGTCATGGCGCACGGCATTGGGCGGACCCAGCAGGCGCTCGATCTGTTCGGGTGTCAGGCCCATCAATTCCTCCGCCGTGCGACTGGCGATTTGCGGCCGCATGCGTGGCGCCGCCGCGGGTTCCGGCGGCCCATCTGGCCGCACCACCGGCGCCGGCACCGCCTCGGGCACTTCATCGGCCAGGGCCGCGTCGCTGGTTGGCGGCGGCGTCACCTGCAAACGCTCACCATTGTCGGCCGGCGCTTCCAGCATCGCGCAACTCGCCAATAGCATAGCCGCCAGCCAGGCAATATGCGGCGACGATCGAAAATGAATCATAAGCCTGGCCCGACTTGTTCGGCAATGCTGGCGGCGGCACGACGCCGCGCGACCCTGCCGCTTTACGATGCTTGCGCTGCATTGATAGCCCGATTTCGCGGCCCGAGTCGATAATGCACTGCGTGAACGAATGCGTTATTTTGCAATCGTTTTTATGCCAGGCCCGTAACGACCGCCGATGCCCGGGTCATGACTCTGGTCATGACAGCGGGGCGTGATGGCTGTTAAAGTGAAGCCGTGAAACTGAATGAGGGCATGATGAAATATTTGCACACCATGGTCCGGGTCAGCGACCTTGAGAAAAGCCTCGACTTTTATTGCAACAAGCTGGGCCTGGTCGAACTGCGCCGCCATGAGGTGGAGGCCGGCCGCTTCACGCTGGTGTTCCTGGCCGCCCCCGGCAATGAATCGGCCCAGGTCGAACTGACCTATAATTGGGACGAGAAAGGCTATGACGAAGGCCGCAATTTCGGCCATTTGGCTTATGCCGTGGAGGATATTTACGCGACTTGCCAGCGGCTGATGGACCAAGGCGTCATCATCAACCGGCCGCCGCGCGATGGTCGCATGGCCTTCATCCGTTCGCCTGACAATATCTCGATCGAATTGCTGCAACAGGGCCAAGCCTTGCCGCCAAGCGAGCCTTGGGCCTCAATGCCGAACCAAGGCAAATGGTAGTCCCGTCATGACCCTAGATATCGTCCAGATCCCGGTCCTGCATGACAATTATGTATATCTGATTCATGAGCCTGAGGCCGATGTCACCGCCGTCGTCGACCCGGCGGTGACGGAGCCGGTGATGCAGGCGCTGGCGGCGCGCGGCTGGCATTTGACCCATATCCTGAACACCCATCATCATATGGATCATGTCGGCGGCAATCTGGCGCTCAAACAGGCCACCGGTTGCACCATTGTCGGCCCGGGCGCGGATCAAGACCGCATTCCCGGCATCGATATCGCGCTGGTCGACGGCGATGTTTACGCATTCGGCGCCGCCAAGGCGCAAGTGTTTGACGTGCCTGGCCATACCAAGGGCCACATCGCCTATTATTTCGCCGATGATCGGGCGTTGTTTTGCGGCGACACCTTATTCGCCATGGGCTGCGGCCGGCTGTTTGAAGGCACGCCTCAGCAGATGTTCGTTTCACTGTCGAAACTAAAAGCCCTGCCCGACGACACCGAGGTCTATTGCGCGCATGAATATACCCTCGCCAATGGCCATTTCGCGCTGACGGTGGAGCCGGACAATCCAGCGCTGGCGGCGCGGATGCAAGCGGTGGAAGCGGCCCGCGCCCAAGGTCAGCCAACAGTGCCGTCGCGGCTGGACACCGAAAAGGCCACAAACCCGTTCCTGCGTGCCGCCACGGTTGAGCGCTTTGCTGAAATCCGCGCCGCCAAGGACCGGTTCTAGCGCGCCATTCAGCCGCGGTTCAGTTGCGCTGGATTAATGCTTTGCCATGGCCATCGGCCCAGGCTGATGGCGCTTAAGCCATCTATGAGGAGTGCAGACATGCAGATTTTGAAGGCTGCCTTGATGACATGCTTGGCGCTGAGCGCCAGCGCCGCCTTGGCGCAAGACGGCGACCAAGCCAAGGACAAGAGCAAGGAAAAAGGCGTGCAAATTGGCGAAAAGGTCAATTGCGTCGACATCATCCGCATCCGCAACACCCGTGTTGTCGATGACCGGACGATCCTGTTTTTCATGCGCGGCAACACCGTTTACAAGAATAGCCTGCCCAATGCCTGCCCTGGCCTGGGTTTTGAGAAGACCTTCACCTATTCGACCTCCTTGTCACGGCTGTGCAATACCGACATCATCACCGTGCTTTACACCACCCCGGTGCAGCGCGGCGCCAGTTGCGGCCTGGGCATGTTTGAACGCATTGACCCCGCCAGCTTGAAGCCGGCCAGCAAGGAAGACGACAAGGCGGCGGACTAAAAGGTCGGATTTGGCGAAAAATGGTGCCGCCTGCGTGACTCGAACACGCGACCCTCGCATTACGAATGCGATGCTCTACCGGCTGAGCTAAGGCGGCGCCTGCCGTTCTCGCCTGGACATGAACGGCAACAAGCGGCCGACTGTCTATCAAGACCAGGCTTAAAGGTCCATGAAAAACACATCGCGCTACGCATCTTCGCGCTTGACTGGCGCGGCTTGCGGCGGCGGCAGGCGGGCACCGCCGCCAACCAGGGCGATGATGTCGCCATCGCCGGAACTGCGGCGTTCATCGTCACCACGCTCCCAGGCGAAACTGTTGAACTGGCCGCAGGACGGGCATCGCGGTGTCCAGCGCGCGCGTTCGGCCTGACAATGGCGGCAATGCCACAGCGGTTCGCCAACCCCGGTGATGGCGATATCGGCCCAACGCGCCCGTGCCTCTGGCGCGCCGCCGGTCATCGCTTCAACCTGCGCCATCAGCCGGCCAACCCGCGCCCGCACCGCGCCGGTGGTCAAGTCTTGCAGGCTTTGCCGCGCCGCCGCCGGTTGGCCGGCGCCTAATTGCGCTTCCGCCAGCCGCAACCGGCTTTCGGGGTGGCGCGGGTTCAACGCCGCCAGTTTTTCAAACCGCGTCAAGCGCGCCGCCGCGGTTTCGGTCGGATAGAGGCTGGCATAAGATTCCGCCAGGCTGGGATGCGGCGCGTGGGTCCAGGCGTTTTCAATCATCTTCGCTGCCCGCGCCGCCTTGCCAGCGGCTTTCAACAGACGCGCCGACAGCACCGTCGCGGGGGCGAAATCCGGCGCCAGCCGATGCGCGGCCATCGCATGTTTCAACGCTTGCGGCGGGTCCTGCTCGGCCTCGGCCTCGACCGCCTGACCATAGCGCAAGGCGGCGCGATGGCGGGTAGCTTGGGTTTTCTCGATCACGCCCAAACGCACCGCTTGCTTGAGGCTGGCCTCGGCTTTGGCCCATGATCCGGCCTGCGCCTCAACCTCGAACGCGCTGAGCACCGCCCATTCGCTGTCAGGCGCGGCGGCGCGGGCGTCGGCCGCCAGCGCCAGCGCCTCACTGCTGCGGCCGTCGCGGCGGGCCTGGCCCAGCAAGCCGCGCAGGCCCAGGAACCGTGCTTCCTTGTCTTGCGCCAGCATCTCGAAATGCCGTTGCGCGGCGGCTTCATCGCCAGCAGTGGCGGCGGCCTGGGCGGCGATGACATGAGCAATCGGCGCGCCGTCCAGCCGCATCACCGCATGATCGGCCAACCGCCGCGCCCGCGCGACGTCGCCGGCGGCCAGGGCGGCCAGGGCGCGATTGACGTCACGCATGCCGTGACGCGCCCGCCGCGCCGCGCGGCGTTCCGGCGCTAAGGGATGACCATTTTTCAACCAGATCCATATCTGACCCAGCCAGAACACCAGCATCACCGCCAGGCCCAGACCGACAATCAGCACCGGGACCGAAGTTTCGATGCGCCAGCCGGCCCAGTCCAGCACCATGCGGCCGGGCTGATCGGCGGCCCAGGCGGCCAGACCGGCGACCACCATCAACAACACCAGCATGAGCAGGGCGCGGCGCATCGGGCGCTCAAGGTGTCGCCGCCGCGCCAGCCGGCGCGCGGTCGAACAAGGTGGATTCCAATTGTGTCAAGGCCTGCTCGGCCGCCAGCCGGGCATTGGCATCCTCAAGCCATGGGCGCGCCGCGTCCAACCCTGGCGGCGGCAGGTTTTCCACCGCCTGGACCGCGCTATTCAGGTCGCGCGCGGCCAATCGCCGTTCGGCGCGGGCCAGCAGGGCCTCGGCGCTGTCACCTTCGCCGATATCGGTGCGGCGCACGCTGACCATGCCCTTGGCCCGCGCCCATAATCGGTCCAGCATGCCGGCATCCGCGGGGGTTTCCGCCGCCACCAGCCAATCCTTCGCCTGATCCAGAAAGCGCGCTTCCAGGTCTTCGGGTGTTGGCACGCCGCGCACGCCATAAGCGTCCAACACCGACACCGCCGCGCTGTCAACGCCACCCTCGCCCAACAGGCCGCGCAGTTCCGCCAGATCGGCGCTATAAGGCCGGCCGCTCAACACGCTGCGCGATAGCTGTCGCAGCGCCAACACCGCCATGTCGCGGGCGCTGCCGGCCTCGCGCTTGTGTTCGATCGCGGCCAACCGTGCATCCAGCATCGCCAAGCTTTGCTCCAATGCCCGCCCGCTGCTGTCTTGCGCCGCGCGCAGGCCCGCCAGCCTGTTCTCCAGCGCCGCCAGCCGCGCCGCCAACGCGCCACCCTCGCCCCCACCGCCGGTTTCCAGCGCCGCCACCGTCGCCGCCAATTGATCAATGCGCTGGTTCAAGGGCGCCAGGTCGACGGCACTGGCATCGCCTTGGGCTTGCGGCGGGACGTTGGCCAATTGATCCAACGCCGCTTGCAATGACGCGATGTGCGCCTCAAGCGAACCGACCTTCGCCGCCAAGGCCGGGTCAGGCGCGGCTTGGCTGGCGGGCGGCGGGGTAAACAGCCAAGGCAACCGGCCGTCGGCCTGGCGGGCCAGCCAAGGCGCGCTCAACACCCCGCCAGCAAAAAGGCCGACCAACAACAGCAACAGCCAGGGCAGCCAACGCCACAGCCGGCGCCAGCGGCTGGGTTGGGGCTTCACCTCCTCGGCTTCGACATCGATGATTTCAGATTCGTTCACGCACATTCCCCCCGCCGCGCCGACTTGGCGGCGGCAATCAGTCCAACGGCGTTGAGCAGCGATGGTTCGCTAGGCTCGGGCGCGACAAGAATTTGCCCCACCGGCCGCGCGCCAATCGCCGCGGCCACCGCGTCACTCAAACAGCCAATCCGTAATCCGGCGATTGTAGCGGAAAGTCGCGCTTGCTCAACCAGGCTGAAAAAAATCTCGGCGCTGCGCGGCGAATACAGCAGCACCCAGTCCACCGCGCCGGCGCCCAGCGCCTGGCCAATGGTTGTGGGCAGACGCTGGACCGCCACCGCGCGATAAACGACATGACGGCTGACCCGGATGCCGTCGGCGGCAAGTTCGTCCAATGCATGCGAGCGGGTGACCTCACCACAGGCATGGGCCAGATGCCAATCGGCCTTGGTCCCGGCATTGGCCCGCACCAGTCGCGCCAACGACACCGCATCGCCCCGCGCCGCCCGAACCACGCCAAAGCCGGCGGCCCGCGCTGCCTGAGCGGTCTTGGCGCCAACCGCGAACACCGGCAGGTTGCGCGCCACATCCGGCATGCCGGCCAGGGCCCGCGCTGCCTGGGCGCTGGTCAACAGCAGACCGTCGGCAGCACCCCAATCCGGCGCTTGGCTGGCCAGTTCGATGCGCAATACCGGCGCCACGATCGGTCGATGCCCGGCCCGCCGCAGTTTGCGCGCCAGCGCGCTGGCTTGCGGCTGTGGCCGGGTGATCAACACACGCATGCGTTAGTCATGCCCGCTGGCAAGCGTGTCGAGCAGGTCGCCGCCGGCGTCGGCCAAAACGGCGCCGACTTGCGTGCCCAGCGCCTGCGCGGCATCGATCGCGCCGGAGGCCTGGGCCTGATGGCGGCGGCCGCCATCGGGGCTGAGCAATTCGCCTTCCAGCCGCAACACGCCGCCTTCGATGCGGGCGTGAATGCCCAAGGGCGTGCGGCAATCGCCACCCAGCCGGATCAGTGCCGCCCGTTCCGCCGTCACGCAAGCGGTGGCGACGGGATCGGCAATCGCGTCGAGCCGCGCCCGCATTGCGTGATCGTCGGCGCGCAATTCCAAGGCCAGCGCGCCCTGGCCGCAAGCGGGCAGCATGTCGGTGATGGCCAAGGGCGTTGCCAATTCACTGTCCATGCCCAGCCGCGAAAGCCCGGCGCAGGCCAGGATGGTGGCGTCCAGCACGCCGTCGGCGACCTTGGCCAGCCGGGTTGCCACATTGCCGCGCAGCAGGCTGATATTGAGGTCCGGCCGCCTGGTCAAAAGTTGCGCCTGGCGCCTGAGCGACGCGGTGCCGACCCGCGCCGCGGCTGGCAGGTCGGCCAAGCAGCGGGCGCCACGGGCAATCAGGGCATCGCGCGGGTCTTCGCGCGTCGGCACCGGACCCAGCGCCAAGCCGGCGGGCAGATGGCCAGGCATGTCCTTCATCGAATGCACCGCAAGGTCGATGCGGCCATCGCTAAGCGCGGCCTCGATTTCCTGGGTGAATAGACCCTTGCCACCAATCGGCGCCAGCGCCCGGTCCTGAATGCGGTCACCGGCGGTGCTGAAAATCTCGATACGAATGGCTTGCGATGGCAAATCGGAGTCGGTGGCGGCCAAACAGTCGCGAATCCAATGCGCTTGAACCAGCGCCAAGGGACTGCCGCGAGTGCCTATGGTCAGCTTTGGTTGCACGCGCTCTCCGTGATTGATACAGCGAGGACCTTATCCCTAGCCGCCCGGCCAGGCGGCGGCAAGGGGTGACCGACAAAACAAAGGATTTTCCATGGCGGGCCAAAGAGCGCCCCTTGCGCTGGGCATCGAATCCAGCTGTGACGACACCGCCGCCGCCATCATTGCCGGCGATGGCCGGGTGCTGGCGTCGCTGGTCTCAAGCCAACTTGACGCGCATCGGCCTTATGGCGGCATCGTGCCGGAAATCGCCGCCCGCGCCCATGTCGAACTGCTGACACCGTTGATTCGCCAAGCGCTCGACCAGGCCGGCTGCGGCTTGTGCGACCTCGACTTGATCGCCGCCACCGCTGGACCGGGACTGATCGGCGGGGTGATGGTCGGCCTGGTCACCGCCAAGGCGCTGGCGCTGGCGGCGGCGAAACCGCTTTATGCCATCAATCATTTGGAAGGCCACGCCTTGTCGCCACGACTGGCGGCGCCGCTGACCTTTCCCTATCTGCTGGTGCTGATGTCGGGTGGGCATTGTCAATTTCTCAAGGTCGAGGGCGTTGGCCAGTATCGCCGCCTTGGCACCACCATCGACGATGCCGCCGGCGAAGCCTTCGACAAAGTCGCGAAAATGCTTGGCCTGGGCTATCCTGGCGGACCGGCGGTGGAGCGGCTGGCGGCCACTGGCGACGCCAAGCGCTTTGCCCTGCCACGGCCGCTGATCCGCGAGGACAGTTGCGATATCTCGCTGTCCGGTCTGAAAACCGCGGTGCTGCATGCAGCCCAGACCGTGGCCAGGGTGGATGGCCGGCTCAGCCCTCGCGACAGCGCTGATTTATGCGCGTCCTTCCAGCAAGCCCTGGGCGATTGCCTGTTGGACCGCGCCCGCCGCGCGCTGGCCAAGGCGATGCCGGTGACGGCGCTGGTGCTGGCCGGCGGGGTGGCCGCCAACAACCGCCTGCGCGCCCGCTTCGCGGCGCTGGCGGCGGATCATGGCCTGGCCTGCATCGCGCCGCCGGGCTGGCTTTGCACCGATAATGCAGCGATGATCGCCTGGGCCGGACTGGAACGCCTTGCCTTGGGCCTGGGCGGCGATAATCTGGCGGTGCCGGCGCGAGCGCGCTGGCCATTGGACGCCGAAGCCGCGCCCGCGCGCGGGGCGGTGGCCAAGGCTTGAAGCGCGTGGCGGAGGGGATGCAAATGCGGCAGGTGGCGGTGATTGGCGGTGGCGCTTGGGGCACGGCCCTGGCCTGCGCGGCGGTGCGGGCGGGCCGCGACGTTGCCTTGTGGGCCTATGAAGCCGAGACCGTCGCCGCCATCAACCAACGCCACGAAAACCCGACCTTCCTGCCTGGCATCGCGCTGGACCCCGGTATTCACGCCAGCAGCGATCTGGAGGCGGTTTTGGCGGCGGCGGACTTGGTGCTGGCGGTAACCCCGGCGCAGCATTTGCGGCGGGTGTTGAGCGCGGCCGAACCGGCTCTGGCCAAGGACACGCCGGTGCTATTATGCGCCAAGGGCATCGAACAGCTTTCCGGGGCGTTGATGAACGAGGTCGCGGCGGAGGTCTTGCCCGACCGGCCGCTGGGGGTGCTATCGGGCCCGACCTTCGCGGCGGAAGTCGCGCGCGGCCTGCCCACCGCGGTAACCCTGGCCGCCGACGATATCGGCTTGGCCGAGCGCATGGCCGCCGCGTTGGCCAGCGCCAGCTTTCGCCCCTATGCCAGCGACGACATGATCGGCGCGGAAATCGGCGGCGCGGTCAAGAATGTGCTGGCGATTGCCTGCGGCATCGTCGTCGGGCGCGCCTTGGGTGAAAATGCGCGGGCGGCGCTGATCACGCGCGGGATGGCGGAAATCCTGCGCTTTGGCGAAGCCAAGGGCGCCCGGGCCGAGACCCTCATGGGGCTGGCTGGGATGGGCGATTTGATCTTGACCTGTTCGTCCGTGGCCTCGCGCAATATGTCGTTGGGCGTGGCCTTGGCCGAGGGTCAAGACGCCGCCGAGGTGCTGAATGGCCGCGCCAGCGTCGCTGAAGGCGCGCATACCGCGCCGATCTTGGCGTCATTGGCCGAACAATTGGACCTGGCGATGCCGATTGTCTGCGCCGTCAATGAAGTGCTTTATCATGACTTGGGTGTCGACAGCGCGATCGAGCGCCTGCTCAACCGGCCGCTGAAAAGGGAGATCGGCTGATGCTGTTCCTGATCATTGCCCGCGACAAGCCCGGCGCGTTGGCGACAAGGCTTGAAAACCGGCCCCGGCATTTGGCCTATATGCAGGGCGAAGCGGCGCGGATTCGCCTGGCCGGGCCGATCCTGAGCGATGACGAGCCGGCACAGCCGATCGGCTCGGTGTTGATTATCGAGGCCGCGGACCGCGCCGAAGCCGAAGCGTTTGCTGCCCAGGACCCTTATATGCTGGCGGGACTGTTTGGCGCGGTGGAAATCAAGCCCTGGCGCGAAACCCTGGGCACATGGCTGCCCGAGACTAAGACCTAGTGACCGGAAAGACGGATGGAAAGGCAGATGGGGCAACAAACAACAAAAACCGATGATGAATGGGCAAATGTTGCGGCGATGCTGTTTGGCCAGGCGGCGCGGTTTGGCAAGAAACCGTTTTTATGGCGCAAGACCGAAGGCCGCTGGCAAGCGCTGAGCTGGGCCGAGGTGGCAAGCCAAGTCGCCAAGCTGGCCGGCGCCCTGCGCACATTGGGCGTGGAAGCCGGCGACCGGGTCGCGATCATTGCCGAAAACCGGCCTGAATGGCTGATCGCCGATCATGCGATCATGACCCTGGGGGCGATCGCGGTACCGGTCTACACCACCTACACCACGCGCGACTATCTGCATGTGCTGGACAATAGCGGCGCCAGAGGCGTGATCATCTCAACCGCGCGATTGGCCGCTACCGTGTTGCCAGCGGCGCACCAGGCCAGCAATTTGCGCTTTGCCCTGTGCCTGGAAAAACCCAGGGTCGCGCAGCGGCTGAATTGCGAGATCCATGATTGGACCGAGGTGATGGCGGCCAGCCGCACCACGGTGGACGACGCCACCGCCTGGGCCGGCGTGCCCAGCCGCCGCGACACCGCCTGCCTGATCTACACCTCCGGCACCGGCGGCGCCCCCAGGGGCGTGATGCAGCATCATGGCGGCCTGCTGCACAATTGCGCCGGCGCCCGCGACGTGATCGCGGAAATTGGCATTGGCGGCGATGTGTTCCTGTCGTTCTTGCCCTTGTCGCACAGCTATGAGCATACCGGCGGCCAGTTCCTGCCGATTTTCCTGGGCGCGCAAATCTATTATGCCGAAGGCCTGGACAAGCTAGCGCGCAATATCGAAGAAGCGCGGCCGACCGTGATGGTGGTGGTGCCGCGGCTATTTGAAGTGATGCGCCAACGCATCGTCACCCAGATCGACCGCAAGGGCGGGCTTAGCGCAAAACTGTTTTACCGCGCCATTGAACTGGGCACCCAACAGCGGCTGCAGCCAGCGACCATGGGCTGGTGGCAGCGAACCCAGAACCGGCTGCTCGACCTGCTGGTCCGGCGCAAGATCAAAAAACGCTTTGGCGGTCGGCTGAAGGCAATGGTCGCCGGCGGCGCGCCGCTCAACGAAGATGTCGGCAATTTCTTTTTGGCGCTGGGGCTGCGGCTGCTGCAAGGCTATGGCCAGACCGAGGCGCATCCGGTGATCTCGGTCCACCGCCTGTTCGACATCAAGATCGAAACCGTCGGCAAGCCCTTGACCGACACCGAGATCAAGATCGCCGAGGATGGCGAAATCCTGGTCCGCGGCGAATTGGTGATGCAAGGCTATTGGCGCGATGAGGAGGCCACTCGCCAGGTGCTGCGCGATGGCTGGCTCTATACCGGCGATATCGGCATGATCGACGCGGATGGTCATTTGCAGATCACCGACCGCAAGAAGGACATCATCGTCAATGACAAGGGCGACAATGTCTCGCCGGCGCGGATTGAGGGCATGCTGGTGCTGGAGCCGGAAATCATGCAGGCGATGGTGCATGGCGACCGCCGACCGCATCTGGTTGGCCTGATCGTGCCCGACAACGACTGGCTGGAAGGCTGGAAGGCCGCGCATGGCAAGACCGGCAGCTTGGCCGACCTGCGCCAGGACCGCGATTTGATCAGCGCCATCGACCGCGCCATCAGTCGCGTCAACAAACAGCTTTCGGCGGCCGAGAAAGTGCGCCGCTTTGCCTTGGCCGACGAACCCTTCGCGGTCGAGAACAGCGAAATGACACCGAAACTCTCGATCCGCCGCCATGTCATTACCAAACGCTATGGCGACCGGCTGACGGGCTTGTATTAGCGCTCGGATTCTGGGGGAAGGGGAAAACCAGGAGCCTGGGCGCGCAAACACCCATGTTGCGCTTATAGCCCAGCCCCGCAAGCCCTGTAAAGCGCGGGGCCTTGGCCGGCGACACATGCTTGCGAAGCGGCGGCAAAATCGCTACACCGCAACCCGCGCAAGTCTGTTTTTTCGATCATGGATCACGAATCTTAAACAAAGCGGCTGTTATGCCCGCTTTTTCCTTAACGGAGGCTCAGATGGCACGACCCAAAATCGCCTTGATCGGCGCTGGCATGATTGGCGGCACCCTGGCCCATTTGGTGGGCTTGAAGGAATTGGGCGATGTGGTGTTGTTCGACATCGCCGAAGGCTTGCCCCAGGGCAAGGCGCTGGACCTGGCGCAATCCTCGCCGGTGGAAGGCTTCGACGCAGAATTGAAGGGCGCTAATGCCTATAAGGACATCAAGGGCGCGGATGTTTGCATCGTCACCGCCGGCGTGCCGCGCAAGCCAGGCATGAGCCGCGACGATCTGCTGGGCATCAATTTGAAAGTGATGAAGGCGGTCGGCGAAGGCATCAAGAAATATGCGCCCAAGGCGTTCGTGATCTGCATCACCAACCCGCTGGACGCGATGGTGTGGGCGCTGCGCGAATTTTCCGGGCTGCCGCATGAGCGCGTGGTTGGCATGGCCGGGGTGCTGGACTCGGCAAGGTTCCGGCTGTTTCTGGCGCAAGAATTCAATGTCTCGGTCGAGGATGTGACCGCGTTCGTGCTGGGCGGCCATGGCGACACCATGGTGCCGTTGACGCGCTATTCGACGGTGGCCGGGATCCCGGTACCGGACCTGATCAAGATGGGCTGGTCGAGCAAGGAAAAAATCGACCAGATCGTGCAGCGCACCCGCGATGGCGGGGCCGAAATCGTCGGCTTGCTGAAAACCGGCTCGGCCTATTACGCGCCGGCTTCCGCCGCCATCGCGATGGCGGAATCCTATTTGAAGGACAAGAAGCGCCTGCTGCCCTGCGCCGCTTATCTGAACGGCCAATACGGCCTCAAAGGCATGTATGTCGGGGTGCCGGTGATCATCGGCGCCAAGGGTGTCGAACGCGTGGTCGAAATCAGCCTCAAGGCGCCCGAGAAAAAGAATTTCGACAAGTCGGTCAATGCCGTGAAGGGCTTGATGCAAGCCTGCCGCAAGATCGACGCCAATTTGAAATGACCCGCCAAGCCCTTGGCGAAGCAACAGGGAGGATTGCAACCTCATGAATATCCATGAATATCAGGCCAAGGCCGTGCTCAGCCAATTTGGCGCGCCGGTGCTGAAGGGCTATCCCGCCTTCACCGTGGCCGAAGCGGTCGACGCCGCCAACAAGCTGGGCGGCCCGGTATGGGTGGTCAAGGCGCAAATTCACGCAGGCGGGCGCGGCAAGGCTGGCGGCGTCAAGGTGGTGAAATCCGTCGCCGATGTCGAAGCGGTCGCGACCGACCTGCTGGGCAAGACCCTGGTCACGCATCAGACCGGCCCCGCCGGCAAGGAAGTTGGCCGGCTTTATATCGAGGATGGCTGCGCGATCGCGCGGGAATTGTATTTGTCATTGCTGATCGACCGCGCCACCTCGCGGGTGGCGATCATGGCGTCGACCGAAGGCGGCATGGACATCGAGGCGGTGGCTGAGGAAACCCCGGAAAAGATCATTACCTTGTCGGTCGACCCGGCAACGGGGCTGATGCCGTTCCATGCCCGCCGCGTTGGTTTCGCGCTGGGTCTGGAAGGCGCCCTGCTGAAGGATTTCGCGGCGCTGTTGAAGTCGCTGTATCAGGCGTTCACCGAAAAAGACGCCAGCCTGCTGGAGATCAACCCGCTGGTGGTTACCAACGACAACAAGCTGGTGGTGCTCGACGCGAAGATGAGCTTCGACAATAACAGCCTGTTTCGCCAGGCCGATATTCTGGCGCTGCGCGATACCTCGGAAGAGGATGAAAAAGAAATCGAGGCGTCGAAATACGACCTCAATTATGTCAGCCTGGACGGCAATATCGGCTGCATGGTCAACGGCGCCGGCCTTGCCATGGCGACCATGGACATCATCAAGCTCAACGGCGCCGAACCTGCCAACTTCCTTGATGTCGGCGGTGGCGCGACCCAGGAAAAAGTGACGGCGGCATTCAAGATTCTGCTGTCTGATGCCAATGTCAAAGGCGTGTTGGTCAATATTTTTGGCGGCATCATGAAATGCGATGTCATCGCCAATGGCATTGTCGCGGCGGCGCGGGAAGTGCAATTGTCGGTGCCCCTGGTGGTGCGACTGGAAGGCACCAATGTCGAATTGGGCCAGCAAATCCTGGCGCAGTCGGGCCTGCCAATCATCGCCGCCAACGACCTGGCCGATGCCGCCCGCAAAATTGTCGACGCCGTGAAGGAGCCCGCATAATGGCGATCTTGATTGATAATCATACCAAAGTCATTTGCCAGGGCATCACCGGCAATACCGGCAGCTTCCATACCGAGGCAGCGATCAAATACGGCACCCAGATGGTTGGCGGGGTCACCCCCGGCAAGGGCGGCACCACGCATTTGGGCTTGCCGGTGTTCAACACCGTGCATGAAGCCCGCGAAAAAACTGGCGCCACCGCCAGCGCGGTCTATGTGCCGCCGCCCTTCGCCGCGGATTCGATCCTGGAAGCGATTGACGCCGGCATCGAATTGATCGTCGCCATCACCGAAGGCATTCCGGTGATGGACATGGTGCGGGTGAAACGCGCCCTGATCAATTCGCGCAGCCGCCTGATCGGCCCCAATTGCCCCGGCCTGCTGACGCCTGACGCCTGCAAGATCGGTATCATGCCGGGCAATATCTTCAAAAAGGGCTCGGTTGGCGTGGTGTCCCGCTCTGGCACCTTGACCTATGAAGCGGTCGCGCAAACCAGCGCTGCCGGCTTAGGCCAAACCACCGCCGTCGGCATTGGCGGCGATCCCGTCAATGGCACCAATTTCATCGATGTGCTGGAACTTTTCCTCGCCGACGACGATACCAAGTCAATCATCATGATCGGCGAAATCGGCGGTTCGGCCGAGGAAGAAGCGGCAGATTTCATCAAGTCGTCAAAAATTAAGAAACCTATGGTTGGATTCATCGCCGGCCGGACCGCGCCCAAGGGGCGGACCATGGGTCATGCCGGCGCCATTGTCTCCGGCGGCAAGGGCGGCGCCGAAGACAAGATCGAGGCCATGAAATCGGCTGGCATCACGGTTGCCGATTCGCCGGCGAGCCTGGGCACGACCTTGCAGTCTGTACTTGCAGGTTAGGCCCGCATGACATAAGTGGGGGCCTCGAATGGCCCCCTTAGCGAGGACTGACATGGCAGCATCTGGCGCGCCAGACCAAGACCCCATGGCCGGCGACGCCGCCGAACTGGGCGGCGCAAGCTCGGCGTTCATCGAAAATCTGTATCACCGCTATAAAAACGAACCCGGCGCCGTGGCCGGCGGCTGGCAAGACTATTTCGCCCGCCTGGAACAAGGCGTCAGCGGTGTCAATACCGGTCCGTCCTGGGCCCGCCGCGACTGGCCGCCCACCGCCTTGGACGACATCAATGCCGGGCTTGATCCCAGCTTGCAAACGCCCATCGCGGCGCCGCGGCCGCGCGGCAAGGCCGAAGCCCTGGATTCCGAATCGGTGCGGGCGGCGACGCTGGATTCCCTGCGCGCCTTGATGCTGATCCGCGCTTACCGTGTGCGTGGCCATTTATTGGCCCAGCTCGACCCGCTGGGCCTGCATGAGCGCGAACCCCATGCCGAGCTGGACCCCGCCACCTATGGCTTTGGCCCCGCCGACATGGATCGGCCCATTTTCATCGACCATGTGCTGGGCCTGGAAACCGCGACGATGCGGGAAATTCTGACGATCCTGCAACGCACCTATTGCGGGCCGCTGGGCGTGGAATTCATGCACATCAACGAGCCGGCGGAAAAGGCCTGGATCCAGCAGCATATCGAAGGCCGCGACAAGGAAATCCAATTCACCCCACGCGGCAAGCTGGCGATCTTGAACAAGTTGATCGAGGCCCAGCATTTCGAAAAATTCTTGGGCCGCAAATATGTTGGCACCAAGCGCTTTGGCCTGGACGGCGGCGAATCGATGATTCCGGCGCTGGAAGGCGTGATCAAGACCGGCGGCCAAATGGGCGTCAAGGAAGTCGTGGTCGGCATGGCCCATCGCGGCCGCCTTAATGTGCTGGCCAATTTCATGATGAAGCCCTATCAGGCGATCTTCCATGAATTTCGCGGTGGCTCATCCAACCCTGACGATGTCGGCGGCTCTGGCGATGTCAAATATCATCTGGGCACCTCGGCCGATCGCGAGTTCGACGGCAATCTGGTGCATTTGTCGCTGACCGCCAATCCATCGCATTTGGAAGCCGTCGATCCGGTGGTGCTGGGCAAGGTGCGCGCCAAGCAAACCCAGCTTGAAGACAAAGCCCGCACCCAGGTGCTGCCGTTGCTGCTGCATGGCGACGCGGCCTTCGCTGGACAAGGCCTGGTGGCGGAGTGTTTCGCCTTTTCCGGCATTCGCGGCTACAATACCGGCGGCACCATTCACTTCATCGTCAATAACCAGATCGGCTTCACCACCAGCCCGCAATTTTCACGCTCGTCGCCTTATCCATCGGATGTCGCGAAAATGGTCCAGGCGCCGATTTTCCACGTCAATGGCGACGATCCCGAGGCGGTGGTCTACGCCACCAAGATCGCCACTGAATTTCGCCAGACCTTCCAGCGCGATGTCGTCATCGACATGATCTGTTATCGCCGCTTCGGCCATAATGAATCCGATGAGCCAGCCTTCACCCAGCCATTGATGTATGCGGCCATTCGCAATCATCCACCGGCGGTCGATCTCTATGCCCAGCGACTGATCGATGAAGGCCTGATCACCCAAGAAAAATACAAGAATATGGAGCAAGCCTATCTTGGCATGCTGGAGGACGACTTCGAGGCAGCGGCCAATTACAAGCCCAATAAGGCCGACTGGTTTGAAGGCCGTTGGGCCGGCCTGTCAAAACCAGCCGAGGCGGTGACGATGGCGCGGCGCGCCGCCACCGGCGTGTCCGACACCACCTTGCATGAGATTGGCAAGGTGCTGACCTATGTGCCGGACCATTTCAACCTGCACCGCACCTTGAAGCGCGTGCTCGACGCCAAGGACGAAATGTTCGCCTCTGGCGAGGGGTTCGACTGGGCCACCGCCGAGGCGCTGGCGTTTGGCACACTGATGCGCGATGGCTTCAATGTCCGACTTTCGGGCCAGGATTCCACGCGCGGCACCTTCAGCCAGCGCCATGCCGCCTTCATTGACCAAAAGTCGGAGCGGCGCTATGTCCCGTTGAACCATCTCGGCACCAAGGGCCAGTTCGAGGTGCTGGACAGTCCGCTGTCGGAAGCCGGCGTGCTGGGCTATGAATATGGCTTCAGCCAAGCCGATCCCAACACCCTGGTATTGTGGGAAGCCCAGTTCGGCGATTTCGCCAATGGCGCGCAGGTCATCATCGACCAGTTCATCGCCTCGGCGGAAGCCAAATGGCTGCGCGCCTCGGGCCTGGTGATGTTGTTGCCGCATGGCTATGAGGGCCAGGGGCCAGAGCATAGTTCGGCGCGGCTGGAACGCTATTTGCAGCTTTGCGCCGAAGACAATATGCAGGTCGCCAACTGCACCACGCCGGCGCAATATTTTCATATTCTGCGGCGGCAAATGCATCGCCCGTTCCGCAAGCCGTTGGTGCTGATGACGCCAAAATCACTGCTGCGGCACAAAAAGGCGGTGTCGCGACTGTCGGAAATGGGCCCCAACACCCAATTCCATCGGGTGTTGTTCGACGACGCGGAATTAGGCGACGCCTCAAGCTTCAAGCTGGCGTCCGATGCCAAGATCAAGCGCGTCGTTTTATGTTCGGGCAAGGTCTATTTCGACCTCTTGGAAGCCCGCGACGAACGTGGTCAGGACGACACATATATTCTAAGGGTGGAACAGATTTATCCGTTCCCACGTTCGGCCTTGCTGGAAATTCTCGCCCGCTTCAAAAACGCCGCCAGCATCGTCTGGGCGCAGGAAGAGCCGCAGAATATGGGCGCCTGGACCTTTATCCAGCCCTATCTGGAGGAGGTTTTGGCGGAATTGCCGTTGCGGCCTAAACGCCCGGTTTATGCCGGCCGCGCCGCCTCGGCGTCGACCGCCACCGGTCTTGCCTCCAAACACGCCGCGCAACAGGCGGCGCTGATCGATGAAGCCCTCGGCCTTTAAGAAGGACACGCCAGAATGAGCACCGAAATCCGCATCCCCGCTTTGGGCGAATCCGTGACCGAGGCCACCATTGGTAAATGGTATAAGGCTGTCGGCGATCAGGTCGCCCAAGACGAGCCCCTGGCCGAACTGGAAACCGATAAGGTGGCGATGGAAGTCAACGCCCCGGCGGCGGGTGTGTTGGACGAAATCCTCGCCCAGGAAGGCGACGCTGTCGAGGTTGGCGCGCTGATCGGCACCTTGCGCGCGGGCGGCGGTAAAGCGGAAGCAAAGTCGGAAGCCAAATCGGAAGCCAAGCCAGAAGCCGAGGCCAAGACCAAGGACAAGGACAAGGCCTCCGACGATGAGGACGACGCAGCTGGCGACGCGGCCCATGACGCGGCGATGTCGCCGGCGGTGCGCAAGCTGGTTGCCGAACATGATCTCGACCCGGCCAAAATCACTGGCACCGGCAAGGATGGTCGTCTGACCAAGGCCGATGTGCAGAAGGCGATCGCCGCCGGTAATGCCGGCAAGCAGACTGCGCGCCAGGCCAAGGCCCCGGATCAAGCCAAGCCGGGCGAACAAGCCAAGGCGCCGGCGCGCGAGGCGGAAGCCCCGCGTGAGGAGCGCGTGCGCATGACCCGGCTGCGCCAGCGCATCGCCGAGCGGTTGAAGGAAGCGCAAAACACCGCCGCCATGCTGACCACCTTCAATGAAGCCGACATGTCGGCGGTGATCGCCTATCGCGAGCGCTATAAGGACCTGTTCGAAAAGAAGCATGGCATCAAGCTGGGCTTCATGTCGTTCTTCGTGAAGGCCTGTGTTCATGCCTTGCGCGAAGTGCCCTCGGTCAATGCCGCGATCGATGGCGATGAAATCGTCTACAAGAATTATTACCATCTCGGCATCGCGGTTTCGGCGCCCAATGGCCTGGTGGTGCCGGTGCTGCGCGATGCTGACAAGAAAAGCTTCGCCGAATGCGAACTCGAAATCGCCGACATGGGTCGGCGCGCCCGCGACGGCAAGCTGGAACTAGGCGAATTGCAAGGCGGCACCTTCACCATTTCCAATGGCGGCATTTTCGGTTCGCTGATGTCGACCCCGATCCTCAATCCACCACAGTCCGGGATTCTCGGCATGCACAAAATCCAGGATCGACCGGTGGCGGTGAACGGCGAACTGGCGATCCGGCCGATGATGTATCTGGCGCTGAGCTATGATCATCGCCTGATCGACGGCCGCGAGGCGGTGACCT
The DNA here is from genome assembly GCA_964590595.1 of uncultured Sphingomonadales bacterium. GTDB lineage: Bacteria > Pseudomonadota > Alphaproteobacteria > Sphingomonadales > CAKZYD01 > CAZPXQ01. The sequence goes on along the minus strand of CAZPXQ010000001.1, from coordinate 269,348 downwards.
TCCTGGTCCGCATCAAGGACATGATCGAAGACCCCGCCCGCCTGTTAATTGATTTGTAGGGGAAAACTTCCGCATGGCTGACACATTTGATCTGGTTGTCATTGGCGCCGGGCCGGGCGGTTATGCCGCGGCCATTCGGGCGGCGCAAAACGGGCTGAGCGTTGCCTGCATCGAAGGCCGTGGCGCGCTTGGCGGCACATGTTTGAATGTCGGCTGCATTCCATCGAAGGCGCTGCTGCATGCCTCGGAACGCTATGAGGAAGTCAAGGCCGGGCATTTGCAGCATTGGGGCATCGCCGCCAAGTCGGTCAGCCTCGACCTCGACGCGATGCTGGCCGAGAAGGACAAGGCGGTCAAGGAACTGACCCAGGGCGTGGCCGGCCTGTTCAAGAAAAACAAGGTCGAATGGGTGAAAGGCTGGGGCCGTGTTCAATCCGCGACAATGGTCGAGGTCAAACTGGAAGACGGCAAGACCCGAAGCCTGGAGGCGAAGAATATTTTGATCGCCACCGGCTCCGATATTGCGCGCCTGCCCGGCATCGAGATTGACGGCAAGATCGTGGTCTCCTCGACCGAAGCCTTGGCGCTGCCCAAGGTGCCGAAGCATCTGCTGGTGATCGGCGGCGGCGTCATCGGCCTGGAACTGGGTTCGGTATGGCGGCGGCTGGGCGCCAAGGTGACGGTAGTGGAATATCTCGACCAGATCCTGCCCGGCATGGACGGCGAGGTGCGCAAGACCATGGCGCGGACGCTGGCCAAACAAGGCATGGAGATCAAGACCTCGGCAAAGGTCACTGGTGTGAAAACCACCAAGACCGGCGCGACGGTGACGGTGGAACCGGCATCGGGCGGCGAGGCGGAAGACATCAAGGCTGATGTGGTTTTGGTCTGCGTTGGCCGCAAACCCTATACCCAAGGCCTGGGCCTGGACGAGGCTGGGGTCGAAATGGACGACAAGGGCCGGGTCAAGGTGGCGGCGGATTTCTCGACCAGCGTGCCCGGCATTTGGGCGATCGGGGATGTCATCGAGGGGCTAATGCTGGCCCATAAGGCGGAAGACGAAGGCGTGGCCGCGGCCGACAATATCGCCGGCCTCACCGGCATCGTGAACCATGATGTGATTCCCAATGTCGTCTACACCATGCCGGAAGTCGCCAGTATCGGCAAAACCGAGGAAGAGCTGAAGGACGCCGGTGTCAAATACCGGGTTGGCAAATTTCCGTTCCTGGCCAATTCCCGCGCCAAGGCCAATCGCGACACCGAGGGTTTTGTCAAGGTGTTGGCCGATGCCGAAACCGACCGCGTGTTGGGCGTGCATATCATTTCCAGCCTGGCCGGCACCTTGATCGCCGAAGCCGCGGTGGCGATGGAATTTGGCGCGGCAGCGGAAGACATCGCGCTGACCAGCCACGCCCATCCAACCCACGCCGAAGCGGTCAAGGAAGCCGCGTCCTTGGTCTCGGGCAAGACGATCAATTTTTAGGGTGCTGTCGTAAATTAGGCCCGGGGATGGGCCTTTTCATAGACCTTCAGCAATTGCTGGCCATCGACCTTGGTATAGACCTGGGTGGTTGAAAGCGAGGCATGGCCCAGCAGGTCCTGAATAGTGCGCAAATCGCCGCCGGCGGCCAGCAAATGGCTGGCGAAGCTGTGGCGTAGCGCATGCGGGGTTGCCGACGGCGGCAGGCCCAGGGCACCGCGCATCCGGGCCATCAGTTTTTGCACCATGCGCGGCCCCAAGGGTCCGCCCTGAACGCCCCGAAACAACACCGCGTCGGGCGCCAGCGCGAAAGGCTGGGCGCGCGCATAGGCGTGTACCGCTTCGCGCACCAGCGGCAACAGCGGCACCAGCCGGGTCTTGCCGCGCTTGCCGGTGACCCGTAGCATGTCGGTCAAGGGCAGGTCGGCCGTTTTCAGCGCCAAGGCTTCCGATAAGCGCAGGCCGCACCCATAAAGCAGCGCCAGTACGGCAATGTCACGGGCCTGCACCCAGCCGTGGTCGGCGTCATGACCGGCTTCGTCGAGCAGCCGCGCGGCCGCCATTTCATCGACCGGGCGTGGCAGCCGGGCGCGCCGCCTTGGCCCCCGGATCACCGCCAGCGCCTCATTGCGGGCCAGACCCCGGCGATCGAGATAGCGGAAAAAACCGCGCAGCGCCGACAAGGCGCGGGCCAGGCTGGCGGCATCCAAGCCATCACGGCGGCGTGCCGCCAGGAAGGCGCGGAAATCCTTGACCGTCAGCGCCGCCATCCCGGCCAGACTTGGCTGGGTGCCGTGATAAGCGCGCAAAAACGTCAAAAATGCCGCCAGGTCATGGCCATAGCCCTGAACCGTATGGGCCGACAGCCGCCGTTCCGCCGCCATATGCGCCCGCCAGTCGGCCAGGGCGGCGGCCAAGCCGGGCTCCAGGCCCAGCGCGGCTATAGCGGCATCTGGGTCATCCATCGGTTCAAGCATCGCTCCAGGGTGGCGGCCAGAAAACGCAGCAATTCGGTGCCTTGGCCAGGCGCGAAAGCAGCGGCGTCGCGGCTGCCAAAGGCGATCAGGCCCTTGGGCAAATCCGCGCCCAGATTAAGGCGGACAAGCGCCTCGGCCTTGACCAGCGGCGCCGCCGGGCCAAAAATCCGCGCATCCGCGACAATGCCGCCGCGCAGCAACACCGCGTCCTGCGTGCCCAGCATGTCCTTGATCACGCCGGCCTCCAGAAACTGGACCCCGGCATGGCTGGCGCGCACGCCCTGGCGGCCCATTTCCAGCGACAGCGTCACCGCGTCGACATCCAATATTTGCGACCACGCGGCGGTGACGACATGGATCAGGGTGTCAAAGCCATCGGCGTCCAGCGCCGCCAGCGCGGCTTCATGCACCCGCGCCTGACTGGTCAGATTGGACCGCACCGCATGCATCAGATCGTCATGCACACCGTCCAGTTCGGCGACCCGCTGGCGCAACACCCCCAGCGCATAGGCTTGAAAATCGACCACCGAGGCGCCTTGATCGCGGCCCGGCAACGCCAGGGTGGCGAACAGGTCTGGATGGTCGAGGAAAAAATCCGGCCGATCGCTGAGGAACCGCCGCACCGCCTGATCATCGAGGCTGGCGGCGGGCGTGTCCTTGGCCGTGGCCGGCTTGTCGCTCATCAGAGAATGGTCTGGCCGGTCTTGGCCCAATCGGCCAGGAAGGCGTCCAGCCCCTTGTCGGTCAGCGGATGCTTGAACAGCTTCCAGATCACGTCCGGCGGCATGGTGCAGACATCGGCGCCGATCTTGGCAGCGTCCACCACATGCAGCGGATGACGCACGCTGGCGACCAAAATCTGGGTCGCGAAGCCATAATTGTCATAGATCACCCGAATATCGCGAATGAGGTCCATGCCATAATGCGAGATATCGTCATGGCGGCCGACAAAGGGCGAAATGAACGACGCGCCGGCCTTGGCCGCCAGCAACGCCTGGCTTGGCGAAAAGCACAAGGTGACATTGACCATGATGCCATCATCGGTCAGCGCCTTGCAGGTTTTCAAGCCGGCCGGGGTCAGCGGCACCTTGACCGCGATATTGGGCGCGATCGCCGCCAGCTTGCGGCCTTCCGCCAGCATCGTCTCGAAATCGGTGGCCACTGTCTCGGCGCTGACTGGCCCATCGACCAGGCCGCAAATTTCCCCGGTCACCTCCATAAAATCGCGGCCCGATTTGCTGATCAGGGTCGGATTGGTGGTAACACCGTCCAACAAGCCGGTTTCGGCCAGTTCCTTGATTGCCGCGACATCGGCGGTATCGACGAAGAATTTCATGCGGCTTTACTCCTTTCGCGGCTGCCGGCGTCTGTCTACGCAAGCCCCGCCGTCATGACAAGCCGGTGCTGCGGCGCTGGCGGCGCTTATAGCATATTTTCACGCAGTTTTTGGGCCAAAGGCCCGAACCGGCGCACCAGTTCGGCATAAATGCCGCGCTTGAACGGTACGATCAACTGCGGCAGTTCCTCAAGCGCGGTCCAGCGCCAGCTTTCAAATTCCGGTTTCTCGGTTGCGAGGTCGATGTCGGACTCGCGGCCTTCAAACAGCATCGCGAACCATTTTTGCTGCTGGCCGCGATAATCGCCGCCCCAGACCTTGCCCATCAGCTCCGGCGGCAAATCATAGACCAGCCAATCGACGGTTTCGCTCAACACCCGCGCCTGGGCGGTGCCGATTTCCTCTTCCAGTTCGCGAAACGCGGCCTGGCGCGGCGACTCGCCTTGATCGATGCCGCCTTGCGGCATTTGCCAGGCTTCAGCACGGGTGTCGATGCGGCGGCCGGTAAACACCAAGCCGTCGCGATTGAACAGCATGATGCCGACACAAGGCCGGTAACCCAATTTGGCGAAACGCGGGCCGGGGCGGGATGTCGGTTCATCGGTCATGGCAGGGGTGTTAGCGAACCGGCTGGCTGTTGGCAACGGCGCTGATCGGCGCCACGGCAATCCCGCGTTCGGAAGCGGTCGCGGCCCAGTCGGCGATCGAATCAATACTCAGCGGCAATGCCCGCACCAAACCCACCGCTGCCCCCAGGCTGCGCGCCCGACCCTCCAATTCCGCCAGGGCACTGCGAATATCGCCGCCAGCCGGGGTCTGGTCGAGGAACCGATTGTTGATGGCCCATTCCAGGCCCATTTCCTGGGCCGTGCGCGCCGCCACCGTGAAGGCGGTGGAGCGGGAGTCGACAAACATCAGTCCCCGGCTCTTGAGTTCCGCCAAGATCGGTTTCATCGCCGTTTCATTGGCGGTGATCCGCGACCCCATGGTGTTAACAACACCGACAAAGCCCTGGAACCGGCTGAGCACGAAATACAAACGGTCGAGATTGACCTCGGTGGTGGCGTCTTTCATCAACACATGCGGGCCGGGGTCGTTGGCTGGATAGTCGAGCGGCTCCATCGGCGCCATCACCAGCAATTCATGACCCTTCAACCGCGCCTGATTGGTCAGCGTGGTCAAGTCATAGCCATAGGGCGAAAATGCCAAGGTGACGGCCGCCGGCAGCCGCTGCAGCGCCTTTTGCGTCACATCCGCCGACAAGCCCAGACCGGTGACCACGATCGCCACCCGTGGCATCGATTGCGGGGCGTCGAAGCTGGCGGCATAGGCATGGAAGGGGGTCAAGCCATCGGGCGCGGTCCGCGGCAAGGGGCCATGCGGGCCATCCTCGATCAAGCTGGCGGGATCGAACACCGGGGCTGGCAATGTCGGTGCCATCGGCGCGTCGCTGGTCGCCGGGGCGGCGGCGATATCCGGGGCCTCCACCGCAAGCGCCGGCGCGGCTTCAGCCGCCGTGGGCGCCGGCGGCGCCGCGTCCGCCGGCGTGGCGTCGGCATCCTCGCCCGTATTCAAAACTACCGCCGCGCGCGCCACATCGTCCGGCCTGGCGCTGCGGTCGGCCGGCGCGTCGGCCAAGAACAACCAGATCAGCACCCCGCCCAACAACAGCACCGTCAGCGTCCATGCGCCAATCAAAAGTTTCATGCCGCCGTCAAGACTGGCCATGCCGCCCAACCAGTTCTGCTGTTTGCTCTCGATGGTCAATTCATTACCAGCTTTTTCTGATACTGGCCGACGCTTTTCAGCAGCTTCAGCGCATAAGCGAGCTGATAATCCGCGACCGGGTCGCCAGCCTCATCGGTCAACGCCGGGCGCTGCAGTGGCTTTTCCACAGCCTCGCCATTGTCGCCATCGCCATTTTCATTGACGAAATGACCGGGCAGGTCGGCTTCGCGGCGGGGTCCGTCGGCGTTGGGTGCATCCTCGCGCGGCGGCTGAACCACTTCGATATCCGGCGCGATGCCCATTTCCTGAATCGAGCGGCCGGCCGGCGTGTAATAGCGCGCGGTGGTCAGCCGCATCGCGCTGTCAGGCCCCAACGGAATGATGGTCTGCACCGTGCCCTTGCCGAAGGAGCGCACGCCCAACACGATCGCACGCTTGTGGTCTTGCAGCGCGCCGGCAACGATCTCCGAAGCCGACGCCGAATAGGCGTTGACCAACACCACGATCGGCAGGCCCGCCGCTAGATCGCCGGCACGCGCGGTATAGCGTTCGACATTGGCCTTGTTGCGGCTACGGGTGGAGACGATCTCGCCATGCTCCAAAAACGCGTCCGACACTTCCACCGCCTGGTCCAGCAAGCCGCCGGGATTGGCGCGCAAATCCAGCACCAGCCCGGTCATCCGCGAGCCCACTTCCTGACGCAGCGCTTGCAGCGAATCGCGCAGGCCCTCGCTGGTCTGGCGGTTGAAGGTGGAAATCCGGATATAGCCGACATCGTCATGAATTTCATGGCGCACCGAGCGAACCTTGATGACGGCGCGGATGATACGAATGTCGAAAGGCTCCTCGACGCCCTCGCGCATCACGGTGATGACGATCGGCGTGCCGGCCGGTCCGCGCATCCGCTTGATCGCTTCCATCTGGCTAAGGCCTTGCACCGGCTCGCCGTCGATCTGTACGATCAAATCGCCGCTTTCAACGCCGGCGCGCGCCGCCGGGGTGTCGTCGATCGGGGCGACGACCAGCACAAAGCCATCCTTCATCGACACTTCAATGCCCAGGCCGCCGAACTCGCCCTCGGTCTGGACCTGCATGGCGCGGAAGGTTTCCGGCCCCATATAGCTGGAATGCGGGTCAAGCGACGACAACATGCCTTCAATCGCCGATTCCAGCACTTTTTGTTCGTCGATATCCTCGACATATTCGGCCCGGATCCGCTCGAATACATCGACCAATTGATCGAATTGGCGATAGGTACGGCTGGTGTTTTCGGCATGGCCTTGCACCGCCGTGACCGCCGCCACCAAGCCGGCGCCTATCAGTGCGGGCAGCACGAAACGCTTTATCATCATCGATCCCTTCCAAGTTGCGCAGATCCAAGCTGCGCCGACAGCCAGGGCAGCGGATTGATCGGTTTGCCGCCACGCTGCAATTCGACATAAAGCACCGGCCGTGCCTCGCTCGCGTCGGCGCCGCGCGGCCCCATTTGACCAACGGGCTCGCCCGCCAGAACCCATTGGCCGACATTGGCGTCAATCCGCGCCATGCCAGCAAGCAGGGAATGATATCCCTCGCCATGGGAAATGATCAAGAGACGGCCATAGGACCGGAAATCATCGGCGAACACCACCTGCCCGTCATAGGGCGCAACCACCTGCGCCTGGATCCGGGTCGCGATCGAAATGCCCTTGGAGCGACCCTCCGCCGTCTCAACGCCAAAACCGCGCACCAATTCGCCGCGTGCTGGTAGCGGCAAAGCGCCGCGAGCCCCGGAAAATGGCCGCGACGGCCGTGGCGGCGCGCTGGCCAGCGGTCGCTCCTCGGGCTTCAGCTTGGGCCGTGGAATCGCCGCGATGCGGGCCCGCTCGGCTTCCAGTTTGGCGATCAGCTCTTCCAGCGACTTGGCTTGCGCGGCCAGCGCCGCCAGCCGTTTTTCAGCCTGCACGCTTTCCGCGATCACGGTTTGCCGCCGCGCCTCGCGCGCTTGGCGCAGCGACTCCATCTCGGTCCGCGACGCGCTCAACGCCGCCACCGCCTCGCGCGCGCGGCCACGTTCGGTCTCCAATTGCGCGCGCACCGCATTCAAGCTTTCAAGATCGGAACGAATGGCGGCGGCGTCTTCCTCCAGCGCCGGCAGCACTTGCGCCAATAGGCTGGCGCTGCGGGCGCGATCGACGGCGGAAGCCGGCCGCAGCAGTAGCAATTGCGGCGGCTGCCGGGTCAACTGCTGCAGCGCCGCCAGGCTTTGCGCCATTTGGCCACGGCGCTTGGCCAAGGTAGCCTCCTGCCTTTGGCGCTGCTGGGTCAAGGTTTCGATCTCCATTTCAATGCGGGTCAGCCGCGCCTCGCGATTTTGCAGCTCTTGCGCCAGCTTCACCATTTTGTCGGTCAAGGCCGCAATCTCTTGCGCCAACACCGCTGCCTCGCGCGCCAGCTTGGCTTGTTCAGCCTCCGCCTCGGCCAACGATCGCCGCACCGCTTGCAGCCGTTCTTCTTCCTGATCCGCCGCCGCGCGCATCGGCGCGCCAGCCAGTGGCACCAGCAGCAGACTCACGACAAGACCAAGGCGCTTGGTGATGCTCATCGTCAATTGCCCAATCGTTTCGCCGTTCCTGGCCTAGACCCGGTGATAAGGATGGCCCGCCAAAATCATATTGGCGCGGTAAAGCTGTTCCAGCAACATCGCCCGCACCAGCTTGTGTGGCCAGGTCGCGCGGCCAAACGCAAGTAATTTATTGGCCCGCTGACGCACCCGCTGATCCAGTCCATCCGCGCCGCCAATGACGAAAGCCATCGGCCGGCCTTGATCACGCGCCGCGCCAATCTGTTGCGCGAATTCTGCACTGCCAAACGGTGTGCCAATTTCATCTAGTGCCCAAACATAGGTCTCGGGCGTCAGTTTTCCAAGGATCTGGTCGGCTTGCCATGCCACGGCCGCAGAGCCGCCGGCACGGCCACGGTCGTCGATTTCGACCAATTCCGGCGCCGGCACAATACGCTTGGCATATTGCCGGCATAATTGCGCTTCCGGCCCTTGCCCGAGGCGACCAACCGCGATCACCAAAAACGGCCGCGCCACCGGGGCCTAGCGTCCGCTCTTACAGCGCATCCGGCGCGTCCGGTGCGGGCGCGGGATCGAGCGACCACATTTTCTCAAGATTGTAAAAGTCCCGCACTTCCGGCCGAAACAGGTGAATGATGCCATCGCCAGCGTCAATCAGCACCCAATCGCCGCCGGCCATGCCTTCGACCTTGGCCGAACCCAGGCCAGCATCCTTGAAGGCGCGCAACAGCCGGTCGGCCAATGCCGTGACCTGACGCTGCGACCGCCCGGAGGCGATGACCATGAAATCAGCGATGGTGGATTTTCCGCGCAAATCGATGGTGACGATGTCCTCCGCCTTGCCGTCATCCAGACAGTGGAGCACAAGGTCATAAAGTCGGCCGGCTTCGCTGTCGGCAAAGGGGCCGCCAGATGCGGTCGGCTGCGACCGCGCATCGCGCCGCGGCGATGCAGATGAGATGGCTTGCAATCCCTACTCCTTCTTAATCGGCCCTTGAGCCTTGATCGGTCTCAAGCGACCTGCTGTCCAGCGACCCGCCTTGCTTCAAGCCAGTCGCGCCCGCCCGCCGCAACGCCGTGGCCGACGCCCGATGCAGTGGCCCGCGGATCATCGCCCAACAGGGCGGCTGCATCTGGGCCAACAGCTTGGCGCGCCTGCCATCGACACGGGCAAAGCCAAACGCCCGTGCCGCCGGCGCCGTCAGACAAGCATGAGAATAACCCGGACGATCGATCACGGCAATCGCCACGGCGCGCATCAATTGCCGCCATCCCTGCCAGCGATGCAAACCCGCCAGATTGTCGGCGCCCATGATCCAGACAAAGCGGGTGTCTGGGTTGCGGGCCTGCAGGGCCCGCACCGTGCGCAAGCTATGCCGCACGCCGAGCTTTTGTTCCACCGCCGTCACGACAATCTGGGGGTGGCGCGCCATCGCCCGGGCGGAAGCCAGTCGCGCCGCCAAGGGCGCCATATCTGCCTTGTCTTTCAAAGGGTTTTGCGGCGACACCAGCCACCAGACCGCGTCCAGGTCGAGCCGCCGGATCGCTTGTTTGGCGACATGCAAATGACCATCATGGGCGGGATTGAACGATCCCCCGAACAAGCCCACCCGCAGGCCCCGCCACAGGCTGGAACCGGTCAAAAAGGCTTGTGGCCGCAACATGCTCAACCCGGGCGCACCTGACCATCGCCACGCACGATATATTTATAGGTGGTCAGCTGCTCCAGGCCGACCGGGCCCCGGGCGTGCAGACGGCCCGTCGAAATACCGATTTCCGCGCCCATGCCAAACTCGCCACCATCGGCGAACTGGGTGGAGGCGTTGTGCATGACGATGGCGCTATCGACTTGCGCCAGAAACCGCGCCGCACGCTCCGCATCTTCGGTGACGATGGAGTCGGTGTGATGCGAGCCATAGCGCGCGATGTGATCCAGCGCACCATCGACACCGTCGACCATCTTCACTGCCAGGACGGCGTCCAGATACTCGGTCGACCAATCCGCCTCGGTCGCGGGCAAGACGCGCGAATCGGCGGCTTGCACGGCATCATCGCCGCGCAGCACACAACCGGCCTTGGCCAGATCGTCAAGCATGGCGGCCAGCAAATCGGCGGGTGCGGCGCGATCCACCAGCAGGGTTTCCATCGCCCCGCAAATGCCGGTGCGGCGCATTTTGGCATTCAGCGCGATGGCACGGGCCTTGGCGGGGTCAGCGGCACGGTCGATATAGACATGGCACAGGCCTTCCAGATGCGCGATCACCGGCACCCGGCTTTCCTCCTGCACCCGCGCGATCAATGACTTGCCGCCACGCGGCACGATGATGTCGATCAGGTCGGGACGGCTAAGCAGGGCGCCCACCGCCGCGCGGTCGGCGGTCGGCACCAGTTGAATGGCGCTGTCGGGCAGGCCAGCGGCGCGCAGCCCGGCGACCAAGGCTTGATGAATCGCGGCCGAGGAATGTTGGCTTTCCGAGCCGCCGCGCAAAATCACCGCATTGCCGGCCTTCAAGCACAAGGCGCCGGCATCGGCGGTGACATTGGGCCGCGATTCATAAATCACCCCGATGGTGCCCAACGGCACCGCCACGCGTTCAATGACTAGGCCATTGGGCCGGGTCCAGCGCGCCAACACATGCCCGACCGGATCATCGAGCCCCGCAATCGCCTCCAAGCCTTGGGCCATCGCCTCGACGCGCTTGTCGTCCAGCGCCAGCCGGTCGAGCATCGCCCCCGATAGGCCCTTGGCCTGGGCCGCCGCCATGTCGCGGGCATTGGCGGCCAAAATTTCCGCTTTGGTCGCGCGCAGGGCCGCCGCCGCCGCCATCAACGCTTGGTTCTTGGCCGCTGTCGGCGCCGTCGCCAGCGCCGGCGCCGCCGCCCGCGCCGCCAGCCCCATTTGGCCGATCAACGCCACCGCATCCAACCCATGGGCCGCTGTGGTCGCGGTCACTGTCATGTCAATCCTCCGCTTCCATCACCAGATCATCGCGATGCACCAGTTCAGGGCCGCGAGCATAGCCCAGCCGGGCGGCGATGTCGCCACTGTTGGCGCCGGCCAAGAGCGCCGCTTCAGCCGCCCGATAGACCGCCAGGCCACGGCCCAGCAGACGTCCGGCCTGGTCCTTGATGGCGACCACATCGCCGCGCTCGAAATCGCCTTCGACCGCCACCAATCCGGCCGGCAACAGGCTGCGACCAGCGCCGAGGGCGCGGGCGGCGCCGGCGTCGACCAGCAGCGCGCCAGCCAGCACCTGGCGGCCCGCCAACCATTGCTTGCGCGCCCGGCCGCGCGGTTGTGCGGCATGAAACAAGCTGGCGCGCGCACCCTTTTGCAGCGCCTCAAGCGGATGCTCGATGCTGCCCTTGGCAATCGCCATGGCAACGCCGGCATCAGTGGCGATGCGGGCCGCCGCCAATTTGGTGACCATGCCGCCGGAGCCCGGCCCCATGCGGTCGGCGCTGCCGGCCATCGCTTCGACCTCCGGCGTCAGCATGGGAATTTCCGCAATCCATCGCGCGCCGGGGTCGCGGCTGGGGTCGGCGGTATAAAGGCCGTCGACATCCGACAGCAGGATCAACAGATCGGCGCCAACCATTTGCGCCACCCGCGCCGCCAGCCGGTCATTGTCGCCGAAGCGGATTTCCTCGGTCGCGGTCGAATCATTTTCGTTTATCACCGGCACCGCGCCCAGTTTCAGCAGCCGTTCCAGGGTTTCGCGGGCGTTAAGATAGGTTCGCCGGCCTTCCAGGTCGGACAAGGTCAGCAGCATCTGCGCCGCCACCAGATCATGGCGAGCAAAGGCGGCGGCATAGGCTTGGGCCAACTGGATCTGGCCAACGGCGGCGGCGGCCTGGGCATCAGCCAGGCGGCGCCGGGCATTGGCCAAGCCCAGCCGGCGACGGCCCAACGCCACCGCCCCCGAAGACACAACAATGACATGGCAGCCGGCGCCAGCGCGCGCCGCGAGATCGGCGATAAGGCTGTCCAGCCAGGCCTGGCGCAGGCCGTCGCTACCGACCAACAGGCTGGAGCCGACCTTGACCACCAGCCGCTTGGCCGTTTGCAACCGCTGCGCGACCGCGGTCATATCGGCGTCCATGCGGCCTCCCGATCGGACTGCGGCGCCGCCGCGTCCGCCGGCGCGTCGGCACCGCGCGCCGCGTCTATGGTGGCCAGCAAGGCCTGTTTGACCTCCGCAACGCCCGCGCCGCTGACACCGGACAGCAACAGCACTGGCTTACCCACCGCCCGTTCCAGCGCGCGTTTCTTAGCCGCCAGCGACGCCGGCGCGACCGCGTCGATCTTGTTGATGGCGACCAGCTCGGGTTTGTCCGCCAGGCCGCCGCCATAAGCTTCCAACTCCGCCCGTACGGTGCGATAGGCTGTGGGCAAATTGGCGGCGGTGCCATCCAGCAAATGCAGCAGCACGCGGCAGCGCTCGACATGGCCCAAAAACCGGTCGCCCAAGCCAACGCCTTCGTGCGCGCCTTCAATCAGGCCGGGAATGTCGGCCAGCACGAATTCACGCCCGCCAACCGCGACCACGCCCAATTGCGGGTCCAGCGTGGTGAAGGGATAATCGGCGATCTTCGGCCGCGCCGCCGAGGTCGCGGCCAGGAAGGTCGATTTACCGGCATTGGGCAAACCGACCAGCCCCGCATCGGCGATCAGCTTCAAGCGCAGCCACACCCATTGTTCGCGCGCGGGCTCGCCGGGCTGGAACTTGCGCGGCGCGCGATTGGTCGAGGATTTGAACGCGGTATTGCCAAGGCCGCCCCTGCCACCTTCCAACAGCAGCACTTTTTGCCCCACCTCGGTCAGATCGGCGAGTAAGGTTTCGCGGTCTTCCGACAAAATCTGGGTGCCGGGCGGCACGTTCAGCACCATATCCGCGCCCTTGGCGCCATTGCGATTCTTGCCCATGCCATGGCCACCACGCGGCGCCTTGAAATGCTGCTGATAGCGATAATCGATCAATGTGTTAAGGCCATCGACGCAGAGCGCATAGACATCGCCGCCACGGCCGCCATTGCCGCCGTCGGGTCCGCCGAATTCGACAAATTTCTCGCGCCGGAACGAACAGGCGCCGGGACCACCGGCGCCGGAGCGCAAATAAATCTTGGCCTGGTCGAGAAATTTCATGTCGGGTTCAATCCAGCAAAATGGCCACCAGCCAAACGCAAAAAGGGAGATGGCGGCCCATCTCCCCGATTGCGGAATTGGTTATGGGCCCGCCTTGGCGTGGCCGCTGAAGGCCGCGCTATTCGCCAGCGTCCGCCGGCGCCACGTCGACATAGGTGCGGCCTTGCCGACCCTTGCGGAACGCGACATGGCCATCGACCGTCGCGAACAGCGTGTGGTCCTTGCCGATGCCGACATTTTCGCCGGGGTTGAACTTCGTACCGCGCTGGCGCACCAGGATATTGCCGGCCAACACCGCTTCACCGCCATATTTCTTGACGCCAAGGCGCCGGCCCGCGGTATCGCGGCCGTTGCGCGAACTGCCACCTGCTTTCTTATGTGCCATGGCTTATTCCTTTCCCTCGTTGTCCGCCGCCGGCTGGGCTGCCTCGGCCTCGGCCTTCTTGGCCGCCGGCTTGGCTTTCTTCGCCGCCTTGGCGCCGCCAAAGGCGCAAATGCGCAGCACCGTCAATTCCTGCCGGTGCCCGGCATTGCGTCGATAGGTATGACGCCGGGTGCGCTTGAATATCCGCACCTTGTCGCCGCGCTTTTGTTCCACAATCTCCGCCGGCACCGACACCCCGGCCAATAATGGCGTGCCGGTTTTCAGGCCCTTGTCATCGGCCAGCATCAACACTTCGGTCAATTCGACCTTGTCGCCGGCGGCGCCAGGCAGGCGCTCCACTGTCAACAATTGATCGGGCGCGACCTTATATTGCTTGCCGCCGGTCTTAATCACCGCGTACATCGCATCTTCCTTTTTTCTCATCCGCCGCTGAAAACCGGGCCTGAACCCTGTCAGGCGCTTGAACTGCGGTTTTGCGCAGGCCTTGCCACGGGTTTCGTCACCAAAACCCGAAAAGAGCGCGCACTATATCGGCGCCGCCTTGAATGTCAATGCCCGCGCGCCATCCACCCGCTGTTGACAGATGCCGCCCGATCACCGTCAATGGCGACCGATTATAAGGAGCAAATATGCGCGCGCTGATCAGTTTTTTTCTCAGTATCACAATGATTTTGCCGGCTTGGGCGCAAACCGCAAGCGGCGACCGCGACACGCCAATCTATGACGCCGCCGCGCGGCATCAGCCAGTGGTGGCGGCGGGCGGCATGGTGGTCAGCCAGGAAGCGCTAGCGTCACGCATCGGCGCCGACATCCTGGCCAAGGGCGGCAATGCGGTCGACGCCGCGGTGGCGGTGGGCTTTGCCCTGGCGGTGACCTTGCCGCGCGCCGGCAATCTGGGCGGTGGCGGCTTCATGCTGGTGTATTTGGCGCAAACTGGCGAAACCGTCGCCATCGATTATCGCGAAATGGCGCCGGCGGCGGCGACCCGCGACATGTTTTTGGGCCCCGACGGCAAGGTCGATCAGCAGAAATCCCGCTTCAGCCATCAAGCCGCCGGCGTGCCCGGCACTGTCGCCGGCCTGCTGCATGCCTTGGAGCACTATGGCACGATGCAAGTGGCCGAAGTGATTGCGCCCGCCATCGCATTGGCCCGCGACGGCATCGTCGTCAGCTATGATCTGGCCCAGGCCTTGACCCGGGCGCGCGAGCGGCTGGCGGCTTCCGATGCGGCGGCGGCGATCTTCCTGCCGCGCGATGGCGCGCCGCCGCAACCAGGCGAGCGGTTGGTGCAGGCCGATCTTGCCTGGTCGCTTGGCCAAATCCGCGATCATGGCCGGGCGGGCTTTTATGGCGGCGAACTGGCTGCCCGCATCGCCGCCGACATGGCCAGCCATGACGGCCTGATCACCGAGGCCGATCTGGCCGCTTACCGCGTCGCCGAGCGCGAACCGGTCACAGGCCGCTATCGTGGCCATGACGTTGCGTTGATGCCGCCGCCCTCTTCCGGCGGGGTGCATGTGCTGCAAATCCTCAACACCATCGAGAACGATGACCTCGCGGCGATGGGTGCCGGCAGCGCCAATGCCATGCATTTATTGGCGGAAGCGATGAAACAGGCCTATGCCGACCGCGCCGAATATCTCGGCGATCCGGATTTCATCGATGTGCCGGTGGCGGCGCTGATTGCCAAGGACTATGGCGCGCGCATCCGCCAAGCCATCGACATGACCCGGGCACGGCCGGCCGCCGCCATCGGCCCCGGCCTTACCTTGCCGCCGGAGTCACCGCAAACCACGCATTTTTCAGTGATGGACAAGGCCGGCAACGCAGTTGCCAACACCTACACGCTGAATTTTTCCTATGGCTCGGGCCGGGTGGCGGCGGGCACTGGCATCCTGCTGAACAATGAAATGGATGATTTCGCCGCCAAGGAAGGCGTGCCCAATGCCTTTGGCTTGCTCGGCGATGACGCCAATGCGATCGCCCCAGGCAAGCGGCCGCTGTCGTCGATGACGCCGCTCATCGTGATGAAGGACGGCAAGCCCTGGCTGGTCAGCGGCACGCCTGGCGGTTCGACCATCATCACCACCATGGTGCAGGTGATCGTTAATATGGTCGATTTCGGCATGAATGCCGCCGACGCGGCAGCCGCACCGCGCTTCCATCATCAATGGCGGCCCGACCGGCTGATGATCGAACCCGGCTTTTCGCCTGACACCCTGCGGCTGCTGCAAGCCCGCGGTCACGACCTGTTCCCGCGCCAATTCGTTTGGGGCGCGGTGCAATCGGTGGTGCATGAAAACGGCCTGTTCTTCGGCGCCGCCGACCCCCGCCGCCCCGCTTCCCTGGCAGCGGGCGTGGAGTGAGGGCGGCGCGCTGAAATCTCACGCAGGGCTACCGCAGCGAGATCGCGGCCGCCGTTCATGAAATGATCAAGGACGCGCATGATGCCGGCGTGGTATCGCCAGCAACATTGCGCAATTTCGACAGGACATGCCTGGTCCCGGCGCCGATGCTTGAGGCCAATGAAATCCGCGCCATCCGTGAACGCGAACGCGTATCGCAGCCGGTATTCGCGGCTTATCTCAACGTTTCGCGCAATCTGGTCTCCGACTGGGAACGCGGCGTGAAGCGTCCCGGCGGTCCCGCGCTAAGGCTGCTTTCGATCATCCAACGCAAAGGGCTACAAGCCGTCGCGTGATCGGTGCCGGCCAGTAAGGATTGAGCGTGGTTCGATGCACCTTGGAATGCCATGCCTTGGTATTGCCGCAAAAATTCCCCGCGTTACTATTGGTTTTTTTCTTGGTCCGAAGAGAGCGAATATTTATCGAAACAAACTCAATCAATACAATGGCCAAAAGCCCAATAGCGGTCTTTTGATAACCTTCATCGTACAACATGGCCGCGACCAAAAAGCCGATAGCCGCTATCGATACATACATGGCCTCATAACTCCTGCAATTGAGGCATTAAGCTTTGGTGCGCACCTCATCCCTCCCCCACAAAAATTTCCTCAAGCGCGGCGCGGAGTTTTTCGTTCAGGGGTTTGGGCCGGCGGCTTTGGCGGTCGACATAGACATGGACGAAGAAGCCTTGGGCGGCGGCGGTTTCGGCGTCATTGCGGAACAGGCCGACCTCATAGCGGACCGAGGATGTGCCGACATGGCTGACCCGCAAGCCAGCGGTGACGATATCCGGAAAAGTCAGTTCGGCGAAATAAATACAGCCGGTCTCAACCACCAGCCCGATCTGATCGCTTGCGCGCAGGTCAAGCGCGCCTTGCGCGATCAGCCAGCCATTGACCGCCGTGTCGAACAGCGAATAATGCACGACATTGTTGACATGGCCGTAAATGTCATTGTCCATCCAGCGGGTGGGGATGCTGCGAAACGCGCGATAATCGCCGCGGGTCAAGGGTGGAGGCCGCCGCGCCATCACCAGGCCGCCCGATAAATGGCCAGCGCATCGGCTTCGTTGATGGGGCGCGGATTGTTGACGAGCAGGCGTTGTTGCAGCATGGCGTCAGCGGCCAGCTTGGCCAGCGCGGTTTCGCCAATGCCGACGTCGCGCAGGCGGGTTGGCAAGCCAAAGCGGACCGACAGCGCCGCCAAGGCTTCGATAAAGGCCGCACAACGGCCTTGAACGCCGGCGTCACTTGCCAAATGCGGGAAGGCATCGGCGGCGATATCGGCATAGAGCGTGGCAGCGTCGGGCGCGTTGAAGCGCAGCACATGCGGCAGCATCAATGCGTTGGACAGCCCGTGCGGCACATGAAAACTGCCGCCGACCGGATACGCCAGCGCATGCACGCCAGCGACGGGGGCGTTGGCGAAAGCCTGGCCGGCGAGCATTGAGCCCAACAGCATCGCCGCCCGCGCGTCAAGATCGTCGCCCTTTGTCACCGCGCGTTCGATATTGCCGCCCAACAGGCGCAGCGCCTGCCGTGCCAGCATTTTCGACAAGGGCCCATTATTGGGGCTGGCCGACGCATAAGCCTCGATCGCGTGCACCATGGCGTCGATGCCGGTATGGGCGGTCGTCGCCGGCGGCAAGGACAGCGTCAATTCAGGATCGAGCACGGCCATGTCAGGCAAGATCAGCGGGCTGGAAACGCCGCGTTTTTCCTCGGCCCCGACGGTGATGATCGATATCGGCGTCACTTCCGACCCGGTGCCGGCGGTTGTTGGCGCCAGCACCAGCGGCAGCCTTGGCCCCTTGGCCTGACCCACGCCCCAAGCCGCCGCCAAATCCTCGCCCGAGCCCAGTAGCAGCGCCGCCAATTTGGCGACATCCATCGACGAACCGCCGCCAAAACCAACCACCCCGGTCGCGCCGGCGCGTTTGCCCGCCGCCACCGCCTTGGTCAATGTCTCCAGCGAAGGGTCGGCCTCGACCGCGTCGAACACCGTGACGTGCGCGCCATGATCGACCAGCGAAGCCAGTGCCGCTTCGCACAAGCCTAAGGCGCGCAAGCCGGGGTCGGTGACGAACAGCACCGCGCGCTCCAGCTTGGCGCCGGCGATGGCGCCAAAACGCCGCGCCGCGCCGGCTTCCAGCACGATCGACGGCGTCGTGTTAAAGACAAAAGACTGGGTCATCGGCGGGCCTCATTGCCATGCGCGGCGATGATGCCATCGGCCCGCCGCCAAGTCGAGACCGCCGGCGGCCTCAGACCACGTCGGCGGCTGGGGTCAGGCCAGCGCCTTCAATGCATCGACCAGGTCGGTGCGTTCCCAACTAAAGCCGCCATCGGCGTCGGGGGCGCGGCCGAAATGGCCATAGGCGGCGGTGCGGGCATAGATCGGCCGGTTGAGACCGAGATGCTGGCGGATCGCCCGCGGGGTAGCACCGCCGATCATGTCGGGCAGGGCGCGCTCCAGCTTGATCGGGTCGATTTCGCCGGTTTCATGCAAATCGACATAGAAGGACGTCGGCTGGGTAACGCCAATGGCATAGCTGATTTGAATGGTGCACCGCTTGGCGAGGCCGGCGGCGACGACATTCTTGGCCAGATACCGACAGGCATAGGCGGCGGAACGGTCGACCTTGGTCGGATCCTTGCCGGAAAACGCGCCGCCGCCATGGGGTGCGGCGCCGCCATAGGTGTCGACAATGATCTTGCGGCCGGTCAGTCCGCAATCGCCATCGGGACCGCCAATGACGAAATTGCCGGTCGGGTTGATATGCCAAATGGTGTCGCGGGTGATGAAGGCTTCGGGCAGTACCTTGCGGATATAGGGCGTGACCAGGGCGGCGATATCATCGGGCTTGAGGCCCGGCCGATGCTGGGTCGACAACACGATGGCAGTGGCCGCCACCGGCCGGCCATCTTCATAACGCAAGGTCACTTGGCTTTTGGCGTCGGGCTCCAATTCGGCCAACACGCCGTCATGGCGGGCGCGGGCCAGATCCTTCAGGATATTATGCGAATATTGCAAGGGCGCCGGCATCAGCTCAGGCGTTTCATCGGTGGCGAAGCCGAACATGATGCCTTGATCGCCCGCGCCTTCATCCTTGTTGTCCTTAGCATCGACGCCTTGGGCGATGTCGGCGGATTGGGCGTGCAACAGGCATTCATAGTGGGCATTTTGCCAGTGGAAGCCTTCCTGGGCATAGCCGATGTCGCGAACGGCGGCGCGCACTTTGTCCTCCAACGTGCCAATCACTGCTTCCGGCCCACGCACTTCGCCAGCCAAGATGATGCGGTTGGTGGTGACCAGGGTTTCACATGCCACCCGCGCTTCCGGCTCGGCGGCGATGAAGGCATCGACCACGGTGTCGGAAATCCGGTCGGCGACTTTGTCGGGATGGCCTTCGGAAACGCTTTCGCTGGTGAAGAGATAAGAGCGCAATGTCATGTCGCTGTCCTTGGTCGCTGCGGCTGCTCTGCGACATCACATAAAGATATTACGATATCCTTATATGATGCCCTTTGCCTAGCATGTACCGTGCCATCCCGCACTTGGCAAGCGCCTTGATCGGAGCCTCGTGGCAATCGCCGGCTCAGCAGGCCTCGATGTGGACCTGGGCCGCCAAGTCAACGATGTCGGCGGCCATGGCCAGACTGGTACCGCCACGCATCAGTGCGGAACTGCCGGCAGCGATGGCGGCGCGGGCGGCATCGGCCAGGCTGGAATTGGGCTGGGTCAGACCATGGATGAAGGCGGCGAGAAAGCTGTCGCCAGCGCCGACCGCGGTCTTGACCGCAACGTCCAACGCCCGCACCCGCAGCCTTTGACCGGGCGTGGCGATAAATGCCCCCGCCGGGCCCAGGCTGAGGGCGACAATCTCGGCCCGGCCCGCTGCCACCAAATCGCAAGCAGCTTGCTCCCAAGCCTGGGCGCTGGTCAGCGGCTGGCCCAACAGGTCGCCCAGCTCGCGCAAATTCGGTTTCACCAGATACACCCCATGGTCCAAAGCCGCCTTGAGCGCCGCGCCCGATGTGTCAAGCACCAGCCGGGCGCCGCGGGCCTTGGCCTTGGCGGCGACCTGGGCATAAAAATCGTCCGGCATGCCCGGCGCCAGGCTGCCGCTGGCGATAATATCATCGCCCGGCCCGGCCACGGCCTCAAGCCGCGCCAGGCACGCCCGCCATTCGGCCGCCGCCAGCTCGGGGCCGGGAAACACGAAGCGATATTGCTGATGATGTTGGCGGTCCAAGATTGTCAGGCTTTGGCGGGTGTCGCCGGCAATTGGCACCGCCTCAAGTGCGACTCCCTCATCGGCCAAAATCCGGCACAGCCGGGCGCCATCGGCACCGCCGATGGGCGCCACCGCCCGACATTCGGCGCCCAGGCGCGTCAGCACCCGCGCGACATTGACCCCACCACCGCCGGGGTCGACCCGCGGCCGACTGCAGCGCAGCTTCACCGTCGCCACCACCGCGTCGGCCTCGGCGGCAAGATCGACGGCCGGATTCGCGCACAATGAAAAAATCATACCCTACCCCCTCATTGTTTGTGACCCGATCGTCGCGCCGGCCCGTAAAACAATTCGATATCGATCTATCAATGCCGAGGCCACGCCAATCGATGATTGTTCCAGTATATGCAAGACAAAATGTTTCCAATGTAAATTGAATAGGATAGAGACCAGCACCCGTGAAGATTTTATTACATATGTTCAATAATTCTGATTTGTCCCCGCCAATAAATCATGTCCTGTTAAATGCGCTAGCGTATCTGTTGTGTACCGGTCGCTGCAAGGCCGGCGTCAAGGCCGGGGGGCATGGCGATGCAGTGTGAAACCTGTCCGGTTCGCAAAAATGGCTTTTGCCAATTTGTCAACCAGACACAATTATCGGAATATGAGGCCTTGCGGATCGGCCCTAAAAAGGCGCCGGCCAAGGCCTTGTTGGACTGGTCGCGCAGCGGCAAGCACATTCATATCGTTCGCCTGGGTTGGGCGTCACAATTTGGCATGGTGCCCGATGGCCGCGTCAAGATCACCGATATTCTGGCGCCAGGCGACGTCGCGCCCTTGAGCCGCGTATTCAGCGCCGAGTCCAGCCTGACTTTGCGCGCGATCAGCGATGTTGAATATTGCAGTTTTCATATCGATGAATTGCAAGGGTTCCTGCGACGCCACCCGCAAACCCTGGAGGTTTTTTTCGACAGGATCGGCGCTGTTCTCAAACGTTGCGAAACCCTGACCGTGGCGCTAGGCGCGCTGTCGGCCAAGGAAGGCATGTTGTGCGTGCTGCTCGCGTTGTACCGCAAGCTGGCACGAGTGATGAAACAAGAGCAACTGACCGATACTATACTGCCGCTGAAAACCAAGATGCTGGGCGAATTGGTTGGCATTACATCGGTTCATGCTGGCCGGCTGGTCGCCGATTTCGAGGAACAGGGTTTGATGCGTCGCACCCCAGACGGGCTCATTATTAACTTTGCGGCCCTAACGGAAACAGCGATGCGCTACGCTCCCGATCTGGGCTAGCGCACAAGCGCTGGCCGCCTCTGCCTGGATATCCAACATACTGTTACGGCTGCAATGTAGCGTTTTGCGCCTTATGGGCGCAGTGCAAAAGCTGCTGGATAGTTTTCAAGACCGAACCGGTCATTTTCCTACAACAATTGTTATGGTTTTTGGGCTGTTTACTTTAGAGAAGTTTTTACGATTTTTGCGAGCATGGCCTCACCATTTTGGGAGGGGAAGTCATGTCTACCATCGATCGCGATTCACGTTTGCACTATATGGAAATCGACGCCGACACTGGGCGTTTGCTGGCCGATTTCTGGCCAACCTTGCAGCAGCATTTGCCGGATATCCTGGACGGTTTTTACCGCCATGTCACCAGCGCGCCGGACATGGCGCGGATGATTGGCGAACAAACGCCGCGCTTGAAAAAAGCCCAGAGCAGCCACTGGGAGCGGCTTTTTTCCGGCCGCTTCGACGATGCCTATATGCAAGGCGTGCGCACCATCGGCTTAACCCACAACCGCATTGGCCTGGAGCCGCGTTGGTACATTACCGGCTATACTTATGTGTTGGCCCGGTTGATCGGCGTGGCTTGCGCCAGCGGCCATGATCGGCAGGACTTGCCCGCGACACTGGCAGCGATCGTCAAGGCGGTGCTGCTGGATATCGAATTGGCGATTTCTACCTATCAGGACGCGTTGCTGGAAGAACGCGCCAGCCGCCAACGCGAGGTCGATGCCGCGATCTCGGACTTCGAAACGACGTTAGGCGGCGTGTTGTCGACGGTTGGCGAAGCCCGCACTCAATTGGGCGCCAGCGCCAATCAATTGAGCGCGGCGGCCGACCATATGACCGAACGCTCGACCGTGGTGGCGGCGGCATCGGAGGAAGCGTCGACCAATGTTCAGACGGTTGCGGCGGCGACCGAGGAATTATCCTCCTCGATCGATGAGGTCGCGCGGCAGGTCGAAAGTTCGGCGAAGCTGGCGGGGCAAGCGGTGACCAGCGCCAATGACACCAGCGAGCAAATGGGTGCATTGTCCGCATCGGCCCGCAAGATTGACGAAGTTGTGGTGTTGATCAACAAGATCGCGACGCAAACTAAATTACTGGCCTTGAACGCCACCATCGAGGCCGCCCGCGCCGGCGAGGCCGGCAAGGGCTTCAGCGTGGTCGCGGCGGAGGTCAAAAATTTGGCCGGCCAAACCGAAAAGGCGACCGGCGACATCGCCGCTCAGATCGCCGCTATTCAGTCGGCGGCGACAAGCTCGGTCGGCGCGGTGAACGCGATTGAAAAGCTGATTACCGAGCTTGACCAATCGGCGTCGACAATGGCGTCGGCGATCCAACAACAAACTGGCGCCACGCGTGAAATTGCCAGCAATGTCCAACAGGCGGCAACCGGTACGGCAGAAGTCTCACAGAAGATCGCCGAAGTTAACCAGACCTCGCAAGAAACAAAAATCGTGGCCGATCAAGTGCTGAATGCGAGCAATAATCTGGAGACCCAGGCGTCACTGCTGCGGGAAACCGTGGACAGTTTTCTGGCTCGGGTGCGGGCGGCTTAGGCCGCCCGCCCCTACTTTTCTTCAATACCAACCGGGCCCTCACAACCATGTCGGTACAGATTCCATCGCCACGCGCGCAGTATGAAGAGATTATTGCCGATTCGGCGAACGCCATCATCTCGCTGGACAATCAATTACGGATCTGCCTGTTCAATGACGCTGCAGAAGCGTTGTTTGGCTACCCCCGCGCCCAAGCCCTGGGCATGGCGCTTGACCAACTGTTGCCGCCAGCCGTCCGCGCCGGTCATGCCGCGCATATCGAAGCCTTTGCCGAATCGCGGGTCCATGCCAAGTTCATGAACGACCGGCGCACGCTGTTCGGGTTGACCAAGGACGGCCGCGAAGTGCCGCTTGAGATTTCCATTCTGGCGCACCGCGCGCCAGGGCCAGCCCGCTTCAGCGCCATTATCCGCGATTTGAGCGAACGGCACGCCTATGAAGCGCGACTGCGGACGTCGGAGCGCAAATTTCGCGGATTGTTTGAAACCTCATCGGCGATCTTGATCTTGGCGGATGCCGAGGCCCACATGCTGGAAATCAATGCCTGCGGCGGCGAATTTTTCGACCGCCCCCGCGAAGACCTGATGCAGCGCTCCTTAAGCAGCCCACGGCTCTGGGGCGATGCCGACACCGCCGCAACCGTGGCCATCACCGTCAAAGCCGCGATGCGCCATGGCAAGGGCGGCGCCTTGTTGGCGCTGCGCAAGAACAACACCATCCGGCGGTTGGATTTCATTGTCCAGCGGATCGGCAAGGCGGCGGATGGCGATGCCACCGCCTTGTTCATCGAGGGGCGCGATGTCACGCCCCTGTTTGAGGCGCATCATGCACTGGTGGGACGACAATGACCGTTGCAATGCCCGGGCGCCGGCCCGGCGGCGTCAGCCAACCACGCGCAAGGGATGTTCGGCGCCGACCAGTTCCTGGATCTCGAAGATATTGCCATCGGGATCACGGCCATAGGTGGCTTTCAGCGTGCCAAAATCCTGCGGTGACGACTGGAAGGTGGCACCCGCAGCCTTCAAGCGTTCATATTCGCTGTCGATGTCGGTGACGTCGATGCAGAAATGGGTATAGCCACGATCATTGGCGTTGCGCGGCCGCTGTTCACCTTGCGGATCCGGACTGTGATATTGGAAAAACTCGATCACCGCATTGCCCGCGCTCAGCATCACGGTGTCGGCGGCGCTGCCTTTCAAGCCGACGATTTCGTCAATCACATCCGATCCCTGGGGCCAGCTCACGCGGCTGATTTCCTTGAAGCCCAAGGCGTCGCGATAAAATTTCAGGATCCGTTCCAGATTGGGTGTCGACAAAGCGACATGGTGAATGCCGTTGATCATGGCTTGTCCCTTTTTGATTGATGATTGCGATACGGTTGAAAGGAAAGTCGCTGGCCCCCGCGTGCCGCGCGTTCACGCGGCGGCCACGGCCACGTCGCCCAAATAGCCAAGCTGTGCCGCCTTGAACACGGTTTGGCTACGGTTGACCGCCTGCAATTTGCGTGCGGCGTTTTGGATATGAAAACGCACGGTGGCACAACTGCGGGAAATGATCAGCGAGATTTCATAATCGGTCTTACCGGCGGCGGCCCAACGCAGGCATTCCACCTCGCGCTTGGACAACCGGAAATTCGAAGGCACCCAAGGCCGCCGCGTCATCACCTTGACATAGCCGGTGATGAAACGCCGGGCATGGACTTCCAGCACATGGCCGAATTGCTCGAACTCTTCGCCTAAATCACTGCGGTCATTGTCCAACGGCGAGAAGCTGACGGCGCCGATCTGCCCGAACGGCAAATGCACCGGCACCACGATCGCCGCCGGCGCATTGACGAAGGACGTGAAATTGGACAAGTCGAGATCGTCTAGCAATTCATTGGGATAGCGCAGATAGATGCCGTCGGCATTGCACCAAAAGGCTTCCGCCTCATAGCGGCAAGCAATGGGCAACGGCGAATTCAGCGCCAGAATCGGCTTCTTCCACCAGCATTCTTCCTGGTCCGGCCAACCGAACACCGTGGCCGCCAAAATATTGCCCTGGCCATCGGCCATCGGTTCCTTGGCGGCGATATTAGCGCAGGCGGCAACCCGCAGGCCCGCCGTGTCGCGGGCGATGTCGCGCAAGGCCTCGGCGGCGGGACCCACATCCTCAATACAACGAATCGCCGTTTTGGGCGTGGCGTTACCACAAGACTGGGTATCGCGTGTTGCGCGATCATCCTGTGCTGCGCGACCCACAGGTGCCGCGCGATCATTGCGTGTTTGGCCCGTCACTTCACGCATCCCTTGGTTGGGATTGACATATTTTCGCATAACGCATGTTACCGCAAAAGCACCAGCGACGCCAGCATTGTTTACAAACCCGACACTGCTTTGGCGGCACTGCGCAACCCTAGCATAAACTGCAGGACGCATCCTGGCCGACGCTTTGCTAAAGGAAAAACACGGATAAGGCGTGGACCCGGCAATCCCCGCGGGGCCGGCTTGATGGAGAGCGAGATTGGATTTCGAGCTGAGCGAAGAGCAAACGCTGTTGCGCAATTTGATCGAGCGATTCGTTAAGGACCGCTATGACACCGCCACGCGCGCGGCGTATTTGCAGCATGAATCGGGCTTCGATCCGGAAGGCTGGCGGATGCTGGCCGAGATGGGCGTTTTGGCGCTGCCCTTTGCCGCCGATCATGGCGGCATGGACGGCGGCCCGGTTGAAATCATGGTGATGATGCAGGCCCTCGGCGCGGGCGTGGCGGTGGAACCGGTGCTGGCCGGGCCTTTGCTGGCAGGCGGTCTGTTGGCGCGGGCGGGCAGCGCCGAGCAGCTTGAGCGCTGGCTGCCCGCCATCATTGACGGCAGCCAGCATGTCGCGCTGGCGCATATTGAACGCGAGGCCCGCCATGATCTGGCCTATGTCGACACCACCGCCCGCGCGCGTGGCGCGGACACGCTGTTGTCGGGCCAGAAAAGCTTGGTGCTGGGCGGCGGCGCCAATGCCTTCATCGTCTCGGCGCGCGACAAACAGGCCAAGCTTGGCGATCGGGCGGCGATTCGCTTTTATTGGGTGGCGGCCGACGCACCGGGCCTGACCATCCAGCGCTATCGGCTGACCGATGGTTCGGTTGCTTGCGCCCTGCGCCTAAGCGACGTCAAGGCCGAGGCACTGCCCGGCGGATGGGATGCATTTGAAGACACGCTCGACCTTGCCCGGCTCGCAATCAGCGCCGAGATGGTTGGGCTGATGGACATGCTATTTACCCAGACTTTGGACTATATCCGCAGCCGCAAGCAATTCGGCATGGCGATTGGCCAATTCCAGGCGATCCAGCACCGCGCTGTCGAACTGTATGTCAAGCTGGAGCTGAGCCGCTCGCATCTCTATCGCGCCGCCAGTCTGAATGGCGAAGCCGAAGCCACCGCGCGCCAGGCCCGAATCGGCGCCAAAAGCTTCATCGCCGACGCCGCCATTCATCTGGCCGAGGAATGCGTGCAATTCCACGGTGCCATGGGCGTGACCGACGAACTGATCATCGGCCATGCCTATAAACGGCTGCTGTTGCTGGCGGCGCTGTTCGGCCCGCCAGAGCGCGAGCTGGCCACCTATGCCGCGCCGCCGGCTTGCTGAAGCCGGCGCATTTCGCTACAACGCAGCCGACCAAGAAATGGATTTGCCATGACCGAGACTTATCATCGCGCCCTGCCGGCCGCCGATTTGGCCGACCAACAAAGCGTCGCCGTCATTCTCAACGACTGGCCGGTGCTGGTGGCGCGCCAGGGCGATGAACTGTTCGCCGTAATCAATCGCTGCACCCATGCGGCGGCGGCGCTGGCTGGCGGCCGGGTGCGGCGCGGCGCGGTGATTTGCCCGCTGCATGGCGCGCGCTTTCAACTTGCCACCGGCAAATGCCTGGGCGGCCAGAATTACCGCGATTTGATGACCTTCCCGCTGCGGGTCAGCGACGATGGCTGGATCGAGGTGGCGGTGCCGGACGCAAAGCCCGGCCCGGAACATATGCCGGTGCAAACCCAGTTCAGCTAAGGCCAGCGCTCAGGCGGTTTGCTCGACCGCCACACACGGCGCCTTGACCCAATTGATGCCGCGCCGCAGCAGCTCATAATAGACCGGCAATTCCCATGAACAGCGGTCAACATCCGGCCAGTAGTCGAGATGCGGCTGCATGTCATAATGGCCGCGGCAATGGCCCAGCGTATTGTACAGCACCGCACCCTTGCCCAAGGGCTTGATATAAAACACCGGATGCTTAGCCTTGTCCCAACGGTTCATTTCAAAACCGTCAGCGGCGCCTTCAAATTCGGTTTCCAGCAACACATCCAGCGGCCCGTGAATGTCCATCAGATAAAGTTCATCGGTGGTCTCGAACGGCGCGATGCCCTTGACCAGCTCATGGTCGGGCTGCACCACCTCCACCCGATAGGGCGCGATCGGCGGGTGCGCCTGGAATTGCGTGCCCAGGGTTTCCATGAACAAGGGCGTCCAGCGTGGGCCGCCATAAAGCCCATTGTCCATCAGCCGCAGGATCGAATTGGTGCCATGCAGCGCATACCAGCGCACGCCCTTGGCCAGCAGCGCCCGCAAGGCCTCCTGCGCCGGCACCGACGGCACCACGTCGCAGGTATAGCTGATGATGAAATCGGCGGCTTCCAGCGCCGGAATATTGTCGTAATCCTCGAACACACGGGTGCGGATGCGGTCATCTTCCGCCAGCAGCTTCAACAGCTCCAGCCTGGCAAAATCGATATCATGATATTTGCCGCCGGCAATGAGCACGCAATTGATCTTGCGCCTGATCTGATCGGTCATGACCGCACTCCGCTAAACCCGTGTTGTTATTGTTCGAGGCGGTGATCGCCTAATATTGCACGCCCTTGGTATAGCAACCGTCGATCACGATATTGGCACCGTTCATGAATTGGCAAGCCGGCGATGCGACAAAGGCGATGGCGCGGGCGACTTCATCGCCATTGCCCAGCCGGCCCATCGGCACTTGCGCGACGGTGCCTTCATACAGTTCAGGCATGTGCTCCTTGATATTGTCCCAGGCGCCGCCCTCGATGAACACTGGCCCTGGCGACACGGTGTTGACGCGGATGCCTTCCGGCGCCAGATTCTGCGCCAGCGAATTGGCATAGCGAATGATCGCCGCCTTGATCGCATTATAAGGCATGACGCCGAGAAATTCTTCCAACGCGGCGGTCGACGCGATGGCAACGATGGCGCCGGACTTTGACTCCCGCAGATGCGGCAAGGCGGCGTGAACGCCATGGTGCGTGCCCATGATGTCGAGGTCCAGACCCTTGCGCCATTCCTCTTCGGTGTCCTGGCCACCGCCGCCGGACGGGAAAGGCACGAAAATATCGCAGCCACCCAATTGCTTGGCCGCGTCGTCGATCCAAGCGCGGTAGGCTTCGGAATTGCCGGCATCGACCGCGGCGCCAAACGCCTTGACGCCCAGGGCCGACAACGTCTTGACCGCGGCATCGACACTGTCTTGACTGCGCGAGCAAATCGCCACGTCGCACCCTTCGCCCGCCAGCACCTTGGCGGTGGCAAAGCCAATGCCCTTCGACGCGCCGGCCAAAATCGCCTTCTTACCCTTCAAACCCAGATCCATCGCTCTCCCCTTTCACCTGATAGAGACTCTCAAACTGCAGCATTCCCGATTCCGCGCCGGCGCGACACTCTCAAATCGCACAGTTTTCTTAGACACCCGCTTTGCGGCAGCAATGCACGCCACCAACATTGCTATTGTTCAGCGCGGTTTTTCGCTAAGCAAGCAAGGAGGCATGATAGCATGCGCAGGGGAGGCTGTCCGTGACCGCAACGACGCTGGCCGAGGAAATCCGCAAACAGGCCCAAGCCCGTGGGCCGGCGCAAGCGCTGATCTTTGAAGGCCGGGTCACGTCCTATGCCACGTTCGACCGCCATGCCAGCCAAGTCGCGCAAGGCTTGATCAGCGCTGGGGTGGCGCCGGGCGACCGCGTCGCCTATCTGGGCAAGAACAGCGATTATTATTTCGAGCTGCTGATCGGCTCCGCCAAGGCAGGCGCGGTCACCGTGCCGGTCAATTGGCGGCTGGCGGCGCCCGAAATTGCCTATATCTTGAAAGACGCCGCGCCAAAATGGTTGCTGGTGGAAGAGGAGTTCGCCGCTGCCCTGGCCGCCGCCGACATCGTCGTCCCCAATATCGTCGCCGTTGAGGCCTTCGCCGATTATCCCGGCTTTGCCGCCTGGCGCGATGCCCAACCCAGCGACGACCCCAAGCGCGACGATGGCTATGCCGCGCCGGTGCTGCAGCTATACACGTCCGGCACCACCGGCCATCCCAAAGGTGCGGTGCTGACCAATCGCAGCCTGTTGGCGCTGAAGCGCGAGGTGCCGGCGGACGCGCAACCCGAATGGAACCGCTGGCACGCCAACGATGTTAGCCTGATCGCGATGCCGGCATTTCATATCAGCGGCAGCGGCTGGGGGCTTTGGACCTTGTTGGCCGGCGCCAAGGGCGTGGTGGTGCGCGAGTTCGACCCGCACCGGGTGTTGGACCTGCTGATTGAATATCGGATCAACAAAATCATGATGGTGCCAACCGCGATGCGGATCGTGGTTGAGCATCCGCGCGCCGCGACCACCGATTTCAGCTTCCTCAAATATATCTGCTATGGCGGCGCGCCAATCCCGCCCGACCTGCTGCGCCGTTGCATTGACGTGTTCGGGTGCGGCTTCGCGCAAATGTACGGCATGACCGAGACCGCTGGCACCGTGGTTGGCTTGCCGCCGGAGGATCACAACGTTGATGGCGGGCCGCGCATGCGCTCGGTCGGCGTTGCGTTGCCGGGGGTGGAATTGCGGGTGATTGACGCCGAGGGCCGCGTGCTGCCCGCTGGCGAGACCGGCGAGATCGCGATTCGCTCGCCCAGCAATATGGCCGGCTATCACAACCGGCCCGAGGCCACGGCGGAAACCATTGACGCCGAGGGCTGGCTCAAGACCGGCGATGCCGGCTATCTCGACGCCGATGGCTATTTATACCTGCGCGACCGTATCAAGGACATGATCATCACCGGCGGCGAGAATGTCTATCCGGTCGAGGTGGAAAACGCCTTGTTCGCGCATCCGGATGTCGCCGATGTCGCGGTCATTGGCGTGCCCGACGAAAAATGGGGCGAGGCGGTCACCGCCGTCGTCGTGCCCAAGCCAGGCAAGAGCCTGGAGCCCGAAGCCTTGATTGCATGGACCCGGGCGCGCATCGCCGGCTATAAGACGCCGAAGAAAATCCTGTTTTGCGACGCCCTGCCACGCAATCCGTCGGGCAAGGTGTTGCGGCGGCAATTGCGCGAGATCCATGGCCGCGGCTGACCTGTCTGTTCCAATAGGTCGCCGCCATTCACGCTGTCGTTTAGACTTCTAGATGAAAATGCATTTGGACAGGCCAGGGCCGAGGAGAGGGACATGCAGTTTGAAGGACCGCTGGAAGACCGTTTGGCGATTCGCGAACAGATCGAAGCCTATGGCGACGCCGTGACCCAGATCGATGCCGAGGTCTGGGGCGCGCTGTGGCATGAAGACAGCCGCTGGGACCTGCCGGACGTGCCGGAATTGGGCAGCATGATCGGCAAGAAAACCATCGTCGACAATTGGGTCGCGGCGATGAAGGGCTATGTCGGCATCATTTTCATCGCCACGCCCGGCATGATCAAGGTCGATGGCGACACCGCCAAGACCCGTGTCTATACCTCCGAAGTCTATAACGACGCCGAGGGCCGGGTGCGGCGGGTGCGCGGCCAATATGACGATCTCATGGTCAAGGAAAATGGCTGCTGGCTGATCAAGCACCGCAGCTTCCATTTGCTGCATGAAAGCGCCGACGGTAAGGTTTTCAACCGTGGCTGAGCAACCCTAGAAAAAGGATTTGCCTTTATGATTATTGTCGGTGGCGTGATGACCGCCAATGAAGACATTTGCGATGCTTTTTTCGCCGCCCTGCAAGCCGGTGTCGCGCGCACCCGCCAGGAAGATGGCTGCATCTTCTATAATATGGCGATGGGCAATCGCGAGAAATGCGAAATTGTCGCCTTTGAAGGCTGGCGCGACCGCGCCGCGCTGGACGCCCATTTGGCGCAACCGGAAATCGCCGAACTGGTCAAGAATTTCGGCGGCAAATTCACCGCCGATGTGAAAATCTACGAAGTCAGCGGCGAGCAGGCCTTCGGCGTCTGACCGACAAGCGGCCGCTCTTGATTATTGCGCGGTCCAGCCGCCATCGACCTTGAGACTGTCGCCGGTGATCATGGCGGCCTGGCTTGATGCCAGGAACAACACGCCGGCGACGACATCCTCGACCGTGCCGACCCGGCCCAGCGGGATCATCCGGTCGACAAAGGCGCGAAAATCCGGGTCCGCCAACATCGGCGCTGTCATTGGCGTGGTGATGAAGGTTGGCGCGATGGCGTTGACGCGAATGCCCATCGGCGCCAATTCCACCGCCATCGCCTTGGTCAGGCCCTCGATGGCATGTTTGGTCATGCAATAAACCGTGCGGCCGGGCGAGCCGACATGGCCCATTTGCGATGACATATTGACAATCGCGCCGCCACGGCCCGAACGCGCCATCACCTGGGCCGCCGCCTGGGCAGTACGAAAGGCGGCGCGGACATTAAGCTCCAGCATCATTTCCAGCGCGTCGTCGCTGACCTCCAGAAATGGCTGCGGCCGATTGGTGCCGGCATTGTTGAACAGCACGTCCAATTGCCACAAGCCCGCCAAACGCTCGATGAAGGCGGGATCGGTCACATCCATCGCCCAAGTCTGGACGCCTGGCGCCTGCGCGTGCAAATCCGCCAGATCATCGGCCGAACGGGCAACCGCAATCACCTCGGCGCCCGCACCGGCAAAGGCCAGGGCGCAAGCACGGCCAATGCCGCGTCCGGCACCGGTGACCATTACACTCTGGCCGGCGAAACTATAGTTCGCGCCGCTAATTTTTCCCGCCATAGCGCCTGACCCTGATATCGGCCTGTTCCTTATGGCCGGCGAATCCTTCCAAGGCGCACAGCCGCGAACAATATTCGCCCACCAACACCGAGGCTTGTTCCGTCACCCGCTGATAGGTGCAGGTTTTCAGGAACTTGCCCACCCACAAGCCGCCTGTATAGCGCGCCGCCTTCATCGTCGGCAAGGTGTGATTGGTGCCGATTACCTTGTCGCCATAAGAGACATTGGTCTCAGGGCCCAGAAACAGGGCGCCATAATTGGTCATATGCTCCAGAAAATAATTCGGATCGCGGGTCATCACCTGCACATGTTCCGAGGCAATCTCGTCCGCCACCTTGACCATTTCCGCTTCATCATCGCACAAGATCACCTGGCCATAATCGCGCCAGGCCGCCCCCGCCACCTCGGCGGTCGGCAAAATCGTCAATTGCCGCGCGATCTCGGCCATGGTATCGCGCGCCAGCTTCTCCGAATTGGTCAGCAAGATCGCCGGCGAATTGGCGCCATGCTCGGCCTGGCCCAACAGGTCGGCGGCGCATAACTCGCCATCGACGCTGTCATCGGCAATGACCAGGGTTTCCGTCGGTCCTGCGAATAGATCGATGCCCACCCGCCCGAACAATTGCCGCTTGGCTTCCGCCACAAAGGCATTGCCAGGGCCGACCAGCATGTCGACCGGGGCCATGGTCTCGGTGCCCAGGGCCATGGCGCCCACCGCCTGCACCCCGCCCAGCACATAAATCTCATCCGCCCCGGCCATGTCCATGGCCACGACAATCGCCGCCGCCGGCTTGCCCTGAAAGGGCGGCGCCGCCGCGATCACCCGCGGCACCCCGGCCACCTTGGCGGTGACCACGCTCATATGGGCCGAGGCCAGCAGCGGATATTTACCGCCCGGCACATAGCAGCCAACGCTGTTGACCGGGATATGCTTGTGCCCCAAAGTCACCCCCGGCAGCGTCTCAACCTCGATATCGCGCATCGAATCGCGCTGATGCTGAGCAAAATTGCGGACCTGGGTTTGGGCAAAGCGAATGTCCGCCAGCGCCTGTTCGTCCAGCGCCTCATAACAGGCATCGATCTCGGCCCGGCTCAGCCGGAACGAGGGCGGCGACCACCGGTCGAATTGTTCCGAATAATCCCGCACCGCGGCATCGCCCCGAGCGCCGATATCGGCCAGCAATTGCTCAACTGTCGCCCGGGTTTTGGCATCATTCTCAGCCGCTTGCGCCGCCGTGATGCCTTCTTTCAAATAGCGTATCATCGCGTTGATTTCCCCTCCAGGTCCGAACGTCTCGGCAGCGCGCCCACCGCCGATCATGGCCGGCATCTTGCCCCAGCCCATGGTCGCGGGGCAACCATTCCGACAGGTATGCTAGCCATGATTGTTGGCAAGGAGGGGTTTTTGCGCTTAGCCTTGTTGGTGGCAGGGCATTGTCGCCCGGTCGCGATTCTTGCAGGGGGAAAAAGATGAAACGGATTATCATTAAATCGCTGGAGCTGATCGCTACCATCTTAATGGCGCTGATCGTGTTGGGGGCAGCCATTGGCGGCGCGGCCAGCGGTGGCTTTATCGGGTTTCTGGGCGGCCTGATTGGCGGCGCGATCACCGCCATCGTGCTTTTGGGCGCCTTGTTCCTGTTGATGGACATTGCCGACAATACCCGGCGTACGGCGGAATTGCTGGAACGCCAGCAACAGCCCTGATCAAGTGGCGCGGAAATATTCGGCCAGCGTCCAGATGCCGATGGCGATGAAGCCAAGGCCGGCGATCAATTTCAAGGGCACGGCTTGCAGCCAATGGGCGCCCATGGTGCCAACCGCGACCGCGACGCCGGTGGAGGCCACCAGCGCGGCGGAGGCGGCCAGGAATACCAGCCACGGATTGCTGCCACCCTCGGCCGAAAACATCAATGTGGCGAGCTGGGTCTTGTCGCCCAGTTCGGCCACGAACACGGCCGCGAAAATCGCCAATAATTTCGCCATCAGATCACCTTGCCCGGGTTGAGAATATTGTTGGGGTCCAGCGCCGCCTTCAGTTGCCGCATCAGCGCGATTTCGGCAGGGCCGCGGCTGCGGTCGAGATATGGGCGCTTTTCAACGCCAACGCCATGTTCCGCCGAGACCGAGCCGCCGACTGGCACCAGCCGGTCATAGATGATGGTGTCGGCGGCATGGGCGCGCGCCTCGGTGGCGTCTTCCAGGCCGAGGATCATGTGAATATTGCCGTCGCCGACATGGCCGAACACGGCGACACGCGCGATGTCCAGCGCGGCTTGCAATTGGCCGCGCACATCCGCCACATAATCGCGCATCGCCGATATCGGCATGCTGATATCATAGGTGCGGATCGGCGCCAGCGCCATCAATGCCGGGATATTGTCGCGGACCGCCCAGAACGCATCGCGCTCGCGACCGGATTGCGCCAACACCGCATCAGCCACAATCTCCTGTTCGATCGCCTCGCCCAAGGCGGCCTCGAACGCATCGGCATCGCCTTGGCCAGCGGCTTCGACCAGCACATAAAAGGCGTGGCCCGGCGCCAGGGGTGGTGGTGAGACTGCGCCATGGACCAGATCGTAAAAATCCCGCCACATCACTTCATAAGCCGCCAACGCGCCGCTCATGCGCCGGTCCATATGATCCAGCAACGCCGCCACGGCGTCGAAATCGGCGCAGGCGGCCAGCGCTGAATAGGTTTCCGCCGGAGCGGCCCGCAACCGCAGCACCGCGCGGGTGACAATGCCTAGCGTGCCTTCGGTACCGATGAACAATTGCTTGAGGTCGTAGCCGGCGTTGTTTTTCAGCATGCGGTTCATCGACGACAGCACCGTACCGTCGGCCAGCACCGCTTCCAGCCCCAGCACCTGTTCGCGCATCATGCCATAGCGCAGCACCTGATTGCCGCCGGCATTGGTGGCGATGCCGCCGCCAATGGTGGCCGAACCGCGCGCGCCCCAATCAGCAGCCAGCATCAAGCCGGCATCCGCCGCCGCCTTTTGCGCCGCTTCCAACACCACGCCCGCGCCCAGCGTCATGGTGCGGCCAGCGACGTCAATCTCCTCGATCTGGTTGAAGCGCTCCAGCGACAAGACGATATCGCCGGGCTGGCTGATGGCGCCGCCGGCAAGGCCGGTGCGCCCGCCATGGGTGACCACCGCCTGCCCGGCCTGATGGCACGCCGCCAGCACCGCCGCAACTTGCGCGCTGTCGGCCGGCCGGACCAGATAATCCGCCGCGCACTGATAGGGCGGCCAGCCCATCCGCGACTTCACATCCGCCGCCTCGACAATGCCGCCGGCGCCGACGATTTTTTCCAATTGCGTGCGCAAATCGGTCATGCTGCCTCCTGATATGAGGGGTGTTTGTAACCCGGCCCCATGACTAACCGATTGCCGGCGGCGGCGAAAGAGGAGGCTTTGATGGACGAACGGCTGGAGGCCTTGCGCCAGCGCATGAGCGACCTGGAACTAGAGATCGACGCGCTGATCGAGGAACGCCGGGCACAATTCCGTTATGAAATCGTCAAGCGCCGGGCCCATTTCGAGGACAGCATGCGCCGTCACCATGCCAAGCTGAAACTGGGCTTGGCCGCGTTTTTGCGGCGCTCGTCCTGGGCCAGCATCCTGACCGCGCCGTTCATCTATGCGCTGATCCTGCCCTTGGCGCTGCTTGACGCGATGCTGTGGCTGTATCAGCAGACCTGTTTTCGCGCCTACCGCATCCCCCGCGTGCGCCGCGCCGATTATGTCGTGATCGACCGTCACCGGCTTGGCTATCTCAACCTCGTCGAACGCCTCAACTGCGCCTATTGCGGCTATGCCAATGGCTTATTGGCCTATGCGGTGGAGATCGCCAGCCGTACCGAGCAATATTGGTGCCCGATCAAACATGCCATCCGCGTTGCTGGCGCGCACAAGCGCTATAGCGCCTTCACCGACCATGGCGACGCCGACGCTTACCGCGAACGCCTTGCCCAATTGCGCGAGAAATTACGCCGGGGCGGGGCACCGGGTCTTAATGACCCAGCGCCTTGACGATTTCTTCGACCATTTTCTTAGCGTCCGACAATAACATCATGGTGTTGTCGCGGAAGAACAGCTCGTTTTCGATGCCGGCATAGCCAGCGCCGCCCATTGAGCGCTTGATGAACAGCACCGTCTTGGCCTTTTCCACGTCCAACACCGGCATGCCGAAGATCGGCGACGCGGTGTCTGTCTTGGCCGCTGGGTTGGTGACGTCATTGGCGCCGATGACGAAGGCGACATCGGCCTGAGAGAAGGCATTGTTGATGTCTTCCAGTTCGAACACCTCGTCATAGGGCACATTGGCTTCGGCCAACAACACGTTCATATGGCCCGGCATGCGGCCCGCCACCGGATGAATGGCGTATTTGACGTCGACGCCTTCTTCTTTCAGCATGTCGCCCATTTCCCTGAGCGCGTGCTGGGCTTGCGCCACCGCCATGCCATAGCCGGGCACGATGATGACGGAAGCGGCGTTTTTCATGATGAAGGCCGCATCGTCGGCGGAA
Organism: uncultured Sphingomonadales bacterium; assembly: GCA_964590595.1. Lineage (GTDB taxonomy): Bacteria > Pseudomonadota > Alphaproteobacteria > Sphingomonadales > CAKZYD01 > CAZPXQ01. The sequence goes on along the minus strand of CAZPXQ010000001.1, from coordinate 232,705 downwards.
CCGCGCTTGAACGGACGATCGACCGCCGGACCGGCAGCCGCCGTGGTATCGCCGCCAAAGCCGCCGGCGATGACGGAAATGAACGAACGGTTCATGCCCTTGCACATGATGTAGGACAGAATGGCGCCGGACGAGCCGACCAGCGCGCCGGTGATGATCAGCGCGGTGTTCGACAGCGTGAAACCAATGCCCGCCGCCGCCCAGCCGGAATAGCTGTTGAGCATGGAGACCACCACCGGCATGTCAGCGCCGCCGATGGGGATGATCAGCAAAAAGCCAATCAGGAACGACAGGCCGACCAGGGTCCAGAATACCCAGGGCGATTGATCGGGGATGAAATAAGCGATCAGGCCCAATATGGCGAGACCGATCAGCAGGTTGATCGCATGCCGCGCGGGCAGGATGATCGGCGCGCCCGACATATTGCCATTGAGCTTCAAGAAGGCGATCACCGAGCCTGAAAAGGTGATCGCGCCGATCGCCGCGCCGAGGCTCATCTCGACCTTGGAGGCGGCGTAGATATTGCCCATGATGTCAGCGATGCCGAAGGATTGCGGATGCAGATAGGCCGCCGCCGCCACCAACACCGCGGCCATGCCGACCAGGCTGTGAAAAGCCGCGACCAATTGCGGCATCGCGGTCATGGCGATGCGCTGGGCGATCATATAGCCAACGGCGCCGCCGACCGCGATCGCCACCAGCATTTCGCCATAGCCGACGATTTCCGGATTGAGCACGGTGGTGACGATGGCGATCAGCATGCCGATCATGCCGAAAATATTGCCACGCCGGCTGGTTTCCGGACTGGAAAGGCCGCGCAGCGCCAAGATGAACAGCACCCCGGCAACAAGATAGGCCAGCGCCGTCACATTGGCGGTGGTCGAGGATGGCGCCAAGGAAGCCGCGCCCATGGTCAAACTGCCCAACATTGCCGTCGCCCCCTATTTCTGCTTTTTCTTGTACATCGCCAGCATCCGCTGGGTGACCGCGAAACCGCCGAAGATATTGACCGCCGCCAAGGCGATGGCGATCAGCCCCAAAATCTTGGCCACTGACCAATCCGCCGGGCCGCCAGCGATCAAGGCGCCAACGATGATCACCGAGGATACAGCATTGGTCACCGCCATCAGCGGCGTGTGCAAGGCCGGGGTCACCGACCAAACCACATAATAGCCGACGAAAATCGCCAGCACGAAAATCGACAATTGACCGATAAATGGACTCACCGCTTCCATCAGCTGGTCCCCCTTCAAGATTGCAAGGCCGGATGGACGACGCCGCCATCCTTGGTCACCAACACCCCTTTGACGATTTCATCGTCCCAGTCGATTTTCAGCGCCTTGGCTTCCGCATCGACCAGAGGGGTGAGGAAATTCAGCAGATTTTTCGCATAAAGCGCCGAGGCGTCGGCCGCCAGCCGCGACGGCACATTGATATGGCCAACGATCTTGACGCCGTCCGCATCGACGATCTCGCCCGGCTTCGAGCCCTCGACATTGCCGCCCTGCTCCACCGCCAGATCGACGATCACCGAACCCGGCTTCATCGAACGCACCATCTCGGCGGTGATCAGGCGCGGCGCCGGCCGACCCGGGATCAGCGCCGTGGTAATGACGATATCCTGCTTCTTGATCGTCTCGGCCACCAGCGCCGCCTGTTTCTGCTTATAGGCTTCGGACATTTCCTTGGCATAACCGCCGGAGGTCTCCGCCTCCTTGGCCTCGTCATCTTCGACCATCACGAATTTGCCGCCCAGGCTTTCCACCTGCTCCTTGGCGGCCAGCCGCACGTCGGTGGCGGAAACGATGGCGCCCAAGCGCTTGGCGGTGGCAACCGCCTGCAAACCGGCGACGCCAGCGCCCATGATGAATACCCGAGCGGCGGCAATGGTGCCGGCCGCCGTCATCATCATCGGCAAGGCCCGGCCATATTCCGCCGCCGCGTCCAACACCGCCTTATAACCGGCGAGGTTGGATTGCGACGACAACACGTCCATCGTTTGCGCGCGGGTGATGCGCGGCATGAATTCCATGGCAAAGCTTGTCAGCCCCTGATTGGCATAGGCCTTGACCAGGTCGCGCGCGCCATGCGGATTCAAAATGCCGATCAGGATCTGATCCTTGACATAGGGCGCCAATTCATCGGCCTCAGGCCCCTGAACCTTGAGCGCGATGGTGGCGCCATCCAACGCCGCCGCCGCGTCGCTGGCAATGCTTGCGCCGGCTTCCTCGAACGCCGCATCGGGAATATTGGCGCCGGCGCCGGCGCCGGCCTCCACCTTGATCTCGGCACCCAGGCCGATCAATTTCTTAACCGTGTCGGGCGTTGCCGCCACCCGGCGCTCACCGGCGCGCCGTTCTTTCAAGACCGCGATTTTCATGCCTACCCCATTTCGACAATTGCCGGAATTGTTGCGCACCTTAGCGAAACCGCCCCCCGGCTTCACCCCTTATTTTTGATACCTCGTCGGACCGCTAGTTTTTATGCCGCCATTGGCCGTTTCTTAACGACTTGTCGCTTATCGATACATGTTCCCGATCTGCATGTGTAAAGGAAGCCGGGCTCGATGGCGCGTAAAATCCTGGTTGTCGACGATGAACCGACGGTGCTGCGGCTAACCGGCACGGCCGTGGAAAATGCTGGCTTTCACGCAGTCTTGGTGCGTTCCGGCGGCGAAGCCCTGCAGTTGTTGGATGATGGCGCCGGCGGCGATTTCGACGCGGTGATTCTGGATTTGTCGATGCCGGGCGCGGATGGATTCGCGGTCTTGCGCGCCATTCACCCCAAGCAACCGGACCTGCCGTTCATTGTCTTGACCGCCCATTCCAGCATCAGCAACGCGGTCGAATGCATGCGCGCTGGCGCGGTTGATTTCCTGGTCAAGCCCGCCTCCGCCGACCGCATCGCCACCGCCGTTCACAATGCCTTGGAAAACCGCGGTCTGCGCGACGAATTGCGGCCATTGACCGAAAAATTGGGCGATCATCTGGGCTTTCATGAGTTGGTTGGCGACGGCCCGGCCATGCAAGACGCCATCGGCGTCGCCAAAAAAGCCGCAGCCACCGCCATTCCGGTGTTGATCGAAGGCGAATCGGGCGTCGGCAAGGAATTATTCGCCCGCGCCATCTACAGCGCCAGCGGCCGCGCCGGCGCCCCCTTCATCACCGTCAATTGCGGCGCGATTCCAGCCAATTTGGTCGAAAGCATCCTGTTCGGGCATGAAAAGGGCGCCTTCACCGGCGCCAGCGACCGCCATGTCGGCAAATTCGTCGAGGCCGATGGCGGCACTTTGTTTTTGGATGAAGTCGGCGAATTGCCGCTGGATGTCCAAGTCAAGCTGCTGCGCGCCTTGCAGGAAGGCGAAATTGACCCGGTCGGCGGCCGCAAGCCGGTCAAGGTGGATGTGCGGGTGATTTCCGCCACCAATCGCATTCTCGCCGATCAAGTGCGCGAGGGCGCGTTCCGCGAGGACTTGTATTACCGGCTGGCGGTGTTTCCGGTGCGGATTCCGCCGCTGCGCAAGCGGCCCGAGGATATTCCCGCCCTGGTCGGGCATTTTCTGGCCAGGCTGGCCGATAGCGAAAGCATCAAGGTTCGCGGCATCCTGCCGTCCGCCATCGCGCTGCTGCAGCAATTTTCCTGGCCGGGCAATGTCCGGCAATTGCAAAATGCGATCTTTCGGGCCGCCGTGATGGCCGACGGCGCGCAACTCACACCGGATGATTTTCCGTTTCTGTCGGCGCAGTTCGAGCCCGCCGAACAAGACGACGAGCCAGTGCCGGCGGCGGTCACGCCAGGCTGGTCGGGCACCATGCCGGTGCTGGATGAGGATGGTCATGTCCGGGCCCTGGCCGCGGTGGAGGCAGACTTGATCCGTTTCGCCCTCAGCCGCTATCGCGGGCGGATGTCGGAAGTGGCGCGACGGCTGGGCATTGGCCGCTCGACATTATACCGCAAGGTTGCTGAACTGGGCTTGGACCAAGGCACCGACAGCGATGGCGCGACGGCGACTGCAAACGCCAGTGGACGTGGGGACCATCGCTGGCCTAATTAGGGGCCATGATCGGTATTTTCGATTCCGGATCCGGCGGGTTGACCATTTTGGCCGCCTGCCTGCGCGCCCTGCCCCATGAAAGCTTCGTCTATTTGGGCGATCATGGCCGCGCCCCCTATGGCGACCGCTCCAATGCCGATATTCTGGCGCTGAGCATAGAAATGGTCGACGCCCTGTTCAGCCAGGGCTGCCCGCTGGTGGTGTTGGCCTGCAACACCGCCGCCGCGGTCGCCTTGCGCAGCATCCAGCAGGGCTGGCTGGCCCGCCATCATCCCGACAAGCGGGTGTTGGGGGTGCTGGTGCCAACGGTTGAGGAATTGACCGGCAAGCCGTGGATCGATCCCGTCGCCCATCCGCCCGGCGGCACCCCACCGCGCACCATTGCCGTGCTTGGCACCCGCAAAACCGTGGAAGCCCGCGCCTATGTCGAGGAGGTGGCCAAGCGCGACCCCAATATCCGCGTCGTTCAACAAGCCGCCCCGGCGCTGGTGCCGTTGATCGAAGCCGGTGCCGACGCCGCCGTGATCGACGCTGCCGTCGCCGATACGCTGGCGGCGCTGGCGCGCCAAGCGCCCTTGCGCGAAATCAGCGCGGTGCTGTTGGGCTGCACGCATTTTCCGCTGATCGAAAACATGTTCCGCCGGCATTTGCCAGCCGATTGCGAAATCATCAGCCAGCCACGGATTGTCGCCGCGGCGCTGAAGGACTATCTTGGCCGGCATCCGCGCTTCAGCCAGCCTACCGCGGCGCGGCGCGTGGAATTTTGGTCGACCGGCAATACTGGCCATGCCGACCTGGTTGCCCGCCGCTTGACCGCGCTGGATGTCCGCTTCGAGGCTTTGTTGCGCGGTCCGGTTTAGCCCATCCGGTCCGTTTGGATTGACGGACCAATTTGAGTTTAGAGATTAGCCGATGCGCACCTGCCTGATCAGCCCAGCCAGCAGCCTGGACCATGACACCGGACCCAGCCATCCGGAGCGGCCGGCGCGGGCGCAAGCGGTGTGGCAAGCGCTGGCCGGCCCGGCCTTTGACGCGCTGCAACGCCGCCAAGGCGCGCCAGCGGACACCGCCGCGCTGTGCCGGGTGCATGATCCGGCCTATGTCGACCGCGTGTTGGCGATCCGGCTTGGGCCCGGGGAGCGGCGGGCGCTGGACCCGGACACGCAAATCTCCGCCGGCAGCGCCGCCGCCGCGCTGGACGCCGCCGGCGGTGCCATCGCCGCCGTCGATATGGTGATGGCGGGGCAGGCCGATGCCGTGTTCGTCGCCGCGCGGCCCCCTGGCCATCACGCCGAACCCGACCGCGCGATGGGGTTTTGCCTGTTCAATAATGTTGCCATCGCCGCCCATCACGCCCGCGCCCGATGGGCAATGAAGCGAGTCGCCGTGGTCGATTTCGACGTCCATCACGGCAATGGCACCCAAGCCATGTTCGCCGCCGACCGCGACGCGTTTTTCGGCTCCAGCCATCAAAGCCCGTGCTATCCCGGCACCGGCAGCGCCGATGAAACCGGCATTGCCGGCAATATCGTCAACGCGCCGCTGGCGCCGGGCAGCGGGTCGAGCGCCTTTCGCGATGCCTGGCAACAGCGCATCCTGCCGGCCCTGGATGCCTTCGGCCCAGGCTTGATCGTGATTTCCGCCGGCTTCGACGCCCATCGCGACGATCCCTTGGCCGACCTCAATCTGGTCGAGGCGGATTTTGCCTGGGTTACCGGTGAAATCGCCAAAATCGCCCACAAACACAGCGGCGGACGCTTGGTTTCAGTGCTGGAAGGCGGCTATGATTTGGACGCATTGGCGGCGTCGGCGGCGGCCCATGTCCATGCCCTGATCGACGCCTGAGAAAGGCCTAATCAACGCCGGAGAAAGGAAAGCATTGATGGCACTCATCTTGACCAGTGACGATTTCAAGGACGGCGATTATCTCGCCCAGGATCATATTTTATCGGCCGATTATGGCTTTGGCTGCGGCGGCGGCAACGTCTCACCGCACTTGGCATGGCAGGGTGCCCCCGCTGGCACCAAAAGCTTCGCGCTGACCTGCTTTGACCCCGACGCGCCGACCGGCAGCGGCTTTTGGCATTGGGTGGTGGTCAATATTCCCGCCGATGTCAGCACATTGGCGCGCGGCGCTGGCACAGCCAGCAACGGCTTATTGCCCGCCGGCGCGCTGCAAGTGCGCACCGATTATGGCGCCCCGGGCTATGGTGGCCCATGCCCGCCCGAAGGCGATCATCCGCACCGCTATTTCTTTACCCTGCACGCCGTCGGCGTCGACCGTCTTGACGTCACTCCCGACACGTCCGCCGCCGTGGTCGGTTTCCAGCTGCATTTCAATACGCTGGAAAAAACCGCGCTGATGGGCCTTTACAAGCGCTAGGGCTTGGTCAGCAGCGTCATCAGGCTGGACGTGTCATAACGGCCGCCGCCGCCGGCCTGGACCTCGGCATAGAATTGATCGACCAGGGCGGCAACCGGCAGCCGCGCGCCATTGCCGCGGGCTTCCTCCAGGCAGATGCGCAAATCCTTGCGCATCCAGTCGACGGCGAAGCCAAAATCGAAGCGGCCCTCGCACATGGTTTGGGCGCGGTTTTCCATCTGCCAGGATTGCGCCGCGCCCTTTGCAATCACCTCGATCACGGCGGCCATGTCGAGGCCGGCGCGCTGGCCGAAATTGAGCGCCTCGGCCAGGCCCTGGACGACACCGGCGATGCAGATTTGATTGACCATCTTGGCCAATTGGCCAGCCCCAGCCGGACCAATCAGCCGGCAGGCCTTGGCGTAAATATCCATCACCGGTTGGGCGCGGGCGAACGCCGCTTCATCGCCGCCACACATGATTGAAAGCTGCCCCGCCTCGGCCCCGGCCTGGCCGCCGGAGACCGGCGCGTCGATAAACTCAACGCCGCACTCGCCGCACAGCGCGGCCAGCTCCCGCGCCAACGCCGCCGACGCAGTAGTGTGATCGACAATCACCGCGCCCGGCTTCAGCGCCGCCAAGGCCCCGTCCGCGCCCAGGATCACCGCCCGCACATCGGGGTCGTCGCCAACGCATACAAATACGATGTCCGCCGCCGCAGCGGCATCGGCCGGCGTGGTGGCGACGCGGCCCTGATGCTGGCGCTGCCAGTCTTGAGCTCGCGCGGCGGTGCGATTATAGACCGCCACCTCATGACCCTTCGCCGCCAAATGCCCGGCCATGGGATAGCCCATCACGCCGAGGCCGATGAATGCCAGTTTCGCCATACCCTCTCCTTTGTGTCAGGTTCTCATATTGCGGGCCGGTCATGGCCTTGTCCAGCCGCCGCGTCATCCTATAATGCGCATTCAGCAGGAGAGACAATGCCATGGCCCAACATATCCGTGTCGATATCGCCACCAAGGACGGCGTCGCCCCCAGCCATGTCTTTCATCCGCAAGGCGCCGGCCCCTGGCCCGCCGTGTTGCTGTATATGGACGCCTTGGGCATCCGCCCCGCGATGCTAGCGATGGCAGAGCGGCTCGCCGACACTGGCTATTTTGTTTTGCTACCAGACCTATTCTATCGCGAAGGGTCCTATGGCCCATTCGACGCCCAGGCGATGGTAGAAGGCCCGAAGATTCGGGAGCAGGTATTCGCGCTGTTGGGCACATTGACACAACAACGGGTGATGGACGACAGCGCCGCCTTTTTCGACTTTCTGGCCAAGGCCGAAGGCGCACGCCTGCCCGCCGGCCTGGTTGGTTATTGCATGGGCGGCGGCTTTGCCCTGCGCGCCGCTGGCTGCTTTGCCGAACATGTCGCCGCCGCCGCGTCGCTGCATGGCGCCTGGCTGGCCACCGACAAATCCGACAGCCCGCATCTCGTCGCCCCCGACATCAAGGGCCGGGTCTATGTCGGTGTCGCCGGCATCGACCCCCTGTTCCCAGCCGAGGAAGAAGGCCGCCTCGCCGCCGCGCTGCGCCAAGCCGGCATCGATCATATGATCGAAATCTATCAAGGCGCCGAACATGGCTTCGCCGTCGACGGCCATTATGCCTATAACCAGGCCGCTGCCGAAAAGCACTGGCGTCGCCTGGACGAAATATTCGCCGACTGTTTGGTTTGAACCCGCCTGCTAGCGGCCAGCCCGGTCTGCCTCAGCGCCCCCACGGCCCAGGGACCCCACATCGCTCGTCTAATTAGATAAACCGTCCCTGTAATAGACTGTAATAAAGGGCTGCAACAATGGCCCGCTCCCTGCAATAGAGGCTGCCTCGGACAACCCCAGCGGCGGACAGAGGCATACCCTTATAACGGGGACAGTTTATGTATTTTTATCGAACCGCACTATCGCAAAGCTGGCACGGTGATCCTGTCATGGCTTGCGTTCCGCCGACAGCATTTAGACATCCTCCAGCAAAGGCGCCTGGTCGCGACCTTCCGGAGCCTTGAATGGCAATTGAGTATATTTTGCTATTGCGAATTATTTGCGAATTCATTAATATAATTGCAAGTGAGTCGCATTTGAATCTAACAGGGGGCTGAATCATGTCAAAGCGATTGAAGGCCAGTTCCACATTGGCCGCCTTTATGGGCTTTAGCGCAAGCGCCGTTGCACAACAGGCAGCGCCAGTAGACCAAGCCTATTCAGATGCGGAAGTCATCGTCATCGAATCCTCGCGACGCGGCCAAGCGCTTGAGGATATGGCCCGGTCAGCGCGTGTTTTCTCGGAAGCGCAATTGGAAGTTTTGCTGCAGCAGACAACAAGCGTGCAGGAAATCCTCGGCAAAGCCGTTCCTGGCTTTGCGCCACCCGTAACCGAGGGAAGCGCGGGCTCATTGACGCTTCGGGGCCGCGACCCCCTGTTCCTGATCGACGGCGTTCCGCTTGCCTCCAACACGAACTTCAACCGCTTTCTCGATAAATTCGACCCCCTTGCCATCGGTCGCGTTGAGGTGGTTTATGGGCCGACGGCCCTTTATGGTTCCGGGGCCACAGGCGGGGTCATCCAATTCTTCACGCAAGAGCCCAAGGACGGACGACTGGAATTCGGCGCCTTCGCGCAGACAAGGGCCTTTGCCACAAAGAAGAAAGCGTTCGACGACGATGGCCTGACCTATAAATTCGCCGGCTCGATCAATGGCGCTGTGACAGACTGGCTGAGTGTTTACGGGCTTGTCAGTTATGAACGCACGGGCGGCAATTTCCGAGCCGAAGGCGATCTTCTGACCGGACGCAGCAGCTTCGTCGAGGACATTAGTTTCTTCGGCAAGGTGCGCGCACAGCTTGCCAAGGGCCAAAGCCTGACCGGCACGTTCAGCCGCACAAGCCTCAATTTCCAGGACCGCACTTTTGAACTCACTGAAGTGAATGCCGGCGACGGTACCGTCATCGCCGGTGAAGCCGCGTTTCCGTTCAGCTATGCTGAAGAGCCCACAAATGAATTTGTTTACGGCAATCTAAAATATCTGAACGAAGATCTCGCTGGTGGAGAACTGTCAGTTCTGGGCTATTATTCAGAGTCGGAGTTTCTTAACCCCGGCAGTGATATCCGCGCGGCACTTTCAACCAATGGCGGCCCCTTTCCAGGGACTTGGCCCGGTCTATTTCAGACTGGCAGGATCACCGAAGAATTCGGCGCAAGAGCGCAATATGCACGGCCCATCGGTAACCGAATGAACTTCGCCATTGGCGCAGATTACAATGACGCAAAAAGCGACAGCTTGTTGATTATCTCCTCGGTCACGGATTTCGACCAGACCGGTTTCTTCGATGCCAGCACTGAAGCAGACCAGACGCCGCCCTTTGACCTCCAGTCCATCGGGGTGTTTTGGGAGGGGGAATTCCATGTAACCGATCGGTTCACCCTGTCGGGAGGCTTGCGTTGGGACCGATTTGCATATGACGTCGGTGAATATGATGTTGTCTTCACTTTTGCTCCGGGGATCAGACCCGGCGGGTCCGCCAACGCGGATGGGATCAGCCTCAACATCGGCGCCACCTATGATTTCAGCGACGCCCTGACCGTATTTGGCAACTATTCAGAAGGATTTGCCACGCCTGCTCTGGGCTTCCTGTTCAACAATGTGCCGCCTGGCACTTCCGTCGCCGACTCCAACCTGATCGAACCGGTCGTGACCAAGAGCTTCGAACTCGGCTTCCGTGGCGCCATTGGCACACTCAGCTACGCGTTTGGCGCCTATTACACACAATCGGATTTCTCGACGACCGTTTCCGTTGATCCCGCGACCGGTCTCGCCAACCGCACACGGGCGCCGGTGGATATCGCTGGCCTTGAAGTCTCGGCACAATGGCAGCCAACGATGGCCTTCAAGCTGGAGGCAAACATAACCTATATCGACGGCGAGGTCGACACGACCGGTCAAGGGGATTTCGTGCCGCTTAGCACCCAAGACAATCCACCGCTCAAATTTTCGTTGTCTCCGTCCTATGCCTTCAACGAAGGGCAGTCCATTTTCGGGCAATTGCTTCACGTCGCCAGTCGCGACGGCGCGTTTGAAGCTGGCATAGATGCCAACCCCGTTGAATCCTACACTTTGATCGATGCAGGGTTCAATCAAGCCATCGGCGCCGGGCTGCTGTCGCTTCAAGTCACCAACCTTCTGAACGAAGATTATGTCCCCGCAGGCGAGATTAGCTTCATTCCAGGTCGCATTCGCTCTGGTTTAGGCCGCGCGGTCAGCTTGAGCTTCGGCTATAGTTTCTAACTCAAATGCGCATGTCTAGGTTCGACATAGTGCGAAAGGACTGTTGGTTTACACATTAAGGATTGGCCGGAACTGTCACCCGAATAAGCGAAGCACGGTGACGCGACTATAGCATTTCGGTGATTGAGCTTATTCGTTGGAACCCATGAACACGCCAAGCCGGATCGACAAGGAACGATGGCCGATGCGTACGCTTCGGTTGCTGGTCGCGGTGATTGGGGCCTATGCTTTCGCCAATGGCTATGTCGCCATCACAGCCGTGGGCCTGACAGCGGCAGGCTTGGCGCGGGGCGAAGCGGTGATGTTTGGTGCCATCACCGGCTATTTTGCATGGCTCAGCGCCGGCCTTTGGGCTATCGCGAGCCCTCGACCGCGCCGGACTGCCGCCATCATCATCGGACTGTCCGCCACCCTGATCTTCGCTGCACCCAAGCTTACCGATCTGGTCATTGCATAGAAACGGAAGATCAGAATGAAACTTGCCGTCACGGAAGATTTCAGAAGGTCGATGAATTGGCTGCACACTTGGTTCGGCATTGTGCTGGGTGGCCTGTTGTTTGCGATTTTCTGGACGGGCACATTGTCGGTCTTCGACGCTGAAATCGATCAATGGATGAAGCCAGAACTGCGGCTTGCCTATGCCGAGGAGAAAGTTTCCTTAGATGCGCATTTGAAAACGGTTCTTTCCGATCTTCCTGAAAATGGCATTGTCAATATCCGGCCTCCCAAGCCGCGGCGCCCGACGGTGGAATTCAATTTCCCAAATGCCAATGGCGAATTTGAATGGATCATCATAGACCCGTCCACGAGCCAACGACTCAAACAAACCCGTTCGCTTGGCGCAACCGGCTTCTTTTTTCCCTTTCATTTTCGCCTGCACTTGAACTGGATGGGACTTGGCTATTGGATTGTCGGGCTCGCGGCGATGGCAATGCTGGCGTTGTTGGTCTCCGGGGTCTTCATTCACCGCAAAATTCTGCAGGACTTCTTTACCTTCAGACCCAAAAAAACTCTCAGGCGTTCCACCCTCGACCTGCACAACCTGACGGCTGTGATCGCTTTTCCTTTTCATTTCCTCATGCCATTGACCGGGCTGATTATCTTCTTCGTCATCTACCTGCCATGGGGCGTTGGCGTTCCCTTTGACGGCGACCGCCAGACTTTTGCGCAAGAGGTTTTTGGTCTGCCGAAGCGCACACCAGCAGGCGAGCCGATGGCTGACGCCGCCTCGATCGACGCGATGGTCTCCAAGGCTGAATTGACTTGGTCGGAAAGAACAGGCCAAGCCGAACGCGCTGACCTTGTTCGCATCTTCATGTTGGGAGACGCGAACAGCCAAGTTCATGTCAAGCAAATATTCCCCTCGCGACGCGTGACGATGAACAAGCATAACATGATTTTCGAGGCCGAAACCGGAGACATGATTCTGGACGATTCCGCAGCGGCGCTTCGCACAGCACATGGTTGGCTCGCCGGCCTGCATTTCGTTCAATTTGATCACATGCCGCTTCGTTGGCTTTATTTCGCTGCGGGACTCGCGGGCTGCGTAATGATCGCGACGGGTAATCTTGCCTGGATGCGCGCGCGAATGCGCAAGGAGGGTGAGCCCTTGAAGGTGCGTGTCATCAGAGCATTGACCGTCGGCTCCACCACAGGGATCATCGCTGCGAGTGCGGCTTTTCTCGTCGCAAACCGGCTTCTGCCATCAGCGGCTGAACTGGTGACAGCGCGTTTCGACCGATCCGATCTTGAGGTGCTGGTCTTCTGCGTTGTATGGATCGCGAGTTTTGGCCATGCGGCCATACGTGACAGACGTGCCTGGATGGAACAGGCCTTCGTGATTGGCATATTCGCCGCCGCCGCCGCCCTCCTGAACTGGATCACTACTGGCGACCATCTCGTCACGACGGTCGGCAACGGACTCTGGGCCGTAGCAGGCGCCGATCTCATGTTAATCGCCAGCGCAGCTCTAGCAATCTGGACTGCGTTCAAATTGAGTTCAGTGAAGGCGGAGACCTCGGCTCACGGCTCCGAGGAAATGCCGCAGAACCATTCCAAAACTTATCCATTAGCGAAATAGTTTGCGATGGAAGATATACTTGTCAGTTCTGCATTTTTTCTGTGCGGCGCTCTGCTGGCTTTTGTTGGCCTTGCCTTTCTTGCGCTCTCTCAACAAAAGCATGCCAAAAATGTTCTCGGCAGACCGGATGCCCGCGTCAAAAAACGATTTGCAACAGGCCTCGGATGGGCAATCATTGGACTTTCATTTTGGCCATTTATTCTGCGAGATGGCGTCAGTTTCTCGGTCCTGCTCTGGCCACTTGTTCTTGGAGCGGCCGCATTGGCCGTGGCAATAATGTTAACCTATTGGCCAACCCTGCTACGACCTTTAGCGGTTACTCTACCGGGATCAACAAAACGGGCTCTTGAGTTATAATCAGATGCGCAACACTTGCGTCACGCTCCCGCATTGCCGCCTTGCTTCAGCTTTGGCGTTCCAGCACCCGGCGGAGACGGCGGAGCAGGGCTTGGCGGCGTTTGTCGCCGGCGGCTTGGTCGAGTTGCGCGCGCAGGTCGAGGGTGAATTGGGCGAGGTCATTGTGCCAGTCGGGCTTGCCGACCAGCTTGGGGTCGAGCCGGCGCGGCGCCTTGCGGATCTTGGCGTTGGCGCGGCTGGCCAGCAGGTCGTAGACATCGTCGAGTTGCGGCACCAAAATGCGGTCCGGCGGCAGGCCCAGGGCTTCCAGGCCCTGGCGCAGCGCCGCCAGCGCATCCGCCTCGCCATGGGTGAGGAACACCGCGCGCTTGATCGGCAGGCGTTCACGCATCCAGGCGATCAATTGGTCGCCATCGGCATGACCGGAATAGACATCGATGCTGCGGATCTGGGCGTGAACCTCCAACGGCTCGCCTTGAATGCGCACAGCCTTGGCGCCGGCCAGCAATAAAGCGCCCAAGGTCCCTGGCGCTTGATAGCCGACGATCAACACGGTGGCGTTGTCGCGCCATAAATGCTCCTTGAGATGATGGCGCACCCGCCCAGCCTCGCACATGCCAGACGCCGCCAGCACGATCTTGGGCCCTGAATAACGGTTGATGGCCTTGCTTTCCTCGACCGTGCCGGTGAAATGAAAGCTGGGGTGGCTGAACGGATTGGCCGGCCCCTCGACATCCTCCAGCGCGTCCAAATGGCGGCCAAAGGCGCTAGTCACCCGGATCGCCAGTGGCGAGTCCAGAAACACCGGCACCGCCGGGATCGCGCCATCGTCTAACAGCGCCGCCAGGTCGAGCAGCAATTCTTGGGTGCGCTCAACCGCAAAGGCGGGAATGACCAGGGTACCGTTGCGGGCCATCGCCTGGTTGATCTCGTCGGCCAACACGGCGCGCCTGCGCGTGGGCGATGCGTCCTCACGAACGCGGCCGCCATAGGTCGATTCGCAAATCACATAGTCGAAATTATTCGGCGCCTGTGGGTCGGGATGAAATAATTTATGTTCTGGCCCTATGTCTCCTGAAAACAACAAGCGCAGTCGCCGCTGCGGCGGCGGCGCCACCGCGATTTCCAGTTCGATCGAGGCAGCACCGAGAATATGCCCGGCATTCCAAAACCGGGCGCGGATGCCGTCGCCAGGCTCAACCCAACGTTCATAATCAACGCAGCGGAACTGCTCTTGGCAGCGCGCGGCATCATCGGCGGTATAGATCGGCGCGACCGGCCGCACCCCGCGGCGCAGATTGCGGCGGTTGAGCTGCGCCACTTCCGTTTCTTGGATATAGGCGCTGTCGGGCAACATGAAGGCCAACAGGTCGCGCGAGCCGGCGGTCAGATAAACCGGCCCCCGAAAGCCCTGGGCATAAAGCTTGGGCAGCAGCGCCGCATGATCGGCATGGGCATGGGTGATGAGCACAAAGTCGATCGCCTTGGGATCGAAGGGGAAGGCACCATAATTCAGCGCCTTCAAGGTTTTCGAGCCTTGAAACATGCCGCAATCGACGAGGAACTGGCAATTTTCGGCACGCAGCCAATAGCAGGAGCCGGTCACGGTGCCAGCGGCGCCGCAAAATTGCAGGCTGACGCTCATGCCCCTTCCCCCGCTAGCGCCGCCGCCAACAGCGGCGCCAGCGAAAAGCCGTTGGAAGGATGGGCGACACTGTCGCTGGAGCAGATGTCGTCGACCCCGGCGGCCTGAACCAGGGCCCAATCGGCGGCGCTGATCAAGGCATGGACGGTGACAAGCTTGATCTGACCAACGCCGGCTTGGCGCAGCCGCTTGGCGCAGCGCGCCACGGTCATGCCCGAGGACACTACGTCATCGATCAGGACCACTGGCCGGCCGCGCGCACGCTCAACGTCAACGATGTCGATGTCGACATCTCGGTCGCCATGGCGCTGTTTTTCGCCAATCAGCAATTCAAGATCCAGCGGCGCGGCCACCCGTTCCACCCATTGCCGGGATTCGGCATCGGGGCCTACCAGCAGGGTGTCGCGCCCCACGCCCTGGCGGCGCAGCATATCGGCAATCAAGCCGGTCGCTGTCAGCGCGTCGGCCTCGATGCCGGGAAACACCGAGGCCAGATCGTCGGTGCGGTGCAGATGCGGGTCGACCGCGATCACCCGGTCAAAGCGTTGCGCCAACAGCGCGCCGATAACACGCTGGCTGACCGCCTCGCCCGGCGCGAACGCCATGTCCTGGCGCATATAGCAAAGATAAGGCGCCACCAGAACCAACCGCCGGGCGCCATTGTCGGCCAGGGCGGCGGCGGCCAAAATCAGTTCGATCAGCTTTTCATTAGGCCGGTCGAGGCTGGCATAAAGAATCGCCGTGGCCGGCGGCGGGTCGACCCGAACCAGGCTTTCGCCATCGGGAAAGCGGCGGACATGAATGGGCCGGGCGGCGATCCGCAACGCCTTGGCCAAGGCCTCGGCCGGGGCGTGTTGGCCAGGCAGGTAATAAAGCTGGGCGTCGGTCATGCGGCGGGTCCAATGCTATAGCCATGATCATGGTCGCAATAATCATTGGCGAAACGAAAGTCGGATTCGACACAGGCGTGAATGCGGTAGAGCGCTTCACCGGCCTCAACCCGGTCGCCGACCTTTTTCAACAGGTCGATGCCCGCGCCCTTGTCCATCGGCGCGCCGGCCAAGCGCGCGACCCGCGCCAGCCGCAAACAGTCAATGCTGGCCACCACCCCATCGGCCGAGGACACCACCTCGCGCGACAGAGCGCCCAGTTCATGGGTCATCGGGTTGCGACCCTGGGCGTCGATGATTCGTTCCATCGCCGCCAGCGCGGCGCCGGAGCGCAACAAGGCCTCGGCCCGCCCACGGCCACGGCCGCCGCGCAAGGCGGGGTCGAATTCCAACACATGGCCGGCCAGATCGACAGCGCGGGCGGCGAGGTCGACGGGCGCATCGGGGTCATTGCGCAGCACCGCCATCACGTCGCGGGCTTCCAGCACCGGGCCGATGCCGCGACCAACCGGCTGGCTGCCATCGGTCAACACCACTTCCAAATGCAGGCCGATGGCGTCGCCAACATATTCAAATAATTTGCGCAAGCGTTGGGCGTCGCCATGACTGCGCACCTTGGCGGTGGGCCCGACCGGAATGTCGATGATCAAATGGGTCGAACCGGCGGCCAATTTTTTCGACAGGATGGAGGCCACCATCTGCTCGCGGGTATCGATCGACAAGGGCCGCTCGACCGCGATCAGGATATCGTCGGCGGGCGACAGATTGACATGCCCACCCCAAACCAGGCAGCCATGGCAGTCCCGCACCACCTGCTGCATCGCCGCGATGTCAAGATCGACATTGGCCAGCACCTCCATGGTGTCGGCGGTGCCGGCGGGCGAGGTGATGGCGCGCGAGGATGTCTTGGGGATGGTAAGCCCATGGGCGGCGACGATCGGCACCACGATCATCGAGGACCGATTGCCCGGCACGCCGCCAATGCAATGCTTGTCCACCACCAGCCGGTCGGGCCAGGACAGGCTGGTGCCAGCAGCCGCCATTGCCCGGGTCATCGCCAGCATTTCATCGGTGGTCAAAAACCCGGCCGAGGATACCAGAAAGGCCGCGATTTCCATTTCCGAATAGCGGTGCGCGGCGATGTCGTGGATGATCGCCTCAATCTCGCGCGGGCTCAGGGCATGGCCGTGAATTTTGGCGCGGACATGATCAAGGCTGTGAGGCGGCACCGCCGGCGCGATTTCGACCAACGCGCCTTCCGGCAGTTTGAGCCGCGCGAAGGCTTGTTCCGACAAGCCCAACTCATCGCGCCCGACAATCGCTTCATCATCGACGATCATCAGACTGGCCAGCAGCCGGGCGCCACCGTTCATGACTTCGATCTTTTTCAGCGCCTGAAATTCCTCGGGCCGGTAGGCGCTGCAGCGCCGGGCCAGGAAGGCGACATTGTCGCGGTAGGTATCAATGCCGATGCGGCGCAGTTTCAGCACCTGGCC
The DNA here is from genome assembly GCA_964590595.1 of uncultured Sphingomonadales bacterium. GTDB lineage: Bacteria > Pseudomonadota > Alphaproteobacteria > Sphingomonadales > CAKZYD01 > CAZPXQ01. Next base: position 215,489 of record CAZPXQ010000001.1, on the reverse strand, counting down.
CCGTCCTTTCCCTAATCCAGGCGCGGCCGCAGCAGCATCGGCCCGCACACCGCCAGGAATAAGCCAAAAGCCGCCAACCACGCCAGCGCAGCGACCAGCAACAAGGGCAAATAGGCCGCGTTCAACACGCTGGCCAACACCCGCATCAGGTCAGCCACCAGGATCAGGCCATAAGCCAGGGTCAAGCCCGGCGGCGCCACCAATGCCCGGCCGGTGTGGCCCAGGGTCGCCCGGCTCATCACCGCCAGGATCATGCCGGCCATCGCGCCGGCCGTTAGCGCGTGAATGCCGGCGGTGGGGCTGAAACCAGGCAGCCAATGGCTGGCGGCCAACAGGGCCAGGCCCAGCGGCACCCAGGCATAGCTGACATGGAGCATCCACAACAATGCATTGGAAGCGGTCCGCCAGCCTTGCCAGCGGGCCAGGCGCAGGGCATTCAGCACCGCCGCCACCGCCAGCAACCAGGCGGTGGCCAGGCCGTCGGGCCAGCCGGCCCAGGCCAGCAGTGCCAGCGCGGTCAACAGCAGGCACGCCCGATCAAAGCGGTTGAAGGCGACCGGCAACACCGCCGCGCGCTGTTTGAGCAGCCAATTATGGGTGAAGCTGGGAATGATCCGCCCGCCGATCAGTGCGATCAGGGTGATGATGACCGCAATCGCCAGCCGATGCGCCAAGCCGGTCACGGCGGAATCGGCATGGGCCAGCCCATGCGCCAGCAGCAACAGGCCAATCGCCAGCATGATCGGCAGATTGCGCCAGTTGCGCCCGGCGACGATCTCGCGCCCAGCGACGATCAGCAAGGCGGCCAGGAACGCCAGATCCACCACCGCCACCAGCCAGGCCGGCAGCGCTGGCGCCAGCAGCATAGCGGCGCGGCCGGCCAGCCACAGCCCGGCCAGTAGCATCAGCGGCCGGCCTTGCAAGGGCAATCGGCCGGTCCAATTGGGAATCGCGGTCAAGGTAAAACCCGCCACCGCCGCCGCCACGAAACCAAAGAGCAATTCATGATGATGCCAAGCGATCGGATCGGCCAGCGCCGGCCAGCGGGTCCAGCCCAGGAACAGGCCCAGAAACAGCAGCAGCGCAACCGGCGCCCATAGCGCGGCAGCCAGGAAAAACGGCCTGAAACCATGCGCGAACAACACCGGCCCGGCAAAAGGCCGGTAACGCGGGATCGGCGCATGGTCTGCCTTGCCCATTTGGCTTTTCTCCATCCCCCCAATCAGTCCGCCGCGCCGCCAGCCACGAATACCGGACGTCCAAACCAATACCAGCGTCCGTCCGGCCCGGGATGCGTGCAATTGACGCGGCCACGGCCGGGCGGAAATGGCGTCTTCAACAGCAGCCGCACGGTCTGGCCGTCGCGGGCCAATGGCACCGCGTCGGGCCCGGTGGAGGCATAGCAGGTCAACCGCTCGAAGGCGCTGGCATCGGCCCCAAGCACCAGCCGCATCGCTGGCGGGTTATGATCGCCGACCCAGGGGTCTTCCGGCTGGAACGCCGCCACCGGCAAGGCCCGCGCCCGCGCCACCAAGCGGAAGCGTTCCATTCGGCCAAAATTTTCATTGATCGGGAAACGCGGCAGCGCGAACCGCGCACTGGCCGCCGTCGCGACCGATGAAAACTGCGCGAAGGCGGCGCGAAAACCCAGCGCACGGGCCACACCCGCCAGCGCCGGGTCATATTCGCCATAAGGATAGGCCAGCAGGCTGGGCGCCTGGCCCAATTCGCGCTTGAAGACAGCGTTCGCGGCTTTAAGGTCGGTGCGCGCCGCCGCCGGGCTCAAGCCCGCCATATGCGCATGCGTGGCGCCATGATGGCCGATGCTGACGCCGTCACCGGCCAGCGCCCGCACGCCGTCCCAATCCAGATAGCGGCCTTGGCCACGGCTGACCGCGTCGGTGGCGACAAACAGCGTCAGCGGAATGCCGCGCGCCTTCAGCCTTGGCCAGGCCTGTTCGGCGATGCTGCGATAGGCGTCGTCGGCGGTGATCGCGATGGAAAAATCGGGCAAGGGCCGGCCCTGCTCAAACGCGGTCAGCAGCGTGTCGAGACTGATGAAATGGGCGCCTTGTTCGGCCAGCCAATCAAGCTGGGCATCAAACTGGTCAAGCCGGATATTGGTGGACGGCAGGTCATCTTCGCCAAAGCGGTGATAGAGCAAAATCACCGCCTCCGGCGCCGCCCCGGACGGGGCCGGCGGCGACGCCATCGCCACCGCTGACGCCCCCGGCACGATCAAGGCGGCGGCAAAAGCTTTGAGCAGCCCGGCCAAGATGCTAGAAGCCAAGCCAATGGATGTCTGCGCAAGGAAGGATAGGCTCATCATGAAGACGATCTTAAGCGATCAGGATCTCGATACAATCTTCCGTTCGGCCCGGTCCTATAATAGTTGGGCCGCGACCGAGGTGTCGGACGTCACCATCCAGGCGATTTATGATTTGCTGCGCTGGGGTCCCACCAGCGCCAATTGCAGCCCGGCGCGGTTTTTCTTCATTAAGTCGCAAGAAGCCAAGGAAAAGCTGAAGCCGGCGTTGTCCAGCGGCAATGTCGACAAAGTGATGACGGCGCCGGTGACCGCGATCATCGCTTATGACAGCCAGTTTTACGAGCGGCTGCCGGAATTGTTCCCGCACGCGCCCGAGGCCAAGAACTGGTTCACCTCCAGCGCCGAAATGGCCGAGGAAACGGCTTTCCGCAATTCAACCTTGCAAGGCGCCTATCTAATTATCGCCGCCCGCGCCCTCGGCCTGGACTGTGGCCCGATGTCGGGCTTCGACAAGGCCAAGGTCGATGAATTGTTTTTCGCCGGCACCAGTTTGAAGTCGAATTTCCTGTGCTCGCTGGGCGAAGGCACCCAAGACAAGCTGTTTCCACGGCATCCACGGCTGGCGTTCGACGACGCCTGCAAAATCCTCTAGGCGCCGCCGCCAATGCGCGCGATGGCGATCGACACCGCGATGACCCGCTGCGCCGTGGCGGTGGCAGATGGGCCGCAGATCCTCGCCTATATCGCCGAGGACATGGCCCGCGGCCATGCCGAAGCGCTGCTGCCGATGGTGGCGATGGCCTGCGAGGCCGCCGGACTGGAGCTGAACGCTATGGAACGCCTGGCGGTGACCACCGGCCCGGGCAGTTTCACCGGCGTCCGCGTTGGCGTGGCGGCGGCGCGCGGCATTGCCCTGGCCACCGGCTGCGCGCTGGTGCCGATGACCTGCCTGGAAGCGGTGGCAGCGGGGTATTACGCCCATGGCGGGGCTGAGGCCTGTACGGTGCTGCAAGACGCCCGCCGCGGCGAAGTCTATGCCCAGCGCTTTGCCCCGCCGGCCACCGCCGGGCAGCGCCCGCGTGCCATGGACCAAGCCCGCGTGATGGCGGTTGCCGATGCCGCGCGGTGGCTGGCCACCGACGATGGCGCGGTTTTGGGCACCGGCGCCGACCCAGGCGCCTTGGGCCTTGACCCCGCGCGCTGGCCCGACCATGACCCGTTGCCCGATTGCCGGGTGCTGGCGCTGCTGGCGCAAACCGGCCAAGCCAGCGCCGGCGATCACGTACATCCCTTTTATCTGCGCGCGCCCGACGCCAAGCCGCCGCGCCCGACGCCGCTGGCGCCGGCGGCATCGGCTGGCGGTTAAGCCCGGGGAGCCGCGCGGCGATGGCCAGCCTGCAACGCATCGATCCGGTGTCCAGCGCCCATCATGGCCTGGTCGCGGCCTTGGCGGAATCCTGTTTCGACCCCGCGCTTGGCGACGGTTGGGGCGGTGCCGATGTGATCGCCTTTCTGGACCAGCCTTATATCCGGGCTTGGCTGGCGCTGGCCGGCGACGCCGCCAATCCCCAGCCCGCTGGGTTTGCGCTATGCCGGCTGTTGCTGGAAGAAGCAGAATTGCTGTTGGTTGGCGTGCGGCCCGATTATCGCCGCCAGGGTGTCGGGACCGCCTTGCTGGCGGCGGTGCGGCAGGCGGCGCGGGCGGCCGGCATCAACCGCCTGCATCTGGAAGTGCGGGCCGACAATGACGCCGCCTTGAGCCTGTATCGGGTGGCCGGCTTCGCGATTTGCGGCCGCCGTCCGGGCTATTACCAGTCCGGCCAAGGCGCGCCGCGCGATGCGCTGACCTTGGTGTGCCATCTGCAAGACGGGCGCCACTGAAAATCCACCGCCAGTCGCAAATAAATGAAATACAGGTTGACGGGCATTACTTAGATTCGTATTCGGCACGTACAATTCATGCCTGATGACGATTGATCAAATCATGCCTTGATCAATATTATAAGGCGGAATGTTTATGATGTTTATAATGAGCCGTTTTTGAACATCCATCGTCATCGCCTGGAACCATCCCGCCCGCCGGTCGATGCCATAGCATGATCGGAGCATGGGCATTGACGGCACCGGAACAAGGACCGAAAACGCATGAACGACAGCAATAGCCAACGCGAGGACCTGCTCAGCCTGACGGCGGATATCGTGTCCTCGCATGTATCCAACAACATGGTGGCGGTCAGCGACGTGCCGCCACTGATTGAATCCGTCTATCACACATTGATGCGAATCAGCTCGCCAACGCCGCTTGCGGAAGAACGCCCGGAACCGGCGGTGCCAGTGCGGCGCTCGGTGACGCCGGAACATATCATTTGCCTGGAAGACGGCAAAAAGTTGAAAATGCTCAAGCGCCATCTCAAAACCCAATATAATATGTCGCCGGACGAATATCGTGAACGCTGGGGCCTGCCGGCGGATTATCCGATGGTGGCGCCCAATTACGCCGAACAACGCCGCAAGCTGGCGAAAAAGATCGGCCTTGGCACGGCGCGGCGGCGCGGCCGCAAATAGGCCGCGCGTAGAGTTGGCTTGGCCTCGGCGCGGCGGTCCCCTAGAATAGACGTCGCGCACTGGATTCGGCGTTGAACGGGAATGAGCGGAAAATGACGATGACGGATATCGAACAGCTTTGCGTCGAAAAAGGCATGCGGATGACCGACCAAAGGCGGGTCATCGCGCGCGTGCTGTCGATGTCTGACGATCATCCCGATGTCGAGGAGGTTTATCGCCGGGCGATCGCGGTGGATGACAATATCTCCATCGCCACGGTCTATCGCACCGTCCGCCTGTTCGAGGAGGCGGGCATTCTCGAACGCCATGATTTTCGCGACGGCCGCTCCCGCTATGAGCCAGCGGGAGACCAGCATCACGATCATTTGATCGATGTCGAGACCGGCGAAGTGCTGGAATTTCAGGATGAACGGATCGAGGCCTTGCAGCGCGAAATCGCTGTCAAGCTGGGATTTGACCTGGTCGACCACCGGCTGGAGCTTTATGGCCGCCGCCGCCGCAATGACGGCGGCAACTGAGCCGCGCGCCCCGGCAATGAGCGGACCGTGCAGATGGATTTCAAGATAGCGCGTGTCGTCGCCGGGACCGGAGCCACGGTCGCGGTGTGTCTTGCGCCGCAAATGGCGGTGATCAACATGGCGCCGCGCGGTGCCGCGGCGATGCCGCGTTTCATCCATCGGGTATTTTGCCGCATCGCCGGAGTAGACGTGCGCCATGCCGGCGAGCGTGTCAGGGGCGGTGGCGTGCTGTTTGTCGCCAATCATATTTCCTGGCTCGACATCCCGGTTTTAGGCAGCACCATTCCGGCCAGTTTCGTCGCCAAGACCGAAGTTGGCGACATGGGGCTGATGGGCAAATTGGCGGCGATGCAGCGGACCATCTATGTCGAGCGCGGCGCCCGTCAGCGCATTGGCGAACAGCGCGACGAAATCGCCGCGCGGCTGGCCGCCGGCGACAATATCATCCTGTTCCCGGAAGGCACGTCGACCAGCGGCAATGCGGTCTTGCCGTTCAAGACCTCGCTATTCGCGGTCGCCGAGGACGCGGCGCTGAAACGCGCCGACGGCGGCGGGCCGCAGGATTTGCGGATTCAGCCGGTCAGCCTGGCTTATACCCACGTCAATGGCTTGCCGATGTCACGGGCCGGGCGCTATAAGGTCGCCTGGATTGGCGAGGATGAGTTTGGCCCGCATTTTCGCGAGGTCATGCGGCTTGGCCGATTGCGGGCGATGGTGCAGTTTCACCCCCCCGTGCGGCTGTCGGATTTCGGCTCGCGCAAGGCGCTGGCGCAGCATTGCCAGCAAGCCGTCGCCGGCGGCCTGCGCCGCGCCAATAGCGGCCGGCTCGACGCCGCCTGATCCCGTAAGGTTGGCGTATTGAAGGAAGGGTCCATTGGCCAAACGCGTGCACATCAAGACCTATGGCTGTCAGATGAATGTTTATGACAGCACCCGCATGGCCGAGACCCTGGACGGCCTGGGCTATGCCCAGGTCGGCGACCCGGCGGCGGCCGATCTGGTCATTTTGAACACCTGCCATATTCGCGAAAAAGCGGCGGAGAAGGTGTATTCCGACATCGGCCGGCTGCGCGCCTTGCCGCGCCAGGCCGACAGCCAGGGCGAGCGCTTGATCGCGGTCGGCGGCTGCGTTGGCCAAGCCGAGGGGGCTGAGATCATGCGCCGGGCGGCCGCGGTCAATCTGGTGTTCGGGCCGCAAACCTATCATCGCCTGCCGGCGATGCTGGCCGAAGCCGAGGGGCAAGCCACCCAGGGCCGGCGGCCGCGCGTTCTCGACACCGATTTTCCCGCCGACAGCAAGTTCGACGGCCTGCCCAAGGCCGCCGGACGGGTTGGCCCCAGCGCCTTTTTGACCATTCAGGAAGGCTGCGACAAATTCTGCAGTTTTTGCGTCGTGCCCTATACCCGGGGCGCCGAAACCTCGCGCCCGGTCGCCGAAGTGGTGACCGAGGCGCAATCGCTGGTTGCCCGGGGCGCGCGCGAAATCACCCTGTTGGGCCAAAATGTCAATGCCTATCACGGCCGCGACGCGGATGGCGCCAGCATCGGCCTGGGCGCGCTGATCCGCCGGCTGGCAGCGATCGATGGTCTGGCGCGGCTGCGCTACACCACCTCGCACCCACGCGATGTCGATGACGCGCAAATCGCCGCCCATCGCGACGTCGCCGCGCTGATGCCCTATCTGCATCTGCCGATCCAATCCGGCTCCGACGCGATTTTGGCGGCGATGAACCGTCGCCACGGCCGCGACGAATATTTCCGGATCATCGACCGCTTGCGCCAGGCCCGGCCGGACATAGCCTTGTCGTCCGACATCATCGTCGGTTTTCCTGGCGAGACCGACGCCGATTTCGAGCAGACCATGGATCTGGTCCGCCGGGTGGGCTATGCCCAATGCTATTCCTTCAAATATTCGCCGCGCCCCGGCACCCCCGGCGCGGCGCTCGACGATCAGGTGCCCGAACCGGTGAAAGCGGCGCGGCTGGCGGCCTTGCAAGACCTGCTGAACGCCCAGCAATTGCGCTTCAACCGCGACAGCATTGGCCGGGTCGACGATATTTTGATCGAGCGCCGTGGCCGCGATGCCCTTCAATATGTCGGCCGCAGCCCCTATATGCAGGCGGTGCATATCGCGCTGGCCAGCACCACATCGCTGGACGCGACGCAGCGCCCGGTTTATGCTGATCCGATAGGGGCGCTGTTGCGCTGCCGGATCACCGCCGCCGGGCCCAACAGTTTGGCTGCTGAAGCGGTGGGTTGAGCCAGCGTGCTGTCATCGCCCGGTCATTGACGGCGTGCTATGCATTTGGAAGCAGCGGGCAGCAGCGGCAAGCCTTCACCGGCAGCCAGGCGATAGGGAGTGACAACCGGCTTGAAGCGTCAAAAAATGGTGGATTTGGCGGTGACCCAAACCGGCCACCCGGACGGGCGGGTCGAACTGAATTTCGCGGATAATCTGCTGCTCGCCCCGTTGTTTGGCGAGTACAGTCAGAATCTGGAACGCATTGAAAGCCATTTGGGCGTCAAGCTGATCAGCCATGGCAATCGGCTGGTGATTGACGGCGCCAACGCCGACGCCCGTGGCCAGGCTCGCGACGTGTTGGTCGAGCTTTATGACCGCTTGCAGCGCGGCCATGAGGTTGAATTGGGCGATGTCGACGGCGCCTTGCGGATGGCCGCGCGGCTGTGCGCGGATTTGCCGATCACCGCCAACCCCGTCGCTGCAGTGCCGGCGCCACGCCGGATCGTCGAGGATGAATTGCGCATTCAGATTCGCAAGCGGATCCTGGCGCCGCGTTCGCCCGGACAAGCGCATTATATTCGCCATCTGAAATCGATGCCGATGGTGTTTGCCCTCGGCCCGGCGGGGACCGGCAAAACCTATTTGGCGGTCGCCCAGGCAGTGGCCTGCCTGCTGGATGGCAGCGTCGATCGCATTGTGCTGTCGCGGCCGGCGGTAGAGGCGGGCGAGAATCTCGGCTTCCTGCCCGGCGACATGCGCGAGAAGGTCGATCCCTATCTCAGGCCGCTTTATGACGCGCTATACGATCTGTTGCCTCCGGATCAGGTTGAGCGCCGGTTCCGCGCCGGCGAGATCGAGATCGCACCACTGGCGTTCATGCGCGGGCGCACCCTGGCCAATGCCTTCATCATTCTCGATGAAGCACAAAACGCCAGCCGCATGCAGATGAAAATGTTCCTCACCCGGTTCGGTCACAATGCCCGCATGGTCATCGCCGGCGATCCCAGTCAGGTCGACTTGCCGCCGCGCACCCAGTCGGGACTGATCGACGCAGTGCGGTTGTTGACCGGCGTCGAAGATGTCGGGATGGTGCGTTTCAGCGCTGCCGACGTGGTCCGCCATCCCTTGGTTGGCCGCATTGTCGACGCCTATGCCCGCGCCAGCGGCACATCAGGCGACGATGATGGCGAGCAGGTCTGAACACGGATGGCGGAAGTTGATGTGATGATCGAGGCCGATGGCTGGCACGGCTGTCTGGCCGATGCCGAGGCCCATGCTCGCGACGCAGTGGCCGCGGCCTTGGCTTGCGCCGGCATTGGCGACGGGCTGGTCGAGGTTGCGGTGGTGTTGACCGACGACGCCGCGATCGCTGCCTTGAACCAGCAATATCGCGGCAAGTCGGGCGCGACCAATGTGTTGTCGTTTCAAGCCTGCACGGCGCAGGATTTAATCCGCCTCAACCACGGCACCGACGCCGGCGACGGCGCCCCTGTGCTGTTGGGCGATATTGTGCTGGCCTATCAAACCATCGTTGCCGAGGCACAAGCCCAAGACAAGACCGTCGCCGATCATTGTTGCCACCTGATCGTTCATGGTACGCTGCATTTGTTGGGCCATGATCATGACCATGCCGCCGAGGCCGAAGCCATGGAAGCCCTGGAGCGCGCGGCGCTGGCGCGGATCGGGATTGCCGATCCTTATGAAAGCCCATATCACCAACCCGACAGCAATCGCAGAGCCATTGAGACATGAACGAGTCATCCCCGCCGTCCAGTCCGAGTTCCAGTAGCAGCGCCGCGCCCACAGCTGGCGCGGAAGACCCCTCCTCCAGTTCCAGACGCAATGGTTTCGTTGATTGGTTGCGCGGCAAATTATGGCGCGAGGACGAGCCGTCGCTACGCCGCAGCCTTGAGGACGCGCTAGAAGAACATCAGGACCTGGCCCCACGCACCGACGATATCGGCGGCGAGGAACTGACCATGTTGCGCAATCTGCTGAGCAATGGCCGGCTGCGCCTGGATGAAGTGATGGTACCGCGCGCCGACATCGTCGCCTTCGCCATGGAAGACGGCTTTGACGACCTCGTGGCGCTATTCGCCCAAGCCGCGCATTCGCGGCTGCCAGTGTTTCGCGACTCGCTCGACGATGTCGTCGGCATGGTCCACATCAAGGACGTTCTCCAGCATTTGGCCGCGCCCGGCCAGCAGCCGCCGCCAATCAACAGCCTGTTGCGCTCGGTGCTGTTCGTGCCGCCGTCGATGCGGGTGATCGACCTATTGGTGAAAATGCGCACCGCGCGCATCCACATGGCGATCGTGATCGATGAATATGGCGGCACCGACGGCTTGGTGACGATCGAGGATCTGGTCGAACAATTTGTCGGCGATATCGAGGACGAACACGACACGTTGATGCCGGAACCGCTGCGGCGACTGGCCGATGGCGGCTATGACGCCGATGCCCGGGTGCCGGTGGAGGATTTGTCGCATGCCTTGGGTCTGCAATTGCTGAGCCAGGAGCGCGAGGAAGATATCGACACCTTGGGCGGCCTGATCACCAGCCTCTCAGGCAAGGTGCCGATGATAGGCGAGGTGATCGGCCATCCCAGCGGTTGCCGGTTCGAGATCGTCGACGGCGACCCCCGTCGCATCAAGAGGGTGCGGGTCTATCCGCCCGCGGCCTCGGAAGAAGGCGCGGCGGAGCAGCCGGTTTGACCGCCGCGCCGGACGCAGGGCCGCACCCGCGCCGGCTGTTGCAAGCCATCCTTGGCCTTGCCGCATGGGTCCGGGCGCGGCCGCGCCGTCAGGCCTGGATGCTGGCCTTTGGCCTGGGCGCGCTGCTGCCGCTGGCCTTCGCGCCCTGGTTCGTTTTGCCAATGCTGGTGATCGCGCTCACGGGCTTGATCTGGCTGCTCGACGCCAGCCGCGATTGGCGGGCGGCGCTGATTGTGGGCTGGTGGTTCGGCTTTGGACAATTTTTGACCGGCTTGTTCTGGATCGCCAACGCCTTTTCGGTGCGCGACGGGGTTAGCTATGGCCAAGGGCTGGCGGCGGTGTTGCTGCTGGCGGCAGCGCTGGCGCTGTTTCCGGCCTTGGCGGTGGCGGCGGCGCGGCGGCTGTGGACCCCGGGCGATGAACGGATTTTGATCTTCGCGATTTGCTGGTCGGCGGCGGAATGGCTGCGCGGCCATCTTTTCACTGGCTTTCCCTGGAACTTCGCCGGCCATGCGCTGGCCTTCAACCCGGTCGCCATGCAATTGGCCGCCTATGTCGGGGTTTATGGCCTCAGTCTGCTGGTGCTGTTGCTGGCCGCCGCCCCGGCCGCCATGGCGCCTGCTGGCGCCGGCGCGACGCCAAGCTGGCGACCCCTGGCCGCCGCCATATCGGCCAGCGTTTTGATCGCCGGTTTCGGCCTGCTGCGGCTAAGCCTCAACCCCAGCCAATTCGTGCCCGACCTGGCGCTGGTGACGGTGCAGGCCAATATCCCGCAGGAACGCAAATGGGATGACGACCTGCTGCGCGATCATTTCCACCGCCATATCGAAATGAGCCAGGCCGCCCTGCGCCATGCCCCTGGCGCGCGGGCGCTGGTGATCTGGCCGGAAACCGCCATCGCCTTCGATCCGGAACGTGAATTCACTACCCGGTATTTGATCAGCAAGGCGCTCGACCGGCCCGGCGTGGTCTTGACCGGCGCGCCGCATTTGCGCCGTGACGGCGATGGCCAACTGACCGCCTACAACAGCCTGTTCGCGGTCGACGACGCCGGCAATCCGCACGGCCGCTATGACAAAACCCATCTGGTGCCATTTGGCGAATATGTGCCGGGACGCGGCCTGTTGCAGCGCCTGGGCATTGGCCGGCTGGTGCCGTCCGGCATCGATTTCTCCGGCGGCCCCGGACCGCGCACGCTGAGCGCCCCCGGCGTGCCGCCGTTCAGTCCGCTGATCTGCTATGAAGCGATCTTTCCCGGCGCCGTCACCGCCGGAGACGACGCCCCGGCCCCGGCTTGGCTGCTGAATATTTCCAACGATGCCTGGTTCGGCGACAGCCACGGCCCGCACCAGCATTTTGCCATTGCCCGCATGCGGTCAATTGAAGAAGGTATTCCAATGGTACGCGCAACCAACACTGGTATCAGCGCAGTCATTGATCCAGTTGGGCGTATTTTATATGCAGCAAAACAAAATAAAACCGACATTATTGTCGGACAATTACCTGAGCCACTACAGCAAGTGGCGCCCTATCGTCTTTGGCGCGACTGGGGTTATTTAGCGATGCTGGCACTGATGGCGGGTTTATTTGCGCACTATCGGGCCAAGGCCAAGAATAATCCAATCCGAACATGACTTGACCGGTCTAGCCGGGCGGGTTACAGACGCGGAGTCTGCCATGGGCGGCCAAAAGGTTGGTTTCCCGTGGACGGCGGATCAATCCAAGCCATGTGACCGCAACAGCGGCGCGCGGTGCGGATCAATAAACACCCCACAACAACGCATAGGGGAAATCATAGTGGCCTCGAAACCAAACCCGATCGACGTGCATGTTGGCGCGCGCGTGCGCCTACGCCGAACCCTGCTGGGCATGAGTCAGGAAAAGTTGGGCGACGCCCTCGGCTTGACCTTCCAGCAGGTGCAAAAATACGAACGCGGCGCCAATCGCATTGGCTCGTCGCGGCTTTTTCAATTGTCGCAAATCCTGGATGTGCCGGTCTCCTATTTCTTCGAGGAGATCCCGGAAACGCCATCCGGCGGCGCGCCGGGCATGGCGGAAGCGCCGGCGGAACCGTTCGAGACCGAGCATTTGGCCCGCCGCGAAACCCTGGAACTGGTCCGCGCCTATTACCGGATCGCCGACCCGACGGTACGCAAGCGTATTTTCGAACTGGTGAAATCGGTCGGGGCGCCGGCGGAGCGTTAGCAGTGTCGCACCCGCTTGCCTTGTTGCGCCGCCATGTCCATGGCCGCCGCAAGGGCAAGCGGCTGACCGCTTATCGTCAGGGCTTGCTGGAAACTTTGTTGCCGCGCCTGGCGTTCAACCCGGCGGCGGCGCAAGATTGGCCGGCGGACCGGCGGCTGTGGCTGGAAATCGGCTTCGGCAAGGGCGAGCATTTGGCCTGGCAAGCGGGGCATCACCCCAACACGCTGGTGTTGGGATGCGAGCCGTTTGAAAATGGCGTCGCCAGCTTGCTGGCACAGATCGACGCCAGCCAGCTTGACAATATCCGCATTCACATGGGCGACGCCCGCGAGGCGATCGACGCCCTGCCCGAAGCGGCGGTAGACCGTGTGTTCCTGCTGCATCCCGACCCCTGGCCGAAACCCCGTCACGCCAAGCGCCGCTTCGTTCGACCCGACAATCTTGACGCCCTGGCACGGGTGATGCGCGACGATGCGGAACTCCGCCTCGGCACCGACGATGCCGGCTATAGTGCTTGGAGCCTGATGCAGTTCAGCCGCCATCCGGCTTTTGCCTGGCAGGCACAAACCGCCACCGACTGGCAGGCCAGGCCCGACGACTGGCCGCAAACCCGCTATGAACAAAAAGCGGCGCTGGCCGGCCGCCGCAGTGTTTATCTGCGCTTGCGGCGCCGAGGCCGCGCCGAAGCGGGGCTTTGAAAAAGCCTTGCCTTGGGCTTGGCGCTGGCGTTATAACAGCGCCACTTCCATGACATCGGCAGAATGTTGGGGAGTGGGCCTCGCGTCCGCTGGACGAAGGGTATTGCGAATTGAGTGACGATATTAAACGAAGATGAAACCAAGCGGCGCGGCGCGCGTGGACGACGCCATGCCCAAGGATGCGGTTGATGACCCCGGCAGCCAACAACCCGGCAGCAATGGACCCAGCGCAGCGTGTCAGCGCCTTGATTGAGCCCGCAGTGGCAGACTTGGGCTATCGGCTAGTCCGCGTCGCCTTGGGTGGCGATCGCCGGCCGAAGCTACAAGTCATGGCCGAGCGACCCGATGGCAGCATGTCGGTCGAGGATTGCGAACGGCTGAGCCGGGAAATTTCGGCCCTGCTCGACGTCGCCGAGCCATTGCGCGGCGAATATGTGCTGGAAGTCTCGTCGCCCGGCATTGATCGGCCGCTGACCCGGCGCGAGGATTTCATCCGCTATGCCGGGCTTGACGCCCGCGTCACCACCGTGCGCCAAATCGATGGCCGCAAGCGCTTTACCGGCAAATTGCTGGGCATCGATGATGACGATGTCGTCGCCATCGAGACCCAGGACGGCTTGGCGCGAATTCCCTATGACTTGGTTGAAAAGGCCAAGCTGGTTTTAACCGATGCCTTGTTGGCCAGCGCCGCCCGCGCCGGCGAGCCTGGCGGACAATGACACCCAATCAAGCGGAGCAGGACCATGGCAGTCGCCGTCAGTGCAAATAGATTGGAACTGGTGCAAATCGCCAAGGCGGTGGCGCAGGAAAAATCGATCGATGAAGGCATCGTCTTCGACGCGCTGGAAGACGCGATCCAGCGGGCGGCGAAGTCGCGCTATGGCGCCGAACATGAAATTCGCGCCACCATCGACCGGCAAAATGGCGATATCCGGCTTTATCGGGTGATGGAAGTGGTCGAGGAGGTTGAGGACCCGGCGGTTCAAATCAGCCTGGAAGACGCCCACGCCAAGAAGGAAGACGCCAAGCTGGGTGATTGGGTCGCGGACCCCCTGCCAGCGATCGATTATGGCCGCATCGCCGCGCAGGCAGCCAAGCAGGTGATCACCCAGAAAGTGCGCGATGCCGAGCGCGAGCGGCAATATAATGATTTCAAGGACCGTATCGGCGAAATTATCACCGGCGTCGTCAAGCGCGTGGAATATGGCCATGTCATCGTCGATCTGGGCAAGGCGGAGGCGATTATCCGCCGCGATCAGCTGATCCCGCGCGAGCATTACCGGCAAAATGACCGCGTCCGCGCCTATATTCTCGACGTTCGGCGCGAAACCCGTGGCCCGCAGATTTTCCTTTCCCGCGCAGCACCAGACTTCATGGCCAAGCTGTTCGCCCAGGAAGTGCCGGAAATCTATGACGGCATCATCACCATCAAGTCGGTGGCCCGCGACCCGGGCAGCCGCGCCAAGATCGCGGTGATTTCCAAGGATCAGTCGATCGACCCGGTCGGCGCCTGTGTTGGCATGCGCGGCAGCCGGGTGCAGGCGGTGGTCGCCGAACTGCAAGGCGAGAAGATCGACATTATTCAATGGTCGCCGGACCCGGCCACCTTCATCGTCAACGCACTGGCGCCAGCCGAAGTGGTGAAAGTGGTGCTGGACGAGGAGGAAGGCCGCATCGAAGTGGTGGTGCCGGACGAGCAATTGTCGCTGGCAATTGGCCGGCGCGGCCAAAATGTGCGCCTGGCCTCGCAATTGACCGGCTGGCAAATCGATATTTTGACCGAGGCCGAGGAATCCGAACGCCGCCAGGAAGAATTCGTCGCCCGTTCCAATATGTTCGTGGCCGAGCTTGATGTCGATGAGACCCTGGCGCAATTGCTGGTCGCCGAAGGCTTCACCGAGCTTGAGGAAATCGCCTATGTCGAGGAAGCCGAGATCGCCGCGATCGAAGGCTTTGACGAAGGCTTGGCGCATGAACTGCAGGTTCGCGCGCAGGAAGCGCTGGACCGGCAGGCGGAAAAGGCCGCCGAACAGCGGCGCGCCTTGGGCGTCGAGGACGCGGTCGCCGAAATCGAGGGCTTGACCGAGCCGATGCTGGTGACGCTGGGCGAAGCCGGCATCAAGACCCTGGACGATCTTGGCGATTTGGCGTCGGATGAATTGATCGACAAAAAGACCGGATTGCTGCGCAGCTTCGAATTGAGCGAGGAAGAGGCCAATAAAATCATCATGGCGGCGCGCGCGCATTGGTTCGAGGACGAACCGGTGGCCGCCGACGCGGAAACGGAAGCGTGAGGCCGGCGGCATGGCATCCGTGGCCGACAGGGTCGTTGAAGGACCCACCCGGCGCTGCATCCTAACGGGCCAGACCGCGCCCGTTGCCGGATTGCTGCGCCTGGTCGCCGGCCCCGATGACCGTCTCGCGGTCGATTTCGAAGCCAGATGGCCTGGCCGCGGCGCCTGGGTGGTGGCGCGAAAATCCCCCTTGGCCGACGCCGTCGCGAAAGGCATATTAACCAAGAAAGCCGCGCGCGCCTTGAAGCATGAACGCAGCTTGGCGGTGCGCGCCGATCTGGCCCAACATGTCGAAGGCTATTTGCGCGCCCGTTGCCTGGACCGGTTGGGCCTGGAACGCCGCGCTGGCCGGGCGGTGAGCGGCTTTGGCCAATGCCATGATCTGCTGCAATCGGGGCAGGCGGCGCTGTTGTTCAGTGCGGCGGATGGCGCGGCCGATGGCGTGGCGAAGCTGGAGCGTTTGGCCGGGCATTGGCGGCTGCCAATCTTGCGCTTGTTCGGTCGCGATGAATTGGGCTTGGCCATGGGCCGGGAAAATGTGGTACATGCGGCGCTCAAAGCTGACGCGGCGGTGACGCCACTGCTGGCGGCGGCGACAAAATTGGCCGCATTTCTGGGCAAGGATGCCGATCAAGCGGTTGAACGAATGGCCGAAGAGACACAAGCCGACGGGCGAGCTTAAGCGGCCAAGATTGCGGGGCCTCGCCTCCGCCGGTCCGGGAACGCGCCCGGGAATGAATGAACGAGAAGGTATGCGAACGGCATGAGCGACGAAAAGAAACTGACCCTGGCAAGCCGCAAGACACTCGGCGTCAAGACCACCGTCGAGGCCGGCCGCGTGCGCCAGAGCTTCAGCCATGGCCGCTCCAAGCCCGTGGTGGTCGAGGTGAAGCGCAAGCGCGTGTTGCGCAAGCCGGGCGAGGCGGAAGCCGAAACTGAAGTCCAGACGCCCACGGCCGAGCCAGCCGCCGCCGAACCGGCGCCGGCGGCCAAGCCGCAACCGGCGCCAGCGCCGGCACCAGAGCCACAGGACGGCTTGACCGCGGCCGAGATCGCCGCCCGCCAGGAAGTCGCCAAGGTGGCGATGAAGCAGGCCGAGGAAGAACGCCGTCGCGCCGCCGAGGAGGCCCGCCGCCGCGCTGAACAGGAAAAGGCCGAGGAAGCTGAACGTGAGCGTCAGGCCCGCGAGGCCAAGCGGCAGGCCGAGGAAGAAGCCCGCCGCCGCGCCGAGGACGAAGCCCGGTTGGGCAAGGAAGAGCGCGAGCGCAAAAAGCCGACCCCGGAGGTTCGGGCACCCGTGCATGAAGCGCTGGAGCCTGGCGATGACGCCGACGGCGGACGCCGCCGCGATGCCAAGGCCAAGCGCAAGGTCGAAACGCCCAAGCCGGCGCGCCGCGACGATGAACGGCGGCGGTCTGGCAAGCTGAGCGTGACCAAGGTGCTGGGCGACGAGGACGGCATGCGGCAACGTTCGCTGGCGTCGCTCAGGCGTGCCCGCGAAAAGGAAAAGCGGGCCCAGCAATTGGCCAGCAGCAGCCCGAAAAAAGCCCGTGAAGTGGTGCTGCCCGAAGCCATCACCGTCCAGGAACTAGCCAATCGGATGGCCGAAAAAAGCGCCGACGTGATCAAGACGCTGATGAAGATGGGCGTCATGGCGACCATCAATCAGACGCTGGATCAGGACACCGCGGAATTAGTGGTTGGCGAGTTTGGGCACAGCTTCAAGCGGGTCAGCGAGGCGGATGTCGAAATCGGCCTGGTCGGCGATGAAGATGCGCCGGAAGACCGCCAGCCACGGCCGGCGGTGGTCACCGTGATGGGCCATGTCGATCATGGCAAGACGTCGTTGTTGGACGCGATCCGCAAGGCCGACGTGGCCGCTGGCGAGGCCGGTGGCATCACCCAGCATATCGGTGCTTATCAGGTGGAATTGCCGTCGGGCGACAAAGTCACCTTCCTCGATACCCCCGGCCATGAAGCCTTCACGCAAATGCGGGCGCGCGGTGCCAGCATCACCGACATTGTCGTGCTGGTGGTGGCCGCCGATGACGGCATCATGCCGCAAACCATCGAGGCGATTAATCATGCCCGCGCCGCCGGCGTGCCGATGATTGTCGCCATCAACAAGATCGACAAGGCCGGCGCCAATCCCGATAAGGTGCGCCAAGCGCTGCTGCAACATGAAGTGCTGGTCGAATCGATGTCGGGCGATACCTTGGAGGTCGAGGTTTCGGCCATCACTCGCGCCAATATCGACAAGCTGCTGGAAGCCATCGTGCTGCAAGCGGAAGTGCTGGAATTGAGCGCCAACCCCAACCGCGCGGCGGAAGGCGTGGTGGTGGAATCGCAGTTGGACAAGGGCCGTGGCGCCGTCGCCACCGTGCTGGTCAAGCGCGGCACCTTGAAGGTTGGCGACATTTTTGTCACCGGCGCGGAATGGGGCAAGGTGCGGGCATTGGTCGACGATCATGGCCAGCAGATTGCAGAGGCCGGACCGGCGCAGCCCGTGGAGGTGTTGGGCCTGTCGGGTACGCCATCGGCGGGCGACGATTTTGCCGTGGTCGAAAGCGAAGCCCGCGCGCGTGAAATCGCCGACTATCGCCAAGGCCTGCTGCGGCGCAATCGCCAGGTCAGCGCGCCATCGTCGCTGGAATCGATGTTTTCGCGGCTGCGCGAGGGCCAGGCGGAAGAATATGCCGTCGTCATCAAGGGCGATGTTCAAGGCTCGGTCGAAGCCATCACCGCCGCCTTGGAAAAGCTCTCGACCAACGAGATCAAGGTTCGGGTGCTGCATGCGGCGGTCGGCGGCGTCAATGAAAGCGACGTGGTGCTGGCCAAGGCCTCGGGCGCGACCATCATCGGTTTCAACGTGCGCGCCAATCGCCAAGCCCGCGAGGCCGCCGAGCAGGACGGCGTGCCAATTCAATATTATGGCGTGATCTATCATTTGATCGATGACGTGAAGGCGGCGATGGCCGGCCAGTTGGGCCCGGAGATCGTCGAACATGTGCAAGGCACGGCCGAGGTCAAGGACGTGTTCACCGCTGGCAAGGCCGGCCGCGCCGCCGGCTGTCATATCGTCGAGGGCACGGTCAAAAAGGCCTCGAAAGCGCGCATCCTGCGCGACGGAATCATTGTTTATACCGGCAAGATCACCTCGCTCAGGCGCTTCAAGGACGATGTCGATGAAGTGCGCAATGGCTTGGAATGCGGCATGACATTCGAGAATTTCACCGACATCAAGCCCGGCGACACGATCGAATCCTTCACCACCGAAGAGCGC
This sequence comes from uncultured Sphingomonadales bacterium, assembly GCA_964590595.1. GTDB lineage: Bacteria > Pseudomonadota > Alphaproteobacteria > Sphingomonadales > CAKZYD01 > CAZPXQ01. The sequence goes on along the minus strand of CAZPXQ010000001.1, from coordinate 196,701 downwards.
GAACGCAAGCTTTAGCAGGATGGCGCGAGCAGCCCTTGTGCCATCCCGGGCCGGATATTGGATCGGGTGATGACCTCTAAAAGCCGCGACAAGGCGCCAAGCGTGCGCATGCTGCGTGTTGGCGAGACCATGCGCCATGCCATCGCCGACATGCTGATGCGCGGCGACATTCATGATTCCGCCCTGACCGGCACGCCTGTGACGGTGACCGAAGTGCGGTTATCGCCCGACCTGCGCCATGCCACCGCTTTCATTATGCCGCTGGGCGGCAGCGCCGCCGATTTGGTGCAGGCGGCGCTGAACCGCCAGGCGCCGCATATTCAAGGCCAGATCGGCCGTCATGTGCGGATGAAATTTACCCCACGGCTGCATTTCAAGCTCGATGCGTCCTTCGATGAAGCCGCCCGGGTGGATGCGCTGCTGGCCGACCCCCGAGTCCGCCGCGATACCGGCCCCGAACGGGCGGATTAGGTATGGGGCGACGGCGCCAAAAGGGCCGGCCTATCGATGGCTGGGTCAATATCGACAAACCAGCGGGCATGACGTCGGCGCATGCGGTGGCCAAGGTCAAACGGCTCTTGGATGCGGCCAAGGCCGGTCATGGCGGCACGCTGGACCCGCTGGCCACCGGGGTGCTGCCGATTGCGCTGGGGGCGGCGACCAAATTGCTACCCTTTGTCGTCGACCGGCCCAAGACCTACCGCTTCACCATCCGCTGGGGTGAGACCCGCGATACAGACGACGCCGAGGGTGCGGTCACCGCGACTTCCGCCAAACGCCCCAGCCTGGCCGAGATCGACGCCGCCCTGCCCGCCTTCACCGGGGTGATCCAACAGGTGCCGCCGGCCTATTCGGCGATCAAGCTGGAAGGCCAGCGCGCTTATGACCTGGCCCGCGCCGGGGCCACGGTGACATTGGCCGCGCGGCCGGTGGAAGTGTTTGAATTCAAGCGCTTGGACGGCGAGGACGGCGGCGACCTGACGGCTTTTGAGGTGCGCTGCGGCAAAGGCACCTATATTCGCGCCCTGGCCCGCGACTTGGCCCGGCAATTGGATACCTGTGGCTCTATTGCCCAGCTCAGCCGCACCGGGGTCGGCGGATTTCGCCTGGAGCAGGCGATTTCGCTGGAAAGCTGGGCGGAATTGGGCCATAAGGCGCCGCGCGATGACTATGTCGCGCCGATGGCGACTGCGCTGGACGACATCCCGGCTGTCGCCGTCACGACGGAAGAGGCACGGCGGCTGATGGCCGGCGGTAGCATCCGTCACCTGGGGCTGGACGACGGCCTGCTGGCATTGCAATGGGACGGCCGGTTGTTGGCCATCGCCATGGCCGAGGCCGGCACCGTTCAGCCGATCAGGGTGTTTAACCAACGCCAAGGGCGTGAATGAGGAAGGACCAACGATGTCGATTAGCGCTGAACGCAAACAAGACTTGATCAAGCAATTCGCCCGCGGCGATGGCGATACCGGCTCACCGGAAGTGCAAGTCGCCATTTTGACTGAGCGGATCGCCAATTTAACCGGACATTTCAAAACCCATGGCAAGGACAACCACTCCCGCCGCGGGCTGTTAATGCTGGTCAATAAACGGCGCAGCTTGCTGAATTATTTGAAGGTCCGTGACGAAAACCGTTATCTGGAACTGATCGGCACCTTGAATCTGCGCCGTTAAGGGGCAGGGCTATTTCGTTGCAGGCTGCTTTCTGTAATTGCCGCCGCGGCGCCGGCTGGCTAAGATCGCGCCGCATTTTGAGTGCAGAGAAGTAGGAAGCCGCGCCCATGGGGGGTGCGGCGGGCGTTGTCATTGGCTCGGATCGCCGGGTAATGGCTGTAACGCCTTGATAAGGTTATCAGACAAACAATGTTCACTATCTCCCGTAAAGAATTGAATTGGGGCGGCGCCAAGCTGGTGCTGGAAACAGGCCGCATGGCCCGTCAAGCGGATGGCGCCGTGCTGGCCAGCTTGGGCGAAACCTCGGTACTGTGCACCGTGGTTGCCGCGAAACACGCAAGAACCGGCATTGATTTTTTCCCGCTGACCGTCAATTACCAGGAAAAGACCTATGCCGCCGGCAAAATCCCTGGCGGCTTTTTCAAGCGCGAAGGCCGGCCCTCGGAAAAGGAAACCTTGACCTCGCGGCTAATCGACAGGCCGATCCGGCCGCTATTTCCCGCCGGTTTCCACAATGAAACCCAAGTCATTTGCACCGTCATCAGCCATGATCTGGAAAACGATCCCGATATTGTGGCAATGATCGGCGCTTCCGCCGCGCTGACGATTTCAGGCATTCCGTTCATGGGGCCAATCGGCGGCGCCCGCGTTGGCTATAAAGACGGCGACTATATCCTCAACCCGGGAATGGCCGATATTGCCGACAGCCAGCTTGATCTGGTGGTCGCCGGCACTGCCGACGCCGTGCTGATGGTTGAATCCCAAGCCGCCGAACTGGCCGAGGATGTGATGCTGGGCGCGGTGATGTTTGGGCATCGGCAAATGCAGCCGGTGATCGACTTGATCATCGATTTAGCCGAAGCCAGCGCCAAGGAGCCTTGGGAACTGCCGGCGGCACCGGATACCGGCGCGCTGGAAGCCAAGATCGCCGAACTGGCCGAAGTTGATTTGCACGCCGCCTATCAACTGACGGTCAAGCAACAGCGTGTGGCGCGGCTGGCCGAAATCAAAACCCGGGTTGCGGAAGCGTTCGCCGAGGATGATAGCGTCGACTCGCAGACCGTCTCCGGCATTCTCAAAAGCCTTGAAAAGAAAATCGTGCGCGGCAGCATTCTCGACACCGGCCAGCGCATTGACGGCCGCGACCTCAAGACCGTGCGGCCGATCCAATCCCAGGTCGCGGTTTTACCGCGTGCCCATGGTTCGGCGTTGTTCACCAGAGGCGAGACCCAAGCCCTGGTGGTCGCCACCCTGGGCACTGGCGATGATGAACAGCTGATCGACGCGCTGGAAGGAACCTATCACGAAAACTTCATGCTACATTACAACTTCCCGCCCTATTCGGTTGGCGAAGTCGGCCGCACCGGCTTTACCAGCCGCCGCGAAATCGGCCATGGCAAGCTGGCATGGCGGGCGCTGAAAGCGGTGTTGCCGGAACGGGAAGCCTTTCCCTACACCATTCGCCTGGTCTCCGAGATCACCGAATCGAACGGCTCGTCATCGATGGCCACGGTCTGCGGCTCATCGCTGGCCATGATGGACGCTGGCGTTCCACTGGTGCGTCCGGTCTCGGGCGTTGCCATGGGCCTGATCAAGGAGGGTGACCGATTTGCGGTGCTGTCCGACATTTTGGGCGACGAGGATCATCTCGGCGACATGGACTTCAAGGTTGCCGGCACCGATCAGGGCATCACGTCCTTGCAGATGGACATCAAGATCACCGGCATCACCGAGGAAATCATGCGCCAGGCGCTCGAGCAGGCGCAGGGCGGCCGGATGCACATCTTGAACGAGATGAGCCGGGCGCTGGATACCTCGCGGGTGGAATTGTCGACCCACGCGCCGCGGATCGAGACCATCCAGATCCCCAAGGACAAGATCCGCGAGGTGATCGGCACCGGCGGCAAGGTGATTCGCGAGATTGTCGAGGTCACTGGCGCCAAGGTCGATATCGAGGACGATGGCACCATCAAGATCGCCAGCGCCGACGTCGACGCCATCAATGCCGCCAAAAAATGGATCACCGGCATTGTCGCTGAGCCGGAAGTCGGCGTGATTTATGAAGGCAAAGTGGTCAATATCGTCGATTTCGGCGCCTTCGTGAACTTCATCGGCACCCGTGATGGGCTGGTGCATATCTCCGAACTGGCGCCTGAACGGGTCGAGAAGGTGGCCGATATCGTCAAGGAAGGCGATATCGTCAAGGTCAAGGTGCTTTCGGTCGATGATCGCGGCAAGGTGCGGCTGTCGATGAAGACGGTGAACCAGGAAACCGGCGAGGAAATTCCCCAGCCGGAAGGCCAGGATAGCGGCGGCGACGATGACGACCGTGGCGGCCGCCGGCGCCGTCGGGGTTGAACCTGAGGCCCAGGACACGCATATTCCGGTCATGAACCGGACTGAAAACAACGCCGTCGGCTGTGGACAATCCATGGCCGGCGGTTCGATCCATAAGGGATGACGCGATGAAGTCACTGAACGCGGTGATGATGGCGGGGCGCGAAGTGCTGCCGTTGATTGAAGGCGGCAAGGGCGTCGCCATTTCCACTGGCGCCTCCTCGGGCGCGTGGGCGGCGGCTGGCGGTTTGGGCACGGTTTCCGCCGTCAATGCCGACAGTTATGACGCCGACGGCAACATCATTCCGCAAATCTATCACGGCCGCACGCGCCGCGAGCGCCATGAAGAGCTGGTTCGCTATGCCATCGCCGGCGGCATCGCCCAGGTCAAGAAAGCCTTCGACATCGCCTCTGGCCAAGGCGCGCTCAACATCAATGTCTTATGGGAAATGGGCGGTGCCGAACGGGTGCTGCATGGGGTGTTGGAAAAAACCCGCGGCCTGGTCCAAGGTGTCACCTGCGGCGCCGGCATGCCTTACCGCTTGGCTGAAATCGCCGCCCAATACGGCGTGTATTATTATCCCATCGTGTCGTCGATGCGCGCCTTCCGCGCCTTGTGGAAGCGCGCTTATGCCAAGATGGCCGATTATTTGGGCGCCGTGGTTTATGAAGACCCCTGGCGCGCCGGCGGCCATAATGGCTTGTCCAATTCCGAAGACCCATTGACCCCGGAAGATCCCTATCCCCGTGTCAAGGCGCTGCGCGACTTCATGCGTGCCGAAGGCATTGGCGAGGTGCCGATCGTGATGGCCGGCGGCGTGTGGTATCTGCGCGACTGGCAGGAATGGATCGACAATCCAGAGCTTGGCCCGGTGGTGTTTCAATTCGGCACCCGGCCGCTGCTGACCCGCGAAAGCGAGATTTCGGACGACTGGAAACAGCGCCTGCTGGGCTTGCAGAAAGGCGAGGTTGAACTGCACAAATTCTCGCCGACGGGGTTTTATTCCTCGGCCGTGCGTAATGATTATTTGCGCGAACTGATGGACCGGTCGGACCGGCAAATCGCCTATTCGGTCGAAGCCGTCGGCGACCATGTTACCGAGCTTGCCTTCGGCATCAAGGGCAAACGCGCCTTCGTCACCCCGGGCGACGCCCAGCGCGCCCGCGCCTGGATGGCCCAAGGCTTTACCGAGGCCATGAAAACCCCCGACAACACGCTGATTTTCGTCACGCCTGAAAAACAATCGGAAATCCGCAAGGACCAAACCGATTGCATGGGCTGCCTGTCGATGTGCCAGTTCTCCAACTGGGCCGACAATGAAAAAAACGCCACCGGCTATAAAGCCGACCCGCGCAGCTTCTGCATCCAAAAAACCCTGCAAGAAATCGCCCATGGCGGCGATGTTGAAAACAATCTCATGTTCGCCGGCCACAACGCCTATCTGTTCAGCCAAGACCCGTTCTACTCAAACGGCTTCATCCCCACCGTCAAACAACTGGTCGAACGCATCCAAACGGGCGATTGAGGGGCTTTTAGCCCGCCTCATCATTGAATAGGCGGACATAAGGGCTGTACCGAAAGCGGCGATTACGCGCATTTCCCGTAATCTCTTCCAAAATCCCTATGCCCGTCAGACGTTCCACCAAATTATTGGCGGCGGGGTAAGTTGTACCGGTCAAATCTTTAACATCGTTCACCGATACAATTGGACGATTGTACAGATGCTCTAGAACACGATACCCATTTCCGGCGGCGGCGCCCAAATGGTCCGCGATCGCGGAGCGGTTGCTTTCGCGCAGCGCCAGAATTCGCTTAGCTGTTTCGGTCGCTTCACCGCTGACTTCAATGACACCTTGAAGAAAAAATGTCAGCCAAGTCTCCAAATCGCCGTCATCGCGGGTCGCCTGAAGCAGGTCATAATAGCGTTGACGGTGTTTCTTGAAATAATGCGAAATATAGAGCACCGGCTTACGCAGAACGCCTCTCTCACACAGCAGGAAGGTTATCATGAGGCGTCCGACGCGCCCGTTTCCGTCGAGAAAAGGGTGAATGGTTTCAAACTGCGCATGTGCGATGCCGATTTTGATGAGCAAAGGCAGCCCATGCTTGGCATGAAGAAATTTTTCGAGATTGCTCAGGGCGTCTGGCACGACATGCGGGGGCGGCGGTACGAACACGGCCTCATTTAAGCTGCAGCCGCTCGGACCGATCCAATTTTGCGACTCTCGTAGAGCACCCGGGGTTAGATGTTGCCCTCTGACCCCCTGCATGAGTTTTTCATGAATTTCCCGGATCAGCCGGACCGATACAGGCAGTTCATCAAGCCTTTGAATCCCATGCTTCATCGCTTTGACATAGTTGATAACTTCATTCGCGTCTTGACGATTGATATGGCCAAAAATGCTGGCTTCCGCAGAGAGTACGTCTTGTAGCGAGCTTTGTGTTCCTTCGATTTGACTGGAAAGGACGGCTTCTTTGCGAATGTACATGAGTACAAAGAGGTCTGGATTGGGCAGAATATGAATGGAACCATCCAGGCGCCCAAGGGCGATATCGGCATCCGACAGCAGTTTTTGGAGGTCGCCTTCGATACGGACAGGCGGATCATGCGGCAATGATGCCGGCATGAAAGCGCGATATCCTCTCGTTTGGCGCACATAGCGCCCGGTACGTCCGCGCAAGTCTCCATGCTTGTTATCATCTGCATTATACATGGAGCATGCACCCCTCCTTATTAAAGGAAGAGTTTAACATAGAACCATGAGCCGGTCACTATTCAAGTTCAGCTAAACATAGTGCGCCACAAAAAACTGCCGAAAATGCCAACAGACACGACCCAAAGCAGCTTCATCCCCACCGTCAAACAACTGCTCGAACGCATCCAAACGGGGGATTGAGGGCGCGGCGCCGACAGCGCCCGTCATCGCGAGGCGCGCAGCGCCGTGGCGATCCAGGGGCGGTTGCCCCCGCCCCCTCACCGCAACCCAATCACCTTATGCGTTTGCAGCGACAGTCGCCATTGCGGGTGGTTGAGGCAATAGGTGGTGGCGGCGCGGATGTTGGCGGCTTGGTTGGGGTTGTCCATCGGTTGGAGGAAGAAGTGCTGGAAGTCCCAGCCGGCGAAGGTGTCTGGCGGGGCGCCGTCTTGTGGGTAGACGAGTTTGAGTTCCTGGCCCTGGCGCTGGACGATTTGGGTGCCGGCCTTGGGGCTGATGGTGAGCCAGTCGATGCCTTTGGGTGCTGGCAGCGTGCCATTGCTTTCCACCGCGATGACGAAACCAGCGTCATGCAGCGCGTCGATCAAGGCGGGGTCAAGCTGTAACAGCGGCTCGCCGCCGGTGAGCACGATGAACGGCTGGGCGGCGTTGCCCCATAAGGCCTTGGCGGCTGCGGCCAGGCTGGCGGCGGTGGTGAATTTGCCGCCACCGGGGCCGTCGGTGCCAATGAAGTCGGTATCGCAAAAGCGGCATTGGGCTTGGGCGCGGTCGGCCTCGCGGCCGCTCCACAGATTGCAGCCGGCGAACCGGCAAAACACCGCGCGGCGGCCGGTGTTGGCGCCCTCGCCCTGAAGGGTGAGGAACAGTTCTTTCACCTGATAGGTCATGATGCGTAAAATGTGGGGTCGGCCACCCCCGCCGCCAAGAAGCCCTGGCGGCGCAATTGGCAAGAATCGCAACGGCCGCAGGCGGCGCCATTGGGAGCGGGGTCATAGCAACTGGTGGTCAGGCCATAATCGACACCGAGGCGGCTGCCGAGGGCGATGATCTGGGCCTTGGTCATGTCCATCAGTGGCGCGTGGATCCGGATGCGCGCCTGGCCCTCCACGGCGGCCTTGGTGGCGAGATTGGCCATCGCCTCAAACGCGGCGATGAAGGCGGGCCGGCAGTCGGGATAGCCGGAATAATCCAGCGCGTTGACGCCGATGAAAATATCGGCGGCGTCCAGCACTTCGGCATAGGCCAGGGCATAGCTGAGGAAGACGGTGTTGCGGGCCGGCACATAGGTGATGGGAATGGCCCCCGCCATGGCGGCAGCGTCGCGGTCCTTGGGCACGGCAATGTCGGCGGTCAGCGCCGAACCGCCAAAGGCGCGGAGGTCGATTTGCACGGTCTTATGCGCCGCCGCCGCCATGGCATGGGCCACCCGCTGGGCGGCGTCCAGTTCGATGCGGTGGCGCTGGCCATAATCGAAACTGAGCGCATGGCAGGCATAGCCGGCGTCCGCCGCCACCGCCAAAACGGTCGCGGAATCGAGCCCGCCCGACAATAAAATCACCGCCTTTTGCGCCATCGCGATCTTTCCCGCATGCAACGGCGCGGGGATAGCAGAACTTGACCGGGGGGTCGAGGGTGGAGGGCTGAGCCGGCGGCGCCAATCACACCGTTAAATTGACATGACGGCCAGCACCGTCGGCGGCGCGGGGCAAGGCCTCGACCACCTGGTGCCAGATCGCGGCGCGAAACTGATCGCCCGCCATCTGCGCCCGCGCGGCGGCCTGGGCGGCCAGGCGTGGCGCGTCACCCCGGCCGGCGATGCCGGTGAGCCGGGCGGCGACATAATCGGCGATGTGCAGGTCCTGGGTCATGCCCTGCGGATTGCAGCCGCCATGCCAATTCGGCGAATTTGGCGCAAAACAATGGTTTACAACGCATTAACCATGCGCCGCCGCGCACCAATGTCAAGAATTCCGACAGCCCAAGCACCGCTCGCGCCCCGATTTGGCACAGGCGTCAATAAGTTGGGCCGCATATGGGGGACATATGCGGCCCTGGCTAGGTTGGGAAATGGGTGTTTAGTACGGCAATTCATCGCCGAAGCGACAAGGGCCACCTTAAGCATTCATGGTTAATAAAAGCTTAAGCGGCGATAAAAATATCGCGATAAAGTTGCATATGCTATTTCCGGCACCCGCGCCGCGTTTATCCTGCCGCGGCGATGGCGGCGGCACGGCGATAGAAATTCTTGTCGGCCCGCAAATTATCGTCGTTTGCCATGGTGCCGGGCTTGGCCGCATCTTGCATGCAGCAACATTGCCCCGGCCCTGCCCCGGCACGGCCGTGGCGGGATAAGGAGCGGTACCCATGCGGCATTTTCCGGTGTTCCTGAATCTGGACCATCGCCAGGTGCTGATCATTGGCGGCACCACGGCGGCGGCGGCGAAATGGCGGCTGCTGGCCAAAAGCGGCGCGCGCATTCATGTCGTCGCCCCAGCGCTGGACGCGGATTTCGCCGTGCAAATCGCCAGTCATGATAACAGCCACCACAGCCCCCGCGGCTTTGCCAACGCCGATCTGGCCAACGCCGCCCTGGTCTATGCCGCCACCGGCGACGCCAACGCCGATGCGGCGATCGCGGCGGCGGCGCGGGCAGCCGGGGTGCCGGTCAATGTCGTCGACCGCACTGAATTATGCGATTTCATCACCCCCGCGATTGTCGAACGCACGCCCATCACCGTCGCCATTTCATCGGACGCGGCGGCGCCAGCGCTGGCCCGCTATGTCAAAGCACGGATCGACGCGCTGCTGCCCAGCGGCCTTGGCCGGCTTGGCCTGCTGGCGGAAGAGTTTCGCGACGCCGCCAAAAGGCTGCTGCCTTCAGCCGATGCGCGGCGGCGGTTTTGGGACCGGGTGTTTGGCGCCGCGCCCGGCGCTGAGTTCAACGCGTTGGACGGCACCGTCGCCCGCGACCGCATCCTGCGGCTGATGAATGCCGAGGCCGCCAAGGCGCCGCCGCAAGGCCGGGTCGCGATTGTCGGCGCCGGGCCGGGCGACCCTGATCTTCTCACCCTGAAGGCGCATCGGGCGCTGCAACAGGCAGATGTGATCGTGCACGACAAGCTGGTGTCCGACGCGGTGATGGACTTCGCCCGGCGCGACGCCCGGCGGATTTATGTCGGCAAATCGCGCGGCGATCACAGCCTTAGCCAAGATGGTATCAATGCGTTGCTGGTCGATCTGGCGCGCCAAGGCCATTATGTGGTGCGGCTGAAGGGCGGCGACCCGTTCATCTTCGGCCGTGGTGGCGAGGAAGTCGCCGATCTGCGCGCCGCTGGCGTCGCCGTTGAGGTCATTCCCGGCATCACCGCCGCCACCGGTTGCGCCGCGGACGCACTGTTGCCGCTGACCCACCGCGACCATGCCTCGGCGGTGGCGTTCGTGGCCGGCCAGCGCAAGGGTCTCGACGAACAGGACTGGCGCGGCTTGGCCGGTCCCGGCCGCACTCTGGTGATTTACATGGGACTGTCGGCGGCCCCCGCCATCACCGCCAAATTGCTGGATGATGGTGTCGATGGCGCGACACCGGTGGCGATCGTTGAAAACGGCACCCGGCCCGACAGCCGGCGGTTTGTGACCACATTGAAACACTTGCCGGCCGCCATCACCCGTCATGGCGTGACCAGCCCATCCTTGATCGTGGTTGGCGCGGTGGCCGGTCTGGTGGCCAATGCCGAGAGCCAGGCCGATGCTGGGGCGACGCTGGCGGCGGTGGCCTGAGGGAGAATGACCATGCTGAAAGCCTTGACCGGCAATGATCTGCTCAATGGCCATGTGGTGTTCCTGACCGCGGCCGGCGGCTGGTCGAGCGATCCGGCGGATGCCCGGCTGGCCAGCGATGATGAAGGCCTGAGCGCCTTGCAAAAAGCCGCAAAGGACGCCGAGGCGCGGTGCGAGGCGATCAGCCTGGAAATCATCGACATGACCGTCGACGACGGCAAGCCCTGGCCGGCGCGTTACCGCGAGCAGATCCGCGCCTTGGGCCCATCGGTGCGCCGCGATCTCGGCTATCAGGCCGGGCGGGAGGCATAATTATGTATCGTTACGATCAATTCGACACCGCTCTGGTGCAGGAACGGGTGGATGATTTCCGCGACCAGGTCTCAAGGCGGCTGTCGGGCGAACTCAGCGAGGAGGAGTTCCGCCCGCTGCGGCTGATGAACGGGCTTTATCTGCAGCTTCACGCCTATATGCTGCGCGTCGCGGTGCCTTATGGCACCTTGTCGTCGCGGCAATTGCGGCAATTGGCCCATATCGCGCGCAAATATGACAAAGGCTATGGCCATTTCACCACCCGCCAGAATATCCAGTATAACTGGATCAAGCTGGCCGACGCGCCGGACATTTTAGCTGATTTGGCAGCGGTGGAAATGCACGCCATTCAAACGTCCGGCAACTGCATTCGCAATGTCACCAGCGATCAGTTCGCCGGGGTTGCCGCCGATGAAGTGGAAGACCCACGCCCCTATGGCGAAGTGCTGCGGCAATGGTCGACCTTTCATCCGGAATTCTCCTATCTGCCGCGCAAGTTCAAGATCGCCATCACTGCCAGTCCCAACGACCGCGCGGCGATCAAGCTGCATGACATCGGCATCGTGATCGAAAAGAACGAGGCTGGCGAGACTGTGTTCGCCATCTATGCCGGCGGCGGTATGGGCCGCACGCCGATGCTGGCGCAGTTGATCCGCGCCGGCGTGCCGCGCCAGCATCTGTTGTCTTATCTGGAAGCGATCATGCGGGTCTATAACCGCCATGGCCGACGCGACAATATCTATAAGGCGCGGATCAAGATCCTGGTCCATGAAATTGGCCTGGAGGCCTTCCGCGCCGAGGTCGAGGCCGAATGGGCCAAGATCAAGGACGGACCGGCCGACCTCGCCTTGGCCGAATATGAACGCATCAAGGGCTTTTTCGCACCGCCCGCTTATGAAGCCTTGAGCGAACCGGTGCCAACGCTGGAACACGCCCGTGCCAGCGACGCCGATTTCGCCCGCTGGGTGCGCCGCAATGTCACCGCCCATAAAGTGCCCGGCTATCGCGCCGTGACGATTTCGCTCAAACCCCATGACGGCATTCCCGGCGATGCCAGCGATGTCCAGATGGACGCCGTCGCCGATCTGGCGGATCGCTACAGTTTTGGCGAAATTCGCGTCACGCATGAACAAAATCTGGTGCTGGCGGATGTCAAGGCCGCCGACCTTCATGATTTGTGGCAGGCGCTGGCCGGGCATGGATTGGCGACCGCCAATGCCGGACTGGCCACCGACATCATCGCTTGTCCCGGCCTGGACTATTGCAGCTTGGCCAATGCCCGATCGATTCCGATCGCGCAAAAAATTGCCCAGCGCTTCGACGATCTCGAGCAGCTTGAGGACATTGGCGAGCTTAAGATCAAGATTTCCGGCTGCATCAATGCTTGCGGCCATCATCATGCCGGTCATATCGGCATCTTAGGTGTCGATAGAAAGGGCACCGAAAATTATCAACTGCTGCTGGGCGGCTCCGGCGCGCAAGACGCGTCGTTGGCCAAAATCCTGGGCCCAGGCTTCGATGAAGACGGCGTGGTTGATGCCGTCGCCAAGGTTATCAGCGCTTACCAACGCCTGCGCCAACCGGGCGAGAATTTCCTGGCCGCTTATCGCCGGCTTGGACCCGATCCGTTCAAGGAGGCGGTTTATGACGCTGCTTAAATTTCGTGCGCTGCCGGACCATAATTGGCTGTGGTTGGACGATGGCCAGCCGGTGGAGAGTGGCGCCAATGCGGTGGTGACGCTGGGCCGGCTGGAGCGTGAGGCCGATAGCTTGTTCAGGGCGGCGGGCGCGGTTGGCGTCAAGCTCGCCAGCGATGAGCAGGCCGAGCGCCTGGCGCCCCATGTCGACCGGCTGGCCATGGTCGCGCTCGACTTTCCAGTGTTCAAGGACGGCCGGTCCTATTCCAATGCCCGGGTCTTGCGCGAGCATTATGGCTTTCAAGGCGAGTTGCGCGCGGTTGGCGATGTGCTGGCCGATCAGATCCGCTTCATGCTGCGCTGCGGCTACGACAGCGCCCAACTGGCTGACCGGGTCTCGGCCGACGCGGCGCAGCGGGCGCTGGCGCGTTATACCGCCGTCTATCAAGCCGCCAGCGACGATGCCGCCCCCGCCCACCGGCTGCGGCGGCTGGCCGCCAACCCGGCGCAATGGGATGTCGGGCTATGATCATCCTGCAAAGCCAGATTGCCAGTCTCAACGAAAAATATGCCGGCGCCAGCGCTCAGCAAATCATGCGCGGCGTGCTGAAGGACGATTATCCCGGCGCCGTCAGTCTGGTGTCGTCCTTTGGCACGGAATCGGCCGCGCTGCTGCACATGGCCGCGCAGGTCGATCCCGGCGTCGATGTGGTGTTCATCGACACCGGCAAGTTGTTTGGCGAAACCCTGCGATACCGCGACCGGCTGGTGGGCCTGTTGGGCCTCAGCCGCGTGCGCACGGTTTTGCCAAAAACCGCGCTGACTGAAGCGAGCGACGCCAAGGGTGCGCTATGGGCGCAAAATGCCGACCGCTGCTGTTATATCCGCAAGGTCGAGCCCCTGGCCCGCGCCCTCAAGGACGTGAATGTTTGGATCTCCGGCCGCAAGGCGTTTCAAGCCGGTACCCGGACCAGTCTGGACGTGTTTGAACTGGCCGAGGGCCGGCTCAAGATCAATCCGCTGGCGCGCTGGACCGCGGCCGATGTCGATGCTTATTTCGCCGAACATGATTTACCGCGACACCCGTTGGAGGCCGATGGATACCGCTCGATTGGCTGCATGCCCTGCACCAGCCCGGTCGCCCCCGGCGAAGACCCCCGCGCCGGACGCTGGCGCGGTCAAGACAAAACCGAATGCGGCCTTCATCTCGACCGTCGCTCGGCGGTGCCTAAATTGCAAGTGGTGAAATAGGCGAAGGCGATGGCCGCGTCTTGTTTCTAGCCGCGAACCGGGGCGCTGGCTCGCGGCCCCCGACCGGCCGCTTGGGCGCGACGGTCGGGGACTTTGCGAGCAATCGGCATTGAAGTGGGCTTTAGCGCCGCCGCCGCGTGGCGACGCCGAGGCCAACCAGCCCGCCGAACAAGACCAGCAGCGCCGACGGCTCGGGCACGTCCATCGCCGATGAAGCAATGAAATTATCGAAATACAGGTCGCGGTTCACTCCTTCCGGCGAATTGATGCCTTGCAGGATCACGCTGCCCAGTTCCACCGTGCTGCCGATTTCCTCGGTCGCGATGCGGCTACCATTGATGAAGAAATCAACCACACCGGCATTCAGTTCGATCGCGAGATTGGCGAATTCATCGAACATAAAGCCGCCCGGCAAACCCGCCGGCCGCCAGCCGGTGCCGTCACCGGCATCGATGCTGTCCCAGACCTGAAACTGGCTGTCGAAAAACTCGAAGATCGGAAACAGGGAACGGTCGCCATTGATATCGAGGCCAACGCCCCAAATGCCGCCGATACGCTCATCGGCCGGCAGCAATTGCCAGTCGCTGGCGATAAACATGTCAATGGAGAGACGGGTGGCGCCAGGCGTGTCGAAACCACGGCCTTGCGTGGCGGTGAAACCCGAAGCCGCGTCCGCCGCGCTCAAACCCAAGCGCAGCCGTTGGTCGCCCATGAAGTCCACGGAATCGAAAGATGCCGGGGCGGCCCGGTCCGTATACCAAACCCCAGGCGCTCGCGTGTCGGACAGGATCGGATCGGTATCGAACGTCATATTGGTGATGACGCCCGCCATCGCCGGCGTCGCCAGCAACCCAACAAAAGCGGCGGCGCAATAAGTCAGTAATTGATTTCGCATGCTTGACCTCACAATGATTACATCAACTGGCATTACATCAACTGGCATTAAATCAACGCTGATTTCAGTGACCTGTCATCAGTCTTGCATCTACAAAGCAATAACCGTGCCGAAAACACCAAGCGCCTCCGTTGGTTGTAATTTCAAGTGTAGTTACAGCAAACTAGCGAGGGGCGACTGGCCCAGTGCGCGCGAACGGAGCGGGATGAACGGCGGCGACTGTAAAGAATTTCGACAATTCAGGGCCGTCAAGAGCCATTTTATCGATGATTCCCAAGACCATGCCGCGCAGCCCGTGCCGGTCCCCCCCGGCGCGTCGCGCTGACCTAAAGCCCCGAACCGTCGTGCCCCGGCTTGTCCGGGACACCCACGCCTTTTCGGGCGGCGGTGTGGATCAAGACGTGGATGGCCAGCCTGCGCGGGCCATGACGGTGAGTGGGGTGTATGCGGCCTATGGACTGCCACGGCCCTGCGGACCTCGCAGTGACGACCAAAGGTCGCCGTCATTGCGAACCCCGCAGGGGTGAAGCAATCCACGGCGCCGTCTTTGGCCTCGTGGAAAATAGTGTCGTCGTGCCCCGGCTCGTCCGGGACACCCACGCCTTTCCGGATGGTGCGGATTGATCAAGACGTGGATGGCCCACCTGCGCGGGCCATGACGGTGGAGGGTTGCGCGGCCTATGGACTGCCGCGGGCTTCGGACTCGCGGTGACGGTGGGACGGTTGCGGCGCCGCACGGGTCGATAGACGCCCGAACAAAACGGCCCGCCGGGGTGCCGGCGGGCCGTGCGTTTGTTCAAGCGCTCAGTCTTTAACCCGCCAAGCGGCGCAGCACATAGTGCAGGATGCCGCCATTGGCGTAATAGTCGATTTCGTCTTGGGTATCGATGCGGCAGAGCAGGTCGACGGTTTCGGTGTCGCCATTCGCCCGCGTGATCGTTAGCGTGACAGATTGACGGGGTTTGAGGCCGCCATTGATGCCAGCGATGTCGAAGGTCTCGGAGCCGTCCAGCTTCAAAGTTTTGCGCGTCACGCCTTCGGGGAATTGCAGCGGCAGCACGCCCATGCCGACCAGATTGGAGCGGTGGATGCGTTCATAGCTTTCCACGATCACCGCCTTGACCCCCAATAACAGCGTGCCCTTGGCCGCCCAGTCGCGCGAGGAACCGGTGCCATATTCCTTGCCGGCGACAATAACCAGCGGTGTGCCTTCGTCCTGGTATTTCATTGCGGCATCGTAAATCGCCATTTGCTCGCCAGACGGTACATGGCGGGTGTAGCCGCCTTCCACCCCATCCAACATTTCGTTTTTGATACGAATGTTGGCGAAGGTGCCGCGCATCATCACCTCATGATTGCCACGACGCGAGCCATAAGAATTGAAGTCGGCCTTGGCGACGCCATGTTCGGTGAGATAGCGGCCGGCCGGGCTGTCGGCCTTAATGCCGCCGGCGGGAGAGATATGGTCGGTGGTCACCGAATCGCCTAAGATCGCCAACGGCCGCGCGCCCTTGACATCGCCCGGGGCCGCCGGTGTCATCGACATGCCGGTGAAATAGGGTGGATGCTGAACATAGGTCGATTGTTCGTTCCAGGCATAGGTCATGCCCTCGGCCACCGGGATCGCGCGCCAGACATCGTCGCCCGTGAACACATCGCCGTAACGCTCGGCGAACTGCTGCGAGGTGACGGCGGCCTTGACGGTGTCGGCGACTTCCTGATTGGTCGGCCAGATGTCCTTGAGATAGACCGGTTGACCGTCCTGATCGGTGCCGATGGCCGCGGTGGTGATGTCCTCGGTCATGGTGCCCAAGAGCGCATAGGCGACCACCAGCGGCGGTGACGCCAGATAATTGGCGCGCGCATCGGGCGATACCCGGCCCTCGAAATTGCGGTTGCCCGACAACACCGAGGCGCAGACCAGATTTTCAGCGTTGATGGCCTTGGAGATCGGCTCCGGCAGCGGGCCGGAATTGCCGATACAGGTGGTGCAGCCATAGCCGACCAAATTGAAGCCCAGTTGATTGAGCGCGTCTTGGAGGCCGGCCTTGGCCAGATATTCGGTCACCACCTGCGAGCCGGGTGCCAGCGAGGTCTTGACCCAGGGCTTGACCTTGAGGCCCCGCTCCAGCGCTTTCTTGGCGACCAGGCCAGCCGCCAGCATGACATTGGGGTTGGAGGTGTTGGTGCAGCTGGTGATCGCCGCGATCACCACGTCGCCATGGCCGAGATCATGATCCGCGCCCTCGACCTTGACCCGGCGGTCTTCATCGCCGGCCTTACCGAAGGTGCCTGACAATTCCTGCTTGAAGCTGTCGCTGGCGGCCGACAGCCTGACCCGATCCTGCGGCCGCTTTGGCCCGGCCAGCGACGGTTCGACATCGGCCAAATCCAGCGCCAGCGTGTCGGTGAATTCAGGATCGGGCGAGCCGGCCTCGCGCCACAAGCCCTGCTCCTTGGCATATGCTTCCACCAGCGCCACCCGTTCAGGCGACCGGCCGGTGAAAGCAAGATAATCAAGCGTCGACTGATCGATCGGGAAAAAGCCGCAAGTGGCGCCATATTCGGGCGCCATATTGGCGATGGTGGCTTGGTCGGCGAGGCTGAGATGATCCAGCCCATCGCCGTAGAATTCGACGAATTTGCCAACCACGCCCTTTTTGCGCAGCATTTCGGTGACGGTCAGCACCAAATCGGTGGCGGTGGTGCCTTCCTTCAAGGTGCCGGTCAGCTTGAAGCCGATCACCTCGGGAATCAGCATGGAGACCGGCTGACCCAACATTGCCGCCTCAGCCTCAATGCCGCCCACACCCCAGCCCAGCACAGACAGGCCATTGACCATGGTGGTGTGGCTGTCGGTGCCGACCAGCGTGTCGGGATAAGCGATCGCTTCGCCGCTGGCGTCATCCGACGTCCACACGGTTTGCGCCAGATATTCAAGATTGACCTGATGGCAGATGCCGGTGCCCGGGGGCACGACACGGAAATTCTCGAACGCCTTTTGGCCCCAGCGGAGAAATTCATAACGCTCGCGATTGCGTTCCATTTCCAGCTCGACATTGCGCTTAAAGCTGTCGGGCTTGCCGAAATAATCGACCATCACCGAATGGTCGATGACCAGATCTACCGGCACCAAGGGGTTAATCTTCTTGGGATCGCCCTTGAGATTTTCCATCGCCGCGCGCATTGCCGCCAAATCGACCACCGCCGGCACGCCGGTGAAGTCCTGCATCAGCACCCGGGCCGGACGATAGGCGATTTCGCGGGTCGAGGACCGGGTCTTCAGCCAATCGACGACCGCTTGCGCGTCGTCGGCCACCACGGTGCGGCCGTCTTCGAACCGCAGCATGTTTTCAAGAATCACCTTGAGCGAATAAGGCAGGCGCGAAACATCGCCCAATGCCTCGCTGGCGGCGGCCAGGCTGTAATAGGCATAGGATTTGTCGCCAACCTTGAGCGTGCGGCGGGTGTTCAAACTGTCATGGCCGGTGGCTGTCACGGCTCTCTCCCTGTTTGCATGTTGCGGGGCGCGGTTGGACGGGGTTTTGCCGCAAAACCGCGCGCGTCTCAAGGGATGAGATCAAAGCGGTTAAAAAATTGCCTGCAAAGCGCTGCTTATTTGGCCACGCTTCTGCTATAGGCTGGCGCCATGACCGGGCCATCCTGCCATGCCGACTTTCATTTGAGCGCCGCGGCGCTGCTGATCGCGCGCGGCCAGCGGGTGCTGGCCTCAGCGCTGGATTTCAGCATCGACAATGGCGGCGCGCTGGCATTGACCGGACCCAATGGCGCCGGCAAGTCGACGCTGCTGCGGGTGCTGGCCGGCCTGGGCCAGGCCGCCGGCGGCCAATTGCTGTATAATGGCCAGCCAATCGCCGGCGACAATGCGGAGGCCTATCAGGCCCGTTGCGCTTATCTGGGCCATCGTCTGGGTCTGAAGCCAAGCTTAAGCGTGGCCGACAATCTGGCCTTTTGGTGCCGGCTGCGCGGGCGGGCACCAACGGCGGCGCTGGAGGCGCTGGAAGCGCTGGGCATTGCCGGGCTGGCGGATGTGCCGGTGCGGCTGTTGTCGGAAGGCCAGACCCGGCGGGTGGCGCTGGCGCGGGTAATGGCGTCAGGTGCGTGTCTGTGGCTGCTGGACGAACCCAATACCGCGCTCGACGAGGATGCCCGGCAACGCCTGGCGCGCCTGGTCAATGACCATCTTGCGGCGGGCGGCGCGGTGGTCGCGGCCACCCACAGCCCGCTGAATTTTTTCGCCGCCAACACCATTCGCCTGGGCCAGCCGGCGGCGGAAAAATAGAAACAATTTTAACGAAATTGATTTACACCCTGTTTACGACCTGTTTGCTAAAAGGCGACTTGGCCACGGCCGTGAACCGTCACGATCAAGAGTGATTGAAGCCGCATGAAAATCACCGGCAATCCCAGCCTGCTCAATCTGCTGCAAGGCGCGGGCGACCAGCAGCGCGCCAGTCAGGCCGCCGCCCGCGAGCAATCCGCGCAAAACGCCCGCCAAGGCGGCAAAGCGGCCAACGCCAATGGCTTCGAAGCGCTGCCGCTGCGCCAGGCGCAAGCGCCGGACGCCGCCAAGAGCTTTGCCCGCGAGGCCCCCTTGGCTGGCCGTGCACCCAAATATGTGGCCCCTGGCCAGCATTTGAACATACTGGTCTGACGGCCCGGCGCGGGGCTGGACAGCCGCCGGCAAGCGCCCCACATTGGAGGCCATGGCTTCAGCTTCGGAACAACCGCAACGTTTCCGCACCCAGGTGCCGCCTGGCGATGACCGTCCGCGTCAGGTCTGCGACACCTGCGGTTTCGTCCAATATGACAATCCCAAAGTGGTGGTGGGCGCGGTCGTTCGGTCCGGGCCGCAGATCTTGCTGTGCCGCCGTGCGATTGCCCCACAACAGGAGTTATGGACCCTGCCGGCGGGCTATTTGGAACATCATGAAACGGCGGAAGAGGGCGCGCGCCGCGAAGCCTGGGAGGAAGCCCGGGCGGAACTGGAGATCGAGCGCCTGCTGGCGGTTTATTCGATCCCCCGCATCAGCCAGATTCAATTGATGTTCCGCGCCCGGCTGGCGCGCCCCGACATTGCGCCCGGACCGGAAAGCCTGGAAGTGGCGCTGTTCGACTGGGACGACATTCCCTGGGACGCATTGGCCTTTCCCTCGGTGCATTGGGCGCTGAACCAAGCCCGCAGCGTCTGGGACCGCGACGATTTCCCGGTTTTCAGCAACCCCGCCGGCGCCAGCGGCGATGCGCATGTCCAGCGCTAAAGACAGCCCGGCACGCGGCCCGGCAGCGCCCCCAGCCGCGATCACAGCGCGAAATTGCGTTCGCGGATCCATTTCGACGCCAGCCATTTGACCCCGGCTTCCACCGGCAAGCCGGCATGCATGGTCAAGGCTTCGGGCTTGCCCTTGTCGTCAAGATTGCGGAACAGCAGCACGTCGCCGACTTTGCCGCGGATTTGAATGCCGATGTCGGTGAAGGCGGTCGCCCCGCCCTTGAAGCCGTCGTCCAGCGTGATCAGCGCGGTATAGAGCCGTTGGCCGGAGGCCTTGAGCCGGCTCAGTTTTTCATCTGCGGTGTCGACCAGATGGTCCCAATGCGGCTTATATTCCTGGCCTGGCTGATAGACCAGCACGGTCAACGATTCGCCTTGCTTGACCCGGCTGCCGGTCAGCGCCGCCAGGCGGGCGTCGATCGCGGCGATCACCACATCCGCCAGATCCGGCACCAATTGCGCCTGAAAGCCGGTGCGATAGGGATCGACGACAATGCGGCCGGTGTCGGGGTCGATGACATCGCTGGGCCGCAAATAGCACGCCGCCAGCGCCTGGATATAAGCGCATTCCGCCGCGCTGAAGGCGGCCTTGAGCAGCTTGATCTGCGGCAGCTTGGCGACCTGTTGAACCTGGATATCGCCCGGCGTCGCCAAATCGGCCTGAGCCAGGCGCGGCCAATCCAGGCCAGCCAAGTCAGGCGGCGACGGCGGAACGTGCTCGGAAACCGGCTGACCCTTCATCAGATACGCCGCCAAGGCATGCTTGGCCGCCGCCGCGCGCGCCAACCAATGGCGGCCCTGGGCCGGGTCTTGACGCAACAGCCGGCGGCCCAGCAGGCATTGCGCCGGCACGTCGCCGGCTTGCGCCGCATGTGCCAGCAGCGCCAACGCCAGGCCATCATCGTCAACGGCGTCGGCAAAGACCGCAAGCTGGCGCAAGGCCCGGCCATCGCCGGCTTGGGCGGCTTCGATCAGCAATTCCCGGGCGCGGGCGAAATCCGCCTTGATGCCAAAGCCATAGGCGTGAACCATCGCCAAATCGGGCAATGCCGCCACCGCGCCCGCCCGCACCGCGCGTTCCAGCCCCCGCCGCGCCTTGCCCCAGTCGCGCCGGCCGGTCATGTGCGCCCGCGCCCGCGCTAGCTGTTCAGCAGCCTCGCCGCTCAATTCTGGCGGCATGACGCCATCTCCCCTTGCAGACAGGCTTTGACCATCGGGAACAGGCCCGCCACCATCACCTTGACACCCTCGGCATTGGGATGAATGCCGTCGTCCTGATTGAGCGCCGGTTGGGCGGCGATGCCGTCCAGCAGAAATGGGTAGAAGGCGACATCATGGGCGGCGGCCAGATCGGGATAAAGACTGTTGAAGGCGGCGCCATAATCCGCCCCCATATTGGGTGGCGCCAACATGCCCGCCAGCAGCACGGGAATGTCGCGTTGCTTCAATAACGTGATCATCGCCGCGATATTGCGCCTGGTGATCGCGGGGTCGATGCCGCGCAAGGCGTCATTGGCGCCAAGCGCCAGGATGACCAGCGCCGGCGCCCGGTCCAAGCCGTCCAACACCCAGGCCAGCCGCGCCCGGCCGCCCGATGAGGTGTCGCCCGAAACCCCGGCATTGACGACCTCGACCGCGAGGCCCTGTTCGGCCAAGGCGCGTTCAAGCTTTGTCGGATAAGCTTGGCCGGGATCGAGGCCATAGCCAGCGGTCAAGCTGTCGCCAAAAGCCAGCACCAGTGGTTTTTCGGCCCAGGCCGGCGCTGCCAGCAACAGCAACATGGCCAAGATCAGGGTTTTCGCGCTATTGATCATCGAGCAAACGGCGCCATATGGGTTGTCGGTCGGTAAATGGGAGCATGGCCAGGATATGGCTTTTTTTGACGGCGCCGGCAAGCCTCGCCACGCGATTGCGCTGAGCCAGGTGGAATTGCGACTGCCCAGCAAGGCGGGCGCGGTGGAGATCTTGCGCGGCGTCGATTTTGCTGTGGTTGCGGGCGAATCGGTCGGCATTGTTGGCCCATCCGGTTCGGGCAAATCCAGCCTGATGGCGGTGATGACCGGGCTGGAACAGGCCAGCCAAGGCGCCGTAATGGTTGACGGCGTCGACCTTGGCGGGCTGGACGAGGACCGCCTCGCCTTGTTCCGGCGCGCACGCATGGGCATCGTGCTGCAGGCCTTTCATTTGATTCAGACCATGACGGCGCTGGAAAATGTCGCGGTACCGCTGGAATTGGCTGGCGAAAAACACGCCTTCGCCCGGGCCGAGGCGGAACTCGCCGCAGTCGGCTTAAGCCATCGGTTGGATCACTATCCCGCGCAATTATCCGGCGGCGAACAGCAGCGGGTGGTGCTGGCGCGGGCGTTGGCGCCGGATCCCAGCCTGCTATTCGCCGACGAGCCGACCGGCAATCTCGACAGCACGACCGGCAAGGCGATCATCGAATTGATGTTCGCGCTGCAGCGCGAGCGCGGCGCCACCTTGATCCTGATCACCCATGATCCGGCCCTGGCCAGCCGCTGCGACCGCGTCGTCCACATGCGCGATGGCCGCCTGCAACACGCCGACCAAGTCGCCGCCGGCGTGGCGGACCCATCATGAGCCGCGACTGGCGCTTGGCCTGGCGCTGGGCGTGGCGGGATTTACGCGGTGGCCCCAGGGGGTTCACGGTGTTGATCGCCTGCCTCGTTCTGGGCGTCGGCACCATCGCCGCCATCGGCTCGGTCAGCGAAGGCGTGCTGGGCGCGCTGTCGGCCAAGGGCCGCGAGTTGATTGCTGGTGACATCAGCTTGCGCTTGACCCATCAAGCCGCCAGCGCCGAGCAAACCGCCTATCTGGCCGCCAACACCCAGGCGGTGTCGCGCTCCACTACCATGCGGGCGATGGCGCAAAATCCATCGACCGGGCAAAGGCTGCTGGTGGAACTGAAGGCAGTGGACCAGGCCTATCCGCTTTATGGCGCGCCGCGCTTGGAACCCGCCTTGCCGCTGGACGCGGCGCTGGCCGAGCGTGACGGCATCTGGGGCGCGCTGGTCGACTCCAGCCTGGCGGCACGGTTGAACCTGTCCCCCGGCGATATGCTCAGGCTGGGCGAGGCCCGCTTGCAGGTGCGCGCGATCCTGGCGTTCGAGCCCGACCGCAGCAATGACGGCTTCACCCTGGGGCCCAGGCTGATGCTGGCGCAAGACGCCTTGCCCGCGACTAGCTTGGTCCAGGTCGGCAGCCTGGTCCATTATCAATATCATCTGGCGCTGGCGCCCGACGCCAACTTGAAGGCGTGGCGGCAAAATTTGGAGGCGGCTTTTCCCGACGCCGGATGGCGGATCCGCGACCGCGACAATGGCGCCCCGGGGCTGCGCCGCTTCATCGTCAATTTGGGCGGGTTTTTGAGCCTTGTTGGGCTGACCGCCTTGGTGGTCGGCGGCATTGGCGTTGGCAATGGCGTGCGCGCCTATGTCGACAAAAAAGCCAACAGCATCGCGATGCTGAAGACCATGGGTGCTGATGGCGGCTTGATCTTCAAGCTTTATGGCCTGGAGGTGGGCTTGGTAGCTGCGGCGGCGATCATGGTTGGCCTGGCCCTGGGCGCGGCGGCGCCCTGGATTGTCTCGGGCCTGTTGGCGGACGTGCTGCCGGTGGCCCCCGAGCCCCGGCTTTACCCCGCCCGGCTGGCCCTGGCCGCCGGCTATGGCGGGCTGGTGACGCTAATTTTCACCTTATGGCCGCTGGCCCGCGCCCGCGCCTTGCCGGCGGCGCGGATCTTGCGCCAGGATGTCGCCCTGGATCGTCGCTGGCCGGCCCGACCCTATGTGTTGATGGTGGCGGTGGCGCTGGCGCTGCTGGTGATGCTGGCGCTGCTCAGCACCCGGCAAACCCAATTGGCCTTGGGTTTTCTGGCCGCCGCCGCGGGCGCCATCCTGGCCCTGCAGGGGCTGAGCCGGGCAATCGCGGGCCTGGCCCGGCGGGCGCCGCGACGCGGCCATGCCAGCTGGCGACTGGCGATGGGCAATCTGCATCGCCCCGCCGCTGCCACCGGCGCCGTGACGCTATCACTGGGCCTGGGTCTCAGCCTGTTCGCCGGCTTGGCCGGAATCGAAAGCAATCTCGCCGCCGAATTGGCCCGCACCGCGCCGAAAAACGCGCCGTCCTTCTATTTTCTCGACATTCAGAAGGACGAGATCGCCGACTTCCGCGCCGCTGCCCAAGCCATGCCAGGGGTTGAGGACCTCCGCACCGTGCCGTCACTGCGCGGCCCGATCACCGCCGTCAATGGCGTGCCAGCATCCCAGCTCAAGCCCGAACCCGACAGCGCCTGGGCGCTGCGCGGCGACCGCGCCTTGACCTATGCCACCGCCATTCCCGACGGCAATATCATCACCGCCGGCGACTGGTGGCCCGCCGATTATGCCGGCCCGCCAGCGATGTCGCTGGATGAGGATATCGCCAGGGGGCTTGGGATTGGGGTTGGCGATGAGATGACGGTCAACATCTTGGGCCGCGACGTCACCGCCCGCATCGCCAGTCTGCGCGCCATCGACTGGAGCACCTATGGTTTCAACTTCGTCATCGTGCTGGCGCCGGGGGTGATGGACGCCGCCCCGCATGGCTATATGGCCACCATCAACGCCGACCCGGCAGCGGAAAACCGCATTTTCCAAGGACTGACCGAAGCCTTCCCCGCAGTTTCGGTGGTGCGGGTGAAGGAAGTTTTGGAATCGGTCAATGGTGTGCTTGGCCAGGTCGGCGCGGCGGTGCGGCTAACCGCGGTGCTGGCGATTGCCGCCGGCGTTCTGGTGCTGACCGGCGCGCTGGCGGCGGGCCAACAGGCGCGGGTGCGCGATTCGGTGATCATGAAAATGCTTGGCGCGACCCGTTGGGATGTCGCCCGCGCCTTTTTGGTGGAATATGGCCTGTTGGGCCTGGCTTGCGGCCTGTTCGCGCTGGGGCTCGGCATGGCGGGCGCCTGGTGGGTGACGACCCAGACCTTCAACCTCAACTGGTTCGCGCCATGGACGGCGATGCTGCTGACCATCACCGCCGCCATCGGCCTGACCATGGCTTTTGGCCTGTTCGCCGGCTGGCGCGCCTTGGCGGTGAAACCGCACCGGCTGCTGGCGCGCGGCTAAAACCGCGCGAATTAACGCGAAATTCATCCGGTTTGCCTTGAAAATAGCCGGCAACGCTATGATATTACCGAAGTGTCCAAGGGGACGGGATGAATAGAGGGATTTGCACATGGCGGATCGTTATGAACTGAGGCGCGGCACGGCCGCACCTGCGGCGGGCGCCGCGGTCGATGCGGGCCTGCGCAGCTATATGCTCGGTGTCTATAATTACATGGCCTCGGGCGTGCTGCTCACCGGCCTGGTGGCGATGTTGACCGCATCTTCACCAGCCATGCTGAACGCCATATTCGGCACGCCGCTGCAATGGGTGGTGATGCTGGCGCCGCTCGGCTTCGTGTTGGTGATGAGCTTTGGCATCAACCGCTTGAGCCCGTTTGCCGCGCAAGCCCTGTTTTGGGCCTTTGCAGCGACCATGGGCTTGTCGCTGGCGTCGATTTTCCTGGTTTATACCGGCTCGTCAATCGCCCGCACATTCTTCATCACCGCGGCGATGTTCGGCGCGCTGAGCCTCTATGGTTATACCACCAAACGCGATTTGAGCGGTATGGGCACGTTTTTGTTCATGGGCCTGATCGGCTTGATCATCGCCATGGTCGTCAACATGTTCCTGCAATCGACGCAGCTCGACTGGATCGTGTCGATCGTTGGCGTCGGCATTTTCGCCGGCCTCACGGCTTATGACACGCAAAAGATTCGCGAGATGTATTTCGCCGGTGACGGCGAAGGCACGCGGTCGAAGAAGATCGTCATGGGCGCCTTGAGCCTGTATCTCGACTTCATCAATATGTTCCTGTTTCTGCTGCGGTTTCTGGGCAACAGGGAATAGCGGCCGGGTGACACCTGGTGGCGCCTGAAGATTGGGCCCGGCGGTCAACCGACCCCGGGCCCAAAATTTTTGCGGGCCCAAAATTTTACCGGCAACGCCGATGGCGGCAAAAAAGGCTTCAACCTAGCTAATCTTCTAGCGGCGCCGGCGGCCACGATCCTTAATAATGGCAAGGCTTGATGGGGTCGCATCAACCCCGCCACCGGATCGCGCTGAGGGAAACTGGCTGCATATGGATCTTGCCTTCACCGAGGAGGAAATCGCCTTTCGCGAGGAAGTGCGGGCGTTTCTGGCCGAACATTTGAGCGAGCGCTTGCGCGCCGGCATGCGGGCAACGCCGTCGGTGTTTGTCGAGCCGGACATCGGCTGCGAATGGCAGCGCATCCTCAATGAAAAGGGCTGGCTGGCTTATCATTGGCCGAAGGAATATGGCGGCCCCGGCTGGAGCCCGGTGCAGCGCTATATCTTCGAGAAGGAATGCGCCCTGGCCGACGCGCCGGGCCTGCCGGTGTTGAGCCTGAAATTATTGGGTCCCGTCGTCTACACCTTCGGCACCGAGGCGCAGAAGGCCGACATTCTGCCGAAAATCCTCTCCGGCGAGCAATATTGGTGTCAGGGCTTTTCCGAGCCGGGCTCGGGTTCCGACCTCGCCAGCTTGAAATGCCGGGCGGTGCGCAAGGGCGACAAATATATCGTCAATGGCCAGAAGATCTGGACCACCCACGCCCATCACGCCACCCACATCTTCTGCCTGGTGCGCACCGACACCGAGGTCAAACCGCAACGCGGCATCAGCTTTCTGCTGCTGGACCTTGACCAGCCCGGCATCACCATTCGCCCGATCATCGGGCTGGCCGGTGATCATGAAGTCAATGAAGTGTTTTTCGACGATGCCGAGGCGCCGTTGGAGAATCTGGTTGGCGATGAAGGCCAAGGCTGGACCATCGCTAAATTCCTGCTGGAAAATGAACGCGGCGGCTCGTGCATGGCGCCAAAATTATTGGCCGACATCGCGCATTTGCGCCAGCAACTGGACAGTGAACCCAATGGCGCCGACGGCCGGTTGAGCGCCGATGATGGCTTTCGCACCCGCCTCGCGGCGCTGGAGCTGGAAGCGCTGGGGCTGGAAACCACCGAATTGCGCATTCTCGCCGATATCGCCAAGGGCAAGCCGGCGGGCCCAAACACGTCGATCGTGAAAATGGTGGCGTCAAGCCTGCGGCAAAAAATCGACAAGGCGGCGATGGACGCCTGCGGCTATGCCGGCCTGCAATTGGAAACCCGCCGTCCGCTTTATGGCAATGACGCGCCGGAATCGCTGTTTGGGCCGGATGCGCAAGTGGCGGCGCCACGGCATTTAAACAGCCGCGCTTGGACGATTTTTGGCGGCACTAATGAAGTGCAGCGCAATATCATCGCCAAGACGGTACTTTCACTTTGATGCAATGAGGGCGGATGTGCACAATAGGCGTTCACCGCGCCCGAACCGGCGCCAGCGAAATAAAGGGGAGTGACCGATGCAGTTGAGCCGTGAAAAGCTGCTTCATGCTTACCGCCAGATGAAGACGATCCGGGCGTTCGAGGAACGTCTGCATGATGAAATTCAAAAGGGCGAGATTGCCGGCTTCACCCATCTTTATGCCGGCCAGGAAGCTGTCGCCGTTGGCGTGTGCGAGCATTTGGACAGCCAGGATTTCATCATCTCCACCCATCGTGGCCATGGCCATTGCATTGCCAAGGGCTGCGACGTGAAGGCGATGATGAAGGAAATCTATGGCCGCCGCGACGGTCTTTGTAAGGGCCGTGGTGGCTCGATGCATATCGCCGATGTCTCCAAGGGCATGCTCGGCGCCAATGGCATTGTCGGCGCCGGCGCGCCGCTGGCGGTGGGCGCCGGCATCACCGCCAAAAGCACCGGCAATGTGTCGATCACCTTTTCCGGCGACGGCGCTTGCAACCAGGGCACCACCTTCGAAGCCATGAACCTGGCTGTGGTGCTAAAGCTGCCTGTTATTTTCGTTTTTGAAAATAATCATTACAGTGAGCATACCGGTGTCGATTATGCCGTCGGCGCCGACAGCATTGCCGACCGCGCCGCCGCCTTCGGCATGTATGCCGCGCGCGGCAATGGTGTTGACTTTCACCAAGTCCACGACGTGATGCGCGAGGCGCTGGTACATTGCCGCAGCGGCAAGGGCCCGGCGGCGCTGGAATTCGACACCGAGCGTTTCTTCGGCCATTTCGAGGGCGATCCACAGCGCTATCGCGGCGAAGGCGAGCTTGACCGGATTCGCGCCGAGCGCGACTGCTTACAAATCTTCCGCGCGGCGATGAAGAAAAGCCGTCGCCTGAAGATAAGCGAATTGGACGTGGTCGATGAGGAAGTCATGAAGCTGATCGACGACGCGGTCGATGAAGCGCGCGCGGCACCGCCGCCCTCGCCCGACCTGGTTCTGGAAGATGTTTATATCAACTATTGATCGGCAAGCCGGCAAACCCGTGGAAGCATAAAGGACAGGACAAAAAGCATGGCCGAAATGATGCTGCGCGAAGCGATCCTGCAAACCATCGATGACGAGATGGCGCGCGATGACACTCTGATCATGCTGGGCGAGGATATCGTTGGCGGCATGGGCGCCCCCGGCGGACCGGAAGCCATTGGCGGCATTTGGGGCACCTCGACCGGTTTGTTCGCCAAATATGGCGCCGACCGCGTCATTGATACACCGATTTCCGAATCCGCCATCATTGGCGCGGCGGCGGGCGCTGCCTTGACCGGCAAGCGCGCGATCGCGGAAATCATGTTCGCCGATTTCGTCGGCGTCTGCCTTGATCAAATCTATAACCAGATCGCCAAATTCCGCTATATGTTTGGCGGCAAGTCGCGGTGCCCGGTGACGGTGCGGCTGACCTATGGCGCCGGCCTCAATGCTGCTGCCCAGCATAGCCAGGCGGTATATTCGATGCTGACATCGATTCCCGGCGTCAAGGTGGTGATGCCCAGCACCCCGGCCGACGCCAAGGGCCTGCTGACCACCGCGATTCGCGACGATGACCCAGTGCTGTTTTTCGAGCACAAGGCGCTTTATGGGGTGCGCGGCGAGGTGCCGGACGGCGAATATCTGATCCCGTTCGGTCACGCCCGGCAAGTCCGCGAGGGCGACGATATCACCATCATCAGCTGCGGCCAGGTTGTGAAAATGGCCGAAAAAGCCGCCGACAAACTGGCCGAAGAAGGCATTGGCTGCGATGTCATCGACATTCGGACCACCAGCCCCTTGGATGAAGAAGCGATTTTGGACAGCGCCGAACGCACCGGCCGGGTTATCATCGCCGAGGAAAGCCCGCCGCGTTGCAGCCTGGCCGCCGATATCGCCGGGCTGATCGCCGATAAGGCCTTCGCGGCATTGCGGGCGCCGGTGGCGCAAGTCACTGCCCAGCATTCTCCGGTGCCGTTCGCGCGTGAGCTGGAGCGGGCCTATTTGCCATCGCCCCAGAAAATTGAAGACGCCGCATTGCGGCTGATGTCGTTCCGGGGGAAATGACCGAGATGGCAAAATTGCGTCCATTCACCATGCCCAAATGGGGCATCGAAATGACCGAAGGCGTGGTCGCCGAATGGCTGGTCAAGGAAGACGAGCCGTTCAAGAAGGGCCAGCTTTTGGCACTGATCGAAACCGACAAGATCACCAATGAGGTGGAAGCGGAATTCGACGCGAAATTCGTCCGCTTCGTCGCACCAGCGGGCGAGACCTTGGCGGTTGGCGCCTTGCTGGGCGTGTTGGCCGGACCGCAAGACCAGGTCGATGACGCCGCCATCGACGCTTTTATTGGCCAGTTCCAGCCCGCCGACACGTCAACGGCGGCGGACAAGGGCCGCGCCTCCAGTTCGGCGGCGGCGCCCGCCACACCAGCGGCGGCGCCAGCGCCCGCGCCGGCGGCCACAGCCAGTATTCCGGACGATATCGACATCAGCCCGGCGGCCAAGGCGTTCGCGGTGGAGAACGGCGTTGACGTCAGCGCCATTCAAGGCTCCGGCCGTGGAGGCCGCATCACCTTTCAAGATGTTCACCAAGCAGCGCAGCCGGCAGCGCCCACGCCGCGCCAGGGTCCGGTCGATATCACGCCCACGGGCGCCCAGCTTGACCAATTTTATGCCTCGCCCCTGGCCAAGCGGCTGGCGGTGCAGCATGGCGTCGATTTAAGCCAGGTCAAAGGCACCGGACCACGCGGGCGCATTTCCAAGGCGGATGTGTTGGCCAAGGCGCCAGCGCCCGCCGCGCCGGCGCCCAGCGCCGAGCCCGCGCCCGCGCCCACCGCTGCCGCGACCAGCGGACCCAGCTTCGCGCGGCCCGAACCCGGCACCAGTACGATCGTTAAAATGTCGCCCATGCGCAAGGCGATCGCGCGGCAGCTCAGCCATTCGAAATCGACCATCCCGCATTATTATTTGCGCAGCCGGGTGCGGCTGGATGGCATTTTGGCGATGCGCGAGCGCGCCAAAGCGGCCACCGGCGAAGCGCCCAGCGTCAATGATTATCTGATCCGCGCCTGCGCGCTGGCGCTGCGCGACCATCCGGATGTCAACATTCAGGTCCATGATGATGAGATTCACCAATTCGCCGATGCCGACATCGCGGTGGCGGTGGCCACCGACAAGGGCCTGATCACGCCGATCATTCGCGCCGCCGACCGCAAAACGGTGGCTGAAATTGGCCGTGAGGCCCGCGCCTTGGCGGCGCGCGCGCGGGAAGGCAAGCTGAAGCCCGAAGAATTTCAAGGCGGCAGTTTCTCGGTCTCGAATCTGGGCATGTTCGGCATCGACCAATTCGACGCCATCATCAACCCGCCGCAAGGCGCGATTTTGGCCATCGGCGCCGGGGTACGCACCCCGGTCGAGCATCAACACGCACTGACCTTCGCCACCGTCGCAGCGCTGTCGCTGTCTTGCGATCATCGCGCCATCGACGGCGCCGTCGGCGCCCAGTTCATGGCAACGCTGAAGGCCTATGTCGAAGAACCGGAATCGCTGACCGCCGGCTGAACCAGTGACGGTGTGCTGCCCGGCCGATCAAGGATTTGCACGCCACCGCCACGCCGTAACGATGAAACCAAAGCGTCATTGCGAGCCGCCGACAGGCGGCGCGGCAATCCACCGCGGCGCTGTGACGGGGTCGGACCTAGCTATTCCCAACTGCCGCCATGGGCCTTGACTGAGGCGATAATGTCGTCGCGGGAAGGATTGCGGCGCAGGCAGAGGCCGCCATTGACCTGCAAATTCTCGCCGGTCATGAAACATTCATCGCTGGACAGCCACACGGCGGCGGCGGCGATGTCCTCGCTGGTGCCGATCCGGCCGAGCGGATAGCCAGGCAAAAACGCCTCAACCACACCAGGAATTGCCGCCCGCTCGGCAGTCATGGGGGTCAGCGTGATGCCCGGCGAAATCGAATTGACGCGAATGCCCCTGTCGCCAAATTCATTGGCGGCGCAGCGCACGATATGATCAGCGCCGGCCTTGGCGCCCATATAGGCCGCATGGTCGTTGAGCATGATCTTGGCCGTCGCCGAGCTGATCTGAATGATCGAGCCGCCGCGGTCCATCACCTCGATCATGGCCTGCATGAAAAAAAACGGCCCACGCAATTGCAAGGCGTTGATCTCGTCGATTTCTTGTTCGGTGGTTTCCAAAAACGGCTTCAGCAAGCCCCAACCGGTGGCATTGACCGCGATATCGACATGGCCCAACTTTTCTTTGGCCGACCTGGCCAGCGCGAACACGTCGGCGCGTTTGGTCAGGTCGCAATAAGCCGCATGGCCGCCAACCTCTTGCGCGATTCGCTCCAACTCTTCCATCTTGCGGCCGGCAACCATGACCTTGGCGCCCTCTTCGGTGAATCGGCGGGCCATCACTTGGCCCATATTGTCGCGCCCCGCGGCACCGAGAATGACCGCGCCCTTGCCTTCCAATTTGCCCATGACGATGCTCCCCTGCTGACATTGCCAGGAAATTATCACTGAAATTGTCGCCGCCGCCAACTCGGGAAACTGCCAGGGGTGAGCAGACCAACCCGCCGCCGGCCGGCCACACCTATCAAAAGTGCTGGGTGTCAAAAATTCCAACAGATGTTCTAATGCAACAATAGTTATAAAAAAACAGACAGGCTCTAGGAGTGCGCCATGAATAAACCCATCACCATGTCGCAAACCCCGCGCGACGGTTCCAGCCCGCTTGAACCCGGCAAGGCCCGCTGCCCCGGTCCCAGCGTTCAAGACATTGTCGGCAAAGACGCCAACCCGCCGCCCGAGGTTTTGGCGCACAGTCATTATGAATATTTGGGATCGGACGATATCCCTTATGAACGGTATACGTCGCAGGCGTTTTTCGACGCCGAAATGCGCGATTTATGGCCGCGTACTTGGCAGTGGATTTGCCGCGACGAGCATATGCCCGATGTCGGCGATTATTATGTCTATGAGGTCGGACCTTATTCCATCATCGCCGTCCGCACCCAGCCCAATGAAGTCAAAGCCTATATCAATAGCTGCCTGCATCGCGGCACCAAATTGCGCCGGTGCGAGGGCGAAGGTCATGCCAATGATTTGCGCTGCCCCTATCATGGCTGGACCTGGCGATTGGACGGCAGCTTGAAAAGCGTGCCTTGCGCCTGGGATTTTCCCCATGTTGATCCCGACGCCTATCGCCTGCCGGAGGTCAAGGTCGGGCATTGGGGCGGCTTTATCTTCATCAACATGGATGAAAACGCGCCGCCCTTGGAAGACTATATGGGCGTGCTGCCGGAACATTTCGCCAATTGGCACCTTGAGAATCGGTATGTCGAATTGCACATGGCCAAGGAATTGCCATGCAATTGGAAAACCGCCCTGGAAGCGTTTTTGGAATCCTATCACACCATGGAAACCCACCCGCAATTGATGCAGGGGGTGAACGACGCCAATGTTCAATACGACGTTTATGGCGACCATGTTTCGCGTTTTTACGCCGCCAGCGGCGTCAACAGCCCGCATTTGGAGAAGCCGCTGACCGACCAGGAACTGGTCAACACCATGCTGGTTGGCGATCGCTCGGTGCTGAGTGAGTCGTTGACGGTTGGCGAAGGCGAAACCGCGCGCACGGTGATGGCGCGCTTTTTGCGCAAGGTGCTGGGCGAGAAATATCGCACCGATCTGTCGGGCTATTCGGATTCCGAAATCATCGACACCATCGAATATTATTTGTTTCCGAACATGGCGTTGTTCCCCGGCTTGTCGCTGCCAATGGTCTATCGGTTCCGGCCCATCGGCATGGACCCCAACCGCACCGTGTTCGAGATTTTGTTTCTGCGGCCGGTGCCGGATGACGGCCAACGCCCACCGCCAGCGGAAGTTGTGCGGGTGAGCGAGGATGAATCCTATTCATCGGTCCCCGGCATGGACGACGCCTTTGGCCACGTCTATGATCAAGACACCGATAATCTGCGTGCCCAGCAGCACGGCTTCCTGGCATCGCGCAAAGGGGCGCAAACCTTGGGGAATTATCAGGAAGTGCGGATCAGGCATGTCCATCGCACGGTTGATAAATATCTGCGCCGGACCGGCCAGTCATGAACCAGCCCAGCGCCGACAGCATAGAAGCGCTGCGCGCGCTGGCCGCGAAGCAGGCGATTGCGCAAAACTTGGCGGTGCACAGTCGCGGCATCGACCGCGCCGATGCTGACCTGATCGCCAGCGCCTATCATGCCGACGCCACCGTCGATTACGGCTTTTTCGAAGGCCCGGCGGCGGAACTGGCGCAGATTCTAGGCGCTGCCCAGAAAGGCCAACCGATCACCCTGCACCGGCCATCCAATCTCTGGATCAAGCTGGACGGCGCCGATCAAGCGCGGTCTGAAGCCTATGTGATCGCCTATACCGAAACCGCCGCCGATGAGGGCGATGGCCGCATGCAGCGGCTGATCTTTGGCCGCTATCTGGACCGGCATCACTATCGCGACGGCGCCTGGCGGCTGAGCCACCGCCGTTATGTGCTGGACGCCAATCTCAATTGGCCCGGCTGTTTTGTGCCGCCAGCACCCGCCGGGGATTTCAGCCGCTTTCAACCGACCGGCGGCCATGGCGGCAGCGATCCCGGCAATGCCCTGCTGGCGCTGGCCCGCGCCAGTTTTCGCAGCAGTCCACAACAGGAGGCCCGCATGACACCCGCGCAAGACCCATCGCAAGCGGCATTGATCGACGATGTCCTCTCAAAACAGGCCCTGCATGAACTGCTGATGGCCTATTGCCGGGGTGTCGACCGCACCGATGCCGACCTGCTGCGGTCGACATTCCATCCCGACGCGGAGGTTATCACTGGCGTGTTCAACGGCGCCGCGATGGAGTTTGTCGATTTCATCGTCGCCCTGGTCCGCGATCAGCTGAAATATGTGTTTCATTCGGTCGCCAATGAGTGGTTCGAAATTCGCGGCGACGACGCCTTGGGTGAATCCTATGCCATTGCTTTGTCCAGCGTTGACGGGCCCGATGGCCCCATCGATGTCCTGACCGGCGGGCGCTATGTTGATCGCTTCGCGCGCCGCGACGGGGTGTGGAAAATCGCCTCGCGCAGTTTTGTCTGCGACTGGACCATCAGCCATCCCAGCAGCGTGCAAATGGACGATGGCATGTATGCCGCCTTGTCGCTGCATGGCAAGAACAGTATGGACGACCCGGTCTATGCGCATTGGCGTTAAGTGGCGCCGGCGACGCACACAGCAAAACAGGGGGAGGACGACCAAATGAGCAAAGGCAGGGTTGCCGGCAAAGTGGCGCTGATCACCGGCGGTGCTTCGGGCCTGGGCGCGGCGGATGCGCGGGCGCTGGCGGCGGAAGGCGCGCAGGTGGTCATTACCGACGTCAATGAAGCCTTGGGCCAGGAAACCGCCGCTGGCATCGACAATTGTGTGTTTCTGCGCCATGACGTGCGCGATGAAGCCGCCTGGCAAGACGTGGTGGCGCAGGTGCTGCGCCAGTTCGGCCGCCTCGACATTTTGGTCAACAATGCCGGCCTGGTCGAGTTCACCGACATACTGAACACCCCGCTGGCGCAATACCGGCATTTATGCGCGGTGATGTCGGAAGGCACCTTCCTTGGCTGCAAGACCGCCATTCCCGCGCTCGCGCAAAGCGGCGGCGGCTCAATCATCAATGTCTCGTCGGTGGCGGCGATCAAGGGCATTGGCATGATCCCGTCTTATTCGGCGGCCAAGGGCGCGATCCGGTCGCTAACCCGCTCGGTCGCCGCTTATTGCCAGGATCAGGGAAATCATATTCGCTGTAATGTGATTCTGCCCGGTGCCCATGACACCCCGATGACGCAAAAGGCGCAAGCCGAACTCAACCCCGACGATCCCGGCCTCGACCAGACCCGCGCCATGGGCCAAGGCACGCCCGAGGATGTCGCCAATCTGGTGCTGTTTTTGGCTTCCGACGAGGCACGGCATTTCAACGGTGCCGAATTGGTCATAGACAATGGCGAGACGATGCGCTGACAAGGCCGCTGTCGCCGCGGCGGTCAGCAAAACAAACCTTTTTCGCCCTGCCGGGCGGCCTGCCAATAGCAGCGCCAGCGCTGGACCAGATAGGCTGGCTTTTCGGCATATAAGCGGTCGCCCAGCGCCCAGGCCTGCCGGGTCAGGGCCTCATGGCGGCGGTCGATCAAACTGCCAATCCGGTCGATCGCCATTGCGCTGACCAAAACCGCACCCTGGTCGCGCAGCAAGCCTTGAAACACCGCCAAATCATGATCGTCGCCAAGCACATCGGCCAATTCGGACGCGGCGCGTTGCCGGCTAGTCAACAGCGCCGGCCAGATCGGCCGCAGTAATTGCGCATGCGCCTGGTGGTATTTGACCTGTTTGCGCCAATCATGCAGCGTTGTCGCATTCGGCGCGGCGCGGGCCTTGGCCAGGCCTTTGCGGCCACGACGATAGCTTTGCTTGAGGCCGGCGGCGAACGCATCGAACCCGCCCGCATCAAGCGACCAGCGCGAAACCCGCTTGGCGAAAGCCGCGACCTCGGCACGGAATTGAAGCAGCGCGCCGTCAATGCCGTTTGCCGCCGCCGCCAGCGCATCGCGCCGCTCTAACAGATGCGCTCTTAACCGCCGATAATCGCGGCGATCGACCTGGCCGGCGAAACCGGCTACGACATGATCCAGCGTTTCGATCAGAACCTGGGCATCCCGGATCGGTGACAACAGTCGGGCGGCATCACGGACCGCGCGTTCCTCGGCCTTGGCGCAGGCCAAGTTGGGGCCGATCAGCCGCAGCAGCGCCCGCAACTTCTTGCAGCGCTTGCGCACTTCATGCACCGCCTGATGCCGGTCGCAAGATTCGTCGTCGATATAAGCCAGCATCGCCCGAACCTGTTCCCGCGCGATCCGGCGCACCGCGGCCGTTGCATTAGGGTCGCTTGCTTTCAGCCTGAATGCCATGGCGTTGCTGGCCCCCATCGCCGCTGCTTGGCTTATCGGCATACACCGCGCGATGGCTTGGAGTCGAGTCCGGCTCAGGCGTGGCCGGCGGCTCGTCATCGAACAAGGCGCGCCAGGGTGCGCCGTCAAGATCGTCATATTGGCCGCTTTTGACCGACCACAAAAACGCCGCCAGGCCAAGCAGCCCCAACAGCAACGCCACCGGGATCAAGTACAACAGGCCGGTCATGACGGCGAGACCGGTGGCGGCCGCAACCGCAGGGCATTCGCGGTGACAATCAGGCTGGACGCCGACATCGCCACCGCCGCGATCAACGGCGTGACCAGGCCAGCCACCGCGATCGGTACGGCGAGGAGATTATAACCAGCGGCCAGCGCGAAATTGCTCAGCATCAATTGCCGGGCGCGGCGTGCCACCGTCAGCAGCGCCGGCAGCGGCGACAGATCATCGCCTTCCAAAATGAAATCGGCGCTGTGCTGGCTGATATCGGCGGCATTGGCGGGCGACAAGGACGCATGGGCGCGGGCCAAGGCCGGCGCGTCATTGATGCCGTCGCCCACCATCAACACCCGGTGGCCCTGGCCGGCCAAGGCGTCGAGCTTGGCCAGTTTGTCCTCGGGCGCGAGCCCGGCATGCCAGTCATCAATGCCAAGGCGCGCAGCCAAGGCCGCCACCGCGGCTGGCCGGTCACCCGACAGCAGCATGACCTCAAGGCCAGCGGCGCGCAGCCCGGCGATGGCCTCGGCGGCGCCAGGACGCGGCTGATCGCGAAAGGCAAAACGCTGGGGCGGCCGGTCGCCAAGGCGGAACCAGATTTCGCTGGCATCATCGGCATCCGCAGCCCTATCGACGCCGCACCAAGCCGCCCGCCCAAGCCGTGCGGCGACGCCGTCGATCAACCCGGTCACCCCTTGACCGGGCTGCTCGCAGGCGTCATCCGCGGCGGCGATGCCGCCCAGGCCTTGTGCCTCGGCGGCAGCGACTAGGGCCTGGGCCAGCGGGTGCCGACTGGCCACCGCCAGCCGGGCGGCTTGCGCCAAGGCTTCATGATCGACTGCTTGGTCCGGGTCGAGGCTGAATGCGCCCAGGGTCAAAGTGCCGGTTTTGTCGAACACCGCGATATCGGCCTCGGCGATGCGTTCCAGCGCATCGGCATTGCGCAGCAGCACACCCATGCTTAGCAACGCCTTGGTGGCGACAACCTGCACCGCTGGCACCGCCAGCCCCAAGGCGCAGGGACAAGTGATGATCAGCACCGCGATCGCCGTCATCAAGGCGGTCGGCCAGGCCGCACCGGCCATTAGCCAGCCCAGTAATGTTGCCCCCGCAATCAGGTGGATCGCCGGCGCATAATGGCGGGCAGCGCGGTCGGCCAAGCGCACATAGCGGCTGCGGCCGGCCAGCGCCCGCTCGGTCAAGGCCAGGATTTGGGCCAGCCGGCTGTCATCGCCATGGCGGGTCGCTTCAACCTCGATGGCGGCACCATGATTGAGCATGCCGGCATGAACCGATGCACCGCTGGCCAAGCGCCGGGGCAGCGACTCGCCGGTCAGGATCGCGGTGTCGAGCAAGGCTTCCCGGCTCAGCAGCCGGCCATCGGCGGGCAGGCGTTCGCCGGCGCCAACCAACAGCCGCATGCCTGGCAGCACCAGATCGGCCACCAGCCGCCGGACCTGGCCATCATCGCCGATCACGCTGGCCATGTCCTGGCGCAGCGCCAACAGATTTTCACCAACATCGCGGGCGCGGGCGCGCAACCGCGCATCGAGATAGCGGCCGATCAGCAAGAAGAACAACAGCATCACCGCGGCGTCGAAATAGGCATGTTTGGCGCTGGCCCAAGTCTGGGCCACGCTCATGGCGGCGGCCAGCAGCACCGCCAGCGAAATCGGCACGTCCATGTTGAGGCTGCGATGCCTGAGCGCGGCCCA
Organism: uncultured Sphingomonadales bacterium; assembly: GCA_964590595.1. Lineage (GTDB taxonomy): Bacteria > Pseudomonadota > Alphaproteobacteria > Sphingomonadales > CAKZYD01 > CAZPXQ01. The sequence continues at coordinate 158,452 of CAZPXQ010000001.1, read as the reverse complement.
CGCGCTGGCGAAAAACGGCCGCCCGGCATAGGCGATGGCGGGCAAGGCTATGAGGCCGGAAATCCAATGCAGCAGGTCGCGGGTCGCCTGGCCCATGCCGCCGTCATGACCCGACCACACCGCCACCGACAACAACATCACATTAGCGGCGGCGAAACCCGCCACCGCCATCGCGCGCAGCAATTGCCGCTCGGTCTGATCGGCGCCAGTGGTGGCGGCGCCAAAAGGCCGGGCGCGAAACCCCAGATCGGCCAGGCGGGCGACGATCTGGTCGGCGGGCAAGGCGGCCTCGTCATGGTCGACCAGCAATCGCCGGGTGGTGAAATTCAGCCTTGCCGCGCGCAGGCCTGGCAACCGCGCCAGATCACTTTCGATTTTCCGAATGCAGGACGGGCAATGAATATTGTCGATCACGAAACTGGCGGTCATGGCGCCACCCAAATGCGCTGGCGATGCCGATGCGGCACGCCACCATGCCGCGCCGTCTCCAGCCAGATATCCCACTGGCCGGGACCCGCCAAGTCGACTGCGGCGCGGTAGCGGCCGCCGCCTTCTGGCGTAAAAGTCAAGTCTTGATCAAAGCTGGCATCGGCGGGGCGGCGCAATTGCCCGAGGACGGCAATGCCGTCAACCGCCGCGCCATCGCGGTCGCGCAAAGCGACTTGCAGCAGCAATTGCCCGTCAGCGCCGACAAGGTGTTCAAGCTGCAGCTGCCAACCGCGCGCGGCTTGGGCCGCCGCCGCGTCAAGTTGCTGTTGATAGCCGAGGCCGCGTTGATTGCTGCCATCTTCCTGCAAACCGGTGAAGGTGCCCAGCGCCAACCAGATGAACGCACCATTGGCGGCGAAGATGACGCCAAAAAACGCCAGCAGCGCAAACAGCACATGACGGCCGGTGATGGCGCGCTTGGGCTGGCCGGCTCCGGCGCTCATTGCGGCCCCCGGAAGCCAAGGCTTTGGTGGATCTGTTCCCCGGATTGCAGATGCGTGATGGTCAAACGTAGCGGTGTCGTCTCTCCCGCCAGCGCCGCGCGCGGCAGCCGCAGGATCAAGCGCATGGCCCGCAAATCATCGCCCGGCACGACAAAACGCGCAGCCGGTTGGTCGGGGGTTTCATCGCCGATCAATTGCAAGGACGCGCCTGCCGGCGCATCCGCCAACGCGACTTCAAAGCGGCCGGCCTCGCGATATTTGTTCAACACTTTCAAGGTCAGCGCATTTTGAATGTCGCCGTTCGACAAAGTGACGTAAAGCGGCATGCGGTCGGCGGCCAGCGAGACATCCAGCATCGCCCGGTTGGCCAAGGCATAAAGCATGATGCCAGCGACCAGGGCCAGGATCGCGGCATAAACCAGGGTGCGCGGCCGGATCAAACGATAGACCGGCTTTTCATTCTGCGCGCGGCGGGCGATATTGGCGTCGGTGTCATAAGCGATCAGCCCGCGTGGCCGGCCAACCTTGTCCATCACGCTGTCACAGGCATCGATGCACAGCGCGCAATTGATGCAGGCGAGTTGCGCGCCATCGCGGATGTCAATGCCCATGGGGCAAACCACCACGCATTGCCGACAATCGACGCAATCGCCCCGGCCTTCCCAGCTTTCGCCCTTTTTGTGCGGGCCGCGTGGCTCACCACGGTCGCGGCGATAGGTGACCGCCAGCGATTCCGCGTCCATCATCGCCGCCTGAATGCGCGGCCATGGGCACATATAAATGCAAACCTGCTCGCGCGCGAAGCCGCCCAGCAGATAAGTGGTGGCGGTGAACATGGCGATAAAGGCATAGGCCAGCAAGGGCGCGTCGAAGCTGATCAATTGACCAGCCAGGGTCGGCGCGTCGGCGAAATAAAACACCCACGCGCCGCCGGTAGCGACGGCGATCAACAGCCAACTGATATGCTTGCCAGTCTTGCGGCCCAGCTTGGATAGGGTCAATGGCGCCCGGTCCAGTTTGATGCGCTGATTGCGGCGGCCTTCCCAAAGCCGTTCGACGACCAGGAACAAGTCGGTCCACACCGTTTGCGGACAGCTATAGCCGCACCAAGCCCGGCCCAACAGGCTGGTGACAAGGAACAGGCCAACCGCCGCCAGGATCAGCAGGCCGGTGATATAATAGACTTCCTGCGGCCAAATCTCGATGAAGAAGAAGTAAAAGCGCCGATTGGGAAAATCGATCAACACCGCCTGGTCGGGCGCGCCGGGGCCACGGTCCCAGCGGAGCCATGGCGTGACATAATAAATGCCCAGCGTCAGCAGCATGATGATCCATTTCAGGCGGCGGAAGCGGCCTGAAACGCGCTGCGGATAAATCGGCTCGCGCTTGGCGAAAAATGGCCGGCGGCGGCGGTTGACGGCCTCAACCTCGGCCTGTTCAACCATCTGTTCCAAAGCTGTGGTCATCGGGCGTGATCCTCGTCTTCGCCGTTATTCGCCCCCGCCCAAGGAATGCACATAGACCGCCAGGCTTTTCAGCATCGCCGGATCGAGCCGGTCTTCCCATGCCGGCATCACGCCGGCACGGCTGTTGCTGACGGTTTCCATGATCGCGGCGCGGTCGCCGCCAAAAAGCCAGATCGCGTCGGTCAAGTTGGGCGCACCCATCATATCATCGCCCTGGCCACCAGCGCCATGACAGGCCACGCATTCGCGTTCAAAAATTTCCGCACCCGCTTGCGCCCGGGCGGCGACATGGTCCTGACCCGAGATTTTGAGCACATATTCGGCAACATCGCGAATTTCATCGCGGCTCAACAGCCCGTCCTTGCCATAAGCCGGCATCATGTTGAAACGGGTTTCGGGATGATCGGCGCGAATGCCGACTTCCAGCGTCGTCAAAATTTCCTGATAACTGCCGCCCCACAACCAATCATCGTCAATCAGATTGGGATAGCCCTTGGCCCCCTGGCCGCCAACGCCATGACACGGGGCGCAATTGTCCATGAAGGCGGTGCGGCCGGCGATGCTGGCATAGGACAATAAATTGGGATTGGATTCGATTTCCTCGAAGCTGGCGGGCAGCAGCAATTCATTCAAGGTTTCGCGCTTGGCTTTCAGGGCCTCCAAATCGGCCGCCACAACCGCGCGCTGGGAATAGCCCAAAACCCCCTTGGTATAGCTTTCAATCAACGGCCAGGCCGGCATTGCGATCATATAGCCAATACCCCAAACGACGGTGGCGATGAAGGTCCACAGCCACCAGCGCGGGGTCGGCGTATCCAGCTCGCGGATGCCGTCCCATTCATGGGTCGTCATTTCGGTCCCGGTCAACGGGTCGATCGGCGGCTTGTTGGGGTCGTCCTGAGCCATGATCAGTGCTTTCCTTCGTCGGGCGGGGTGGCGGCATCGTCGTCCAGCGGGGCGCGGGCGGCGCGGTCGAACTTGTCGCGATTGCTGGGCCACAAGGCATAGACCACCACCAACCCCATCAGCAGCATCAGATAAAGCAGCCCCCAGGTCTGGGCGAATTGGGAAATCGCTTGATAGGTGCTGTCCATCGCCGCCCCCTAGCGCAGATTTTCGGGCGCGTCGGCATCATAGGTCGAGAAATCGACCAGGGTGCCAAGCATTTGCATATAGGCAATCAAAGCATCAAGCTCCGAAATCATGTTCGGGTTGCCGTCGAAGTCGCGCGCCAACGCGCCGGGATAGCGTTCGGCGAAGCCAGCGTTTTCCGGCGCGAATGGGTCGAGCTGACCGCGCACGTCGGCGGCGGCATTGGCGATCATTTCGGCCGTATAAGGCACGCCGACACCAGCATTGGCGGCCAAATGTTCGTCGAGATCGTCTAACTTGAGCCGGGTGCGAGCCAGGAATGGATAGCCCGGCATGATGGAATCCGGTACCAGCGATCGCGGATCGGCCATATGCTCGCGGTGCCAGTCGTCGGAATATTTGCCGCCGACGCGGGCAAGATCCGGACCCGTGCGCTTCGACCCCCATTGGAAGGGGTGATCATAGATGCTTTCGGCGGCTAAGGAATAATGGCCATAGCGCTCGACCTCGTCGCGCAACGAACGTACCATTTGGCTGTGGCAGGTATAGCAACCCTCGCGGACATAAATGTTGCGGCCCGCCAGTTCCAGCGGCGTGTAGGGCCGCATGCCTTCGACCTCTTCGATGGTGTTTTCCAAATAGAAGGTCGGGGCGATTTCGACCAGCCCGCCAATCGCCACCACGAACAGGATGCCGACCAGCAGCGTGATCGAGTTTTTCTCGAAGACTTCGTGCTTGAACGCCATGTTGTCGCCCCTACGCTGCCAAGGCCTGCGCCGCAGGCGCCGGATCGGTGGCCGGCGCATCCTTCACCGTGCGCCACAGATTATAAACCATGATCAGACTGCCCAGCACGAACAGCCCGCCGCCCAGGGCGCGGATCAGATAAAAGGGATGCATCGCCGCCACGGTTTCAACGAAGGAATATTCCAGGAAGCCGAGCGAATCATAAGCCCGCCACATCAAGCCTTGCAAAATGCCCGACACCCACATCGAGGTGATGTACAGCACGATACCGATGGTCGAGACCCAGAAATGCAGCTCGACCAAGCGGTCGGAATAAAGCCGCTGCCGCTTCCATAGCCATGGCACCAGGCAATAGATGGCGCCAAAACTGACAAAACCGACCCAGCCCAGCGCGCCGGAATGGACATGGCCGACGGTCCAGTCGGTGTAATGCGACAGCGAATTGACCGCCTTGATCGACATCACCGGCCCCTCGAAGGTGCTCATGCCATAAAAGGCCACCGAGACCACCATCATGCGCAGCACCGGGTCGGTGCGCAGCTTGTCCCAAGCGCCCGACAGGGTCATCAAGCCGTTGATCATGCCGCCCCAGGACGGCATCCACAGCATCACCGAAAACACCATGCCCAGGGTTTGCGCCCAGTCGGGCAAGGCCGTGTAGTGCAAATGATGCGGGCCGGCCCAGATATAAAGGAAGATCAGCGACCAGAAATGCAGGATCGAGAGACGATAGGAATAGATCGGCCGCTCCGCCCGCTTGGGAATGAAATAATACATGATGCCCAAAAAGCCGGCGGTGAGAAAAAAGCCGACCGCGTTATGGGCATACCACCATTGCGTCAGCGCGTCTTGTACACCGGAAAACAGAACATAGCTTTTCGAACCGGCGATCGAGGCCGGCAGCGCCAAATTATTGACGATGTGCAGCATCGCGATGGTGACAATGAAGGCGAGGAAGAACCAATTGGCGACGAAGATATGCGGTTCCTTGCGCCGCATCAGCGTGCCCAGGAAGACCAGCAGATAGACCACCCAAACGATGGTCAGCCACAAATCGGCATACCATTCCGGTTCGGCATATTCCTTGGATTGGGTGATGCCCAGTACATAGCCCGAGGCGGCCAGCACAATGAATAATTGATAGCCCCAGAACACGAACCAGGGCGCCAGCTCGCCAGCCAGGCGGGCCTTGCAGCTGCGTTGGACTGCATAAAAGGAGGTCGCGATCAGGACATTGCCGCCAAAGGCGAAAATCACCGCCGAGGTATGCACTGGCCGTAGCCGGCCAAAATTGGTCCAGGGCAGATCGAAATTCAGGGCTGGAAACGCCAGTTGCAGCGCGATCACCAGGCCGACCGCGAAACCGACCACGCCCCAAAACATTGAAGCGATCACACCGGCGCGGATCACCCCGTCATTATAGGGTCCGTCGTCCAACGGGTTGCGCTGGCCTTGGGCATGGCGCAGCCGGCGATTGCCCAGGCCGATGACGGCGGCGACGGCGGCGGCGATGAAAATCAGTCCATGCACGGCCATGCCGCTGTCGCGCATTTGCGGCAGCAGCGCCAATACCAAAACAATAGCGGCGATGCAGAGGGCGCCCAGGAACCAATCCGCCTGCCCGAGCCCACGGCCGCGAGGGCCGGCTGTCGCTTGCTGCGCCGTCATTATATCATCTCCATAATGATTCGTTGTCTAGTCGAGCCAAGGGCGGAGAGGCGATCGCGGGATCTTGGCAGCCCCCTGCCATGACATAGATCATCATGCAAAGGGCTAGCTTGAAGTTCAAGTCATTACAACTGTACCTTTGGTCGCACCAGCGATGATGCGACATCATGTCCTGCGGGCATTGGCCAGACGCTCAGTTTTTCGCCGGATATCGGCCGACGACGTCATAATGCGCGCCGCCGCGGCCAAGGCTGGATGTAAACAAACTGACATAATCAATCTCGAACGGGTCGGTGGCGAAATCGCCATGGGCCGCGAGGAATGCGTCGATCGGGCCGCCGCGGCCGCCGAAACGGGCCAGGGTGACATGCGGATCATAGCGGCGCTCTTCCGGCGGCAGGCCAATTTTCACCAGGCTATGATCGATTTTATGATGAAGCCGCAACAATGGCGGCTTGGGTTGGACACCGGCCCATAACACCCGTGGCTGACCAAAACGACCGAACGCGCCGACGCCTTGCAAACTCAAGCTGAAACGGCTGAAACGCAAGGCCGCGAGCACGGCATCGACATCATCGGCGGCGCGACCGTCGACATCGCCAATGAAACGCAATGTTAAATGCAGTTGTTCGACGCTTTGCCAGCGGGCGCCAATAACGCCGCCCTGGGCCAGCAATAGTCGCTCCTTGATGGGCTCGGGCAATTCCAGACCAACAAACAACCTTGGCATTGGACCGCTCCCGTCGCAATGTCTTGGCACTATCGTTGCGCGCCATGCTCCCGGCGTGCCAGATAAATCGTCGCCAGCAGGATAATCAAAGCGCCGGCCGCGGTATAGGCGTCGATTTGCTCGGCGAACAGAAAATAGCCCAGGGCCGATGCCAGCACCAGGCGCAGAAAGTCGAACGGCATCAACACCGACGCCTCGGAATGGGCGAATGCCCGCACGATCAGCATTTGCGCCAAAAAAGCCCCCAGGCCGATCGCCACCAGCAAGCCCAATTCGCTGCTGCTGGGCCATTGCCACACCGGCACCACGGCCAGCAGGCTGATCGGCAGACCCAGCAGAAAATTATAAAATACGATCGTCCGGGGATGTTCGGTGCTGGTCAGCGTGCGGATCGAAATCATCGACGCGGCGACGCAAAGGCTGCCCGCCAAAGCGATCAAATGACCCCATTGCATGGCCTGCGAGCCAGGGCGCATGACCAGCAACATGCCACCGAAACCAACCAACACGGCGACGATGCGGCGCAAGCGCGCCGGTTCGCCCAACAACAAAAACGCCGCCAATGTAGTCAGCAGTGGCGCCGCATAGCTGATCGCGACGACATCGCCCAATGGAATCTTGGCAATCGCCAAAAAGGTACAGAATGCCGCGGTCACCCCGGTCAACGCCCGCAACATATGCGTGCCGAAGCGATGCGTACGCAACAAGCTTGGGCCGCCATGCCGTAGCAATGGCAAGATCGCCAGCAAGCCAATAAGCTGGCGAAAGAAAACAATTTGCAAGGGATCGATAGTTTCGGTGGCATGGCGAACAAGCGCCCAAACACTGGCGAAAACGGCCGACGCCGTAATCATGTAAGGAATGCCAGCCAAACCGTTTCGGTGGCTCCCGATAGCACCCGAAGGCTTTATTGATTGATGTGTTTTTGGTGATTGCATTGCTGCTGTGTACGCCGTTTATGATGTCTCCGAAAGCGAGAATTATGCCAAGCGCAAGCAAATTAGCCAAAAAACAAACAAAAAATCTGATTTTTCGCTAAATATTAGGTACGGACCTCTTCCATTTAGGTTTTGAATGGTTTAGGGTCCCGCACGCGATTTCCATCGAACGCAAATCATAATTGGAAGAGGTTGATGAGCAAAAAAGACTCTACTGAACTTGCCAATGGGCTGCACGCGGCGGCGATGCGGCTGACCCGGCGCATGCGCCAGGGCGACAGTGCCGGCGGTTTGACTGGCCCCGAGGCCTCGGCCTTGGCGGTGATCGCCAATCATGACGGCATCAGCGTCGGCGCCTTGGCGGCGGCGGAACAAGTGCGGCCGCCCAGCATGTCGCGGGTCGTCAATATTCTGGTTGAAAAGGGCCTGGTCAAGCGGGTCGAGGATCCGGCCGATGCCCGCCGTCAATTGCTGAGCCTGACCGCGAAGGGCAAAAAAGCCCAGGCTGGCAGCCAAAAGCGCGGTCAAGTCAAGGTGCTGGCCGACGCGCTGGACGGTCTTGTCGACCGCGACCGCAAGGCCGTGGAACGCACGGTTGAAGTCTTGGACCGCCTGCAGATCTGATCTTCCCCTGCCAATGCCGGCGCGCCCCCTAATCAGACGGCGCGCCGGCAGGCAGTGATGGTTTTTTATTCCGCGCCCGCCTTCAGGCGGCCTTGGCGTTGGTCGCCATTGCAGGATAAAACGTCTCGCCTGACTTGGCCATGTCCCGTAACAATTTCGGCGCCCGGAAGCGGGGGCCATGGGCGCGCGCCAGTCGGTTCAGGATATTGACCACCTGCTGCGCGCCGAGGCTGTCGATATGGCTGAACGGCCCGCCGGTATGGGGCGCGAAACCCCAACCGAATATGGCTCCCAAGTCGCCATCCTCCGGCGTTTCCAACACGCCTTCCTGATAGCAACGGGCGCATTCCACCAATTGCGCGAACAACAGCCGGGTTTTGACCTCCTCGGCGCTGGGCTGGCGATCTTCAGGCAGGCGGCCGAAATGCGCCGCGACCTCCGGCCACAGATATTTGCGGCCTTCCTCGGGATAGACATAAAAGCCCTTGGCGTTCTTGCGGCCGAAGCGACCCAATTCAACCATTGTTTCGACCACCGTGTCACTGGGCCGGGGCTTATATTTGTCGCCAAGATCGGCGCGGGTTTGCTTGAGCACCTTATAAGACAGGTCGATCGCCACTTCATCGCCCACCGCCAGCGGGCCGACCGGCATGCCGAGTTGGACGCCGCAATTTTCGATCAAGGCCGGATTGACGCCTTCCTGGATCATCGCATAGCCCTCCATGACATAGGTGGAGAAGCAGCGCGAGGTATAAAAGCCGCGTGAGTCATTGACGACAATCGGCGTTTTCTTGATCTGGGCGACATAGTCCAACGCCTTGGCGATGGCTTGGTCGCCGGTCTTCTTACCCTTGATGATTTCCACCAAGGGCATTTTTTCAACCGGCGAAAAGAAATGAATGCCTACGAAATTGGCGGGCTTCGACCAGGCCTTGGCCAAGCCAGTGATGGGAAGGGTCGAGGTGTTGGAGCCGAAAATCGTGTCGGCGCCGACCACCGCTTCCACCTTCTTGGTGACCTCCGCCTTGATCGCGCGATCCTCGAACACCGCCTCGATGATCAGATCGCAACCCGCAAGATCGTCATAAGCGGTGGTCGGATGGATCCGCGCCAGCAGCGCCTCAGCCTTGTCCTGGCTGAGCTTGCCGCGCTTGATGTCCTTCTCGACCAATTTGCGCGAATAGACCTTGCCCTTTTCCGCCGCTTCCAAGTCGCGGTCCAGCAACACCACGTCAATGCCAGCCTTGGCGGAGACATAGGCAATGCCGGCGCCCATCAGGCCGGCGCCCAACATCGCGACCTTTTGGGTCGGCATCTTGTCGACGCCGGCGGGGCGCCGGGCGCCCTTTTCGGCCGCTTGCTTGGAGACGAACAAGCTGCGGATCATGTTGGTCGACTGCTTGGACATGAATAGTTTGGAAAAATATTTTGACTCGATACGGATGGCCCGATCGAGTGGCAATTGCAAGCCTTCGTAAACACATGACATGATCGCCTTCGGCGCGTTCATATTGCCGCTGGTGGCGCCGGCGACCATGGCGATGCCGCCGATCATGGTTTGCATGAAGCCCGGATGCGACCAATGCGCGCCGCCAGGCACCTTGAAGCCCTTGACGTCCCATGGCTGTTGCGCCTTGGGATTGGCTTTGACCCAAGCCTTGGCATTGTCGAGCAATTGATCGGCGGGCACAACCGCATGCACCACATTCCCACCCTTGGCTTCGGCCGGCGACATGTTCTTGCCTTGCAGCAAATACATCAGCGCGGCTTGCGCGCCCATCAATCGCGGCAAGCGTTGCGTGCCGCCGCCGCCCGGCAACAGGCCGACTTTCACTTCCGGCAAGCCCAGCACCAATTTCGGGTTGTCGACAACGACACGGTAGTGGCAAGCCAGGCATACTTCCAACCCGCCGCCCAGCGCCAAGCCGTTGATCGCGGCGGCAACCGGCTTGCCGCATGTTTCCAGCGCCCTGAGCACGCGATTATAGTTGAATGCCTGCTCAAACAAGGCGGCCGGATCGCCGGCATATTGCGCCAGATCACCGAGAGTTTTTAAATCGGCGCCGGCGATAAAGCCATTGGCCTTGCCCGATGTGATGACGACCCCTTTGATGGCGTCGTCGGCTGCGGCCTGTTGGGTCAGGCTTTCCAAGTCGCGCATAAATTCAGGTGTCAACACATTCATGCTTTGACCCGGCACATCGATGGTCCACAGCGCGATGCCGTCACCGTCGATTTGCTGTTTGATTGCTTCGGTCATGGTGATCTTCGCTCCTTCCGGTGCCGGGGTTAAATGCGTTCGATGACGGTGGCGGTGCCCATGCCAGCGCCGATGCACAGCGTCGCCAGCCCGGTCTCCAGATCGCGCCGCTCCATTTCATCCAACAGCGTGCCCAAAATCATCGCGCCGGTGGCACCCAGAGGATGCCCCATGGCAATCGCGCCGCCATTGACGTTCATGATGTCATGCGGAATGTCCAATGCCTGCATATAGCGCAGGACCACCGCGGCAAAGGCTTCGTTCAACTCATAAAGATCGATATCGGTGGTTTTCATCCGCAACCGCTTCAACAGCTTTTCGGTCGCGAAACTGGGCCCGGTCAGCATGATGGTGGGCTCCGAACCAACCGAGGCATAGCCCTTGATGCGGGCGCGCGGCTTCAAGCCCAATTTCTTGCCGATCCGCTTATTGCCCACCAGAACGCCCGCCGCGCCATCGACAATGCCCGAGGAATTGCCGGCATGGTGCACATGATTGATGCGCTCGACTTCCGGATATTTCAACAGCGCCACCTTGTCGAAACCGGGCATGCCTTCGCCAATGCCGGCGAAGGACGGTTTGAGGGCGGCTAGTGCTTGCATGTCAGTGGTTGGCCGGACCGTTTCATCGCGCTCAAGGATGATTTGGCCGATCACGTCCTTGACCGGTACGATTGAGGCACCAAAGCGGTTGTCGGCCTGGGCTTGTGATGCCCGCTTGTGGCTTTCGACCGCATAAGCATCGACATCGTCGCGGGAAAAGCCATATTTGCTGGCGATTAGGTCGGCGCTGATGCCTTGCGGCACAAAATAGCTTTGGAAGGCAACAGATGGATCGGTAGCCCAGGCACCACCGTCGGAACCGATCGGCACCCGGCTCATACTTTCAACACCGCCGCCGATGGCCAGTTCCGCCTCGCCCGAGAGCACCTTGGCGGCGGCGATATTGACGGCCTCAAGGCCGGATGCGCAAAACCGGTTGACCTGGACGCCAGCAACGGTTTCGGCATAATTGGCGTTGATGGCGGCAACGCGGGCGATGTCGGCACCCTGTTCGCCAACCGGCGACACGCAGCCGAGGATCACGTCATCGACCCAAGCGGTGTCCAATTCATTACGGTCGCGCAAGGCCTCCAACATTTGCGTCGCCAATTGAATTGGCGGCACTTCATGCAGCGACCCGTCAGGCTTGCCCTTGCCGCGCGGCGTGCGCACGGCGTCGTAAATATACACATCAGCCATGATGACTTCCTTTCCTTTATTCCCTCGAGGCCGGGCTCAGGCCAGAAACGCTTCCGCGTCCAGAGCCATCACCGGGTCGGCGCCGGCTTCCACGCGCTTGCGTTCCAGCCGTGTCGCCGGCAGCAAATGCGAAAAGTAAAATGCGGCGGTTTTCAATTTCGTTTCGTAAAATACTTTGTCGCCCGTGCCGTCGGCCAACGCGGCCGCTGCCACCTTGGCGATCTGCGCCCACATATGCCCAAGAGCGACATAACCCAGAATATTGAGATAGGGCATCGATGCCGCACCGGCATTTTCTGGCTTGGTCATGGCGTTTTGCATTAGCCACATGGTCGCCGCCTGCAAATCCTCCACCGCCTTGCTCAAGGGCGCGATGAAGCCTTGCATTGCCGCATCGTCCTTGTTGGCGGCGATGAAGTCGGTCAGGATCGCCAAATAGGCGCGCAGCGCGCGGCCGCCGTTTTGCGCCAGCTTGCGGCCAACCAGATCCAGCGCCTGAACGCCATTGGCGCCTTCGTAGATCATCGCAATGCGGGCATCGCGAACGAACTGTTCCATGCCCCATTCACGGATATAGCCATGGCCGCCATAAACCTGTTGCGCCATCACCGTATTCTCGAATGCGCGGTCGGTGAAGAAAGCCTTGATCACCGGCGTCAGCAGCCCGATCAAGTCATCGGCCATCTGGCGCTCGTCCTCGGTTTCCGCGCGATGGCCGAGATCGACCTGCAATGCGCCCCACAAGGCCAGCGCACGGGCGCCCTCATTGAAGGCCTTGATCGTCATCAACATCCGCCGCACGTCGGGATGGACGATGATGGGGTCGGCCTTGGCGTCGGGATCGGCGGGACCGGACAAGGCGCGGCCTTGAATGCGTTCGCGGGCATAGGTGACGGCATTTTGATACGCGACCTCCGACACACCCAGGCCCTGCAGGCCCACCGCCAGCCTGGCCGCGTTCATCATAATGAACATGGCGCGCAAGCCTTTCTCCTTTTCGCCGATCAAATAGCCGGTGGCCTCGTCATAGTTCAGCAGGCAGGTCGAATTGCCGTGAATGCCCATTTTTTCCTCGATCGAGCCGCAGGAAACGCCATTGCGCGCCCCCAGCGAGCCGTCTTCATTGACCAGGAATTTGGGCACGATGAACAGCGATATGCCTTTCACATTGTCTGGGCTGTCGGGCATTTTCGCCAGTACCAGATGGATGATGTTTTCCGCCATGTCATGTTCACCGGAGGAAATGAAAATCTTGGTGCCGGTGATTTTATAGCTGCCGTCCGACTGTGGCACCGCCTTGGTTTTCAACAGCCCCAAATCGGTGCCGCAATGCGGTTCGGTCAAATTCATCGTGCCGGTCCATTTGCCGGAAATCATATTCGGCAGATATTGCTGCTTCTGCGCATCGGAACCGACCGCGGTGATCGCCGCCACCGCGCCCTGGGTCAGGCCGGGATACATCGAGAAAGCAGTGTTGGCGCCGATCATGAATTCCTCGAACGCCATGCCGACGACATGTGGCAGGCCTTGGCCGCCATAGGCCGGATCGGCCGACAAACTGCCCCAACCGGCCTCGCAATATTGGTCATAGGCCTGCTTGAAGCCCTTGGGCGTGGTCACCGTCCCATCGGCGTGGCGGACACAGCCTTCATGGTCGCCAATCTGATTCAGCGGCGCCACCACTTCCTCGACGAATTTGGCGGCCTCGCCCAGGATCGCCGCCACCAGGTCGGGCGCGGCTTCACTGAAGCCGTCCAGATTCTGGTATTTTTCCAGGCCGATCACTTCATTGAGAATGAACAAGGTGTCGCGAACGGGGGCTTGATAGCTGGGCATGGTCTGGGTCCTTATCGCTGGGCGCCGGCGGCCTAGGCCTTGACCCGCTGCCGGCGGTCGGCCGCCGGCGCGGGAGACTGCGCTGGATCCTCGGCGCCAATAATGGCTTCCAGCGTTTGACAAAAATTCGACAGCTCGGCGATCGTCGCGTCGATATCGGCGCGCTGCCGTTGCAGGTCCTCGATCCGTTGGCGACAACGCGCCAAGGTGACGTTGCGTTGCGTGCGGCGGTTATCGCCCAAGTTGTAAAGATCAAGCATTTCTTGAATTTCAGCAAGCGAGAATCCAACCCGCTTGCCGCGCAGGATCCAAGCCAGGCGGGTACGATCCTGCTTGGAATAGACCCGGGCCTGACCGCAACGCTTGGGCGCGATCAGCCCCTGGTCCTCATAAAAACGGATCGTGCGCGGGGTGACGCCGAATTCCGCCGCCAATGCCGTGATACTGAAGGTTTCGGCCGCTTGCGCCAAATCGGCTTCTCCAATCGCTGGCCCCAATCGCGGGATCAAGGGCCCAAGCTTGCCGGGCCATCGCACCGGCTTGGGTTGATGACATCATCGATATATTACGTTTACGTAAACGTCAAGCGCGATTCGCGGGCAACTGTGCCGAACTGCCGCACCCCAAGCCGCGCGGGAAGGTACCCGTTACGGCCTGAATTCAGGCTTACCCACATTAGGGGGCTGTCCACAAGCTCCCAAAATCGCCGGATGTGCGAAGAAATGGGCAGTCGTAAAATGGGGCCAAAGCCCCGCGGGGAGATTGGCATACAGCCCGCTAGCCTGTTGGAAGGACGCGCAAATTCATCGAAGCATCGCTAAACTGTCATTTTGCTTTAACCATCCACCGTCTTGATACGGCGCTCAAACACAATCCAGGGAGCTCTCATCGATGTCAAAACGCGTTTTATTGGCCGGGGTTGCCTTGCCGCTGCTGGCGGTGGCAATGCCAACGCTGGCGCAGCAGCCCTATGCGGGGATTGAAGAAATCCTCGTCACCACGCAAAAGCGCGAACAGTCGGTGCGCGACGTGCCGATTTCCATCAGCGCCTATTCCGGCGACTTTCTGGAAGCCATCGGCGTCACCGAGTTTGATGAATTGTCGCTGTTCACGCCCGGCCTGACCATTCAAGAGCAAAGCCCGAACAATCCCGGCTTCGTGATTCGCGGCATCACCTCTGACTCGGGCTCATCGCAAATCGCGCCCCGGGTCACGATCTATCTCAATGGCGTTGATGTCAGCCGTTCGCGCGGCTCCTATTTCGACCTGTTCGACATTGAACGGATCGAAACCGTCAAGGGGCCGCAGGCGACCTTGTTCGGCACCGCCGCCGCGATTGGCGCGGTTAGCGTGGTGACGCGCAAGCCTGAACCCGGCCTTAGCGCTGAAGCGCGCGCGTCATTCGGCAATTTTGACGCCTACCGGGTCTCCGGCTTCATCAATGCCGGCACTGACGTGATTGCTGGACGGCTGGCGGCCTCGTTCAAGAAACGCGACGGATTCATCCGTAATGTCGCGGCGCCCGCCGCCGGCGGCAATGACAATGCCGACCTCAACGGCCAGGATGTATTCGGCCTGCGCGGCAGCTTGCGCTATACGCCCTCCGACCAATTCGAAGCCGATCTGGTGTTGACTTATGATCGCCAGACCCCGCCCGGCACCTCGTTCAAGTCGGGCACCTTCGCGCCCGCCGGCGGCGACACCGACCCCACCAGCTTCGCCGCTTTGGGTGGCAGCCCATTTTCCGAACAGGTGCTAGGCCTCGACCGACTTGGCCTGAAGCGCGAGGTCTATGACGTCAATCTGACCCTGCGCTATCAGTTCGACGACCGCTTCTCGATCACATCGATCACCGGCTATCGCGACTTCGACAGCCTGGAAGTATTCGACGCCGATGGCACCGCCGCTTGGTATCTGGAATTCGCCGAAGACGCGACCGGCGATCAGTTCAGCCAGGAACTCCGGCTTGATTTCGACAGCGGCGACCGCTTCAAGGCTTTTGTCGGCGCCAGCTTCTTCACTGAAGACGGCGAGCAAGGCGTGCCCTTCTCAACCGAGGAAGGCATTTTCCTGCAATGCGCGGCGGGCCTGATTCCCAATTTGCCCTGCATCGCGCCCGACGGCACTGTCACGGCGGCGCAGGCCACTGCAATCTTGACCCAGGGCCTGGCCAGCGTGCTGCCCTATCAAGCGTCCTTCACCAATACCGGTACGCAAGACATTTTCTCGGTCTTTATCGACGGCAGCTATCAAGTGACGGATTGGCTGGAGCTGACCGCTGGCGTACGTTATCTTTATGAGGACAAGACCAGCGGCTTTTTCTCGGACTTGCCGGCCTCGGTGTTGACCGGCGCGCCGTTATTGCCCTTTGTCAACACCGGCGGGGTCGAAGTGACGGCGGCGGAGGATTATGACGCAATCTTGCCGCGCTTTAACGCCCTGGCCCGGCTGAACGATGATGTCAATGTCTATGCCACCATCGCCAAGGGCCGGCGCTCGGATGTGCTGGACGTCAACGCGGTGCCCGGCGCGGCGCAGCCGACCGCGGCCGTCAACATGGTGCCGGCGGAGATCATCTGGAATTATGAAGCCGGCATCAAAGCCCGCCTGCTTGAAGGCCGTGCCAGCCTGGGCGCCAATGTTTTTTATCAAACCTATAAGAACTTCCAGGTCAGCCGGTTGGTCAATGGCGATGTCGTCACGGAAAATGCCGGCAACGCCGCCAATCAAGGCGTCGAGCTGGAATTCAGCGCCGAACCAGCGGAAGGTTTTAGCCTGTTCGGCAATATCGCCTATATCGACGCCGGCATCGACGACAAGCCCGCCAACGGCATCTTCGCCGGCAACCGGTTCCGGTTGCAGTCGGAATGGGCAGCCTCGGCTGGGGGCACCGTCCGCCAGCCGGTGGCCGAGGATTATACTGTGTTCCTGACCGCGACCTGGACCTATGAATCAGATAAATTCTTCGAGCTGCCCAATGACCCGGACATCGCCGAGGAAGACGTGCATCTGGTCAATTTGCGCGGCGGCTTCGGCGACCGCGACGGCCGCTGGGAGCTTCATGGCTTTGTCACAAATCTGTTCGACAAGAAATACATCATCGATGCCGGCAATACCGGCGGTTCCTTCGGCATTCCCACCTTCATTGCCGGGGCGCCGCGTTTTTACGGCATCGAGGTGATCGGAAGATTTTAGGCATTCAAGGACAAGGCGGAGCGGGCGATGCAGCGTCGGCAATTCTTGAAAACCCTGGCGGCCCTGCCCGCCGCCGGCTGCGCCAGCGGCGCAGGCCTGGAAAATCCGTCGGCGACCGCCCGTTTCACCCATGGTGTCGCCAGCGGCGATCCGTTGGCCGACCGGGTGATATTATGGACCCGGGCGGTGCCGCTGGCTGGCGGCACCACGGCGCCCGTCATCGGCTGGACCGTCGCGCGCGATCCTGGCTTTGTTGACATCGTTGCCAAGGGCACCGCCAAGGCACAGCCCGAACGGGATTATTGCGTCAAGGTTGACGCCACCGGCCTGGCGCCGGACAGCCGCTATTATTATCGGTTCGATGCCGGCGATGCGCAATCGCCGGTGGGCCGCACCCGCAGCTTGCCCAATGGCGCGGTCGATGAAATCAGCTTGGCGGTGATGTCCTGCTCGAACCTGCCCTGGGGATATTTCAACGCCTATCGCGGGTTGGCGCGGCGCGACGATATCGCGGCGATGATCCATTTGGGCGACTATATTTATGAATATGAGCGCGGCCGCTATGCCAGCGCGTCGATCGAGGCGCTGGGCCGACAAGTGTCGCCGCCGGGCGAAACCATCAGCCTGGCCGATTATCGCACCCGCTATGCCACCTATCGGCTTGATCCCGATCTCCAAGCCGCCCATGCCGCGCACCCAATGATCGCGGTGTGGGACGATCATGAAAGCACCAATGACGGTTGGCGGGACGGCGCCGAAAATCATGAGGAAAGCGAAGGCGATTGGGGCGCGCGCAAAGCGGCCTCGCGCCAAGCCTGGCTGGAATGGTTGCCAGTGCGTGAAAGCGGCGACACCGCCGCCGGCCGCATTTACCGTCAATTCGATCTCGGCGAGCTGGCCAGTTTAATCATGCTCGACACCCGGCTGATTGGCCGCGACCGGCAATGGGATTATCGCCAGGACCTGGCGCTTGACCCTAAGGCGGGACCGCAGGCGATGGCGGCGGCGGTGGCCCGCTTCCGCGCCGAAAAGCTGGACCGCGCCGACCGCAGCCTGCTGGGCACGCGGCAGGAAGCCTGGCTGGGCCAGGCCCTACAGGCGTCGAAAACGCGCGGGCAAATCTGGCAGCTGATTGGCCAGCAGGTGGTGGTCGGCACCATGCGCAGCCCGGTGGCGCTCGCCGAAATGGTCGACCCCGCCAATCCTGGTCTGGCGCCGATCGACGCGCTGCGCTATTTCGGGCTGCTCTCAAGGCTTGGCCTGCCATTCAATCTGGACGCTTGGGACGGTTACCCAGCGGCACGGGCCCGGCTGTTGGACGCGGCGCTGGCGCAAGGGCATAATCTGCTGACTTTGTCTGGCGACACCCATAATGCCTGGGCCTTCAGGCTGCCGCATAAGGGCCGGTTGGCCGGTGTCGACCTTGCCACCCATTCAATTTCATCGCCCGGCATGGAATATTATTTGAACGCGCCACCAGCGGCCTTGGCCAAGGCGCTGGTCGAGACCAATCCCGAGCTGTTATGGGCCGACACCCGGCATCGCGGCTATATGACGGTGACACTGCGCCGCGACCGCGCCCAGGCCCGCTGGTGGGCGGTCAGCAGCGTCACCGATAAAAATTTCAGCGAAAGCCTGCTGCAATCGCTGATGGTCACACCCGCGCCAGGCCCGGGCCTCGGCAGCGTTACCTTGGGCTGAAGACGGCAAAAATTTTCAATCATTTTTAATGTTTTGTGCTCTACCTTCGGTTGTCGAGGGGTGGGATGCGCAGTCAGGGCCATGTCCAGGCGTGAAAGCCGGGGCGTGGCCAGGATCTCAGGGGTTAAAGATGATGCCAGTCCTCCCTCAAGGCGAAGCCGCGTCGCCGCCGCCTGATCAAAAACCAAACAACAAAAAATCAGAAAGCCGTTTTTTTCGCCTCGCCAATCAAATGCCGATGGCGATTGTGGTGGCGGCGCTGTTGGCGGCCATGGCGACCGCCTTGATTGGCGCCGTCGCGCAAGGCCGCTATGCGGAAGACTCCGCGATCCGTCGTGTCGCCACGTTGATGGAAATTCGCGCCATCTCCTTGCGGCACTGGCTGGAAAGCATAGAGGCCGATCTTGGCCTGCTTAGCAGCGACGAGTTCAGCCAACAAGCGATCAAGGCGTTTGATGAAGCTTGGCGCACTTTGGGCGGCGGCGCAGGAACACAGTTGCAACAGCTATATATTGAAGCCAATCCGCACGAAACCGGCCAAAAGCATTTGTTGGTAGACGCCGGCGACGGGTCCGCCTATAGCGCGGCGCACCGACGCTATCACCCGCATTTCAGGCGGTATCTGGAAGCGCGCGGCTATTATGATTTGTTTCTAATCGATAACGACGGCGATATCATTTATACGGTGTTCAAGGAATTGGACTATGCGACCAATTTGTCGCAAGGCCAATATGCCAACAGCGGCCTTGGCACAGTGTTCCAGCAGGCGAAAGACGCCGCGCCCGGCACCATTGCCTTTGTTGACTTCGCGCCCTATGCGCCCAGCCACCAGGCCCCGGCCAGCTTCATGGCGATGCCGGTATTCAACGGCGATGGCGCCAGATTGGGCGTGGTGGCGCTGCAAATGCCGATCGACCGTCTGAACAATTTGATGACCGATGAAACCGGCATGGGCAAGACCGGCCGGCAATTTGTGGTTGGCGCCGACGGGTTGATGCGCAGCCAGTTGCGCGGCGCGACCGAAAGCACATTGCTGAGCCTGAAAATTGAGCTGCCGGCGGTGACCGCTGCGCTTGCTGGGGAATCTGGTGTTATCCATGGCAAGGCCGTTGATGGCGCGCAAGCGGTGATGGCCTATCAACCCTTTGCCTATCGGGGCGTCAAGTGGGCATTCATTGCCACCGTCGATGAAGCCGAGATCAACGCGCCAGCCCGCCGCGCCTTGGGCGAGATGGCGGGCGGGGCGGCGCTTGTCGTCGCCGTGCTGGCGGTGGTAGGGGTTTTTCTGGGCCGCCGCCTGGTCGCGCCAATGGTGGCGCTGTCGTCGGTGACTCGGCGCTTGGCCAAGGGTGAGAAGACCGTCGCCATTCCAGACACCGACAGGGGCGACGAGATTGGCGATCTGGCGCAGGCGATTCTGGTGTTCAAGGCCAATGGCGAGAAAATGGAGGCGTTGCAGCGCAGCCAGGAAGAACAGCGCGTGGCGGCCATTGAGCGCGAGGCGCAAGAGCAGCAGCAACGCCAAGCCGCCGAGGCGGAGGCCCGCGCCGAGCGCGAACAGGAGCGCCAAGCCGCGCAAGCTGAGCGGCAAAAGGCAATGTTGGCGATGGCCGATGATTTCGAGCACAAGGTCGGCGGCGTGGTCGAAGCGGTGATTGCCGCCGCGACCCAAATTCAAGGCGCCGTCGATGAGCTGGCGGCCAACGCCAATGACACCACCGGACGCTCGGCGGCGGTGGCGGCGGCGGCCGAACAGTCGGGCCATAATGTTCAGACCGTGGCCGCGGCAGCGGAACAATTAGCCCATAGTTTCAGCGAAATTGGCCGGCAAATTCGCCATGCTCGGCAAGTCAGCGAAAATGCTGTCGCCCGCACCACCGAAACCCATGCCCAAGTGGCGACCTTAAAGCAGGAAGCCGAAGCGATTGGCAGCGTGATCCAATTGATTTCGGAGATCGCCAGTCAGACCAATCTGCTGGCGCTGAACGCCACGATCGAGGCAGCGCGTGCTGGCGAGGCCGGCAAGGGCTTCGCCGTGGTCGCCAGCGAAGTCAAGCAATTGGCCAATCAAACTGCAAAGGCGACCGACGACATTGAACAAAAGGTGCGTCGTATTCAAGACACCAGCGCTTCGACCGGCGATGGCATCGACCAGATTAGCCAGGTCATCGGCAGCATCAATGAAGTTGCCAATAACATCGCCCAGGCGATTGTTGAACAGGAGGGCGCGACGTCGGAAATCGCCCGCAACGTGGAACAAGCGGCGCGGGGCACCGGCGATGTGTCAGCCAATATCGTCGAAGTCTCGGCCGGGGCCGAACGCACCAGCGCCGGCGCTAACGCCCTGCGCGATGCCGCCAATCAATTGGGTGAACAAGCCGGCAGCCTGTCACAAGAAGTTGGGCTCTTCTTGAACAGCGTGCGCGGCTAAAGCGGCTTTTATGTCGGGCGCGGCGGCCCGACATCAAAACCAACCATCTTGCGATCAGGACTCAAGCGGTCTGATCGACGATGGCGGCGTCGGGGGCGTTGGATTTGACCGATTCGATGCCATTATCCCGCGCCGCGACGCTGTTATAGCTTTCGCTGGTGCCAATGACCTGGCCATTGCTGGCCCGCAGATTGAACATGAATTTGCCCGACGCGGTCTCCTTGCGCTCAAAGCGGCTATCGTCAGCGGCGTTTTTCTTCACCGATTCGATGCCATTATTGGCGCTGGATTTTTGTTTATAGCCTTCGCTGGCCAAAATGGTCTGGCCATTGCCGGCCTTCAGCCGAAACCGGTATTCGCCCGCCTTGTCTTGATACAGTTCGAATTTCCCCGCCATTGTCCT
Source organism: uncultured Sphingomonadales bacterium (assembly GCA_964590595.1). Classification (GTDB taxonomy): domain Bacteria; phylum Pseudomonadota; class Alphaproteobacteria; order Sphingomonadales; family CAKZYD01; genus CAZPXQ01. Next base: position 137,188 of record CAZPXQ010000001.1, on the reverse strand, counting down.
GTTCCCCATGCGATGCGGCCCACGCCGCGCGGTTAAACCTATGCTTGTAAAGCCTAGGCACTGGCTTGCGGGAGTCAAGACGGATTCAACGCCGCGCCCAGGCCTTGGCGGCGGGGCTGGCCAGCCAGCGCAGGGCATTGGCGATCAACTGTCGGTAATGCGGATCGGCATAGACCTCGGCGCTGTCGCCGGGCTGTATATAAACCAACGGGCTGTTCAGCGCCCGCTTGACCCATCCAATGGCATTGCTGCCTGGGTCATGATCCCAGCCTTGATTATCATGCATGCGGCCATGCCGCACCACCGCCTCGGCGGAATAAAAGTTGTGCTTGCTAAAGTCATAATCGGCGCGCAGTAGCGGCGTGATGTCGTCGGTGAAGATTTCGGCGAGATAAAGTTCGTCGCGCAATGGAAAGCGCGGCGGCAACCCGGCAGTGACAGGGTGATTGGCGGTGGCGATCATGGCGTCATAAGCAACGTCGTGGCGATAGCCGGAGTCAAGCGCGACCGCACCGCGCACGGGCGCTGAGAGATACAGAAACCGGCCGCCCAGCCAGTCGCCATAATCCGGCCAGCTTGGCCAACTGGCCAGCGCGTGGTGCAAGGCCAACACGCCGGTGCCGGCGTTCAGCAGGTCCCGCATCGCTTGCTTGAACGCCGGCATGGGTTCGATCAGCCGCGGCGGCTGGCGCTTGATAGCGCGGACAAGGTCAATGCCGGCAATGTCGAATAACAGCAGCACGTCATAATCCGCCATCGCGCCGCCAGCGATGGCATATTGCGCCGCCGGCTGGTCGAGAAAGCTGATGGCGACATCGTCGAAGGCCTCGAACATCGCGGCAAAACCACTGCGGTCGAAGGCATGGCCGCTGACCACGGCCAACACCTGCACCGGCGCGTCATAGCGAATGAAACTCATAGCGGCGCATGCTCCCCCAATGGCCGTTTTTGGGTTTGGACTGTTGGCGTCAATTCGTCAATATGGCCGGGATATACAATGGGCGAGGAGCAGGTCATGAGACTGGCGGTGAAGCAGTTGCGGTTTGGCGCGGTGCTGGCGGGCGCTGTGATGTGGGGGATGGCGGCTTGGGCCCAGGGCCTGCCGCAAACAACACCGGCCAAGGTCGGTTTTTCGGCGGAACGGCTTGAGCGGGTCGATCAGGCGCTGCAACAGGTTGTCGATTCGGGCGATTATGCCGGCATCGCCTTTGCCGCCGCCCGCCATGGCAAGCTGTTTTATCAATATCAGGCCGGCGCCCGCGATCTCGCCGCCGCCAAGCCGATCACGCGCGACACGCTTTACCGGATTTATTCGATGACCAAGCCGGTCACCGGCGTGGCGTTGATGATGCTGTATGAAGAAGGCAAATGGCGGCTCGACGATCCCATCGCCCAACATATTCCCGCCTTCGCCGAGCTGATGGTGCATGACGGTGTCGATGCCGATGGCCAGGCGGTCCTGGTCAAGCCGGCGCGGGCGATGACCATGCGCGACCTGATGCGCCACACCGCCGGCTTCAGCTATGGTTATTTTTCCGACACCCCGGTCGACCGGCTGTATCAGGAAGATCATCCGTTGAACGCGGCGACCTTGCCGGCGATGATCGACCGGCTGGCGCAATTGCCGCTGCTGTTCCAGCCGGGCGCGGCCTGGCATTATAGCGTCGCGGTCGATGTCCAGGGCCATATCGTCGAGAAACTTTCAGGCCAAAGCCTGCCAGAATTTTTCCGCGACCGCATTTTCAAGCCCCTGGGCATGACCGACACGGACTTTCATGTGCCCGCCGCCGCGCAAGACCGGTTCGCCGCGCTTTATATCATGGACGCAGAGGCCAAGGCGCTGAAACCCGTCGCCTCCGGCCAGTTCGGCGCCCGCGATTATCGTGAGCCGCCAACTATGCCATCGGGCGGGGCGGGGCTGGTGTCCAGCCTTGGCGATTATCTGCGCTTTGCCCAAATGCTGCTCAATGGCGGCGCGCTGGATGGCGCACGCCTGCTCAGCCCGCGCACGGTGGCGCTGATGGCGGCGGATCATTTGCCCGAAGACCTTGGCCCACCGCCCGGCTGGGGGCTCGATCCGGGTCTTGGTTTCGGGCTCGATTTTGCGGTCATCACCGACCCGGTCAAAGCCGGCACCTTGGCCAGCACCGGCACCTATTTCTGGGGCGGCGCCGCCGGCACCTGGTTCTGGGTCGACCCCGCCGCCGACCTCATCGCCGTCGGCATGGTCCAGCGCCTGGGCGAGAAACCCAACATGCACCGCGCCACCGCCACCGCCCTCTATCAAGCGCTGATCGACGCGGAACGCTAGGGCGGTGGTGGTGTCAAAGCCCAGAGACCCCTTAATACCAGCATGATAACATAAATATTGCATGCTAACGTTGATGGTGTTAGTGTGCATTTCGATGTTAGTATATGATCACACCATATCGGAGGAGGGTTTCGCCAGGGCCTTGGCGTGGTATCTCGGCGCCACGCTGCACGCGCACATTGACGTGCACATGCTCGAAGACTGGGCCCGCCTGTCCTCGTTTCTGGTCAGCCGCTATCAGTTCTATGAAGCCAGCATCGCCGGACGTCGCTGCCTCTTTGTGGCGGCAGAAAAAGACATCGGCACGCCGTCAGCCATTGCCAAACATATCGCGCTGGTGCGCGAGCATATGCGGGACGCGATCGTCGTTTTTGCCGCGCCATCACTGAGCGCGCACAACCGCGCGCGCCTTCTCGACCAGGGAGTCGGATTTGTCGTTCCGGGTAACCAACTTTATATTCCCGAATTGGCAACGGACCTGCGCGAGCATTTCCGCGCCGCCCGGCCGCGAACCGAGGAGAGCCTGTCGCCGGCCGCGCAGGCGGTTTTGTTTCTTCACCTCTTGCGCCGCGACGAAGGGGCGACAACGCCTTCGGCCATTGCCCAAAGTCTGGGTTATTCGGCGATGTCGATTGGGCGGGCGTTTGACGATCTTGTCGCGGCCGGCCTCGCCCACACCGAGAAGCGCGGCAAGGAAAGGCACCTCAGGTTCCGAAGCGAAGGGCGGGCGCTGCTGGAAGATGCGCGCGCGCTGTTGCGCAGCCCGGTCCGCGCCGTGAAGTACATCAGCATAGGCCAAATCGCCCCAAGCCTGAAACGCGCTGGTGAAACCGCCCTCGCGGCGCTCAGCGATCTCTCGATGCCGAAAATTGAGACCTGGGCCGTGGCCGCCAGTGACTGGAAAGCCTTTGCCAAGGCGAACGGCTTGGTCGAGACCGGCGCATATGATACCGCCTTCATCGTTGAAACTTGGTCTTATGATCCGGCTGGTCTGTCCGATGGTCCGATCGTGGATCCGCTGTCTCTGTATGCGCAGTTCAAGGATCATGATGACGAACGAATCGCGATGGCTTGTGAACAATTATTGGAGAAGGCGCTATCCTAGCGGGCATCAAAAAGTTTCGCGCGCATTTCACGGGGCATGAAGACCAATATGCGATCATTGGCGGTGCCGCTTGCGAAGTGCTGTTCAACGCCGCCGGTCTCCCGTTCAGGGCGACAAAGGATATCGATCTGGTGCTCTGCGTCGAGGTCGTCGATGCCGCCTTCGGAGCGGCCTTCAAGGGTTTTCTTGATGCCGGTGATTACACGGCGCGCGAGCGAAGCAACGGCAAGAAGGAATTCTATCGCTTCCATCGCCCGACAGACCAAAGCTTCCCGCATATGATCGAGTTGTTTGCCCGCAAGCCAGGATCGCTAAGCCTGCCTGACCATGCGGTGTTGACGCCCATCCCAGTGGGCGAGGATGTGATCAGTCTGTCAGCCATTCTGCTTGATGAAGTCTATTATGACGCGCTGCTTGCGGCAAAACGCCAAGTCGACGGCGTCACGATCATTGACGAGCGGCTACTGATCCCGTTCAAGGCGCGCGCCTTCCTCGATCTCAGCGAACGCGCGCAGCATGGCTAACACATCAACGTGAGCACCATCAAGAAACACCGCAATGATGTGTTCCGGCTTCTACAGCTCCTGCCGGCAAGCGAAAACATCAAAGTCCCGGCACCGATCCGCGCCGATCTGCATCGATTTGTCGGTCAGGTCGAAGGCGATGACAGCCTCGATCCCATGCGTTTCGACGTGCAGTTCACGCGCGCCGAAGGCATAGCGTTGATCCGTTCAGCCTATGGCCTGGATGCCGGGCGTTAGTCCGACAAGCGCGCTGCCAGGGTGCCGATGTCGGCGCGGGTGTATTGAGCGATGATGTCCCGGGCTTCGGCGAGGGCGGCGGCTTGCGGCTTGGTGCCATCGGCGACGTCGGCGGCGAGCGCCAGGATCTGTTGATAGAGTTCTTCCGGCTCACCTTGGATGGTCAGGCCAAAGGCGGCATGGCTTTGTTCCAGCGCCGCCCATTGGTCGCGCACGCCGGCCCAATAGTCTTGGGTGGCGGCCCAATAGGCCTCGGCGACGGCGACCTCATAAGCACTGCTGTGGCGATAGGTGTTGACGCCGATTTCCCGCACCAGCATTTGCGGCGTGCCGTCGAGAACCAGCTTGGCGTTGTCCTGCTCATGGACCCAGCCCCAAGGCGTGATGACATGGCGGTTGATGGCGTCGATGGTGTGATAATCGTCACGCTTGGTGGCATCACGGCGCGGCAGCGGCCGCCATTCGCGCGGCGGTGACCAGCTTGACACGCCGTCGGCGTGCGACCACGCCGCGACCGCGCCATAGCGGGGCGAATCATCGACCTGATAAACGATTTGCGCCCATTTGCCTCGGGCTTCAGCGGCTGGTACCGGGCGTTGCCGCCAAGCATTGCCGCCCACATAAATCAACACGCTTTCTGGCTCATAAACCCAATCCTGGCGCCAATGCTTGATCGCGAAAGGCTGGTCGCCGCTGGCCACCAGAATATGTTGCAGGCTGATGAAATCACCTTCATCGGCGATCACCCGCACGCTTTCAAAACCGCCGGTCTGATAACGCGGCTTGAGCTCATAGCCATTGACGAAGGCCACAGTCTCCTGAAAGTCGAAGCCGACTTCATAATCGCCCGCCATCGCCAAGATCGCCTGGCGGTCGCGCTGGAATTTGGCGGCGTCCGCCGCCGGCGCCGAGGCCACCGGCGTGGTTGTGGGGGCCGTGGCAGCACGCTCCTGACTTGCCATGCCACAAGCAGCCAAAGCCCAGGCGGCCAAGCTCAACATCAAAAAACGATAGGCGCGCACCATCACAGTCCCCCTTTTTGGATCGCCGATAAGCCTCACTATACTGCGAGTGATTCTAACTTGCAATACTTGTCCGGCTGTTGTATTTCGATAATACAAATGCGACTCACTCGCAATACTAATTTTTATGTCTGGCATTCAAACAAGAGGGGCACGTGCAATTATGACCAAACAGCAGCAACAGGCGCGGCATATTCATCATGTCCGGCATCACGCCCGGACCAATGCGGTTAGGGCCGGTCAAGCCATGCGGCACACGATGATGACCTGTGCCATCGCATTGGCGGCGGCGGGGCAAGCCAGTTGGGCCAGCGCCGAGGACGGCGCGGCCGGCGGCGCTCTGCTGGCGCGCACCCCGGCGGATGAAGCGCTGGCGGCTGGTCAAGGCCGGCTCGACACCATCACCGTGGTCGCCACCCGCAGCCCCAGCAAGGCGTTCGACTTTCCCGGCGAGGTGACGGTGCTGGAACGCGACCGCATTCTGGATTTCAACCCATCGGACATTGGCGATTTGTTCGTCGCCGTGCCAGGCGCCCAATTCACCGGCGGGCCGCGCCGCAATGGCGAGGCGCCGGTGCTGCGCGGCTTGTCCGGCGGCGGCGTGCAGGTGTTTTTCGACGGCGCGCGGCAAAGCTTTTTATCCGGCCATGACGGCCGCTTTTTCATCGACCCCGAACTGGTCAAGACGCTGGAAGTCCTGCGCGGGCCCAGCTCGGCGCTTTATGGCTCCGGCGCGCTGGGTGGGGTGGTGGCGCTGCGCACGATCGACGCCGCCGGCGTGCTGGCCGATGATGAAACCGCCGCCATCCGCCTGGGCAGCGGCTTTCATGGCGTCAATAATGAATGGCGCGGGTCGTTCAGCGGGGTCTGGCGCAGCGCCGACGACCGGCTCGACGCCGTTGGCCACATCACCTATCGGCAATCCGGCGACATTGCCTTGGGCAATGGGTTGGGCCTTCAAGCCGATGATGAAATCGCCTCCAGCCTGGCCAAGATCGGCTTTCGGCCCAATGAGGCCCTGGCTCTGCGCGCCTCGTGGATGCGTTATGGCGGCAACAGCCTCGACCCCAATAATCCGCAAGGCCTGAACGCGCCCGGCCCCGGCAATGACCTGGTCAACCGCGACATTGACAGCAACACCCTGCAAGCCGGCCTGCGTTACGCGCCGCCGGACCAGCCGCTGATCGACCTCGACGCGGTGTTCTATTACAGCCGCAACACCGTGTCGGAAGCCGAGACCAGCAGCCCGCGCGTCGCCAGCCGCCAGGTCGAGACCTTCGGCTTTTCCGCCGACAATCGCTCAAGCTTCACCTTGACCGACCGCACCGCGCTGACGCTGACCTATGGCGGCGAATTTTATACCGACGATCAAATCGGCCGCGACAGCGCCAGCGCCGACGGCAATCGCGGCGGCGTGCCCAATGCAAAGACCCGCTTTTATGGCGCCTTCGCCCAGGCCGAACTGAATTGGCAACAGCCTTTGGGCGCGCCGGGCGAATTGCGGTTCATTCCGGGCATCCGCTGGGACCGCTATGAAAGCCGCGCCGCCGGCGAACCGGATTTGAACGACAGCGCCGCCTCACCCAAATTGGCGCTGGCCTATGAGCCGGTGCCGGCGCTGATGGTCTTCGGCAATTGGTCGAAAGGCTTCCGGGCGCCGTCCTTCAACGAGATTTTCGCCGACGATTTGCATTTCCGAATTCCCAATTTGGGCGCCTTCCCGCCCTTTCCGCCGCAATTCGTCTCCAATTTCTTCATCACCAACACCGACCTGGTAGCGGAAAAATCACGCAACTGGGAAGCCGGCGCCGGTGTCGATTTCGACGCCATCTTCGCCGACGACGACCGCTTCACCGCCAAGGCCTCCTATTATCGCGCCAAAATCGATAATCTGATCGATTTAGAGGTCGCCATCCCCGCCGGCTGTTTCGGCGCCCCGTTCCCGCCTTGCGGTTCGGGCGCGGCGTTCGGCAATTTCAGCCGTTTCGTCAATGTCGCCGACGCGGTGCTGGACGGCATCGAATTGGAGGCCAGCTATAGTGCGCGCTATGTCTATGCCCACGCCAATTTCGCCACCATCGCCGGCCGTAACACCGCCACCGACGCCTATGTCGGCTCGTTGTCGCCGGATCATCTGTTCGTCGACGGCGGCGTCAAGCTGGCCGATGGCGCGATGCGGCTGGGCACGCGGCTGTCGGTGGTCGGCAATTTCACCAAGGTCAACGACCCGACCCTGGCCCGCGACAGCTTCACCACCGCCGACATCTACGCCGTCTGGCAGCCGCGCGATGGCATGCTGGAAGGCCTGCGCGTCGATCTCGGCATCGACAATGTCACCGACTCCGCCGGCGAAATCGTCGCCGCCGGCGTCAGCCAACCCGGCCGCAATGTCAAACTGGCGCTAAGCTGGCGGCAAGGGTTTTGAGGGGGGCGGCGCGGCTTGGCGCGGATTATAATGCCACCTCGGCGTCGGGCTGGCCGGCGGCCAGGCTGTTGATATAGGCCAGGCACAGATCGCGGCTGAGATAGCGGCCATGCGCCTCCTGCTCCTGCCGCTCGACAATCGGGAAGGTGGAAAACACATAGCGGACATCGTCGCGGTCGGTGATGCCATAAAGGTGAAAGAACAGCGCGTCGAGCTTGGCCCGCAAATGCGCCCGCCGGTCCGGATTCCAAATGAATGGCGGCCGCACCTGGCCGGCGGCGTCGACATGGCCCAAGTCGCGCGCGAACGGGGCCATGTCATGGGCGGTATAGGTCAGTTCCAACACCGCCTCGCGCACAATCTCGCCCGCCGTCTTCGGTCCGAAGCGTGCCTGCTCGAACATCGCCAGCGGCACCACGGGGAGTTGTTCGAGGATGAACAAATTGAGGGTTTGGCCTTGAACCTTTTGCCGAGTCACAAAATCGAAGGGTATAGCATTCATGTTTGCCAACAAATAATGCAAAGGCAATTGAGATGATTCCGGTATCAGGATCGGCACTTTGTTTCCAAAGCCAACGAAAGGAAACATTGCGGCAATAACGGTTCTAATGTTCGTAGTGGCAGTTATTTCCTTAAAGCCCAAAACCCAATTTTCAGTTGGCTTGTCTACACAATTATCTTCTTTGACCCAAAATTGTGGGTCTGGGAGCCAAGCGGGGTCGGAATGTTGTTGTGGCGTGGTCGACTGCGGTTGCGCCGGTCGATGCTGATTTTCGGCATTGACGACGATGCTGGCGGCGCGGTGGTCATAGGCCTGCACCATCTTGCCTTCATAAAGCGGCACCCATTCGCCGGCGGGGCTTTGCCAGCGATTGCCGCCAATGGGCCAGGCACCTTCGCGGTCTTCCAATTCCGCGCGGGTGCGGAACAAATGGCTGTCATTGGTCATGTCAAACATGCGCACGTATTTGACGGGCCAGGCCTTGACTTCCTGGCCCGAGGCGCGGTCGACCAGCACTGGCAGGCGCTGGTAGATCGCGGCTGTGAGGGCGGCATCGCGGCGGCTGCGGAAGATCGGCGCGGTGCCGGTATTGGGATTGACGCGGGCAAAATCCGCCGCCGCCAGCGCAAAGCGGCGGTCGGGGTCGGTCAGTTCGGAAATGGCACGGATGTAGAACGCACAATAGGCATTATTGAAACTGCGCGCTTGGCCACCAGCGACAAGAATACAAAATTTGAACGACGCGTGAACATCAGGGAAAAATACTTTCTTATTCTCAAAATCATACAACGCCTTCAAGCGCCCGGTGGTGGCGATGGACTTGAAGAAGGGGGCGGCGGTTTTGTCGGACGCAATGCCCGAGGGGGTGAGCAGGCCAACTCCACCGCCATCGGGTTTTTGTCCACGCCGTAAACGCAGCGCTTCAGCACCATGCGGCGGATGATGTGGCGGTCGTCAAGCTGGGCGGGATCGACGGTCCAGCCATTTTCCTCGGCATTGTGCACAATGGTGGCGCGGATCGCGTCGATGCGCTCGGCCAGTGGCGAGATATAATCGCCCCAGCCGACCAAGGCTTCGGCCTCGGCCATGGCGGCGATGACATGATCGGCCAAATAGTCGACCAGGCTGACCAAAAAATGCCCGGACCCCATGGCCGGATCGCAAATTCGCAAGCTTAGCAGCGCTTCCGCCGGGTCAATCCGCTTGAGCGCGCCAAGGCGGTAGTCCTCGGGCCGCTTCTCCTTGGCCAATTGGTCGGCGCTGGCGCTGAAGGCGTCGATGCGTTCGGCGATCAAGGGTTGCAGGGTTTCCTTCAAGATGACGCCGACCAGATCGTCAGGCGTGTAATAGCTGCCGGAGGATTTGCGGGCGAAAATATTGGGCCTGACCGTCACCGCGCCGTCGTCGTCGCGGGCGATCTCGAATTCCAGCAGCCGCTCATAGATCGAGCCCAATTGCTGCACGCTAAGGTCGCGGTAATTGATGTATTTGCGGCGGCCGTGCTGGTGTTCGAACGACAGCGCGTCGATGACATCGGCCATCACCGTGTCGGGGATGCGGATGCCCGCCAGCACCGGCGTGCGCTCGGGATCGAACAAGCCGCCATTATAGGGCGGCAAACCGATCGAGCCATCGCCGGCATTGATGGCGCGGCACAGTTCGTCCAGCACGGTCCAATAGCGGGCTTGGGCGGTGGAGAACACGTCGCCCGCGTCCTTGCGGCGGCCAATGTCGGCGCGGACTTTTTCGCGCAGGCCATAATCGTCATAGCGGCGGTCGCGCACCGGCAGCAGGTCGCGGTCTTCGGCATAAAGCAGGAACAACAGCCGATAAAGCAGGATCAGCGCGCCCTCGCGCACGGCGGCGAGGTCGGCGTCGGGGGCGGCGTCGGCGATCGCCTTGGCCAATTCGGGGAACACCCGGTCAAACACCAGGTCGGAAATATTGCGGGCGACACGCTGTTCATAGAACCGGCCTTCATCCAGCGCGCGTTGATGGAAGGTGCGGGCGTCCGTCGCCGAGGGGAGGAACGCATCACGGCTGAACATGACCCAAAAAATACGCAGCCAATGGTCGCGGGCGGCTTCATCCAACGCCAGCAGGCCACCGTCAAAATCGTCAAGGCCGAGGATGGCTACAAGGTCGAGTTCAAAAAACTGTTCCGCGACCGAGCGCGCACCTTGATAATAAAGCCGCCAGCGCTGACCGTTGGTGAGCATGCCCCAGCGCAATTGGCCGGTGGACAAATCCTCGACCCGGCGCAAATAACGCAGCATTTGCGTCGAAGGCGCGGTTTCCTCGCCGCGGCGGCCAGAGCGACGGTCCAGCGGCCTGGCCCAGCGTTTGGATTCGACAATCGCCAGGCCGTGCCCATAACGTTTCCATTCCTGGGCATGGGCGTTGGCGGCGGCCTTGGCGTCTTCGTCGGCGAACAACAGGCCGTCGGGCACGTCGTCGCGGCCCTTCACCGCCAAGTTCTGTTGCCGCAGGCTGGCGCGCCAGCCCAGCCGAGCCAGCACCGGCCAGATCAAATCGTCTTCGGTCTGACTTTCATTGGGCTCGGTGGAGACCGGAAAGCGGTCGAAAATTTCCGCCAAATCGGCGCGCAAGGTAGCGAGCGCCGCATCGTCGAGGGCGCGGTATTCCGGCGTCGCGGCAATCGCGTCGGTCAGGAAATCCTGTGTGAACAGGCTTCCTTGCAAGATCATCACTTCATCGGCCACGCGCGCTCCCAGTCAGCCGGTTTTCATGGCGCGCAGCTTAGCGCCCGGCGGCGGCGAAGAGAATCCCTAATCCATCGCGGGTTGATTTGAGAATGGACCGATTGAAAATGGTGCCCAGGGGCGGAATCGAACCACCGACACGCGGATTTTCAGTCCGCTGCTCTACCAACTGAGCTACCTGGGCATCGCATGGCGAATGCGACCGGCCTTATAGGCGATGGCAGCGCGGCTGTCGAGAGGCTTATGACGGTTTGGCGGGGGCTTCGATATGGACGCCGGCGGCCTGCCCCGCCGCCGTGGGCCGCAGCAACAGTGGCCGCGCGCTTTGGCTGGCCAAGGCCTGGCGCCAGGCCGGGCGCTGGGCCAACAGGTCGGCCAGCGCGGGATCGAGACTGAGCACCAGAGCGCCGGGCGGGCCCTGTTCAGCCTCGCGCCGGGCTTGGCGCAGCAGCGCCAGCAGCCGCGCGTCGGCGCGCAGTTGCGGCCGCGGGCGAGCCAGCAGCTTTTGCGCCAAGCTGGGGCCATGGCGGGCGCGGATGATTTCCATGGTGCCGAAGGCGCTCAGCTTGCCGCGTTGCCAGCGCATCGGATCGGCGGCGGCGGCCTCGTCATAAGCGGCTTCCAGCGCCTGGCGGGCGACGCGGCCATGGAGGTCGAGAAAGTCGATCACCACGAGGCCGCCAATGTCTTGGAGCCGCAATTGCCGGGCAATTTCGCGCGCGGCCTTGGCATTGACCGCCGTCGCCATGGCTTGATGGTCGCGGCCGGGTGCCGCCGGGCCGCTATTGACGTCGATGGCGGTGAGCGCGTCAGTGGCTTCGATGCGCAAAAACGCGCCGGCGCCCAAATCGATGGTGCCGGCGATGATGGCGTCCAATTCGTCCTCCACGCCATGATCGCGCAGCAGCGCCCCGCCATGGGGTGCCGAGGCGATCAGCGGCGCGAGGTCAGGATATTGCGCTTGCGCCAAGTGCCGCGCTTGCGCCAACAGGCCAGTGCCTTCGATCAAAATCCGCTCAAGTCCGGGGGGCGCATGGTCGCTAAACAAGCGCGCCAGAGGCGCCGGCGCGGCGATCGCCAGGCCCGGGGCGGTGACCGCCTTGGCGGCTTGCCAAGCAGCTTGCAGCCGTGTCCGCTCGGCGGCGACGACCGCGTCGGCGACCGCGTCGGCGGCGGGACGACGGCGGACCTGGCCGTCGGCGGCGAGGCTGACATAGCGGCCGCGCAACAGTGGCCGGCCAGTCAGCACCGGAGCCTTGGCGCCAGCGCCTTCGGCGATCGCCTCGCGCCGCACTTGTACCAATAGGGCGTCGCCTTCATTGAGCGTCTTGCGTGGCGCATGGCGCAGCGCCAACATGCCGCCAAGGCCACCACCCAAATCGATATCGGCGCTTTCGGTCTGGCCATGCAAGGCCTGGACCCGGCCGCGATAAACTGCGCCCAGCGCCGGTTGCCCGGCATTGGGCTGATCCAGCAGCCAAATCTCCAACGCTCGGCCATCGCCGGCCAGCAAGGCGGCGCGGACCTGGCCAATGCCGTCCTCGATCAAAAGGCTCAGGCCCATCGCCAGCCCGCGGCACCAAGCAAGCATCGGGTCTCATACAGCGGCAGACCGACAACGCCGGAATAAGAGCCCGACAAAAACCGGACATAAGCCGCCGCCAACCCCTGAATGGCATAGCCGCCGGCCTTGCCGCGCCATTCGTCGGTGGCGAGATAACGCGCGATGTCGGCGGCGGTGAGCCGGCTGAAGGTGACGGTTGAAGTGCTGAGCCGTGTCTGCATCCGGCCTTCGGGGCCAATCACCGCCACCGCTGCGTGCACCTTATGGCGTCGGCCCGACAAGATCGACAGGCATTGCCGCGCGGTGGCCGCGTCCTCGGCCTTGGGCAGGATGCGGCGGCCGGCGGCGACCACGGTGTCGGCGGCCAGCACGATCGCGTCGGGATGCCGTGGCGCCACCGCTTGCGCCTTTTCCCGCGCCAACCTCAAGGCATGGTCGCGCGGCAATTCCCCGGCCAGCGGGGTTTCGTCCAAGTCAGCAGGATCGACGGCAGCCGGGGTGATGCCGATTTGCGCCAACAGCGTCAGCCGCCGGGGCGAGGCCGAGGCCAGCACCAAAGGCGGCTTGGCGAGCGCGCTCAAGGCCTTATTTGAAGCGATAGGTGATGCGGCCCTTGCTGAGGTCATAGGGCGTCAGCTCCACCATCACCTCGTCGCCGACCAGCACGCGAATGCGGTTCTTGCGCATCTTGCCGGCGGTATGGCCCAATACTTCATGACCGTTTTCCAAACGCACGCGGAACATGGCATTGGGGAGCAATTCCTCCACCTTGCCGCGCATTTCGATCAGTTCTTCTTTCGCCATAGTCGGTCCGGCCAATTCACCCAGTTCTCGTTTGGGCGACAGTACTGCGCGAAAGGCCAGCCGATTTCAAGGCTTTTGCTGCAAGCCGCCAGCGCCGGCGGCGGAAAAGCTGAAGCGATGGGCAATCTGCCGCGCCAATTGATCGCGCACCGCCCGATAGGCCGACAGCACGGTCTCGCGCCCGCCCTCGGTCAACGACGGGTTCATGGTTGGCCAATATTCGATTTTCGCGCCGGGCATGAAATCATCGGCGCGCGCGGCGTCATGCGCCTCCGGCGTCAGCGCGATCACCAGCTCAAAACCATCGTCGCGCAAGGCATCGACGCCCTTGGGCGGATAATCCGCCAGATCAATGCCCAATTCCGCCATCACCGCGACTGAAAACGGATCAAGCATCGGCGCGCAATGCAAGCCGACGGAATCGACATAAAGCCTGCCGCGCGCCGCCTTGGCCAACAGCGCTTCGGCGATCGGCGAACGCACCGCATTCTGATTGCACAAAAACAAGACGCTGCGGGGCAATGCGGGGGGGCGGGTCCGAAGCGGTCATCGGCACGGTCCTATTTGATGTGCAGCACGCATATCAGCGTGAACAAACGCCGGGCGGTGGGGAAATCGATGCGGATTTTTTCCGCCAGCCGCTCCATCAATAAATGCGAGGCTTCATCGTGCAAGCCGCGGCGGCCCATGTCGATGGCTTCGATTTGGCTGGGCGTGGCGCTCTTGATGGCTTGAAAATAACTTTCGCAAACCGCGAAATAATCGCGAATCAAGCGCCGGAACGGACTGAGCGCCAACACCACGGTTTCCAGCGCCTGGTCGTCGCGATTGGCCAGGTCGAAGGCCAGCCGACCCTCGGCGATCCGCAACCGCAACCGGAACGGCCCCGCATAGCCGCCTGGCAGCGGCAATAGCGGTTCAAAATAATTGTCTTCCAACAGATCGTAAATCGCGACCCGCCGCTCCTGTTCGACATCGGCATTGCGGTAGAGGATGGTGCGGTCGTCCAGCGTCACCTCGATCAGGCGCGACGGCGCGGGGTCATCGCTATCGGCTTCGCTCAACGACATCGGCTCCTATCCCGGACAGGCGAGGGTTCAGGGAAAATTCTCACCTGCATAAACGCCCCATAGATGCGTGCGCAAGATCCATGCTTGGCGGCCGCCGTCGATGGCGGCCTCGCACCAAGCGTCCTGGCAGCGCAGCAAGGCCAGCACCACGCCAGGTTCGACCCGCCAAGCGGCGCGGGCGTCGGCCGTCGGCTGGCTGAACAAGGTGCGGATTTGGCTTCCGGTCACGATCGCCGCGCGGCGCGATGACAGCAGGTCCTTCAACACCCAGCCCTGGGCGCCGTCGGGATCGCGGATGCGCCGCCAATCGCCATAGCTATCGACGATTTCAACCGGCAGGCCACGGCGTCGATATACCCATTCGACCGGATAACCACGGCCGGGGCCGACCCGCAAATTGACCTCGACAGCGCCAAGGCTGGCAAAGCGCGGCACCGGCGCGCCGCTCTCCTGCGCCGCCGCCGGCGTGGCCGCCAGCCACACGCCAAGGACGCTGGCGATCGCGCCAAACCAAAAACTTGCCAAATATGCCACGACCCGATCATGCATGGCGGTCAAGCTAATGCAGTTTTCCGCCGGATGGAAGCATCGCAAAGCAGTCAAGATCGAACGCTTGTCGCGCCAAGACTCTGGCGAAGCCGTCAGGCAATGTGTATGAACGGGGAAGTGGGAACAGCAAGCGCCAAGCCCGTGGGCCGCAATTGAGATCAAGGCAGAGCATGAGCAGTTCGAAACCCAAAGTCATCGT
Organism: uncultured Sphingomonadales bacterium; assembly: GCA_964590595.1. Lineage (GTDB taxonomy): Bacteria > Pseudomonadota > Alphaproteobacteria > Sphingomonadales > CAKZYD01 > CAZPXQ01. The sequence continues at coordinate 122,153 of CAZPXQ010000001.1, read as the reverse complement.
CACCCGGCAATTGCCGGAAAGCGTCGAGACCCGCATGGCCGAGCTTTTCGATGTCGAGCTTAACACCGGCGATGAGCCCTTTACCGCCGCGCGGCTAGCCGACGCGGTGAAGCGGGCGGACATTCTGGTGCCAACCTTGACCGACCGAATCGACGCCCGGGTGCTGGCCCATGCCGGGCCGCAGTTCAAGATGATCGCCAATTTTGGCGCCGGGGTCGATCATATCGACCTGGCCAGCGCCCGGCAGCGCCGCGTCACCGTCACCAACACGCCCGGCGTGCTGGCCGAGGACACCGCCGACATGACCATGGCGCTGATGCTGGCGGCGCCGCGGCGGCTGGTCGAAGGTGTCGACCTGCTGCGCCAGTGCAAATGGACCGGCTGGTCGCCGACCCATATGTTAGGTACCCGGATCTGGGGCAAACGGCTGGGCATTATCGGCATGGGCCGGACCGGCCAGGCGGTGGCCAGGCGGGCCCGCGCCTTTGGTGTGGCGATCCATTATCATAACCGCCGGCGGCTACCGGAAAATATCGAAAACGCGCTGGAAGCGACCTATTGGCAAGACCTCGACCAGATGTTGACGCGGATGGACATCGTGTCGCTGCACTGCCCACATACCCCGGCGACCTATCATTTGCTGTCGGCGCGGCGGCTGGCGCTGCTGCGGCCGCATGCCTTCATCATCAATACCGCGCGCGGCGAGGTGATTGACGAAAACGCGATGATCCGCTTGCTGGAGGAAGGCAAGATCGCCGGCGCCGGCCTGGACGTGTTTCAAGACGAGCCGGGGATCAATCCAACGCTGCTGAAACTGCCGAATGTCGTGGCGGTGCCGCATATGGGCTCCGCCACCCATGAATCGCGGCGTGAAATGGGCGAAAAGGTCATCATCAACATCAAGACCTTCGTTGATGGCCACAGCCCGCCCGACCGGGTGCTGGAAGACTGGGCGGCTTGATCCTTATCGCGCGGCGCCGCAGGCGCGACAGGCGGGGTCTTTGTTCAGTGTGATGGTGCGAATGCGTGCGCCGAGCGCGTCATAAATCAGCAGCCGGCCAGCCAGACTGTCGCCAAAACCGAGCAGTTCCTTGATCGCCTCCAGCGCCGCCATCGACCCCATCACCCCGGTGAGCGCGCCCAATATGCCTTCATCGGCGCAGGTGCCACCGTCCAGCGGCGGCGCTTCGGGCACCAAGCAGCGATAACAGGGCAGCGCCGGCTGATAACCCTTGAACACCGCCAATTGGCCGTCGAACGGCCCCACCGCCGCCGACACCAGCGGCCGCCGCAGCGCCAGGCACGCGTCATTGGCGGCGAAGCGGGTGGCGAAATTGTCGGTGCCGTCGATCAACAGGTCATAGTCGCCAAGCAAGGCCGCGCCATTGTCGGCCAAGAACCGGCAATGATGGCGCGCCACCTCGACATCGGGATTGAGCGCCGCGATGGCGTCGGCGGCGCTGTCGGTCTTGGCGCGGCCGACATCGCGGCTGCGGTGAATGACCTGGCGCTGCAGATTCGACAAGGCGACATCATCATCATCGACAATGCCGATATGGCCAACCCCGGCGGCGGCCAAATACAGCAATGCCGGCGCGCCAAGGCCGCCAGCACCCAACACCAGCACCCGCGCCGCCAGCAATTTGCGCTGGCCGGCACCGCCAACTTCGCGCAACACGATATGCCGCGCATAACGTTCAAGCTGGCTGTCGCTGAGCAGGCTCATGAACCGGTCGAACCGAAACCGCCGCCGCCGCGCGTGGTCGCGTCCAGGGTTGCCACCGGCCGCCAGCGCAGCCGCGCCACCGGCGCCACCACCAATTGCGCCACCCGCATGCCACGCTCGATCGCCACCGCGTCCTGACCGAGATTGACGAGGATGACACCGATCTCGCCACGATAATCGGCATCAATGGTGCCGGGCGCGTTGAGCAGCGTCAAACCATGGCGCAAGGCGAGGCCGGAGCGGGGCCGCACCTGCGCCTCAAATCCCGGCGGCAGACCGATGGCAATGCCGGTGGGGATCAAGGCGCGCGCGCCGGGCCCCAATATCTTGGGTTCATCACCAATGGCAGCCACAAGATCTACGCCCGCGGCCAGGTCGCTTTGATAGCCCGGGAGGTCAAGGCCCAGGCCATGCGGCAATTGCAAGATGGCGACTTCAACAGATGCCTGGGCGGTCATGATTGGGCCTTGAAATGATCGGCAATGCGCGCGGCAAGCCGCCCGGCAACCGCGTCCTTGGCCATTTTGGGCCAGTCCTCGACCGCGTCGGCGGTGATCAAATGGACGGTGTTTTCGGTCCCGCCCATCACCCCGGTGCCGGGGGCGACATCATTGGCGACGATCCAGTCGCAGTTCTTGGCCGCCCGCTTGGCTTGGGCATGATCGATCACCCGTTCGGTCTCGGCGGCAAAGCCGATGACCAGGCCCGGCCGGCTGGGTCCGGCCTGGGCCAATGTAGCCAGAATATCGGGATTGGCGGCCAACGTCAGGGTCGGCGGTTGGGCACCGGATTTCTTCAATTTCTGCGCTTGCGGACTGGCCGCGCGCCAGTCTGCGACGGCGGCCACCATCACCGCGATATCGGCGGGCAGCGCCGCTTGTGCCGCCGCCAGCATCTCCGCCGCGCTTTCGACATCGACCCGGCGCACGCCAGCAGGCGTTGGCAACGGCGTCGGCCCGGAGATCAGCACGGTCTGCGCCCCCAAATCCGCCAAGGCGGCGGCAATGGCATAGCCCTGGCGACCGGATGAGCGATTGGCGATATAGCGCACTGGATCGATGGCTTCATATGTCGGGCCGGCGGTCACCAGCGCGCGACGGCCCGCCAGCGGCTTGGCCCCCTGCCCTGCAGCGAAATGGGCGCGGATCGCGGCCAGCATGTCCGGCACCTCGGCCAACCGGCCAGCGCCAACTTCGCCGCACGCCATGTCGCCATGGCCGGGACCAATGAAGCCAATGCCGTCGGCGGTCAATTGCCTGACATTGCGTTGGGTGGCGGGATGCGCCCACATTTGCGGGTTCATCGCAGGCGCCACCAGCACCGGCTTGTCAGTCGCCAGCAAGGCGGTGGTGGCCAGGTCGTCGGCGGCGCCAAGGGCCATTTTCGCCAGTAAATCGGCGGTGGCGGGGGCAACCAGCAACAAGTCGGCCTCGCGGCTGAGCCGGATATGGCCCATCTCGGTCTCGTCTTTCAGTGAAAACAGGTCCTGATACACCGGCTGTTCAGACAAAGCCGCGACCGACAAAGGGGTGACGAACTGGCCGCCCGCCTTGGTCAAAATGGCGCGCACGCGCACGCCTTCGTCACGCAGCCGGCGGATCAACTCCAGGCATTTATAGGCGGCGATGCCACCGCCGATGATCAGGAGAATGCGTTTGTCAGTCAGCATGGCGGCGACTGTAACCCAGACCCGCTAAGCGGCAAATGCTTTTAAGGCCAGCAAGCCGGCCACCGCCACCGCCGCGCCAGCCACGCACCAGGCCGGCCATAGCGGTCGTTGCGGGGGCGGCGCCGCGTCCTCGGCTTGTTGTGCCGCCGCCTGCTTGACCAGGTCCTCGACCCGGTTGATCAGCCCCGGCACTCGTTTCAACAGCCGCCAATGCTCGATCAGGCGGTCGGCGGCCAACACTTCCGGCGCCATGTTTTCAGCGAACCAGGCCTCGATCACCGGCCGCGATACCGCCCACATATTGACCTGGCCGTCCAATTCGATCGCCAAGCCCTCGACCATCATCATGGTTTTTTGCAGCAGCAGCAAATGCGGCTGGGTTGGCATGTCGAATGCCTCGGTGGTGGCGAAAAGCTGCGCCAGCAGCCGGCCGACGGAAATTTCCGAGGCCGGCCGGCCCATGATCGGCTCGCCAATGGCGCGCAGAGCGGCGGCGAAATCCTCGACCCGGTGATGGCCCGGCACATAGCCGGCGGCGAAATGCGCCTCGGCAATCAGCCGATAGTCGCGCTCGATAAAGCCATAGAGAATATCGGCCAGATAGCGGCGGTCGGCTCGGCTGAGGCGGCCCATGATGCCGAAATCCACCGCCGCCAAATCACCGTCAGGCGTGATCAGCAAATTGCCTTGATGGAGGTCGGCGTGAAAATAGCCATCGCGCATGGCTTGGGTCAGGAACACCTGCACCAGCCGCGCCGCATAGGGCCGGGTGTCGATGCCGGCGGCGCGAACGCGGGCGATGTCGGACAATGGAATACCGTCGATCCACTCCATCGTGAACACCCGCTGGCCGGTCAGGCTCCAAACCGGTTGCGGCAGCCGATAGCCCGGCGTCGAGGCCATGTTGTCGGCCAATTCGCTGAGCGCGGCGGCTTCCAGCCGCAAATCCATCTCCCGCGCCACCGAACGGCCAAGGGTGTCGATCACCGCCACCGGCCGTAACCGCCGCGCGCGCGCGTGATGGCGCTCGATTAGCGCAGCGCCCCAGCGAAAAAACGCCAATTCGCGCGCAAAGCGCGCTTCAATCCCGGGCCGCAGCAATTTCACGGCGACGTCGCGGCCGTCCGGGGTGCGGGCCCGGTGAACCTGGGCGATCGACGCCGCCGCCACCGGCTCCGGCTCGAACGCAGCGAACAGGCTGTCCGCTGGCTGGTCGAATTCAGCCGCAATGGCGGCCCGCGCTTGGGCCTCGGGGAATGGTTTGAGATGGTCTTGCAGCGACCGCAGGTCACGCGCCAATTCCGCGCTGGTCAGGTCAGGCCGGGTGGCCAGCACCTGTCCCAGCTTGATATAGGGCGGCCCCAAATCCTCCAGTGCCAGCGCCAGACGCCGCCCGGGGCTGAGATCAGCGGCGCAGGCCGGCCGCGCGCCCAGCCCAACAAGGCGAAAAAACAGCCGCGCCGGCGCCGGCAGCAACCGCCGCGCTTGGGCCGCCAGCCGGTAGCGGGCCAAGGTGCGAGCGACTTCCAGCAGCCGCGCGCTGTGGCGCAGAGCTTCAAGCACGACGCCGCCCGTTCATAACCGCCAACCCTGGTGCAAGGCCACCGCGCCGCCGGCAAAGGGCCGCCAACGCACCTGTGCGAAACCCGCCGCGCGCATCATCGTCGCGAAGGTCTCGGCATCGGGAAAGCGGCGAATCGATTCAACCAGATAACGATAACTGTCGGCGTCGCCAGCCAGCCGCGCGCCGAGCTTCGGAATCACATCAAAGCTGTAGCGATCATAAAGCCGGTCCAGCAACGGCAAGGAAAAGTCCGAGAATTCCAGGCAAAAGAACCGGCCGCCATAATCCAGCACGCGATGCGCCGCGGCCAGTGCTGCGGCGATATCGGTGACATTGCGAATGCCGAAGGCGATCGAATAGGCATCGAAGGCGCGGTCGGCGAAAGGCAGCGCCTCGGCATCACCGCAGGTCCAGTCCAGCATCGCGTCAAGACCGCGCTTGGCGGCGCGGGCGCGGCCCACCGCCAGCATGTCTTGATTGATGTCCAGCACATGAATCCGGCCCGTCGCCGCCGCGCCGCCGCGCTTGGCCAGGCGGGCGGCCAGCCGCATCGCGATATCGCCGGTGCCGCCGGCGACATCGAGCAGCCGTTCGCCGGGCCGCGGGTCGATGGCGGCGGCCATGTCGTTCTTCCACAAACGGTGCAGGCCCAGCGACATGGCGTCGTTCATCAGATCGTAACGCGCGGCGACCGAACTGAACACGCCGCGCACCAAGCCGGCCTTGGTGTCGGCGGCAACGTCTTGATAGCCGAAACTGGCGGTGGCGCCGTCCGCCTGCTGCTTGCCAATATCCGCTTTGCCGGCCATAAGCCTGTTGAGTCCTCTCGGGGGATCGGAATTGCTGCGGCGACCTTAAAGCAGTTTGCGCCGCGATAGAAGCGCGCAGACGCCGCGCCAAGGGCGAAAATGGCCAATGCCTGAACTGCCAGAAGTCGAAACCGTGTGCCGCGGCTTGGCGCCTTATTTGCTGGGCCGGCGGCTGGTGCATGTGGCGGCGCGGCGGCCGGACCTGCGCTTTGCCCTGCCCACCAATTTCGCCGCCCGGCTGACCGGCCAATGGGTCGGCGGCATTAAACGGCGCGGCAAATATGGCTTGATCGCGCTGCAATCCGGCGATTGCCTGATCTTCCATTTGGGGATGTCGGGGCGGATGCGTATTGCCGCCACCGGCAGCGCCGACGCCGTCCCCGGCAAACATGATCATGTCGTGCTTGAAACCGACCAGGGCACAACCGTGTTGTTGCACGACCCGCGCCGCTTTGGGATGATGGATATTTGCCGCCAGGATCAGGTCGGCGACCATCCCTGGCTGGCGGCGATGGGGCCGGAACCCTTGTCAAACCAGTTTTCCGGGCCTGAGCTGCGGGCCGCCCTTGAGGGCCGCAAGACCAGCATCAAGGCGGCGCTGCTGGATCAGCGGGTCGTTGCCGGCCTGGGCAATATCTATGTCTGCGAAGCCCTGCATGAAGCCGGCATCAACCCCAAGCGGGCGGCGGGCGGCTTGAGCGCCTTGCGGGTCGAGCGGCTGGCGCAGGCGATTGTGGCGGTGTTGCAGCGCGCGATCGCCGCGGGCGGCTCGTCGCTGCGCGACTATGCCCGGCCGGATGGTGAACTGGGCTATTTCCAGACCGGCTTCAAGGTTTATGATCGCGCCGGCGTGGCCTGTGCGGCAATGGGTTGCGGGCGGCCGGTCAAACGCATCGTCCAGGCCGGGCGTTCGACCTTTTATTGCCCGGGCTGCCAAAGATGAATGCCAGCGGGAGCGATCAGCGCGCATGCAGCATCAACCGTTGAAGTGGATCAGCGTGGCGATGATGGGCTTGGTCTTGGCCTGGGCCTTGGCCCTGGTTTCGACGCCGGCGGCCTGGGCTGACCGCTTGCTCGATTCCTTCGACATTCCGCTGCTGGATGGCTTTGAACTCGACCCTGAACGCATGTTGTGGTTCGATTCGCCCGCCGGCCGGGTATTGGAGGTGGTGGCGACCGGGCCAGCCCCGCCGGAACGGGTGGCCGCCTATTATCAAGCCAGCCTGCCGATGTTGGGCTGGAGCGTCCAAGCGCTTGAAAAGGATGATCAATCCACGACCCTGCGGTTTCGCCGCGAGGGCGAGCGGCTAGACCTCACCATTCTGGGGGTTGCCGACGCGACCCAGCTGCGGCTAACGCTGGCGCCCGAGCCTTGAACGGGCCGGGCGCCATGGGGCTTTTCGCGGTCGCACAAAAGCGATAAGACAGGCGCCCGAACAAAACCGAACCGGAAACGAGCGGCAAAGAGGACATCATGGCCTATCAAACCATCCTGCTGGACAAAGAAGACGGCATCGCCACCATCACCCTGAACCGGCCCAAGGCGCTGAACGCCTTGAACCAGGAATTGCTGGGCGAGCTGGTCGATGCGTTGCGGCAGTTGGACGATGACCCGGAAATCGGCTGCATCATCCTAACCGGCTCGGAAAAAGCCTTTGCCGCCGGCGCCGATATCAAGGAAATGAGCGAGAAAACCTATGCTGATGTGTTGGGCGAGGATTTCTTCGGCGCCGCCAGCCAGGCGATGGCGGCGGTGCGCAAGCCGGTGATCGCCGCCGTCAACGGTTATGCCTTGGGCGGCGGCTGCGAAGTGGCGATGCTGTGCGACATGATCTTCGCCGGCGACAGCGCCAAATTCGGCCAGCCGGAAATCAAATTGGGCGTCATTCCCGGCATTGGCGGCACCCAACGCCTGACCCGGGCGATCGGCAAGGCCAAAGCCATGGACATGGTGTTGACCGGCCGCAATATGGACGCCCAGGAAGCCGAACGCGCCGGCCTCGTCGCCCGCATTTTCCCCGCCGATGATCTTTTGGAGGAAACCAAGAAGGTCGCCCGCACCATCGCCGCGATGTCGCGCCCCTCGGTGCTGCTGGCCAAGGAAGCGGTCGGCCGCAGCCAGGAAGTCTCGCTCGCCGAAGGCCTGCTGTTCGAGCGCCGCGTCTTCCATTCGCTGTTCGCGACCGAAGACCAAAAAGAAGGCATGGCCGCCTTCATCGAAAAACGCCAACCCCAGTTCAAGGATAAATAGGCGGCTGGGGGCCTGCAAGGCGCGTCAAAGTCGCCGTCTCGCGAGGCCTGTATTTAAGTATAGCGTCCCTGTAACCTGCACTGTAACCTGTAACTGAGGGAGCATCAAATGTGACGGGCAGCCCCAAGCCTTAACGCAGGGCGCGAGTGACAGGTCCACAACGGCTATCGGAACGCACATGACTCAACACTCCCCGTCACTAAAGCAACGCCTTCAGTCACTTGTCGAAGCGCGACAGTTTGAGCATTTTATCATCACGGTCATTGTGATGAATGCGATAGGTTTAGGATTAGAAACCTCGCCAGAAATCATGGCGCGCTTCGGCGGGTTCATTAAAACGCTCGACCGTCTCGCGATAGTGATCTTCGTGGTGGAACTAGCGATAAAATTGTTCGTTTATCGCCTCAGCTTCTTCCGCAATGGCTGGAATGTTTTCGACTTCATCATCGTTAGCGTCGCGCTTGTGCCAGCTTCACATCAGTTCTCCGTGATGCGTGCGCTACGCATCCTTCGCGCGCTTCGGCTCGTCTCGATGGTGCCTAGTATGCGCAAGGTAATAGTCGGTCTGTTCAGCGCAATCCCCAGTATCGGGACAGTAATCATCATGCTATTGCTGCTTTTCTATATCGCCGCAGTCATGGCCACCAAATTATTTGGCGCGGTGTTTCCTGAGTGGTTCGGGACACTTGGTGCTTCGCTATATTCACTATTCCAGATCATGACACTTGAGAGTTGGTCAATGGGAATTGTCCGCCCGATTATGGCGCAATCCCCCTACGCCTGGGCATTTTTTGTTCCATTCATTTTGCTAACGAGCTTTATAGTGCTTAATTTGTTTATCGGTGTGATTGTCAATGCCATGGCCCAGGCGACCGATGAAGATGCGCATAGTGAGCGCGAGGAAATCCTGCTTGAATTGCGGGCTTTGGGTGAAGAAGTGCGGTCGCTACGGCAGTCTTCAGACAAGAATGACTGATGATCTGCGCACCGAAACATTGCGTCTGGACACCTAGAAGAACGCTGATTTCGCCGGGCGCGTGACGTGTATACCGGGGACGGTATACATAATTTAGTGTTACATTTAGAGACATTTATTTAAGCATACCGTCCCCGTTATAGTGTAGAGACATTTATTTAAGCATACCGTCCCCGTTATAGTGCCCCGTTGAATTTATGGTGGCCCCACCGTCCTGTGAACCCTAATTCGGGGACGGTTTACTTGTTTATGGCGGCTATCGGCTTGGCTCCGCCGCCTAATGCACGCGTTGGCGGGTATTGGGGGCATCCAGCGAGAAGGTGGGGATTTCGACGATGAGGGCAACACCGTCGGCGCGTTCCATTTCATAATGGCCGGTCATGAAGCCCGAGGCGGTGGTGAGCGGCACGCCGGAGTCATATTCGAAGCTTTCGCCATTGGCCAACAGCGGCTGTTCGCCGACAACACCTTCGCCCCGCACTTCATGCACTTGGCCACGACCGTCGGTGATGCGCCAATAGCGGCGGCGCAATTGCACCGCCTCGGGCGCGCTGTTGCTGATGCGGATATGATAGCCCCAGACATGGCGGTCGGTTTCGGGGTCGGACTGATCGGGCAGATAATAGGGCCGCACCTCGACGGTGACGCCGTGGGTGGTGGCGCCATAAGGCAGCGCGCCCGGGTTGTTGCCGCGCTTCATCACAAGCCCGCCTTGGCCAGGGACTGGTCCAAATCCTCGATCAAGTCTTGCGGGTCTTCCAAGCCCACCGACAAACGCACCATGCCCTCGGTGATGCCCAGTTCGGCGCGCGCCTCGAGACTGAGGCTTTGATGCGTGGTCGAAGCCGGATGGGTGATCAGCGACCGCGAATCCCCGATATTGTTGGAAATGTCGATCAGGTCCAGCGCATTCATCACCGTGAAGGCCTGCGCCTTGTCGGCGAGGAAAAAGCTCATGATCGTGCCGGCGCTGCCCATTTGTTGCCGCGCCAAGTCATATTGCGGATGATCCTTGGCGCCGGGATATGAGATCCGGCCCAAGCGTTGGGCGAGAAATTCAGCCACTGCTTGCGCATTGGCAGCCATGCGGTCAACCCGCAAGGCCAGGGTTTCAAGCCCCTTCAGCAGCACCCAGGCATTGAACGGGCTCATCGCCGGGCCGGTATTGCGCAGCAGCGGCAGCAATTCGTCATTGATATAGGCCTGACTGCCCAAAATCACCCCGCCCAGCACCCGGCCTTGGCCATCTATATGCTTGGTCGCGGAATAGGCGACGATGTCGGCGCCCAGCGCCAACGGCTTTTGATAAAGCGGCGTGGCGAAGACATTATCGACGATTACGCGCGCGCCAGCGTCATGAGCGATCTTGGACACCGCCGCGATATCGACCAGATCGAAGGTCGGATTGGCCGGGGTCTCGAAGAAAAACACCTTGGTTTGCGGCCGCACCGCGGCGGCCCAGGCGTCAACATCCGGGCCATGCACGAGGGTGGTCGCCACGCCAAAGCGCGGCAACAGATTTTCCACCAGCCAGCGGCAAGAGCCAAACAAGGCCCGGCTGGCCACCACATGATCGCCAGCGCGCAGGCAGGACAGTAGTGCCGCCGTCATCGCCGCCATGCCGCTGGCGGTGGCCCGCGCGGCCTCGGCGCCTTCAATCAGCGCCATCCGCTCCTCGAACATCGCCACTGTCGGGTTGGAGAGCCGCGAATAGGTAAAGCCCGCGGCCTCGCCCTTGAAGCGGGCTTCTGCGACCTCGGCCGCGTCATAGGCGAAGCCCGAGGTCAGATACAGCGCTTCCGAGGTTTCGTCCTGGTCGGACCGGCGGGTGCCGCCGCGCACCAATTGTGTCGCCTGGCGCCATTTTTGGCTGATCTTGCGGTCAATGCCGGTGGTTTTTTTCATATTGCGCATTCCCGGCGGCCCCAATGGCCGCATGCCCACGGGATAATGCCGGCCCGCATGGGGGTCAAGCGCGCAAAAGCCGCTGGATTGGGCGTCGCGATTGCGCTATCGAAAAACCGATGCGGGCGTAGCTCAATGGTAGAGCAGAAGCTTCCCAAGCTTAAGACGAGGGTTCGATTCCCTTCGCCCGCTCCACTTTTCATGGCTTGTTACTGATCCGCGCGTCCGGGACCTGCGTATTTCGAGGGTGAATAGGCAGTTTTGGGTCTTAGGCCATGACAGCATTGGCGGCAGACGATAGCATGAGCGCGCCTCAAATAAGGACGCTGCACGATTGGATGCCTGCCGAGATCAACCCTGAGACCCGCCGCGATGCCGAGCGCGATCATCTCGCCGACCAAGTCCGGGCGGTGGCGGATTTCCGCGACCGCGCGGCGTTCGAGCGTTTGTACCGGCATTTCGCGCCCCGGCTGAAGACCTATGGCTTGAAGCTCGGCGCCGATGCCGCCGCCGCCGAGGAGTTGGCGCAGGAAGCAATGCTGAGCCTGTGGCGCAAAGCGGCGAGTTTCGACCCTGACAAGGCGTCGGTGTCGACCTGGCTGTTCACCATTGTCCGCAACCGCCGGATCGATGTGTTACGCCGTGAGTCCCGGCCACAGCCGGCCGAAGCCGATCTTCTGGGCCTGATGGCGCCCGCCGAGACGGCGGACAGCAGTGCCCACGCCCAGGAGGATGAACGCCGCGTCGCCAATTCGCTTGACGATTTGCCGCTGGCGCAGAGACGGATTGTTGAAATGGCTTATTTCGAGGACAAATCCCATAGCGAGATCGCGCGCGACCTGGCCCTGCCACTGGGCACGGTCAAATCGCGGATCCGTTTGGCCCTGGCGCGTTTGCGCGACACGCTGGAAAGGTCATGACCATGCCGCAACATCATGCGACGCCTGAATTATTGATGGATTATGCCAGCGGCGCCATGCCGGCGGCCCCGGCACTGGCGATCGCCAGCCATTTGGCGCTCGACCCCCAAGCCGCTGCCGATTACAGCGCCTGGACCCGGCTGGGCGGGGCAATGCTGGAGCAACTGGAAAGCGATGAAACCGGCGTCGACGACGCGGAAATGGCGCGGATGCTGGCGCGGCTGGACGAGGATGTGGACAACATCACCGCCACCGCCAAGGCGCCCGCGCCTGCGACCGACGCCCTGCCCTATCCCTTACGCCAGCTATTGGGCGCGCCGCTGGAGCGTCTGGCCTGGCGGCGGGTGGCACCTGGCGTGCGCGAGTTTAAACTGCCGATCGATGGCTGCCGGCACAAGGCGGTACTGTTGTCGATCGCGCCGGGGCGAGCGGTGCCCCGCCATCGCCATGGCGGCCAGGAATTGACGCTGGTGCTCGCCGGCGGCTATCGCGACGGCGGCTTGGCCTTCGACCGTGGCGACCTGCAGATCGCCGATGAAGAGATCGACCATCGGCCGGTCGCCGACCCGATGGAAGGCTGCGTTTGCTTGGTGGTGCTGGATGCGCCGATCCGCTTTACCGGTCCGTTGGCGCGCTGGCTGAACGGCCTGGTGCGTTATTAGCCGTTCCCGCACCAGCCTTTTTGTCGCCCTGATGGCGCTGGCCAACGGCAGCGGCGTTCAGCCGGCCCATGCCGTCAGCCTAGACGAGCCGGACATTGTCTTCGCGCTGGACCGCAAAGGCCAACAAATTGGCACCCATGGCCTGCGCTTCAGCCGCTTGGACGATGGCCGGCTGCGGGTCGACATTGCCATCGACATCAAGGTCAAAGTCGCCTTCATCACCCTGTTCCGTTACGAGCATCGGGCGATGGAGGTGTGGGACTGGCAGGGCCGGCGGCTGGATTATTTCTGGTCTGAGACCGATGACAATGGCCGCGCCTTTCGGGTGGAAGGCGCCCGCGACGCCGAAGGCTTTGCCTGGCGCAATCAAGACGATGAGCGCTGGCGCCAGGACGACGCGCTGATGACCACCTATTGGCACCCCAAGACCTTGGTCCATCGGCCGTGGATCAACAGCCAGAAAGGGCCGCCGCTGGAGATTACCATGGAGCCCGGCGAAGACGCCGTGATCGCCGCTCCAACGGGCGAGACTTGGCGCGGCCAGCGTTATGCGGTGAGCGGCGGCGTGCGGGTCAATTTGGTCTATGATCCGGGCGGCTGCCTGATCGGGCTGGACTTCACGCCGCCCAAAAACGATGTGCCGATCATTTACCGGATGCTGCAATATTTCGATGCCGCCGACGCCCGGCGGCTGGCCGGCCAGCCGCAATTGGCGGCGTGCCTGGAACGCGTTGGCAACGGCGCCGGCAATCCCGAAGACAGGACAGGAGAATAGCCATGAGTCATTCGCTGGCCCCAGGCGCGGTGATCTGGATTTTGGGCGCCTCGACCGGCATTGGCCGCGCCCTGGCCTTGGCGATGGCCGGCGCCGGCCTGACCGTGGTCGCCAGCGCCCGGCGCGGCCATTTGCTCGATGACCTGGCCAATCAGGCACCGGGGCCGGGCCGCATTGTCGCCTGGCCAGTCGATGCCAGCGACACCCAGGCGGTGCGCGACGCGGCTGCCGGCATCGCCGAGCAGGTCGGGGCCATCGATCTGGCGATTTATGGCGCGGCGGCCTGGACCGCGTCAAAGAACGAACCCATCACCTGCGAGGATTTCACCGCCAAATACGATGTCAATGTGATGGGCGCCGTGCGCATGCTGGAAGCCGTGCTGCCGGCTATGCAAGCCCGTGGCCGGGGCCATGTCGCGATCATCGCCTCGGTCGCCGGCTATCGCGGCCTGCCGCGCGCCGCCACCTATGGCTCGTCGAAGGCCGCCTTGATTTACCTGTGCGAAAGCCTGCGCCTGACCTTGGCGCCCCAGGGCATCAAGGTGCAGGTCATCAATCCCGGCTTTGTCGACACGCCGCTGACCGAACAAAATGATTTTCCGATGCCGTTCTTGATCAGCGCCGAGCGGGCTGCCGATTATTGCATGCGGGGGTTGCGGCGCAATGGGTTTGAAATCAGCTTTCCCAAGCGTTTCAGTTATTTTCTCAAATTTTTGAGTTTGCTGCCTTATCCGCTTTATTTCTGGCTGGTCGGCAAAACCGCCGGTAAGGGCTGAACCTTGACCCGGCTGAGCAGGGCCAGGCCCAAGAGCAGCAAGATCAAGATGGTGGCGATGCCGAGGCGGCGTGAGTCGGTCCAGTCGGTGACCAGGGCGATGCTGGCGGAGGCAACCCAGGTGGTGGCGCGACCGCTCAACGCATAAAGCCCAAAAAATGCGCGGCGGCTGTCAGCGGGGGCCAGCCGCGCCATCAAGCTGCGACTGGCGGCTTGCACCGGCCCCAGGAACAAACCGATCACCGCGCCCAAGCCGATCATCACTTGCTCCGACGTGCTGGCGAACAGACCTTCGCCGCTGGCCGGCGCGACCGCGAAGACAAAACCGATATGAGCACGGTCAACCGATAAAACCCCGGCCAAGGCCAAGCCAATCGCCGCCACCGAAACACCGATCACCGCCTTCGGCCCGAAGCGGTCGTCGCAATAGCCGCCGATCACCACCCCCACCGCGCCAAATATGATCAAGATCATGCCGAACAGGCCCTGTTCGGTCAGTTGCCAGCCAAAGGTGCCGGCGGCATAAAGCCCGCCAATGGTGAACACCGCGACAATGCCGTCATAATAGGCCATGCGGGCCAGCAGAAACATGCCGATATTGCGGTACATCCGGGCTTGCCGCGCCATCGCCGCCAATTGCCCCAGCCCCGCCGTGACCGCCCGGCGCAATGGCAGACGCGGGCCGGATGGCAGTTTAACAAACAAAAACAAGGGCAGCGAAAACACCAGCAGCCATAGCGCCGCCAAGGGCCCCACGGCGCGGTCGGGCTCGTGACTGGCGCGGTCCAGGCCCCATAGCGGCTGTTCCGGCAGCGCCAAGAAGCCCAGCACCAGCAGCAGCATGATCAAGCCGCCGACATAGCCCATCGCCCAGCCGAAACCGGACAGCCGCCCGATCTGGCCCGGCTTGGCCAATTGCGGCAACATCGAGTCGGTGAAGATGATGCCATATTCAGCGCCAATCGAGGCCAGCGCGATCGCCATCAATACCCAGACAATGCGCTCGTCGGCGCCCGGCACCGCCGCCCAGGTCGCGCACAAGCCCAGCACCATCATCGCCACCGAAACCGCCACCCAGGCCTTGGGGCGGCCGCCACGGTCGGCGATGGCGCCGACCACCGGCCCGGTGAGCGCGATTAGGAAACCGGCGCCGGCTTGCGCGTAAAGCCACCAGGCCTGACCCTTTTCCAAACTGGGCGCCATATGATTCTGAAAATAGGGTCCAAAAATAAACGTTAGTACGACGGTGAAATAAGGTTGCGCCGCCCAATCGTAAAACGCCCAGGAAAGCCGCGCCCGCGCGCCGGCCGCCGCCATTCAGACGCCGTCGAGGATGTGGCCAAGCTGACGCGCGCCATAATCCAGCTTGGCCAGGCTGGGCGGACCGCTGGCGGCCAGTTCATCGACCAGGCCGCGGGCGCGGGCAATGGCGCCAGCTTGATTTTGCGCCCAAGCCGCGACAATCTCCGCCGCCGGTTTGCGGCTACGGCCGGACAACACATGGCATGTCAAGCTGCGCTGTTGCGCGGAAAGCGCGTCCAACACCGCACCGGCGGCAAGCCGGTCCCAATAGCCCTCGGGTTGATAATTGTCGGTTTCGGCCCGCAGCCAGTCGAGCCCAACACGGCGACCAATGTCGAAAAACGCGGCGGCGACTTCCGCCACCGGGCGTTTCAGATCATGGGCGGCGGCGACAATATCGCAAGCCGGCGCCATCACATCCAAGGCGGCGATTTGCTCGGCTAGTGCCACCGGCACTTTTTGATCGGTCAAGGCCGCGCCATGCCGCTTCAATTCCGCGCATTCCAGTTCCGACAAGGCCTCTTGCGGCTTTCTCAACAATGCCGCAACATCCTCCCGATATGCCTTCAGCACCGCGCCAATTTTCAACGGACGCGGCAACCTGGCCAGAAACCATGCCATTTGCCGGCGCAAGGTTTTGGCCAATGCCAAATGCATGTCGGTCTGTATCGATGCGTCGACTTTATAGTCCAGATCGTCGATTGCCCGCCACAGCGCCTTCAGTCCAAACACCTCGCGGGTGAGGAAGAAAACGGCGAGAATTTCATCCAGCCCATGGCCGCCATTGGCGTGCAAATCGACCGCCAGGGTCAAACCGCCCCGATTGACCAGGGCGTTAGCCAATTGCGTGGCGATGATTTCAGGCCGCAAACGGTGGCCGCGCACCGCCGCTGCCTGTCGCTTGCTGGCTTTTTCCGGAAAGGCGGCAAATAATTCGGGCTCAAAACAATCCAATGCGACCAGCGGGCTGTCTTTCAACGCCTCGAACAAAGCAATCTTGATATAGGCCATCAGCACCGCCAGTTCCGGCCGGGTGAGGCCGTCATTCTTGGCGACGCGCTCGGCCCATTCATCGTCATTGGGCAAGCCCTCGACCTCGCGGTCAAGGCCGCGTTCGCGCTCTAGCCAGCGCATCAGCCGAACCTGACGGTCGCGGGCTTCCACCGCCAAGGCCTGCGCCATCGACAAGGTTTGGGTCTGTAAATAATTATTGCGCAGCACCAGCGCGGCGACATCATCTTGCAATGAAGCCAGGAACTGGTCGCGCTTGGCGGCACTGAGCTTGCCATCGGCCATGGCTTGGGCGAGGGCGATCTTGAGATTGACCTCCTTGTCCGAAGTGTCGACCCCGGCGGAATTATCGATGAAGTCAGTATTGACGCAACCGCCACGGCGCGCAAAGGCAATGCGCGCGGCCTGGGTCATGCCCAGATTGGCGCCCTCCCCGATCACCTTGACCCGCAAATCATCGGCATTGACGCGCAGCCCGTCATTGGTGCGATCGCCGACATCGGCATGGCTTTGTTGAGTTGCCTTGACATAGGTTCCAATGCCGCCGAACCACAGCAGATCGGCCTCGGCGCGCAAGATTCGATTGATCAATTGCGGTGGGCTCAGCCGGTCGTCCTCGATGCCCAGAAGTTTCTTGATTTGCGCCGACAGCTTGATCGATTTGGCCTGGCGCTCGAACACGCCGCCGCCGCGTGAGATCAGCTTTTGATCATAATCGGCCCAGCTTGACCGCGACAGATTGAACAGCCGTTCGCGCTCCTTGAAGCTTTTGCCAGGGTCGGGATTGGGGTCGATGAAAATATGGCGATGGTCGAAAGCAGCGATCAATTTGATCGTCTTGGACAAAAGCATGCCATTGCCGAAGACATCGCCCGACATGTCACCGACACCGATGACTCGGATCGGATCCTTTTGCACATCGAGCCCGCGCTCGCGGAAATGCCGCTGCACCGACACCCAGGCGCCCTTGGCGGTGATGCCCATTTTCTTGTGGTCATAACCATTGGAGCCGCCGGAAGCGAAGGCGTCACCCAACCAGAAATCATGCGCCAGCGATACCTCATTGGCGATGTCGGAAAAGCTGGCGGTGCCCTTGTCGGCGGCAACCACCAAATAGCTATCATCACCGTCGCGCCGGACAGTGCGCGCCGGCGGCACCAGCTTGCCATCGACAATATTGTCGGTCAGTTGAATCAGCGCCGTGATGAAGATTTTATAGGCGGCGATACCTTCGGCGATAACCGCGTCGCGATCACCATCGATGGGCAATTGCCGTGGCACAAAACCGCCCTTGGCGCCAACCGGCACGATGACCGCGTTCTTGACCATCTGCGCCTTCATCAGGCCCAAGATCTCGGTGCGGTAATCCTCGCGCCGGTCGGACCAGCGCAGGCCGCCGCGGGCCACCAGCCCGCCGCGCAAATGCACGCCCTCGACACGGCGGTCATAGACGAAAATTTCCGCATAGGGGGCCGGTTTCGGCATTTCCCGAACCTGACGCGACAACAGCTTGAAGCTGAGAAAAGATGGCCGCCGGCCTTCATCGTCGCGCTGGAAGAAATTGGTGCGGACCGTGGCTTGAATGAGGTTGAGGAAATTCGACAGAATACGGTCCTGGTCGAGGCTGCTGACGTTTTCAAGCGCGATCTTGATTTCCCGCTCCAAGGCATGCGCGCGGCCCTGGCGCTGTTTGACCGACTTGTCCGGGTTAAATAGGGTCTCGAACAATTCGACCAGCTTGACTGCTATGACGGCGTGGCGGACCAGACAGTCTTCCAAATATTGCTGGCTATAGGGCAGGCCAAGCTGGCGCAGATAGCGGCCATAGCCGCGCAACACCGCAACCTGATCGGCGCTGAGGCCGCTGCGCAGGATCAGCGCGTTGAAGCCATCGTCATCAATGCGGTCGGCGGTGATGAGGCCAAGCGCTTCCTCGACATGATCGCGCACGGCATCGACATCGACGGCGGCATCGCTGGCGTCGCGCAACAAGAAATCATGGATCCAACCAGGCTTGCCGCCCTGCAGGCTGTAGGCGGTCTCCTCGATCACCCTGAGGCCGAGATTTTCCAGCATTGGCAGGCAGTCGGACAAGGCGATGATGTGACGCTCGCGGTAGATTTTCAGCCTCACCGTGCTATCGCCGTCGCCGTCGCGGCGATAGAGATGATAAGCCCGCGCGTTGCTATCTTGCAGGCCATCCAATTTGGTAAGATCGAGCACCGCCTCGGCGCCGCCGAATATTTCGCGATAGGCAACCGGGAAGGCATCCTCGAAGGTATAATAGATGATCCGGCCTTCTTCTTCGCCATGCGCCGCCATCAAGGCATCGCGAAAACGTTCGTGCCAGCCCTTGACGACATCACCGACGCGTTCGTCCAAGGCCTCGGGATCGACCGGCGGCACCATGCCGGGGCGGGTGCGGATGATATAATGAATGCGCGCCATCAATTCCTGCGACAGCTCGACATAATAGGTTGAAAGCTGGCCGCGATAGGCATCCGCCAGCACATCGCCAATCTTGGCGCGGATTTCGCCATGATAATTGTCGCGCGGCACATAGGCCAAGACTGAGACAAAACGCTCAAAGGCGTCGGGCCGCACGAAGACTTTCGGTCGCGGGCGTTCTTTCAAATGCAGAATGCCCAAGGCGGTTTCAAACAGTCGGTCGTCGTCGATCTGGAACAATTCGTCGCGGGGAAAGGTCTGCAAAATCGTATCCAGCGCCTTGCCGGCATGACCGCGTGGATCGAACCCAGCGCGCTGCAGCACATGATCGACCTTGCGCCGCAACAGCGGTATCGAACTCGCTCGGCGCCAATAGGATGCAGAGGTAAACAAACCGACAAAGCGATGCTCGCCAGTGACCCGACTGGCGTCGTCAAACGCCTTGACGCCAACATAGTCGATATGAACGCGGCGATGCACCGTCGACTTGACATTGCCCTTGGTGATCAGTAGCGGCGCCTGACTTTGCAGAAAATGCGCATGCTCGGGCGACATATGGGTAAAGCCGGAAGCGCCGCGCCAGATTTTGCGTTCGGGGTCGCGCAAGATGCCAAGGCCCTCACCCGGTTCGACCGATGCTTCGGGCGTCGTCAAATCGCCTTTGCAGGCATAAAAGCGATAGCCCAGCAAGGTGAAATGATCCTCGCGCAGCCAATCGAGAAATGCCACTGCCTCTTCCAATTCCGCGGCGGCAATGGCGGGATGCTTGACTTCAAGCGCGCGCGCGGCGTCGTAAAGTCTGGACAGCATCGAGCGCCAATCGCTCACTGCGGCATAGACGTCGCTGAGGATGTCTTGCAGCATCGCTTGAATGCGGGCGCGGGTGCGCGGGCCGCGACGGTTGATCTCGATATAAACGACCGATTCGGCGCTGACGCCCTTGCTTGGCTGATCGGCGCCAGCGCAACGGCCAACGGTTTTTCGACGCTTGCCTTCGTCACCGCGCTCGACCCGAATAATTGGATGGTAAAGCAATTGAATTTCATGGCCCAGCGCGGTCAAGCCACCGGTAATCGAATCGACCAGGAAGGGCATATTGTCGTTGAGGATGAAAATCGACGTCCGGCCCTCGGCCATGACGTCCTTGCCGTCGCGATTTTCAAGTTGAACATAGGGCTCGCCCGGTTCGCGGATCGCGCATTCGCGCCAGGCGCGGTGGGCGATCGCAAAAAGCCGGTCGATCGGCGCATCGACAATGTCGACGGGCGAGGCATCGGCATAAAAGGCGTCGATGAAACGGGCGATGTCAGCGCGGTTCTTGGCGGGAGCGTGGTCCTGGGTATGGCGGCCAAGCGCCGCCAGGACTTCTTGTTTGCGCAGCCAGTTGTTCACCTTGCCTCCCTTGGGATTGCGTGCAGCGTGCCGCGCAGCGATCAATCGTCGCCGTCGTCGGTGCGCCTTGCTGCTCGTTTGATCCAGGATTCCATCGCCGTGGTGCTGTCTTCCAGCTTGTCGATCACTGCCAATTGCCCATCCGCGCCGCGCCGCGCCAACAGCAAGACGAATTCACCCTCGCCATCGTCCGCGCCTGCAGGCAGGGACAAGGGCGCCAGGGCCGGGCGGGCACGCAACACGTCCACCGCCTGTTCCAATTGCGATCGTGCTTGATTGCCGCGTTCAGCCCGGCGCGCGGCCCGCTCGGCCTTGACACAGGCCTTGATGCCGCCTTCGAAGGCTTCGATAAAACCGCCGAAACCGCCGGCCGGCACCGCCTCGCGCGCGGCATAGGACAAACAGGCCGCATATTCGGTGACCCGGGTCTTGTCATAACCCTTGCCGAAAATCAGCTTGACCACGGGTGTGAATGGCGCACGGGCCTGCATGTTGATGCCGGCTTCCTGCAGCAGGTCGGCAAAGCTAGCGGGATCGTCATCGCTGGCTTGGAAAAAATCATAGGCCTGGCCCAGGGTTTCATACAACGCGCCACGGCTGCGGCTGTCGATTTGCGCCAATTGCGCGGCGGCGGTACGGCAAGCATCCAGCCGCGACCGCAAATTGGCGGCGGCGACGGGCGCGGCGCCAATGCCGGCTGGGCTGGTGGGGGTGGCGGCGGGGGTGGCGGGCCGCTGGGGCCGCTGCACGTCGCCCAAGGCGGCATCGATTTCGGCAACCAAGGCGTCGAGGTCCCAAGGGCTATCTTGATCATCCGCCACTGGCTCAGGCGCATCGACATCCGGCGCCGGCTGATCCGAGGCGATGTCGGCATCGTCTAGTTCCAGGGTATCGGCCGCGCCCAAACTGTCGGTCAGTTCCAACATGGCATCGTCGCTGTCCTCGGCGTCGGCCATGGCGGCGGCGTCAAGGTCGAGGATGTCGTCGTCGAGGTCTTGGTCTTGGGCGGCGCCGGCTTCCTTCCAGGAGACCGCGCCATAGATGAAATTGATGGTTTCGCCATCGTCCGACAATGGTAGCAAAATGCCGCGATACAGCATGACCACGCCACGGGCGCTGGTGAATTCGGCCTCGAAGCCGATCGGTGCGCGATTGGCGAGAATTTCGAGATAATGGTCGGTCAGGCGTGACAACATGGTGCCGCGCGGCACTCGGTCGGGTTCCAGCTCGCTTGTTTCGATGCCCGATTCCTGACGCAAGGCCTTGCCGATGAAGCGCAGGCGCGGATTGTCATAGCCCTCGGTGAAATCGATCAACAGGCTATAGTCGCGAAACGGCTCCAGGGCGCTCGGTTCCAAATCGGCGACCGATGGAAAATCGCGGCCCTTGAGCAGCGAATCCCAATATTCGAACACCAGAATATTGAGCCGGCGTTCGCGGCCTTCCCAATCCTCGGGCGCTGGCGCGCGCTCGGCGGCGGTGCCATGGGCGGCGCCATAGCTGATGCTGGCTTGGCCTGATGGTCCTGCGCTCATCACGGGTCCGTTCTTGCCTGTTTTAGGGCCGCGATACAATAGCCCCACGGCTTTAAGCGAGTATTAAGCGTCAAGGCGCGGCCAAAACCGCTCCCGGCTCAAGAACGCGACAGCAACAACGCAACGATTTCCTCAGCCGCCGCCTCGGCGCTCAGCGCCGTGGTGTCGATGCGGATTTCGGGATTTTCAGGCGGCTCATAGGGACTGTCAATGCCGGTGAAGTTTTTCAGCTTCCCGGCCCGGGCTTTTTTGTACAAGCCCTTGACATCGCGCTGTTCCGCCTCGGCCAGTGGGGTGTCGATGAAGACCTCGATGAACTCGCCGTCCGGCAACATCCGGCGCGCCATGTCGCGCTCGGCACGGAACGGTGAAATGAACGCCGTCAGCACGATCAGGCCGGCATCGGTCATCAGCTTGGCAACCTCTCCGACCCGGCGGATATTCTCCACCCGATCGGCTTCGGTGAAGCCCAAGTCGCGGTTGAGGCCATGGCGCACATTGTCGCCATCGAGCAGGAAACTGTGCTTGCCAAGGGCATGGAGTTTCTTTTCGACCAGATTGGCAATGGTCGATTTGCCGGCGCCGGACAGCCCGGTGAACCACAGCACGCGGGGCTTTTGATGCTTTTGCGCGGCATGGGCCTCGCGGGTGACTTCCACCGCTTGCCAATGAATATTATGGGCACGCCTGAGCGCGAAATGGATCATCCCGGCGCCAACCGTGGCATTGGTCTCGCGGTCGATCAGAATAAAGCCGCCAAGATCATGATTGTCGCCATAGGGCGCGAACGGCACCGGCCGGTCGAGCGACAGATTGACCACGCCAATCGCGTTCAATGCCAAGGTCTTGGCCGCCAAATGGTCAAGATTGTTGACGTTGATTTCATATTTCGGCTCGGTCACCGTCGCGGTGGTGGTGGTCGCGCCCAGCTTCAGCCAATAAGGCCGGCCCGGCAGCATCGCGTCCTCAGCCATCCATACGAGCGTCGCCTCGAATTGGTCGGCCACTTCCAAAGGCGCATCGGCGGCGGCTATGACATCGCCGCGCGAACAGTCGATTTCATCGGCGAAGGTCAAGGTCACCGACTGGCCGGCCTGGGCCTGGTCCAAATCGCCGTCCATGGTGACGATGCGGGCGACCCGCGTGGTCTTGCCCGAGGGCAGCACCCGCACCGCGTCGCCCGGGCGCACGGTGCCGGCATTGATCTGGCCGGCGAAACCGCGAAAATCGAGGTTTGGCCGATTGACCCATTGCACCACCATCCGCAGCGGCGCCGCGGCAAGGGCAGTTTCCTCCAGCGGCACGCTTTCCAGATGCGCCAACAGGCTGGGGCCGTCATACCAAGGCGTGTTGTCGCTGCCGGCGGTGATATTGTCGCCCTTGAGGCCTGAAATCGGCACCGCGAGAAAGTCAGCAATGCCGATCTCCGTGGCGAAGGCGCGATAATCGGCGACGATGGCGTCAAAGCGCGCCTGCCCATAGCCGATCAGATCCATTTTGTTGATCGCCAGCACGATATGGCGAATGCCCAGCAAATGCGCCAAATAACTGTGCCGCCGGGTCTGGGTGAGCACGCCCTTCCTGGCATCGATCAAGATCACCGCCAGATCGGCGGTCGACGCGCCGGTCACCATATTGCGGGTATATTGCTCATGGCCCGGCGTGTCGGCGACGATGAATTTACGCTTTTCGGTGGCGAAAAAGCGGTAGGCGACGTCGATGGTGATGCCTTGCTCGCGCTCCGCCGCCAGCCCGTCGACCAGCAGCGCGAAATCGATCTCCTGGCCCTGGGTGCCAACACGCTTGGAATCAGCTTCCAAGGCCGCCAATTGATCCTCGAAAATCAGTTTCGAATCATAAAGCAGCCGGCCAATCAATGTCGATTTGCCGTCATCGACCGAACCGCAGGTGATGAAACGCAGCAGGCTTTTATGCTGATGCTGCGTCAGATAGGCGTCGATATCCTCGGCGATCAGCGCATCGGCGCAATAGGATGAGGCTTGTTCGGTCATCAAAAATAGCCTTCCTGCTTTTTCTTCTCCATCGACGCCGCCTGGTCATGGTCGATGGCGCGGCCCTGACGTTCGGACGTGGTGGTCAGCAGCATTTCCTGAATGATTTCAGGCAAGGTGCGGGCGCGGCTTTCCACCGCGCCGGTCAGCGGATAACAGCCGAGCGTGCGAAAGCGCACCGAGCGCAATTGCGGCTCTTCCCCTGGCCGCAGCGGAAAACGCCCGTCATCAACCATCAGCAACAGCCCGTCGCGGACCACGGTGGGCCGTTCATCGGCGAAATAGAGCGGCACGATCGGGATGCTCTCAAGATGGATATATTGCCAGATGTCCAGTTCGGTCCAATTCGACAGTGGAAACACCCGAATGCTTTCGCCCTTGTTCTTGCGGGCATTGTACAGACGCCACAATTCCGGGCGTTGGTTTTTGGGGTCCCAGCGATGGCTCTGGGTGCGGAAGGAAAACACCCGCTCCTTGGCGCGGCTTTTTTCCTCATCCCGGCGCGCGCCGCCAAAGGCGGCGTCGAAACCATATTGGTCCAGGGCCTGTTTCAGCCCTTGGGTTTTCCACATGTCGGTATGCAGGCCGCCATGGTCGAAGGGATTGATGCCTTTGGCCTTGGCTTCTGGATTTTGATGGACGATCAAGTCCATGCCGGCCTCGCGCGCGGTGCGGTCGCGCATTTCATACATGGCGCGGAATTTCCAGGTGGTGTCGACATGCAGCAGCGGAAATGGCGGCGGCGCTGGAAAAAACGCCTTTCTGGCCAAATGCAGCATGACGGCGGAATCCTTGCCCACCGAATACAGCATCACCGGCTTCTCAGCCTCCGCCGCGACCTCGCGGATGATATGGATGCTCTCGGCCTCAAGCCGTTCAAGATGTGTCAACAGGCGTGTCATCGGCGTTCCGTGGTTGATCTGGCCCTGATCCGTCAGGCAAGGGGATATTGGTAACGCCTGACAGCGTCAATGCACTTTAGCCGCCGACAAGATAAGCATTTCTTACCCGCTCAAAAGCCCGAGCAACGCCAAAGCTTGGGCCGGGGCCAGGGCCAGGGCCGCTCAGCGGGTGGTCAGGGAACCACCGTCCAACACCAGCGAGGCGCCAGTGACATAGGCGCCGGCGCGCGAGGCCAGATACAGCACCGCGCCAGTGATGTCGGCGCTGTCGCCGAACCGGCCCAACGGCACCATGTCCTTCATTGTCTCGCCATGGCTGTCCATCACCGTTTCCAGCATGTCAGATAAAAACGGCCCCGGTGCGATGGCGTTGACGGTGATTGGCCGGTCGGCCAAGCGCTTGGCCAACATCCGGGTCAGATGATGCAGCCCGGCCTTTGCGGCGCCATAGGAAAAGGCCTCGAACAGGCTGACTCCCAAGCCGTCAACCGAGCCGATATTGACGATGCGGGCGGGATCGCCGGGCCGCGCCGCCTGTTCCAATCGCGGCAACAAGGCTTGAATCAAAAAGAACACTGCCTTCAAATTGACATCCATCACCTTGTCCCAGCCCTTTTCCGGGAAGCTGCCCACGGGCGCGCCCCAAGTGACGCCGGCATTATTGACCAGGATGTCGAGGCCAGCTTCGCGCTCCCCATAGGCCTTGGCCAGGCCTTCCACCCCGGCCAGGGTTGAAAGGTCGGCGGGCAGCGCCTGGCAATAGCCCTGGCTGCCAAGCTGTTCGGCAGCGGCGACGCATTGGTCGGGCTTGCGGGCGGCGATATAAACCCTGGCGCCATTGGCGACCAGGCCCTGGGCGATCATCCAGCCAATGCCGCGCGAACCGCCGGTGACCAGCGCGGTCTTGTCCTTGACCGAAAACAGCGACGCGGCGGTGAGTTCTGGTTCCGTCATCAATTGCCCTCCAGATCCAAGGCCACGAAGCCGTCGTCGCGGCGCGCCACCCGGGTCATGTGCCCACCGCCAAAATGGGCCGGGATCAACAATGCCTGGTCATCAGCGGCGGCGGCCAGCACGCGGCGGCGACTGGCCCGCGCCGCCAGCCTATCCTCGCAGAAAATGCTATTCCAGTCTGGCGCGTAGATTTGAATGGGGTGATGCAGCACATCGCCGACAAAATAGGCGACCTCGCCCCGGCTTTCCGCCCGCAGCGCCAAATGCCCCGGGGTGTGGCCTGGCACTCCGATCAGGCTGAGACCGTCGCCGATCTCGTCGCCGGGTCGGACAAAATCGACCAGGCCGCGGACCAGCAGCGGCGCAACGCTGTCTTCGAACACGCCGACATTGACGGCGGCACCGGTGGCGCTGGGCCGTGGGCCGTCGCCGGCGGGGTTCCAATAGCGGGCCTCGATTTCGGAAAACGCATAGCGGGCGCGGGGAAAGGTCGGCAACCAGGCGCCATTGTCGGCCAGCCGCGTGTTCCAGCCGACATGGTCGATATGCAAATGCGAGCAGATCACCAGATCGATATCCTCGGGCGCGAAGCCGGCGGCTTGCAACCGTTGCAAGAATGGCGTGTCGAGGCCGCCAAAAAGCGGAATGCCCGGCCGTTGCTTGGCGTTGCCAGCACCGGTGTCGAACAATATGGTGCGGCCGCCGGCGCGCAACACCCAGCTTTGCAGCAGCGCCAGGATGCGGCCGCTTTCGGGATCATAATAGCGGCCGGCAAAGGCCTCGGCATGGGCCGCGAACAGCGCTGGGTCATAATCGGTGAACAGGTCCGCTGGCGGCACGAAGGCGCCGCGCCATTCCTCGACCCGGGTCAAGCTGAAATCACCGATCTGAACCCGATCCATCCTTGTCCCCATGGCGCCTGGCTGGTGCTTTTATCTTGCACGTAAAGTCTATACCACTATTATCAAAAATCTACCTATTAGTATATTTTTTTGCGCAAGGCCGCCCATGGACGTGATTGTGACCGAGACCGCCGATGGGGTTGAGACCCTGACCCTGAACCGGCCCGCCGCGCTCAATGCGCTCAATGATGAAATGATTGGCGCGCTGTTGGGCTATTTCGAAGACTTGAACCAGCGGCCGGACATTCGCGTGATCCGCTTGAAGGGCGCTGGCGACGGCTTTTGCGCCGGGCTCGATTTAAGGGACCCAGTGGTCGCCGGTCTGCGCGACCAAGGTGTTGGCGCGCTTTATGCGTTTCAGCGGCGGTTGCATCGGCTGATCCTGGCGATGCGGCAATGCCCGCAACCGATCGTTGCCCAAGGTCATGGCGCCGCCGCCGGCGGTGGCCTGGCCTTGCTGATGGCCAGCGACATTCGCGTTCTTCAGACCAATGCCCGGCTCAGCGCCGCCTTCATCAAGGTTGGGCTGTCGGGCTGCGATGTCGGCCTCAGCTATTTGCTTCCGCGCCTGGTTGGTGGCGCGGTGGCGGCGGAATTGCTGCTGACCGGCAAGACCATCGACGGCGCCCGCGCCCATCAATTGGGACTGGCGTCGGCGCTGGCCGAGGATGCCGCGGCCTTGGACGCGCTGGCGGCGGACTATGCGGCGGCAATGCTGGCGACCACGCCAATGGGTTTGCGGCTGACCAAGGAAGCCTTGAACGCCAATTTGGACGCCGCCAGCCTTGACGCGGCGATGGTGCTGGAAGACCGTAACCAGGTGCTGTGCGCCGGCAGCCGCGACTTTGCCGAAGCGCTGGCCGCCTTTGCCGAGAAACGGCCGCCGCGATTTGAAGGCCGCTGAGGGGACATGCCATGACCGCCAATCCAACGCCCAGTTTAAGCGGCCGCGCCACCGTCATCGCCGGCGGCACCAGCGGCATAAATTTCGGTATTGCCGAGGCCTTTGTTGAAGCCGGCGCCAAGGTTTTCGTCATCAGCCGCAGCGCCGACAAGGTCGACGCGGCGGTGGCGGCGCTGAGCCGGCTGGGCGACGCCGCCGGCGCCACCGCCGATGTCCGCGATTATGAGGCGGTCGAAGCCGCCATCGGCCAGGCCGCCGAGCGCTTTGGCCCGCTGGATTGCGTCGTCTCGGGCGCCGCCGGCAATTTCATCGCCAAGGCGGCGGAAATGTCGCCGCGCGCCTTTCGCACCGTGGTCGATATCGACCTGATTGGCACTTATCATGTCGCCCGCGCGGCTTATCCGCATTTGCGCCGGCCAGGGGCATCGCTGATCGCGATCTCGGCGCCGCAAGCCACCGTGCCGCTACCGTTCCAGGCCCATGTTTGCGCCGCCAAGGCGGGGGTTGAAATGCTGATCAAGGCCTTGGCCCAGGAATGGGGTCCCGAGGGCATCCGCGCCAACGGCCTGACGCCGGGCGCGGTCGCCGGCACCGAAGGCATGGAGCGCTTGGCGCCAACGCCTGAGGCCCAGGCCCGGGTCACCCGCGCCATTGCCCTGCGCCGCTTCGCCGACCGCCGCGAAATTGCCGATGTGGCGGTGTTTTTGGCCAGCGACGCCAGCCGCTATGTCACCGGCGCGGTGGTCGCGGCGGATGGCGGCCTAGCAACGGTGCCGGTTGGTGGTTGAGACACCCGACATCGCCGCCATGCTGGGCCAAGCGCGCGGCGGCGACCGCGCAGCGCTAGCGCGGTTGCTGAGCCTGGCCGAGCGCGGCGGCGACCATGGCCGGGCGTTGGCGCAAGCGCTGGCCGGCGACGGCGGGGTTGCCGACGGCACCTGGTGCATTGGCGTCACCGGCGCGCCGGGCGCGGGTAAATCAACCCTGACCGCCAAGCTGATCGAGGCGATCCGGGTTCGGGACCAACGCGTTGCGGTGCTGGCGGTCGATCCGTCCTCGCCGCTGAGCCAAGGCGCGCTGCTGGGCGACCGACTGCGGATGCAGGCCAGCGCCACCGATGACGGCGTGTTCATCCGCTCGCTGGCCAGCCGTGGCCAGTCCGGCGGCTTGTCGCGCGCGACCAAGGACTGTTTCCGGGTGTTCGCCGCCGCTGGTTGGCCCTGGGTGGTGATTGAGACCGTCGGCATCGGCCAGGTCGAGGTCGACATCGCCGGCATGGCCGACACCGTCCTGGTAGTGGTCAATCCCGGCTGGGGCGACGAGGTTCAGGCCAATAAGGCCGGGCTGATGGAGGTGGCGGACATCTTCGTCATCAACAAGGCCGACCGCGCTGGCGCCAAACAAACCCGCCGCGACCTTGAAGCCATGATCATGCACATGCCCGATGACCGCGCGCGGCCGCCGATATTGGAGACGGTGGCGACCAGCGGCGATGGCGTCGACGCCTTGTTGCAGGCAATTGACCAGCATCGGCAAGACGCGATCGCCAGCGGCGCCGCCACGGAGCGCCGCCAGACCCGGCTGCGCAATCATCTGCTGGACGCGGTATCGGCGCGGCTGGACGATGCCTTGAAAGATCTCAGCGCCGATCCGCTGTTTGCGGCGGCGATGGAACGGCTGGTCGCCGGCGACAGCGATGTCGGCCGCGAAGCCGAAGGACTGGCCGCCGCGCTGGCCAAGCGGCTGGCGCCCTAGGTTCAGGCGGCGTCTTGGGTTAGGCGTTTGGCGGCGGCGACAATGTCGGGCAGTTGCGAGCCGGGGGGATAAACCTCGACCCCCATTGCCTCCAGCCGGCGCTTGGCCCAGGGCGGCACGGTGCCGCCGGTGAACACCGGCAGGTCCGGACGCTCGGCGCGGATCAGTTCGATCGCCCGCTCGGCGACCTGGACCCGGCCGCCAATGCTGAGGCCGACCAGGTCGACATCCTCGTCAATCGCGGCGCGGACGATTTCCTCCGGCCGAGTCATGCCGATCATGATCACTTCAAAGCCGGCGTCGCGCAGGGCGCGGGCGACGATCGCCGCGCCGGTCCAATGCCCGTCCAGCGCGGTCTTGGCCATCAATATGCGTTTCTGTGCGGTCATGTTTTTCGCCTTCAGGCCGTGATCGCCGGCGGGTCCCAATCGCCGAAAACCGTGCGGAACACATCGCCAATTTCACCCAGCGACACATCTTGATCCAAGGCCGTCATCATCGCTGGCATGATATTGCGGTCCGACCGGCACGTCGCCTCCAATTCCTTCAACGCCGCCGTCGCCGCCTTGCTGTCGCGCGCAGCATAGAGCGCCTGCAAGCGTTCGCTGGCAACCTCGAACGCGTCGTCGACGCCCTTGAAGCCGTCGATCTCGAAATCGCAAATATCGTCGCCATAATCAGTGACGCCAACAATGACCCGCTCGCCATTGGCCTGTTCCATGAAATAGTCATGGATATTTTCATGCGCCTTGGCGTGCAGCCAACCGGAATCCAGGGTTGCCAGGAAACCGCCCTGCTGTTGGATTTCCTCGAAAAAGCCCCAGGCCCGTTCGATCAATTCAGCGGTCAGGCTTTCCATATAATAAGAGCCGCCCATCGGGTCGGTGACGGCGCAGAGATTGGTTTCATTCTGCAAGATCTGCTGAATGCGGACCGACATTTGATGCGCGTGCTCCGAGGGGATCGACAACGCCTCGTCATAACCAGAGACGCCCAAGGACTGAATGCCGCCCAACACCCCGGCCAGCGCCATGATGGTGCCACGCACGATATTGTTAATCGGCTGTTGATAGGTCATGCGCGAACCGGCGGTGACGCAATGAATGCGTAGATTGGACACCTTTTTATCGGTGATGCCATAGCGGCGTTCCAGCAGCTCCCACCACATTTGCCGGGCGGCGCGCATTTTCGCCGCTTCCTCGAATAGATCCATCGACAACCGGAACGACACCCCGCCAGCGCCGCGCGCAGCCTGTTCCATGCTCATCGAGCCACGGCGCTTGATTTCGTCCACATATTCCACCGCATTGGCGAATAGCGCGCCCAGTTCCTGCCAGGCATTGAGCCCGGTGTCGGCGCCATTATAACCGGCGATCGACACCGGCACCCAGCGCGGCATGTGTTGCGCGCAGAATTCCATGATGTCGGCATTGAAGCGCAAGCCGGCGCGGGTTGGCACCTGCTGTTTGGTGACGCAGCCCAAATAGGTGAGGAAATAATCGCTTTGGCCAGTGCCGGGCAGGCGACTCAAGTCGATGCCACGGCGTTTGGCGACGGTCCAATAGCCGGCCAGGGCGAACGGCGCGTGCTGCACCACCGCGCCGCCGGCATGGCCATAGGTGGTTTCGATCGGGATACCGTCGAGGCAGATGGTGATGTCGCGCACGCTTTGCATCACCGCGCCGGAGAGGCCAACATCCTCGCGCCGGGCAACGACATCGGGATGGTCGACATTATAGAGATGATCCGCCGTATTGCGGTCATGCTCCATCAAGAAACCGGTTTCGCCATGCGCCAACAGGAATTTGATGCGTTCATTTTCGTCTTCCGGCTTGCCGAAGCCGCTAAGCTGGAAAATCCGCCATGGCTTGGTGCGATAGCCGGTGGCATAAGCGCCGCGCGTGAACGGCGGCTCGCCCGGCCGCGATTGCGCCACCGCGCGTTGCCGCGCCGGCACATCGTCGGGGCCATAATGAGGCTTCAGCGGGATGCCCGACAGGGTTTGCCAACGGCTGGGTGGTTTTTTCCAACTCATGCGCCGATCGTGCCTCCTGTTGGTCCGGCGGGCGGTGGTGATGGAAATGGCCGTGCCGCGCCAGGAATCTACTTGCTAATATATGTTTGTTACCCGATTATCAAGATATATACTGGTTGGTAAACAAATGCCAAGCAAGGTGATGAGCGGGGTTCGGATCATTGGGGTTGTAATCGGAAAAGCTGCAAGGAGCCAAGGCGATGATCGCGCAAGGACAGGTGCTTTGTCCCGCAATTGAGCGGGTGATTTATGGTCAGCCGGCCGCCGACGCGCTGGCCGAGGAAGTGGAACGCCGCGACGCCCGGCGGGTGTTTTTGCTGACCAGCGACAGCTTGCGCCGCAACACCGACGAGATTGACCGGGTCACCGCCAGGCTGGACGGCCGGGTTGCCGGCATTTGGTCGGGGATGCCGCCGCATGGGCCACGCGGCGCGGTGCTGGAAGCCGCCGCCGCGATGCGCCAGGCCAATGCCGATTTGTTGATCACCATCGGCGGCGGCTCGATCACCGATGCCGGCAAGATCATGCTGATGTGTCTGGGCAATGATGTTTACAAGCATGAGGATTTTGACGCCTTTCGGGTGCGGGTGGAGGATGATGGCACAGTGGTGATGCCCAGCCTGAAACCGCCGCCGGTCCGGTCCATCACCGTGCCGACAACATTGTCGGGCGGTGAATTCAACCCGCTGGGTGGCGCCACCGACGAACGGGCGAAGTTAAAGCAGGGCTATGAGCAAAGGCTGCTGGTGCCAGCGACCATCGTGCTGGACCCGGCGATCACCCGGCACACGCCGGAATGGCTGTGGATGTCGACCGGGGTGCGGTCGTTCGATCATGCGCTGGAAGCGTTGGGATCGTTCCAGTCCAATGATTATTGCGATGGCAATGCGGCCAATGCGCTGGTGCTGTTGCGCGAAGGCCTGAACCGGGTGAAGGCGGATGCCAATGACCTGGAAGGCCGACTGAAATGTCAGATGGGGGTGTGGCATTCCATGCTGCCGATCGTCGCCGGCGTGCCGATGGGCGCCAGCCACGCCATTGGCCATGTGCTGGGCGGCACTTGCGACGTGCCGCATGGTTACACATCCTGCGTCATGGCCCCGTTCGTGCTGAAATTCAACGCCGCAGTGAACGGCGACCGGCAAGCGCGAATCAGCGCCCTGTTGGGCGCGCCGGATGAACCGGCCTGGGCGCTGGTCGACCGCTTCATCAGCGGCCTTGGCATGCCGCGCAGCCTGGCTGCGGTTGGGGTTGGTGAAGCCGATCTGCCGCTGATCGCAGACAACACCATGCTCGACTTCTGGGCCCGCACCAATCCACGCCCGATCACCAGCGCCAAGGATGTTATGGAAATCTTGCGCATGGCTCTGTAAGACAAATGGCGGCGGGCGGTCCGCCGCGACAAAAGGATAAGGCGAGCATGGGGGCACCGCAAAAATTGCGCGCGGAAGTGGCGGCCTATAAGCGGCGGCGCATTTTGGAGGAAGCCAGCCATCTGTTTTTCCAGCATGGCTATGGCAGCACCACCCTGGACATGGTGGCGGAACGGCTGCATGTCACCAAGCCGTTCATTTATTCCTATTATCGCAACAAAAGCGAATTGCTGTTCGAGATTTGCCAGACCGGCATTCAATTGTCGCTGGCGGCGCTGGATGAAGCCTTGAGCGCCAAGATTGGCCCGGTGGAGCGGCTGAAACTGCTGGTCGACATGGTCGCCCGGCTGGTGATCGAGAACCAGGAATATATCGTGGTTTATCAGCGCGAGGAAAAGAACCTGCAGCCGGAGGACGCCCGCGCCATCCGCGTCATGCGCAAGGATTTCGACCACCGGGTCGCCGAATTGCTGCTGGAAGGCAAGCGTGCCGGCGTATTCGAGGTTGAGGACGCGTCGCTGACCGCCAGCTCGATCAACGGCATGATCACTTGGCTGTCGATCTGGTATGTGCCGGGCGGACGGCTGTCGGTGTCGGAAATTGTCAGCCATTCGATCAAGCTGGTGCTGAAAATGGTCGCGCCGACACCCCGCCCTTAGGCGCGCCGCCGTCCTGTTGATTGCTCGGCGCCGGCTCTACCCCTTTGTGAATCGATTTACGCGTCAGTAGAAATTGCGTATATTGCGTAGTCGCGCGGCCCTTGCCGGCGACGCCTTGGGGAGAAGCACGACATGGCCGATATCGACACCGCTACCGCCCAGCATCATGACCCGCGCATCCCGCCGCGCGAACGCTGTGTGCTGCGTTATGTGATGGACCATTGGGCGCAGGACCGCGGCGATCAGACCTATGTCATTTTTGCCGATGGCAGCCGCTGGAGCTATGCCGAATTGCGCCAGCGCACCATCGCGATGGCGGTTGGCCTCCAAAAACTGGGCGTTGGCCAGGGCGACCATGTCGCGGTGTGGCTGCCAAATGGGCCTGAGCATTTGTTGGCGTTTTACGCCATCAATTATCTCGGCGCGGTGTTCGTGCCCTTCAACACCGCCTATAAGGGCCGGCTGCTGGCGCATGTGCTGGACAATGCCGACGCCAAGGTGCTGATTTGCCATGGCCAATTGGCCGAGCGGCTGGCCGAGGTCGAGACCGGCCCGGTCGAGACGGTGGTGCTGCTGGGCGCAGGCGCGGCGCCAAGCCATTTGCGCGCAGCCAGCTTTGAAAGCTTGCGCGGCACCGAAGCCGAATTGGTGCCGCTGGCGCGGCCGATCGAGCCTTGGGACCCGCAATCGATCATTTACACCTCCGGCACCACCGGCCCGTCCAAGGGCGTGCTGTCAAGCTATTTGCACATGTTTTCCAATGCCGGGCCTGAAAGCTGGCCGTTCGTGACCGGCGAGGACCGGTTCTTGATCAACATGCCGCTGTTTCACATTGGCGGTATGGGGGTGAGTTATGTGATGCTGGTGCGTGGCGGTTCGATCGCGATGATGAACGGCTTCGACACCGAAACCTTCTGGGACTTCGTCCGCGAGACCGGATGCACCGTCGCCTTCCTGCTTGGCGTGATGGCGACCTTTTTGTTGAAACGGCCGGCCGATGCACGCGACCATGACCATCGCCTGCGGCTGGTGTTCATGGTACCGCTGAGCGAAAGCGCCGAGGCCTTCAAAGCCCGCTTCGGCGCCGACGTCTACACCATCTTCAACATGACCGAGATTTCATCGCCGATCGTCTCCGAGCCCAATCCGCCCAAGCTTGGCACTTGCGGCCAAATGCGGCCGGGTGTCGATGTGCGGTTGGTCGACGATCATGATTGCGAGGTGCCGGTTGGCGCGGTTGGCGAAATGATCGTCCGCACCGACCGTCCCTGGGCGATGATGAGCGGCTATTATAAAAATCCCGAAGCCACCGCTAAGGCCTGGCGCAATGGCTGGTTTCACACCGGCGATGGGTTCCGCCGCGACAAGGATGGCTATTATTATTTCGTCGACCGGATCAAGGACGCGATCCGCCGCCGCGGCGAGAACATCTCCTCCTTCGAGGTCGAGGCCGAACTGGTCGCGCATCCCGCGGTGCGGGAGGCCGCCGCCATTGGCGTGCCCAGCGAATATGGCGAGGATGAAGTGATGGCGGTGGTGGCGCCGGTGGCCGGCGCCAGCATCGATCCGGCCCAGCTGATTGATTTCTTGCAGGACCGGATGCCTTATTTCATGGTGCCGCGCTATGTCCGGGTGATGAGCGACCTGCCGAAGACGCCATCGTCGAAGGTGCAAAAGGCAAGCTTGCGGGCCGAGGGCATCACCGCTGATTGTTGGGACCGCGAGGCGGCCCAGATCAAAATCAAGCGCGAACGTTTTCAGTAAACTGGCGGCGCCGGTCGAGCAAAGACCTGATGATACTGGAATAACGTAATAGTTTACTGATCAGTATATTTGCGGTATGAGTGGTCGGTAAATTAGAGGGCCGGTTTTTATCGCCGGCCCGGCTGGGCCAGGCAATCACGACCTGGTTCGACATAGGCAGCGCCCCAATGGGCGCCATCGGGGAGGGTGAAGGCATGAAAGCCACCAATCGCACTGCAAGGACGTCATCGCTGTTAGCAAGTCGGCTGTCGGTATCCGCTTTGGCCTTGATGGCCGCAAGCGCGCTAACCGCGCCCGCCGTGTTGGCGCAAGATCAGGGCAATGGCCAGGCCGCCCAGGCTGACGCCGGCTTGTTCGAGGAAATCATTATCTCCTCGACCCGCAAGCGCGAGGCGGTGTCGCGGGCGCCGGCGGCGATCAACGCGCTGTCTGGCGACCAGCTCGAAGTCGCCTCGATGCGTTCGATCGAGGATTTGCAATATCTGGTGCCCAATCTTTCAGTCGGCGAACAATTTGGCGTCAGCCGCATTTTCATTCGCGGCATCGGCTTGACCAGTATCGACCTTGGCGCCGACGGCGCGGTGGCGGTGTTGCAGGACGGCGCGCTGATCGCCCGGCCGGCGGCACAATTGACCGGCTTTTTCGACACCGAGCGGGTGGAAGTGCTGCGCGGCCCACAAGGCACGCTTTATGGCCGTGGCGCCACCGCCGGCGCGATCAACCTGATCACCAAAAAGCCAACCGAGGAATTGGAAGGCTATGGCCGCTTCACCTATGGCAATTTCGACACCATCGGCGTTGAAGCGGCGCTCAGCGGGCCGTTGGCCGGCGACGTGTTACTGGGCCGGGTCGCGGTCAAATATGACAAGCGCGACGGCTATGGCGAGAATTTGTTCACAGGCAATGACATCGACAATCAAGATCAGATCTCGGTGCGCGGCAGCTTGCGGCTGCGGCCCAATGAAAGCTGGACCATCGACCTGGTCGGCGACTATCACCGCGAGGACGACCGCAATTACGCCTTCCATTTCTTTGGGCCGACGACGCAAGTCCCGTTTCTGGCGCAATTGCTGGGCGGCCAAACCATCGATGAAGTGTTCCCCAACGCCGATTTTCACGACATTTATTCCAATGTCGATCCGATCAATGACCGCGAGGGCTTTTCGCTGACCGGCACCATTGGTTGGGAGGACGGCCCCTGGAGCATCAAATCGATCAGCAGCTATCGCGAATTTGAGCGCACCAATGTCGCCGACCTCGATTCCACCGATATCGAGGCCTTTGGCCGCATCACCTATTTTGAGGACAGCACCACTTTCAGCCAGGATTTGGTCGTCACCTATACCGCCGACCGGTTCGACATTCTGGCCGGCGCGACCTATTTCAACGAGGAGCTGGACGGTATTGTCCAAGTGCCGTTGGTCAATTTGAATTTGTTGTTCCCAACAGTGCCTTCCGACGCGCTGTTCCTGCAGGACGGCACCGTCGATATCGACGCCATTGGCGTGTTCGCGCAAGGTACTTATGAAATCGTGCCCAATCTGCGCTTCACCGCCGGCCTGCGCTACAGCTATGAAAAGCGCAAGGGCGTCGGCGGCTTCAGCTTTGTCGACATTGCCGGCGGCACCGGCGCGCCGTTCACCATTCCCACTAATTTGCAGGAAAGCTGGGACGCGATCACGCCAAAATTCGTGCTCGATTACACCTTTGAGGGCGGCACCCTGGTCTATGCCTCGGTGTCGCGGGGCTTTAAGTCCGGCGTCATCAACATCGGCAGCCTCAATCCGGTGATCAATCCGGAATTCGTCTGGTCCTATGAAATCGGCGCCAAGGGCACGGCCCTTAAACGGCGCCTGCGCTTCAGCGCCGCCGCCTTCTATTATGACTATTCGGATTTGCAGGTCGGCCGGGTCAACGCGCAAAGCACGGTGACCACCGAAAACGCCGCGGCGGCGGAAAATATCGGCATTGAAGTCGAAACCAGCTTCGCCGTGACCGACAATTTCACGCTCGATGCGCACGCCACCTGGCTGGATGCCGAATTCACCGACTTCACCACCTTCGAGGCCAACCGCCCCGGCCTTGGCGAACAGGATTTGTCCGGTAACAGCCTGGCCAACGCGCCGGAAATCACTTTCCGTGTTGGCGCCACCTATTCCACGCCAGTGCAGGACATGGGCATCTTGTCGCTACGTGGCGAAGTCACCTGGACGGACGATGTTTTCTTCACCGAATTCAATAATGAGGACGCCTTCCAGGAGTCCTATGCCATGTTCAACGCCTCGATCCGGTTTGAAACCAATGACGGGCGCTGGGCGGCGGAATTCTATGGCGCCAATCTGGCTGACAAGGAAGTGATCGCAAACAATATCGTCGCCGCACCCTTGTTCTCATTCCCACGGGTTGGCGCGGTGATGCCGCCACGTACTTATGGCATTACCCTCAGCACGAAGTTTTAGCTGATGGCGGGCGGCGTCGACAAGAAGGCGGATCGCGCTTGGGTGTTCGACCCAACCGATCCCGCCTTCATCAACGACCCCTATCCCGCCTATGCCTGGTTGCGCGCGCATGACCCGGTGCATTGGACCGATCAAGGTTATTGGGTGGTCAGCCGCCATGATGATGTCAAGGCGGTGCTGCGCGACCCACGCTTCGGCCAGGGCGAGTTCATCAACAATATTCAGTTGTTTTATGATGAGGACTTCGACGTCCTCAGCCATCCCGCCTATCGCTGGCTGTCACAAATTTTCGTGATGCAGGACCCGCCGCAGCACACCCGCTTGCGCGGCCTGGTGGTGAAGGCGTTGACAGCAAGGCGGGTGGAAGCGATGCGGCCACGTATTCAAGCCATCACCGATCAATTGATCGACCGCTTCCTGGCCAGCCGCGAAGCCGAATTCGTCCATGATTTCGCCTATCGGCTGCCGACCACAGTGATGTGCGACATGCTTGGCATGTCCGAGGACCAGGCCGATGACGCGCTGCTGGCGCAGTTGAATCAGGCCATCGCCGACAGTTTCATCGTCTTTGAAACCCGCGCCTTTTCCGCCGCCGAACTGGCCCGCGCCGATGCCCAAATCGAATTTTTGACCGATTATTTCTTTCGGCTGTTTGAGGCCCGCGCCAAGGCCCCGGGCGATGATTTGACCACGGCGCTGCTGCAGGTCCGCGAAGGCGGCGATGCCTTGTCGCGCGAGGAAATGGCGGTGATTGTGATTGGCCTGTTTGGGGCCGGCTTCGAGACCACCGCCCATATGCTGGGCAATGGCCTGAAATGCCTGCATCAAAACCCCGCACAATGGCGGTTGTTGTGCCAGCAGCCGGAACTGGCGGCGCAGGCAACCGATGAGGCCTTGCGGTTCCAATCCTCGCTGCAAGCGACCTATCGCACCGCGCTCGAAGACGCCGACGTCGCCGGCATGCCGATCAAGAAGGGCCAGCGCGTGCTGACATTGTTGGCTGCCGCCAATCGCGACGCCGCCGCCTATGACGATCCCGACCGTTTCGACATCACCCGCCCGGTTGGCAAATTGCTTAGCTTCGGCGGCGGCATTCATTATTGCGTCGGCGCGCAATTGGCCCGGCTGGAAGGCGAAATCGCCTTCGCGACCCTGGCCCGGCGGCTGCCGGACATGCGGGTCGATCTTGACAATGCGCCCTGGCGCGAGGCCTTCTTCTTTCGTGGCCTCACGCAATTGCCCGTCGATTGCCGATAGGAGTATCCGCCATGACCGACCCCGCGCAAGCCGGCTCGCTCGATTACTGGCCTTATCGAACCTATAATTGGCGCCGCTGGCCGGGGCCGCGCGGCACCTTGAACCTGATCGACCAAGCCGCCACCGGCCGCGGGGTTGCTGCCGTGCAAAGCCATCAGGTGTTCAATCTGGGCGCGCCGCTGCGGGCCGATGATGTGCTGGGCGAGACCAGCTATGATTGCGACTATCGCCATGAATTGCTGCGCGCCGGCAAATATGATTTCGGCCCCTCCGACGAACCGGTGCTGGAATCCGGCGACCGCATTTCGATCGCCACCCATGGCATGACCAACTCCCATATCGACGCCTATTGCCATGTTGGCCATCGCGGCCTGTGCTTCAATGGCGAGCCGTTCGCCGATGTGGTGTCGGTGGAAGGGGGCGCCAAGCGCTACACCATGCCGGAACTGGGCGGCTTCGCGACCCGCGCCTGGTTCATCGACGCGCCGGCCCGGCGCGGGCTGCCCCATCTGAAACCCGGCGATCCAGTGACGCCCGAGGATCTGCTGCCGTTCAAGGACCATGTCGCCCCCGGCGATGCGCTGGTCATTCGCACCGGCCGCTATGGCGTGCCCGAAGTGCTGCCCGGCGCGGCCGAGGCCGCCGATGATCATGGCAATTGGAGCGGCCTGCATGTCGATTGCATCGAATTGATCGCGGCATGGGACATCGCCACCGTCGCCACCGATGGCCCGGGTGACAATTTCCCCAGCACCAGCGCGCATTGTTCGGTGCCGATTCATGTCTTGTGCGAGGTTTATTTGGGCTTGCCGCTGATCCATCATCTTGACCTGGAAGCGATGGCCCGCACAATGGAAACGCGGGCAGACAAAAGCTTCCTGTTCACCGTCGCGCCGCTGGTGATTGAGGGCGGCACCGGTTCGCCGGTCAGTCCAATCGCGATTATTTAGTCTTCTTTTCGTTTGAGGGTGAATCACCACCATGCTGCCAAACCGCGCCATTTATGACGCCGATCACGGCATTTTTCGCGACAGCGTGCGCAAATTCTTCGCCCGCGAAATGATGCCCCATCGCGAAGCCTGGGACGCGGCCGGCAATTCGCCGCGCGAATTTTGGCGCAAGGCGGGGGCCGCCGGTATTTTATGTCCGCAGGTCGATCCCGCCTTTGGCGGCGCCGGCGCAGACTTTCGCTATAACGCCATTGTTGTCGAGGAAACCTTTTATGGTGGCCCGGCGATCAATCTGACCGTCCATTCCGATATCGTCGCACCCTATTTGAGCCATTATGGCACCGCCGAACTGCAACAGGCCTGGCTGCCAAAAATGGTCAGCGGCGACGCAGTGGGCGCGATCGCGATGACCGAACCGGGCACCGGCTCCGACCTCCAAGGCGTGCGCACCACAGCGCTGGCAGATGGTGACGACTATATCGTCAATGGCCAGAAAACCTTCATCTCCAACGGCCAGAACGCCGATCTGGTGATCGTGGTCGCCAAGACCGACACAAGCGCCGCCGGCGCCAAGGGCATCAGCCTAATCCTGGTCGAGGCCGACCGGCCGGGCTTTAGCCGTGGCCGCAATCTGAAAAAAATCGGCCAGCACGCCGCAGACACCTCGGAACTGTTTTTCGACTCTGTGCGGGTGCCGCGCGGGAATTTGATTGGCGCGGAACATAAAGGCTTTCAATATCTGATGGCGGAACTGCCGCAAGAACGGCTGATGATCGCCATCGGCGCCGCCGCCGCCGCCCAGCACGCCTTCGACATCACCGTCGATTATGTCAAACAGCGCCGCGCCTTTGGCCAGGCGGTGGCGGATTTCCAAAATACCCGCTTCACCCTGGCGGCGCTAAAGGCCGAGATCGCCGTTGGCTGGGCCTATGTCGATCAATGCATCGCGCGCCATGGCAATGGCCAATTGGACGTCACCGAAGCCGCCATCGCCAAATTATGGCTGACCGAAATGCAAGGCCGGGTCGTCGATGCCTGCGTCCAGCTTCACGGCGGCTATGGCTATATGGAAGAATATGCCATCGCCAAGGCCTATGTCGATGCCCGCGCCCAACGCATTTATGGCGGCACCTCGGAAATCATGAAAGACCTGATCTCCCGCACGCTTTAAGCGCGGACTTAAAAAAAAGGCGGCGCCGAGGCGCCGCCAGCTTGGGGCTTGGGGAGGAGCGCCCCGCGTTTAGAACCGATCGTTGTTCATCACCTTGGTCCAGGCGGCGACGAAGTCTTGGACGAATTTTTCTTCCGCATCGCGGGCGCCATAGACCTCGGCCACCGCGCGCAATTCGGAATGCGATCCGAAGATCAGATCGACCGGCGTGGCGGTCCATTTCAATTCACCCGTGGTCCGGTCGCGGCCTTCATAAAGACCGGGCGCCTCGTCCGACTTCGACCATTGGGTCGACATGTCCAGCAGATTAACGAAATAATCGGTCGTCAACTGGCCGGGCCGGTCGGTGAACACGCCATGCGCCACGCCGCCATGATTGGCGTTCAGGGCGCGCAGGCCGCCCACCAGCACGGTCATTTCCGGCACCGTCAGGTCAAGCAGGCTGGCGCGGTCGATCAACGCCTTGGCCGGCGGCAGCAAACTATCTTGATGATAATAATTGCGGAAGCCGTCAGCCTTCAATTCCAAGGCGGCGAAGGACTCGATGTCGGTTTGCGCCTCGGTGGCGTCGCCGCGGCCTGGCGTGAACGGCACGGTGATGTCATGGCCGGCTTGTTTGGCCGCCTGTTCGATCGCCGCCGCGCCGCCAAGCACGATCAAGTCCGCCAACGAGACCAGCTTGTCGCCGTCTTGGTCGCGGTTAAAGCGCTTTTGCACCTTTTCCAGCCGCTTCAAAACCTTGGCCAATTCCTTTGGGTTGTTGACTGGCCAATCCTTTTGCGGCGCCAGACGGATGCGCGCGCCATTGGCGCCGCCGCGCATGTCGCTGGCGCGATAGCTGGCCCCCGCCGCCCAGGCGGTGCGGATCAGTTCGGCGCCACTGAGGCCGCTATCAAGAATGTCGGCCTTCAAGGCGGCGATGTCGGCATCGTCGATCAATCCATGATCGACCGCCGGCACGGGGTCTTGCCATAGCAGCGTTTCATCGGGGGCGTCAGCGCCCAAATAGCGGGCGCGCGGACCCATGTCGCGATGCGTCAGCTTGAACCAGGCGCGGGCAAAGGCGTCGGCATAGTCATCGGGATTGTCACGGAACCGCAAGGCGATCTTGCGATAGGCGGGATCGAATTTCAGCGACAAATCGGTGGTGAACATGATCGGCGCATGGCGCTTGTCGGGGTCATGGGCGTCGGGCACCAGGGCCGCAGCACCCGCATCCGACGGCACCCATTGCACGGCGCCAGCCGGGCTCTTGGTCTGGACCCATTCAAAGTCGAACAGATTGTCGAGATATTGCGTTGTCCAGGCAATGGGATTGGCCGACCAAGCGCCTTCCAGGCCGCTGGTGATGGTATCGGCGCCCTTGCCGGTGCCGCACTTGCTTTCCCAGCCCAGGCCTTGTTGCTCCAGACCGGCCCCGGCGGGGTCGGCGCCCAGGCATTCGTCTGGCTTGTGGGCGCCATGGGCTTTGCCGAACGTATGGCCGCCGGCAATCAGCGCTACGGTTTCCTCATCATTCATCGCCATGCGGCCAAAGGTGTCGCGAATGTCCTTGGCTGCGGCCAGCGGGTCGGGATTGCCGTTGGGGCCTTCCGGATTGACATAGATCAAACCCATCTGCACCGCCGCCAATGGCCGCTCCAATTCGCGATCGCCGCTATAGCGTTCATCGGCCAGGAATTCGGTTTCCGGTCCCCAATAGACTTCATCGGCCTCCCAATCATCGGTGCGGCCGCCAGCAAAGCCGAACGTCTCGAAGCCCATCGAATCCAACGCCACATTGCCGGCCAAGATCATCAGATCCGCCCAGGAAATGGCGCTGCCGTATTTTTGCTTGACCGGCCACAGCAACCGCCGCGCCTTATCCAGGCTGACATTGTCCGGCCAAC
This sequence comes from uncultured Sphingomonadales bacterium, assembly GCA_964590595.1. Classification (GTDB taxonomy): domain Bacteria; phylum Pseudomonadota; class Alphaproteobacteria; order Sphingomonadales; family CAKZYD01; genus CAZPXQ01. Next base: position 79,447 of record CAZPXQ010000001.1, on the reverse strand, counting down.
TATTGAGCGGCTCGAACCGCTGCTGGCCGCCATCGGCACCGCCACGGCCGTCATGAACCCGGTACGTGCCAGCGCTGTGCCAGGCCATGCGGATGAAAAACGGTCCATAATGGCCATAATCGGCGGGCCACCAGTCCTGGGAGTCGGTCATCAAAGCTTCCAGGTCCTGTTTCAGCGCCGCCAGGTCCAGCGTCTGGAACGCGGCCGCATAATCGAAATCGGCGCCCATCGGGCTCGATTGCGGCGCATGTTGGCGCAGCGGCGTCAAGTCCAGCCGGTTCGGCCACCAGTCTTGATTGGTCATGGCTTGATCTGCCTGCGCCAGGCTCGGCGTGGTCAAAGCCAACGGCGACGTCGCCATCGCCAGCATCGCGGCCAGCGACAGCGCCTTGATCTGATGTTTCGCATTTCGCATGGGATCCCCCTCCTTCGGATGTCGAACGAAAAACCGACGAGACTATAAGAGACGCCCTATAGATTGAGGAAATTGATTTATATCATCACAGTGATCGAAATCGTCACTCTAGCATGAAGGCAGCGGACCGCACGGCCGCAGAACCGCATCATGATGTGGCGCGGCCAGGGCGGTGGGATCTTAATGATGGAAAATGGAGCGGGCGATGAGATTCGAACTCACGACCCCAACCTTGGCAAGGTTGTGCTCTACCCCTGAGCTACGCCCGCTCGAACTTGGCGTGTTGGGACGACCGTCCCGAGGCGGCCGGATGATAGCGATCCAAAGCGGCTTTGCAAGACCCAATTCACCGGTTAGAACCGGCTTCATGATCAAATATCCGGCGGGCTATGGAAATTTGCCGCGCGCCGCCGATATGGAAGGCATGACGCGGCGAACCGGCCAGCGCGCCGGCACCGTGATGCAATGCGAATTTTTGGGGAAATGACATGGTTCTCGACTTTGGCGACAATGGGCATGGTGGCGGCAATGGCGCCGGCGCTGGCGATGTGATCAAGGACGCCACCACCGACAGTTTTGTCGCCGATGTCATCGAGGCGTCGCAGCAGCGGCCGGTGCTGGTGGATTTTTGGGCACCATGGTGCGGACCGTGCAAGACCCTGACGCCGATTTTGGAAAAGCTGGTCAAGGCGCAGGCCGGGCGGGTCCGGCTGGTCAAGGTCAATGTCGATGAAAACCAGCTTCTGGCGCAGCAATTGCGGGTCCAGTCGGTGCCGACGGTGTTCGCCTTCCTTGGCGGCCAGCCGGTTGACGGCTTCGCCGGCGCGGTGCCGGAAAGCCAATTGTCGCAATTCATCGAGCGATTATTGGCAGCGGCACCGCAGCCCGACGGCTTGGGCGAGGATAACCAAGCGCTGATCGCCTTGGGCCAGCAGGCTCTGGAAACCGGCCAAATCGAGCGCGCGGCGGCGGCCTTTGGGCAAGTCTTGCAATCGGACGGCACCGATGCGGCGGCGCTGGCGGGACTTGCCCGCTGCCATGTCGCCGCCGGCGAATTCGAGAAGGCGCGCAAGTTATTGGCGCTGGTGCCGCCCGACAAACAATCGCAGGCTGACGTCGCGGCCGCCGAGGCGGCGCTGGCCTTGGCCGAGGAAACCGCCGATGCCGGCGATATCGGCGCGCTTCAAGCGGCGCTGGCGCAAAACCCCAAGGATCATGACAGCCGCTATGGCCTGGCCCAGGCCCTGCTGGCGCATGGCGACCGCGAAGCGGCGATGCGGGAGCTGCTGCAGATCATCGCCGCCGAGCGCGACTGGAACGAGGGCGCGGCGCGGGCCTTGTTGTTGAAGATTTTTGACGCCGCTGGGCCCGAAGACCCGCTGACACTTGCGGGGCGGCGGCGACTGTCGTCGATTTTGTTCTCGTGAGCCGGCGGCGCGGCCAGGACCCGGATCGGCTGCCGACAGTGATTCCGCTGTTTCCGTTGACCGGCGTGTTACTGCTGCCGCGCGGTCGGCTGCCGTTGAACATTTTCGAGCCGCGCTATCTGGCGATGGTCGAAGACGCGATGGAAGGCGATGCCATTATTGGCATGATCCAGCCTTGCGGCGCGGGCGAGCCGCCGCCGCTTTACCGCATCGGCTGCGCCGGTCGCATCAGCGAATTCAACGAAACCAGTGATGGCCGCTATCTGATTTCACTGACCGGCCTGTCACGCTTTGCCGTGATCGAGGAGCTCAATGGCGCGACGTTATATCGCCAGGCCCAGGTCGATTTCGACCGCTTTGCCGCCGACCGACAGAGCGGCGGAGAAAACCCGCTCGACCGCGCACGGCTGATCGCCGCCTTTCGCTATTTTCTCGACGCGCGCGGGCTTGAAACCGACTGGCGGGCGCTGGAAGCGGCCGAGGACGAAAGCCTGGTCAACGCGCTGGCGATGCTATGCCCGTTCGGGCCGGCGGAGAAACAAGCTTTGCTGGAGGCCGAATCGCTGGCGGCGCGCGGCGGGACCTTGGCCAGCCTGCTGGAATTTGCGATCATGGATGATGGCGATCAGGCGCCGCGACATTGATGGAAGAAAGAACCACCGCGATGGCCGACGAGGTCGACCCGAAACTGCTGGAGCTGCTTGTCTGTCCATTGACCAAGGCACCGCTGCGTTATGACCGCGCGCAACAGGAACTGATCAGCGAACGCGCCAAACTGGCCTATCCAGTGCGCGATGGCGTCCCGATCATGCTGGTCGAGGAAGCCCGGCGGCTTGACGTCAAAGCGTCATGACCGGCGCGGGCCCTGCCGACAGCGCCACCAAGGCTTGGCCAACCGCGCTGCGCTACCGCCGCGAGGCCCGGCTTTTGGAGATCGATTTCGACGATGGCCTCGGCTTTGCATTGCCGGCGGAATATTTGCGGGTTGAAAGCCCGTCGGCGGAAGTTCAGGGTCATGGCGGCGATAGCAAGCAATTGGTCGCCGGCAAGGCCGAGGTCGGCATCAGCCGGATCGAACCGGTTGGCCATTATGCCGTGCGCCTGATTTTCGACGACGGCCATGACAGCGGGCTTTATAGCTGGACTTATCTGCATCAATTAGGCCGCGAACAAGAGGCCCGTTGGCGCCATTATCTGGACGCCCTGGCATCCAAGGGCCTGTCACGCTGAAGGGTCCTGCGTCCGCCGCTCTGCTTCAAACCGGTTCGCCTTTCAGCAGCTTCGGCAATTGGCCGAGGCTGCCGCGGGCATGATTGATGAAAAACCGCTTCAACGGTGCCGTCCGGTTGACCGCCGCGAGACCAAGATCCCGGGCCAAGCGCAGCGGCGCGACATCGTTGGAGAACAGCCGGTTCAAGCCGTCGGTCACCAGCCCCAGCACCAGCGCGTCGCCGCGCCGCCAGCGTTGATAGCGCTCCAACGTGCCGGCATCGCCAATGTCGAGGCCGAGGCCAGCGGCGTCCGCCACCACTTCGATCAAGGCGGCAACATCGCGCAGACCCAAATTCAGCCCTTGGCCGGCGATCGGATGAATGCCATGCGCCGCGTCGCCGACCAAGGCCAGCCGTGGCGCTATCATGCGGTCAACCAGGTGGAAACCGAGGGGATAGCTCCAACGGCCCGGCAGCAGCGTGACATCACCCAAAAAGTCACCAAAACGCCGCCGCACTTCGCTGGCGAAGGCGCGATCGTCCAGCGCCATGATTGTCGGCGCCAATGACGCCCGCGCCGTCCAGACCAGCGATGCGCGGTTTTCGGTCAAGGGCAGAATGGCGAACGGCCCGTCGGGCAAAAACCGTTCATGGGCAATGCCGTCATGCGGCCTGCGATGCTGCACCGTTGCGACAATGGCGGCTTGGCGATACTGCCAGGCCGTCAGCTTGATACCGGCAGCCGCGCGCAAGGCGGAGCGACGACCGTCGGCGGCGCACACCAGCCGCGCCCGCAGCAGCGCGCCATCATCCAAGGTCAAGGCGGCATGGCTGGCGGCCGCGGTCATGCCAACCACCGCGCGCGGCGCCAACAGCCTGAGCCGGGGCGTGGCCGCTGCCGTGCTCTGCAACGCCTGGCGGATATGGCGGTTTTCAGCCATATACCCCAGTGGCTGGTCGCCGACATCGCGATGATCGAAATGCAGGAACAGCCGTGACGGCCCATCCGAGACCCGGATTTCCTCAATCGGCTGCGGCGCCGTCAGATGCGGCCAAATGTCCAAGGCCTGAAGCATCTGGGCACTGGCATGCGCAATCGCCGAGGAACGGCCGTCAAAGGCCGGCGCGGTTTGACTGGCCAAGTCCTCACGGTCGACCACGACCACATCCAGGCCGGCCTGGGCCAAGCCAATGCCGAGGCTGAGACCGACCAGGCCGCCGCCGACAATCGCGACATCATGCACCATGGCGGGCGCCGGCTCTGCATCAGGGGTGTTGGTTTTGCTCATGGGCTTAATCTAGCGCGTTGCCCTTGGCCCGTCCATGACTGCGCGGCCATTCCGATATGCCTAAATATTGACCAACTGTTACAGCAAGCACAAAAATTAGGCACATCAATGGCAGCCGAAGTCACGCCCTGGCCGGCGCCGAAGCCCCGGAATCCCAGCGATGGTGCGGCGCAACATGAATTGGCACGGAATTTGAGTCTGGTCTTGAGGGCCGGGCCGCTTGCTTGGGACACAAGCAGCGACGGGTGCCAACAACAGGCCGCCAAGCGGCTGAAATCAAGGAGGCCAAAGGGCATGAAACTTATCATCGCAGTGGTCAAGCCCTTCAAGCTTGAGGCGGTCAGGGAAGCGCTGACCGGTCTGGGGCTCGCTGGCATGACCGTGACCGAAGTTCAGGGATATGGCCGGCAGAAGGGGCAGACTGAAATCTACCGTGGGGCTGAATATGAAGTCAGCTTCCTGCCGAAAGTCAAAATCGAAGTGGCAGTGCCGTCGGCGATGGCCGACCGCGCGGTCGAGGTGATCACCGAGGCCGCCCGCAGCGGCCAGATTGGCGACGGCAAGGTATTTGTCTTGGGCTTGGATAGCGCGGTTCGGATCCGCACCGGAGAGACCAATGACGACGCGCTTTAAAACCCTCAAATTCCGCATGGGAGCAACAATCATGAAGCACAAGAACGCCCTTTCAGGTGTGGCCATCGTCGCCGCGCTGGGCTTGGCCGCGACCCCGGCGGCGGCGGCGGTGGAAGCCGAAACCGCGTTTATTTTCAACACGCTGCTGTTTTTGATCGGCGGCTTTTTGGTAATGTGGATGGCGGCTGGCTTCGCCATGCTTGAGGCTGGTCTGGTGCGCTCGAAAAGCGTCGCCGAAATTTGCCTCAAGAACATCTCGCTCTATTCCGTCGCCGGCCTGCTGTATTTCCTGGTCGGCTATAATTTGATGTATGGCGGCTCGGAAGGCGGCTTTATTGGCTCCTTGGGCGTCTGGAGCGCCGACGATGCCCAGGCCCTGGCGGCCTCGGGCGGAGACTTCTCGGGCGTGGAATCGACCTATGCCGCCTCCTCCGACTGGTTCTTCCAGATGGTGTTTGTCGCCACCGCCGCGTCGATCGTGTCGGGCACCGTGGCGGAACGCATCAAACTGTTTCCGTTCCTCATCTTCACCGTCATCCTGACCGGCTTCATCTACCCGATCCAAGGTAGCTGGGAGTGGGGCGCGGGCTGGCTTGACGCGCGCGGCTTCTCCGACTTCGCGGGTTCAACCCTGGTCCACTCCACCGGTGGCTGGGCGGCCTTGGCCGGCGCCATTCTGCTCGGCGCGCGCAAGGGCAAATACGACGCCCAAGGCCGGGTCCGGCCGATGCCGGGTTCATCCTTGCCGCTGGCGACCCTGGGCACCTTCATCCTGTGGCTGGGCTGGTTCGGCTTCAACGGCGCCTCGCAATTGGCGCTGGGCAGCGCTGCCGACGCCGCCGCCGTCGCCAACATCTTCGCCAACACCAACACGGCGGCCGCTGCCGGCGTGGTCGCGGCGATCCTGGCCTCGAAGCTGGTCTATAAAAAGGTCGACCTGACCATGGCCCTCAACGGCGCCCTGGCCGGCCTGGTGTCGATCACCGCCGAGCCTTTGACACCGTCGCTGCCAATGGCCGCGATCATCGGCGCCATTGGCGGCGTGCTGGTGGTGTTCGCGGTGCCGATGTTCGACAAGCTGAAGATCGACGATGTCGTCGGCGCGCTGTCGGTGCATTTGGTCGCCGGCATCTGGGGCACGCTGGCGGTGCCGCTGACCAACAGCGATGTCAGCTTCGGGCCGCAATTGCTGGGCGTGGTCGCCATTGGCGCCTTCGTCTTCGTCACCAGCTTCATCACCTGGTACATCCTCAAGGTCACCATGGGCATCCGCCTCTCGCCGGAAGAAGAGGAAATGGGTGCCGACCTCGCCGAGTTGGGCCTGGAAGCCTATCCGGAGTTCGGACGCGGTTCGCAGAAAATCGCCTAAGCAATTCGACGGCGGCGCCAGGGGGCAAACAGGCGCCGCCGTCACCCTTCTCCCTCAGGGTCCCTCATGGGTCCTTGCCTTGGCGCCGGAGCTGGTCTCCGGCGCCCTTTTTTTGTCCCCAACCGCGACTTGCAATGCGGCAAGCAAAGGGTCAGAATCCGCCGCGTTCAACGACCATGATAAAGGCTGCCCGCTTTGGCGACACGATCCGCTTCTCCCGCGACTCCTGGCTCCGGCCGCTTGGTGCCACCGCATTGGCGTGCGGCAATGGCCCGTGGCTTGGTCCGCGCCAGTGGCGGCGGCCTGATGCTGCTGGGACTGGGCCTGGCGCTTGCGCTCTACAGCCATGATCCTGCCGACCCGGCCTGGAACCGCGCCACCGCCGCCGCCCCGGTCAATTGGCTGGGCGGTCCCGGCGCCGTCATCGCGGATCTGGGCTGGCAGTGGCTGGGCTTGGCCGCCTGGGCCTTGATCCTGCCGCTGGCCGGTTGGGGCTGGCGGCTGGCGCGGCTGGATTATGGTCGGCACTGGCCTTGGACGCTGTTGGCAACGCTGACGGGCTTGCCGCTGCTGGCGGCGTTTTGCGCCTGTTTCGCGGCGCCCGCGGATTGGCCGACCCAGGCCGGGCTTGGCGGCGTGACCGGGCTTTATATGCTGCGCGGGCTGGAACAAGCGGCGTTGGCGCTGTCCCTGAGCGTGCCATTATGGGTGTATCGCTTGGGCCTGGGCGCGATCGCGGCGGCGCTGGCGGTGGTCAGCGTTGGTTGGCAATGGCGGCATTGGCAAGGTTTTGGGCTTGGCTTGTATCGGGCTTTGGCGCGGGTGCTGGCGACCCTGGCCCGCATCGGCCGGGTGTTGGCGTTGGCGCCGATCGCCGCAATGCGCTGGGCTGGCCGCTGGCGCCGCCCCCAAACTGGCGGGGACGATGATGAGGTGGTGGCCGACCAAGACCATGAAAGCGCCAGCACCGCCCGCAAGCCCGCGCGCAAGAAACGGCTGCGGCCAGAACCGGCCATTGCCGCCGAAACCAAGGCCAAGCCCGGCAAGCGGGTGGCGGCGGAGCGGCAGCGGCGGCTGGATTTGGGCGATGGCTTCACTCTGCCCGGCCTCGACCTGCTGACCAAGGCCAAGGCGGCGGAACGCGATCATGCGATGAGCCGGGAGGCGCTGGAGCAAAACGCGCGACTGTTGGAATCGGTGCTGCAGGATTTCAGCGTCAAGGGCGAGATCATCGCCATTCGCCCTGGCCCGGTGGTGACGCTTTATGAACTGGAGCCGGCGCCAGGCATCAAATCATCGCGCGTCATCGCCTTGGCTGACGATATCGCCCGTTCGATGAGCGCGGTTTCGGCCCGTGTCGCGGTGGTGCCGGGTCGCAACGCCATCGGGATCGAATTGCCAAATGCCCGGCGCGAAACCGTTTTTCTGCGCGAATTGCTGGCCTCCGACACATTCGAGACCGCGCGCGGGCAATTGCCGATCGTGCTGGGCAAGACCATCGGCGGCGAACCGCTGATCGCCGATCTGGCGCCGATGCCGCATTTGCTGGTTGCTGGCACCACCGGGTCCGGCAAGTCGGTGGCGGTCAATGCGATGGTGCTGTCGCTGTTATACCGGCTGCCGCCGGAAGCCTGCCGATTCATCATGATCGACCCCAAAATGCTGGAATTGTCGGTCTATGACGGCATACCACATCTGCTCGCCCCGGTCGTGACCGACCCCAAAAAAGCCATCGTGGCGCTGAAATGGGCGGTGCGCGAGATGGAGAACCGCTATCAGAAGATGTCGAAATTGTCGGTGCGCAATATTCAGGCGTTTAACGACAAGGTGCGCGAGGCCCAGGCCAAGGGCGGCGCGCTGACCCGGCGCGTTCATACCGGCTATGATGGCGAGACCGGCGCCCCGGTCTATGAGGATCTGGAATTCGATTTCACGCCGCTGCCGTTGATCGTGCTGATTGTCGATGAATTGGCGGATTTAATGATCGTCGCCGGCAAGGAAGTGGAGGCGGCGATCCAGCGGCTGGCGCAGATGGCGCGCGCCGCCGGCATTCATTTGATTCTGGCGACGCAGCGGCCATCCGTCGACGTCATCACCGGCGTCATCAAGGCCAATTTGCCAACCCGCATTTCGTTTCAGGTGACATCGAAAATCGACAGCCGGACGATTTTGGAAAGTCAGGGCGCTGAGCAATTATTGGGCAAGGGCGACATGCTGTTCATGCAAAATGGCCGCCGCATCACCCGCGTGCATGGCCCGTTCGTGTCGGACGAGGAGGTGGAACGCGTCGTCGCCCATCTCAAAACCCAGGGCATGCCGGATTATATCGAGGCCGTCACCGAGGAACCGGAGGAAGGCTATGACCTTGGCGGTGACGGCGGGCCAGCGAAAACCGGCGACGATCTCTATGATCGCGCTGTGGCACTGGTTGCGGCGGAACAAAAAGCCTCGACCAGCTTTATCCAACGACATTTGCAAATTGGCTATAACCGCGCCGCGCGTTTGATCGAACAGATGGAAAAACAAGGCGTGGTCGGCCCGGCCAATCATGTTGGCAAGCGCGAGGTGCTGATCAGTGAAGCCGGCGAGCCCTATTGACCCTCGTTCAGCCCCGGTTCAGGCCACCACCAGGATGATGCGGCTGTCAGCCTCGGCCGGAAGGACCATCACCATGCCCCAAACCCTCATCGCCGCCCTGCGCTTCATCGCCATTGTCGGGCTATGCTTGGCCGCCGGCATGGCCTTGGGCGTGAGCCTGGCCCGCGCCGTTGCCGCCCAGGAGGCACCGCTGCCGACCCAGCAGCTTTCCGACCCCGCCGGCGATGCCCTGGCATCACCCGAGGCGCTGGTGTTTGACTGGTTGGACGGGCTTGACAGCCTGAAGGCCGACTTTGTCCAGCGCGGCCCCACCGGCGCCATCGCCCGAGGCACCATGTATCTGGAACGGCCAGGCAAGGCGCGATTCGAATATGAGCCCTCGGTGCCGGTTTTGATCGTCGCCGATGGCGATGTGCTGCATTTCATCGATTATGAAGTCGGCCAAGTGACGCCACTGCCGGTCAAGGAAACGCCGCTGGCGCTGCTGTTGGAGCCGACCGAGGCATTGCGGCAACGGATTGATATCCTCGACGCCGGGCCCGGCCCCGTCGCCGGCACCATCGCCTTGGCGGTACGCGACCCCAAACATCCAGAATATGGCGTATTGACACTGTATTTTGAACGCCAGGCTAAGCCCGAAGGCGGTGAAGACGAAGCGACGAGCGGCAAATTGTCGCTGCAGGGCTGGCAAATCCTGGACGGCCAAGGCCAGATCACTGAAATCAGCCTGACCGACCAGGCCGTCAATATCGCCTTGGCGGATAAGCTGTTTTCGTTCAAGGACCCGCGCCGCGATCAGGTCCGGCGGCCGCGCGCCGGCTGAGCCACGCCGCCGCCGCCGGGGTGTTCTTGAAATCTTCACGCCACGCCCCAAATAATCGATCAAGTCGGCGGTTCGCTCGACAAGACGGGTTTGCCCCCTGTTGCCCTCTTGTCGCCGGCTTCAATGGCCGACCGGCCATTGCTGCGTGACGAGCGTGTCACCGCGCCCGGTCGAATGCCCCCTCGGCCGGGCGCACTTTATCTCGGCACCCTCCAGGCGGCGGACCTTGACAGGCTTGCGTGCCAGCGGCACAAGCGCGGGATCATGCAAGACAACGGTTTTTTCGGCGCCAGCGACGATTGGGACGATGACGAGCCGGCCCTGGCGCTTGGCCAGCTGGCGCGGCTGGCGGGTCTGATCCGCCGCATCGACTGGTTTGGGCGGGCCGGCACGCCACTGGACAGGGCGACCATCGATTATGCCCGGCATTATCTCGAAACCCTGGGTTTTCCCGACATTCATGTCGCCGAGCTGGAAGACTGGGGGGACGCCGCCAACGCCGCCCATAGTCTGGATTTCGACAATCCGGCCTGGGACAGCGAGGAGCAATTGCGCGCTTCCTTGACCCAATCCGCCCTGGACCGTCATGGCGAAGACGCGCTGGCCGCCGCCTTAGATGCCATCGCCGCGATCGCCGCCGAGGTCGCGGTGCAGGCAGCGCAAGATTTGGCCGACCGCATGGGCATTGATGATGAAGGATTTCTGCAAGCTGCCGTTGGCGCGGTGGTGCAAGCCTGCCATCAAGCCGGGCTGGTGCTGTTGGCGGGCGAGGACAATATCGACATGGCGCCCGAAGGTATCCCGTTTGCTTGGCGGTTCCGGCTGTTCGAAGCCGGGCGCTGGCCCTTGGGCATTGCCGGATCCAGTTTCAATATTTTTTGACGCGGTGAAGAAAAGGAGCAAGGCCGGTGCGGCTGATCACCTGGAACATCAATTCGGTGCGCGCGCGCCTGCCCCTGGCCGACCGGCTGATCCGGCAAACCCAGCCAGATATTCTCTGTCTGCAGGAAACCAAAGTCGTCGATGAAGCCTTTCCCGGTGAATTTTTTCAGGCTCTGGGCTATGAAAAACTGATCTTGCGGGGCCAGAAAAACCATCATGGCGTGGCCATTCTGGCACGCGCCGATATGGGTGGTGTGCGTCATATCGACTGGTGCGGCAAGGGCGATGCTCGGCATGTCGGTGTGGAATTGCCGCTCGGCGGCGGCATTCGGCTTGAGAATTTCTATGTGCCGGCGGGCGGCGATGTACCCGACCCCGTCGAGAATGACAAGTTCGCCCATAAATTGGCGTTTCTCGATGAAATGATCGCCTGGTCGAAGGCGCTGCAGCAGCCCACCATCATGGTTGGCGATTTGAACGTGGCACCATTGCCCAGCGATGTCTGGTCGCATCGGCAATTGTTGAACGTGGTCAGCCACACCCCGGCCGAAACCGAGCGGATGGCGGCGATGATGGCCGCGCATGGCTGGATCGACGCGATGCGCCACATGGTGCCGGCGCCAAAGCGACTGTTCAGCTGGTGGAGCTACCGTGCCCGCGATTGGCGCGCCTCCGACCGTGGCCGGCGGCTCGACCATGTCTGGATCAGCCCGGCATTGCAGGGCACGGTGCGCGGCATGAAGGTACTGGAAGAAGCCCGCGGCTGGGAGCGGCCGTCCGATCATGCGCCGGTGATGGTCGATTTCGCGTTTTAGCGCCCGCCTAGATTTTGATGGCGCCGCGTAGCCGGTAGCCACCAGCTTCGGTGAGCAGAGAGGCCGCATGGGCGGGCTCGCGCTCGATCTTTTGGCGCAGTGAATAGATGTGGGTCTCCAACGTATGGGTGGCCAGATTGGGCCTGTAACCCCAAATTTCGCCCAGCAATTGCTGGCGCGGCACCACCGCCCCGCCAGCCGCGCATAAATAGGCAAGAATAGCGCTTTCCTTGGGCGTGAGCCGGATGTCCGGCGCCGCCACGCCAGCATCGTCAGGGTTGGGGATGAGCCGGCGACGGCGGGGATCGAAGCGTTGACCGGCGATCATCCAGCCCCGCGGCGAGGCGCCATCCGGTGCCGCCAAATATTCGCGCAGAGCCGCCAACACGGCCGCGACATCATCAGCGCTAGCGCCATTGGCGCGAAGCAGCGGCGCCCGCGCCCGGTCCGCCAGCGCGGCATGTTCAGTGGCGGCCAAATTGGCCGCCACAATCACCAGATCGAAGCGCCGGCCTGCAAGCAGCGCGTCCGCCGCCGCCAGGCCGCTGCATTGGATTTCGCAGTCCTCATGCAGGGCCAAACCGGCGGCCAAGCGCGCGCCAATGTCCGCATCGTCATGAATCAGTAGAATCTTCGGCGCCGACGCCATAGATATCCTTTCAGCAGGCGAAAAGCCGCCGGGGGTCTGGGCCTTGTGTTGCGCCGTTGGCGGCTTATGCTGATGGCCATGGACGCTGGTTGGCGCCTGTTGATGCTTGAATTCAAGTTACTTAGCGTACGGAGTTGGTGCAAGTGCAAGAAAGCCGCGGCGAGGAATGGCAACAGCGCCAAGCGCGCCAGGTTGAACGGGCGATTGCGGAATTGCGCCGTGGAGACCCGGTGCTGCTGGCATCTAGCACCGCCGGTGATGCGCTGGCGGTGCTGGCGATCGAGGCCGCCAGCCCGCAGCAAGTGGCGCGCTGCCGCGCGGCGCTGAATACACAAGCCTTTGTGCTGCTAACTCCCGAGCGGGCCCAGGATTTGAAGATCGGCCATAAGGGCCGGGACGCGGTGGCGGTGGCATGGCCGGCGTGGCTGGACTTGGGCGGTGTCGCCGCCATCGCCGATCCGGTGCGGGATTTGGCGACCCCGCTCAAGGGTCCGCTGACGCGGCTGGAGTTGCCCGCCACGGCGGCGATGAGCGCTGCCTTGCAGTTGGCCAAGCTGGCGCAAATGCTGCCGGCGCTGATGGCCTGGCCAGTGCCTGGCGACGCCGCCGCTTGGGCCAGCGGCGCCGATGTGCCGGTCGTGGACGCGGCGGCGGTGATGGCCCATGAAGTGGCGACAGCGGCGGCGCTGGTGCCCGTGGTCAGCGCCCGGGTACCGCTGGCGATGGCAGCGGATACGCGGATTTTCGCCTTCCGTCCGGCGGTCGGCGCGGCCGAGCATTTGGCGATTGTGATCGGCGACCCGCCACGCCATGAACCGGTGCTGGCGCGGTTGCATTCCGAATGTCTGACCGGCGATCTGCTGGGGTCGCTGAAATGCGATTGCGGCGACCAATTGCGCGGCGCGCTCTCAGCGATCGCGGCGGCGGGCGGTGGCGTGCTGCTCTATTTGGCGCAGGAAGGCCGCGGCATCGGCCTGATGAACAAATTACGTGCCTATGCGCTGCAAGATCAGGGCTTCGACACCATCGATGCCAATACCAAATTGGGGTTTCGCGCCGACGAACGGCAATTCGCCCCAGCCGCGGCGATGTTGCAAGGCTTGGGGTTCTCGCAGGTCCGGTTGATGACCAACAATCCCGACAAATTGGCCGGCTTGCGCCAAGCGGGCGTGGAATGTGTCGAGCGGGTGCCGCATCAATTTCCCAGCAATGTCCATAATGAGGGCTATTTGGCGACCAAAAAGGCGCGGGCCGGTCATTTGCTGAAATAACCCGCCTCAGCCCTGGCGCGGGCCAAATAATTGACTGCCAACGCGGACATGGGTGGCGCCGAGCATGGCGGCGGTTTCATAATCCTGGCTCATGCCCATCGACAATTCTTCCAGACCATGCGCGGCCGCCAGCTTGGCCAGCAGGGCGAAATGCGGGCCGGGATGATCGTCGGCCGGTGGAATGCACATCAGCCCGCGCAGGTGCAGGCGCGGCTGCGCCCTAGTCATGGCGACCAAGTCGGAGAGTGCGGCCGGGTCAACGCCCGCCTTTTGCGGCTCTTGCCCGGTATTGACCTGAATGAACAGATCGATGGTGCGATCCTCCTCGGCGGTGATGCGGGCCAACGTCGTCACCAGCTTCGGGCGGTCGACGCTTTCAATACAATCGAACAACTGAATCGCTTGGCGCGCTTTGTTGCTTTGCAGCGGACCGATCAGATGCAGTTTGAGGTCGGGATACCGGGCGCGCAGGGCCGGCCATTTTTCTGCCGCTTCCTGAACACGGTTTTCGCCGAACAGCCTTTGGCCGGCGTCGATCAAGGCGGCGATGGCGTCCGCAGGCTGGGTTTTGCTGACAGCCATCAGCGCCACCGCGTCAATGGGACGGCCAGCCTTGGCGGCGGCGGCGGCAAGCCTTGTCCGCACGGTTTCGATATTGCCGATCAAGACGTCCCGGTCCAGCATGGGGGCATGAGTAGATTGCGAAACCCCCGGCGTCAATCGCGGCGCCCAAGCCACCGGCCGCCGCCGCTATGGTTTTTCACCGACACCGCGCGCGTGCCCGACACCGCCGCCGCCATTGCGGCGCTGCCGGCGGGCTGCGGAGTCGTCTTGCGCGACTATCAGCGGCCGGACCGGCGCATCTGGGCACGTCGGATGATCGGCTTATGCCGGCGGCAGGGTCGGCTGGTTTTATTCGCCGGGGATGCGCGTCTGGCGTTGAGCCTGGGCGCGGACGGCGTCCATTATCCAGCTTGGGCTTTAGCGGGTAGTCGGGCACCAAGGCGACCGAAAAAGCATTGGCTGATCAGCGCTGCCGCCCATGACCGCGCCGAACTGCGGCGCGCCGCCCAGGCCGGGGTCGACTTGGTGATCTTGTCACCGGTCTTCGCCACCAAAAGCCATCCTGGCGGTCGCGGGCTGGAACCCTTGCGGCTGGGGCTGTTGCGGCGCGGGCTGCAATTGCCGGTGATCGGATTGGGCGGCATTGGGCCCGGCAACGCCCGTCGGCTGCAGGGCCTGGGGCTGGCCGGTTATGCGGCGATTGAAAGCCTGATTCGGACCTGATCAGAAGCGCAGCGCGGTGCCCATGAAGATCAGCGAGTCGTTGATTGGATCGCCGAGATTGAGGCGGAAGCGGTCACCATAACCGGCATGGCGCACGCCGCCGGCGACCGACAGACCTGGCAAGAGATTATAGCTGGCCTCCAGTTCCACCGAATAGGCGCGGCCGAATTGGTCGCGCAAATCGATGAACGCGCCTTGGCCTTCGCCCTGGACCCGGCCGGAAAATTGCAAACTGGCCCGCCATGACCGCTCGCGGTAAATCAAGCCAAGATCAAGTCCGCTGGCGCGGCCAGCCAACAGCCCGCTTTCCCGGGCCAGGCCGGCTTCCAGCGAGAAGCCACCATAGGCCACTTCCATGCCGACTCGCATATCTTGTTCGGTGAATTGCGACGCGGTCATCGCGTTCAGCATGAAACCGGGCGGCGCAACCGCCTGGCTTTGCATGCGACTGTAAAGGCCGATCTTGAGCGCATCCTGCCGTGGCGCGGCATCGTCGAGATCGGCATTGGGGCTATGCCAGCTCACGCCGTCGGAGTCGAGCACGAAGCCGATCTTGCCGCGCGCGGTGCGGGCTGTGAACACGCCGGTCGCCGGCACGTCAAGTTCCGCGGCCTTGGTATCAAGCCGCAAAAACCGCTGTACGCCTTGGCTGGACGGCGATGTAAAAATGCCGACATCGGGCTCGACAGCGGCGTCGGCCTGCGCCTGCCGCTGCGCAGCTGGGCGGTCGTCCTTGAAATACAGAAAATCAGCCCCCGCCTGCGGATCCGCCGCCAGCGCGACAGTGGTGGCCAGCGCCCAGCAGCCAGCCGCCACGCACAGCGCCTTGGCGCCGCTGGCGATTGCCGCGGCGCGGGTGCTGGACCATGCCATTACGGACCGGTCGGTATGGCAGATTTTGGCCATCAGGCGTCTCATCTTCCCCTGACTTGGAGCATAAGCTCCTTTGTTTTCAGTCTTATTACGCTGAAATGGCGAAAAAGTCGAGATCATTTCGGCGTTCTTGCCACCCGGCGGTCCCATTCTCGCCAAACTGACCAATGATATTGGGTTCGGCATGGGAAAATGCTTGGAGTCGCGGCGGCGGCCCGCTACTAAGCTGGGTCAGCCAGACGCGTCAAGCGGGATTGTCGGAAAAAGAGAAACGAAATGATGGCGATGGGGTTGAGTCAAGGTTGGCGGCGTTGGACCGTGCTGGCGCTTTGCGCGGCGATGTTGGCGGCGTGTGGCGGTGACGGCGGCCGCAAAAAGGCGGCGCTGGAGTCGCGGACTTATGCCTTGGGCGTCAACGGCTATTTGTGGCGCGCGGCGCTGGACACACTGTCCTTCATGCCGATGGCCCAGGCCGACAGCAGCGCTGGGGTGATCTTGACCGACTGGTATGTCAATCCCGACACGCCAACCGAACGTCTGAAGGTCAGCGTGTTCATTCTCGATACTCAATTGCGCGCCAATGCCCTGACCGTGCAGGTGTTTCGCGAGGTGATGACCGGCGGCCAATGGATTGCCGCGCCGGTGCGCGCCGGTACGGTTGAAAAGCTCGAGGACGCAATCTTGAGCCAGGCGCGGGTGCTGCGGGTTGGCAGCGACGCCGGTTGAATTTCACCGCCCGCATCCCAGGAACCGCACGCAAGGCCAAGCGCCCATCATGACCATACGTTATAATCCGCACGCCACCGAACCCAAATGGCAGGCTCATTGGGCCGAGCAAGATGCCTTTCGCGCTGGCACCGCGCCGGGTCGGCCGAAATATTACGTGCTGGAGATGTTCCCGTATCCGTCGGGGCGGATTCACATGGGGCATGTGCGCAATTATACCCAGGGCGACACCGTCGCCCGCTTTAAGCGCGCCATGGGGTATAATGTGCTGCACCCGATGGGCTGGGACGCCTTTGGCATGCCGGCGGAAAACGCCGCCTTCGAGAAGAAAGTGCATCCCGCCAGCTGGACTCGCGCCAATATCGCGGCGATGAAAAAGCAATTGATGCGGCTGGGCTTCGCGCTGGATTGGAACCGTGAGTTCGCGACCTGCGACGAAGCCTATTATGGCCAGCAACAAGCGCTGTTCCTGGACCTTTATGAAGCCGGGCTGGCCTATCGCAAGGATAGCTGGGTCAATTGGGACCCGGTCGACATGACCGTGCTGGCCAATGAGCAGGTGATCGACGGCAAGGGCTGGCGCTCTGGCGCGACCGTCGAGCGGCGCAAGCTGGAACAATGGTTCTTCCGCACCACCGCCTTTGCCGAGGACTTGCTCAATGCATTGGAAGGGCTTGACCGCTGGCCCGAGAAAGTGCGGCTGATGCAGGAAAATTGGATCGGCCGTTCGGAGGGCCTGCGGCTGTTGTTCGATTTGGAAGCGGGCGGCCCGGTCGATCGGCTGGAAGTGTTCACCACTCGGCCCGACACCTTGTTTGGCGCCAGCTTCCTTGCGGTGGCGGCGGATCATCCGTTGGCCGCCGCCTTGGCCGCGCGCGACGTCGAAGCCGCAGCGTTCATTGCCAGTTGCCGACAAGGCGGCACGGCGGCGGAAGATCTGGAGGCCCAGGAAAAGCGCGGCTTCGACACCGGCCTGCGGGCGCGTCATCCGTTTCTGCCGGGCCAAAGCCTGCCCGTTTATATCGCCAATTTCGTGCTGATGGATTATGGCACCGGGGCGGTGTTTGGCTGTCCGGCGCATGACCAGCGGGACTTGGACTTTGCCCGCAAGCTGGGCCTGCCAGTGCGCCCGGTGGTGTTGCCTGAAGACGCCGACCCCGATCGCTTCAGCATCGCCGACGAGGCCTATACCGGCCCGGGCCGGCTGTTCAATTCCGCATTTTTGGATGGCCTCGGCATTGCCGAGGCCAAGGCCGAAGTGGCGCGCCGCGCCGAGGCCGGTGGCTTTGGCGCCGTCGCCATCACCTATCGGCTGCGCGATTGGGGCGTTTCGCGGCAGCGCTATTGGGGCTGTCCGATCCCGTTCATTCATTGCCAGGCCTGTGGCGTGGTGCCAGCGCCGCGCGACAGCCTGCCGATCCGGCTACCAGAGGATGTCGATTTCGACAAGCCCGGCAATCCGTTGGAGCGGCATCCGAGCTGGGCCAAGGTGGATTGCCCGCAATGCGGCCAGCCGGCGCGGCGGGAAACCGATACCTGCGACACCTTTGTTGATTCCTCCTGGTATTTCCTGCGCTTCACCGCACCCGACGCGGCAACGCCAGTGGACCGCCAGGCCGCGCGGCATTGGTTGCCGGTGGATCAATATATTGGCGGCGTCGAGCATGCGATCCTGCATTTGCTTTACGCCCGCTTCTTCACCCGCGCCTTGGCCACGGCCGGTCATGTCGACCTGGCGGAGCCCTTTGCCGGCCTGTTCACCCAAGGCATGGTTTGTCACGAGACCTACCGCGACGCGCAAGGCCAGTGGCTGTCGCCCGAGGCGGTGGTCAAGGCCGACGGCAACTGGTTCACCCGCGATGGCGGCCGGCCGGTGCAGCTTGGCCGTTCGGAGAAGATGTCAAAATCAAAGAAAAATGTCATCGATCCCGACCATATCATCGAACAATATGGCGCCGACACTGCGCGCTGGTTCATGCTGTCGGACAGCCCGCCAGAACGCGACCTGCAATGGAGCGAGGAAGGCATCGAGGGGGCTTGGCGCTTCACCCAAAGGCTGTGGCGGCTGATCAGCGACGCGCTGGAAGGACTACCGGCGGCAGACGCAGCCATGCCGGCGGCCTTCAGCGCCGACGCCTTGGCCTTGCGCAAGGCCACCCACCGCGCCATTCAGGGCGTGACCGACGCGCTGGAAGCCCTGCATTTCAACAAGGCGGTGGCGCAGATTTATGAATTCGCCAATGCCTTGGCCAAGCCAGTGGCCGGCGACGGTGCCGCCTGGGCCCGGCGCGAGGCCTGCCGCGCTCTGGTGCAATTGGTGGCGCCGATGATGCCGCATCTGGCCGAGGAATCCTGGCAGGCCCTGGGCGAGCCGGGTTTGGTGCTGGATGCGCCTTGGCCGAAGCCCGAACCCAGTTTACTGGAGCAGGATCAAGTCGTCATCGCCGTGCAAGTCGCCGGCAAGGTGCGCGACCGGTTGGCGGTAGCCAAGGGCTTGCCGTCGCCGCAAGTCGAGGCCATGGCCTTGGGCTCCGACAAGGTTCAGCGGGCAATCGCCGGCAAGCCTGTGAAAAAAGTGATCGTGGTGCCTGACCGCATCGTCAATGTCGTGGTATAAATCAGCATGACGCGCTTGGTTCTGATCCTGTTTGCCCTGCTTGTCGCCGGCTGTGGTTTTGAGCCGCTCTATGCCGATCGCGGCAGTACCAATGTTATGGACCGCTTGGCGGGGGTCGAGATCGCGCCGATTCCCGATCGGCTTGGGCAAATGGTGCAAAATCATCTGCGCCAAGGGATCACGCCGGAGGGCCAAGGCGATACCGTCAGCCATCGGTTGGAAGTCGATTTGTTGGAATCGATCGAGGGTTTCGGCTTTCGTTCGGATGAATCGATCACCCGCGAACGGGTAAGGCTGATTGCTCATTATCGGCTGATCGATGCCGAGTCGGGCGCCATCCTGGTCGATGAAACCACCCATGCAGACAGCTCGATTGACGTGTTGTTGTCGGATTACGCCACCTATTCCGCTGAACAGGCGGCCAGCGCCCGCAACGCCCGCCAAGTCGCCGACACCATCCTCGCCCGCATCACCCTTTATATGCGTGCCCAAACCAATGAACAGGCCCAACCCGCGCCATGAAGCTGCGACCGCAAGAGCTTGCCCGGCATCTTGCCAAGCTTGATCCCACGATTCGCGCGGCTTTGATCTTTGGCCCCGACCAGGGCTTGGTGGCGGAACGGGCGGCGCGGATTGCAGCACAGATCGCGCCGGGAACGGCCGATTCCATGCAACGTATTGAAATTAAACCGGAAACTCTTGAGAAAGCGCCCAGCGCCGGCTATGACGCCGTGGCCGAGGCGAATTTATTCGGCGGCCGCCGGCTGGTCTGGGTGGACGGCGCCGGCGATGGTGTGGCCGCTAGCCTGGTCGGCGTCTTGGACCAGGACTTACCCGGCTTTCTGCTGGTCACCGCTGGCGATTTGAAGGCCAAGTCCAGCCTGCGCAAGGGATTTGAAGGTGCCAAGACCGCCATCGCCATCGCCTGTTATGCCGACGACGCCCAGACCCGGCGGCAATTGGTGCACGACAGTCTGGCCGAGGCTGGACTGCGCGCCAGCGCCGAAGCCATGGATTATCTGGTCGCCAATTTGGGCGCCGACCGCCGCTTGAGCCGCGCCGAGCTGGAAAAGCTGAAACTTTATATGGTCAGTGCTGCCAGCCAGACAGTCGAGTTGGCCGATGCCCGTGCCTGCGTTGCCGACAGTGCCGGCATGGCGCTGGAGGATATTGTCGCCGCCGCGCTTGACGGCGATGGCGCCGAGGTTGACCGGCTTTATCATCGCGCGCTCGGCCAGGGCGACAGTCCGGTGGCGATTGTCCGGATCTTGCTCAAACGGATCGACCGCTTGGCCCAGGTCCAGATCTTGCGCCAGCAAGGCGCCAATGCCAGCGAAGCAGTGGAACGGCTGCGGCCGCCGGTGTTTTGGCGCGACAAGGCGCGGCTGCAAGCGCAAAGCGAGCGCTGGGGCCCAAAATTATTGAGCCGGGCAATGGCCTTGGCGGTCGATGCGGAAATCGAGGCGAAATCAACCGGCGTGCCGGCGGAGGCCGCTGTCGGCCGGCTGCTGCTGCGGTTGGCCCAAGCCGGCGCCCGCCCAACCGCGCGCTAAAACCCCCGGATCGCCGGGCCCTTGCCGCCTGGTCCCTGGCACAACCGCTGGCACAATTCATCAAGCTGGTCGAGATTGCCATATTTGATCAGCAATTGGCCGCCTTTGCCTTGATGACTGATGGCAACCTTGAGCCCCAGGGTTTGGCTGATGTCGTTTTCCAACGCGCGGATATCCGGGTCCTTGCTGGCGCCGACGCGGCCCTTGCTGCCACCGCTGCGGGCTTGGCTGGCCAGTCTTTCAGTTTCGCGCACCGACAGGCCTTTTTCGACCACTTGGCGGGCCAGCGCCACCGGATCCGCGGCGGTGATCAAGGCCCGGGCATGGCCCATGCTGAGCGCGCCTTCATCGACCTGGTTCAACACCGCATTGGGCAGGCTCAGCAGCCGCAGCATATTGGCGACATGGCTGCGGCTCTTGCCCAGGATTTGCGCCAGCGCGTCATGGCTGTGGCCGCGTTCGTCGATCAGTTTCTGATAAGCCCGCGCTTCCTCGACCGGGGAGAGGTCCTGACGCTGGATATTTTCGATGATGGCGATTTCCAGCGCCTCGGAATCGCTGAACGGCCGCACGATCACTGGCACCCGGTGCAATTGCGCCTTTTGCGCCGCCCGCCAGCGCCGTTCGCCGGCGACAATTTCATAAAGCCCCGGATCGCTGGGCAACGGCCGCACCAGAATCGGCTGCAACAGGCCTTTTTCGCGGATCGAATCCGCCAACTCCTGCAAGGCGGTTTCATCGAAACGCCGGCGCGGCTGGTCGGGATTGGCGACGATCAATTCAATGCCTAAAAATTGCGGGCCATCCGCGGCCGTCGCCGCCTCGCCCTCACCACCCGCTTGCGCGTCGACGCGCACATCGTCGCCCAACAAGGCCGACAAGCCGCGGCCCAAACCCTTTTTCACCATCGCCTTATCCATTGCCCCGATTTGGCCCCCATCATGCCCGCGATCAAGCCGCCGCCGCGGCTTCCCGCCGCAACATTTCCGACGCCAATTGGATATAGGCATGGCTGCCGGGGCAGCGATAATCGTAAAGCAGCGCCGGTTTGCCATGCGAAGGCGCTTCGGAAATGCGGACATTGCGCGGAATCACGGTGTCATAAACCAGCGCGCCCAAAAAGCCGCGCACATCCTTGGCCACCTGTTCCGACAAATTGTTGCGCTTGTCGAACATTGTCAACACCACCCCTTGTATGGCCAGGGTTGGATTGAAACTGCCGCGCACGCGCTCAATGGTATTGAGCAGTTGCGACAGGCCTTCCAGCGCGAAGAACTCGCATTGCAGCGGCACCAGCACCGATTGCGCGGCGACCAGCGCGTTCAAGGTCAGCAAACCCAGCGACGGCGGACAATCGATCAAAATATGGTCGAACGCCAGCGGCTCGGCCTGGCGCAAGGCTTGGCGCAGCCGATGGGTGCGGCGCTCCAGCGTCACCAATTCCAGCTCGGCGCCGGAGAGATCGACATGCGACGGCACGATATCGAGACCCGGCACCAAGGTGTTTTGGATCGATTCCGCCAGCCCGATTTCACCCAACAGCACTTGATAAGAGGATTTGGCCCGTCCGGCCCGGCCGATCCCCAGTCCAGTCGAGGCATTGCCCTGGGGATCGAGATCGATGATCAAAACCCGGCGGCCAACGGCGGCAAGACCGGTGCCGAGATTGATGGTCGTCGTGGTCTTGCCGACGCCGCCTTTCTGGTTGGCGACCGCAAGGACTTGTGGGCCCGGCGTCGGGCGCGGCGTGGGGGGTTCATGGCCCATCGGCTTCAACCTCGCTGATCAGCAACACACAGCCGGACGGATCGGCCAGACTGGCCTGGCGGCTGGCTTTCATCTTCCAGCATGCGCGGGCCGCCGTCAATTCATCTTCCACTTGCCGGCCCTTGGGGAAGAGCCAAAGACTGTCGGGACGGGCAAATTTCAGGCCCCAAGCCAATAATTGCGGCAGCGGCGCCAGGGCGCGGCTGGTGATGACGTCGACGGCGAAAGCCGGCAGGGCCTCAAGCCGCTGATCATGGACGGTGACTCGGGACCGCAGCCCCATCTCCCGCGCCGCCGTGCGCAAAAACGTCGCCTTGCGGCCATCGGCCTCGACCAGATGCACATGGCCCGCCCCCATCGCCGCCAATACCAGGCCGGGAAAGCCAGCGCCCGCGCCCATGTCCAGCACGACAGCATCGGCGGCGGGCGGCGGCAGGAAGCGGAATAATTGACCGCTGTCCAGAAAATGGCGTTGCCAGAGCCGCGGCATCGTCGCCGGGCCGACCAAATTGATTTTAGGCTGCCATTGCCGCAGCAGCGCGGCGTGGATTTCCATCCGCGCCAGGATTTCACGTGAAACACCAAGGTCGCGGGCCAGCGCCGCTGGTCCATAATCCGGCGCGGCGGCGTCAGGCGGCACGGCGGCGGCGGACATGGCTGAGCAACAAACTGATCGCCGCCGGGGTGATGCCCGGCAGCCGCGCCGCCGCCCCCAAGCTTGCCGGCCGCGCCGCCTTCAACTTCGCCCGGGCTTCATTGGACAAGCCGATGATGGCGTCATAATCCAGGTCAGCGGCCAATTTCACCGCTTCATCCCGGCGATAGGCGGCGATGTCGGCATCCTGGCGCGCCATATAGGCGGCATAGCGGGCATCGATCGTCAATTGCGCGGCGATTGCGGGGTCGACCTCGGCCAACGCCGGCCAGACGCCGACCAGATCATCCCAACCAATTTCGCCATGGCTCAGCAGCTGAAAGGCGCTGCGGCGCTGACCGTCTTGATTGACCCGCAAGCCATGGCGCGCGGCTTGCGCCGGGCTGGCGTTGAGGCTGTCCAATTGCGCCCGGGCGGCGGCCAGGGCCTCGGCCTTGGCCGTAAAGGCCTGCTGCCGCGCCGCCCCAACACAGCCCAGAGCGATGCCGGCTGCGGTCAAGCGTTGATCGGCATTGTCGGCGCGCAGGCGCAGCCGATATTCCGCACGCGAGGTAAACATCCGATAAGGCTCGCTGGTGCCGCGCGTGACCAGATCATCAATCATCACGCCCAAATAGCCATCGACCCGTTCCACGTGAAACGGCGGCCGGCCCGCCACCGCCAAGGCTGCATTCAGCCCGGCGATCAAGCCTTGACCCGCCGCTTCCTCATAGCCGGTGGTGCCGTTGATCTGTCCGGCCAGGAACAGCCCCGCCACTGCGCGCAACTCCAGACTTGGCCGCAAGGCCCGCGGGTCGACGAAATCATATTCGATGGCATAGCCGGGCCGCAGCATCACCGCCTTTTCCAGACCCGGCATGGTGGCAAGGAAGTCGCGCTGCACACCTTCCGGCAAGGATGTTGATATCCCATTAGGATACACCACCGGGTCGTCAAGCCCTTCCGGCTCCAGGAAGATTTGATGCCGCTGCTTGTCAGCAAAGCGGACGATCTTGTCCTCGATCGACGGGCAATAGCGCGGGCCGACGCCGGTGATGCCGCCGCCATACATCGCCGAGCGGTGGAGATTGTCGCGAATGATGGCATGGGTCGCGGCGGTGGTCTCCGTAATATGGCAAGCGATTTGCGGCGTCGTGATCCGATCGGTCAAAAACGAAAATGGTGTCGGTACGGCATCGCCATCCTGCCGCGTACAAGCCGCCCAATCAATGCTGCGGCCATCCAGGCGCGGCGGCGTGCCGGTCTTCAACCGCCCCAATGGCAGGCCAAGACGCTCCAGCGTACGGGCCAGGCCAATTGCCGGCGCCTCGCCGACCCGTCCAGCGGGGATCTGCCGCTCGCCAATATGGATCATGCCGCGCAAAAAGGTGCCGGTGGTCAAGACCACGGCGGCGGCGGCGATGGCGCTGCCGTCGCCCAGCACCACGCCGGCGACCCGCTGGCCACCGGCCGCGTCCGATACCATCGTCAAATCTTCCGCCGGTGCGGCGATCACCTCCAGATTGGGGTTGTTTAAGATGGTCTCCTGCATCGCTTGACGATACAGCGCGCGATCAGCCTGGGCACGCGGCCCCCACACCGCCGGCCCCTTGCGGCGATTAAGCATGCGGAACTGAATGCCGGCGGCGTCCGCCACCCGGCCCATCACCCCATCCAGCGCATCGATCTCGCGCACCAGATGGCCCTTGCCCAGGCCGCCAATCGCGGGGTTGCACGACATTTCGCCGATGGTCTCGAATTGATGCGTGACCAGCGCGGTGGCCGCACCCATGCGCGCCGCCGCGCACGCCGCCTCGCAGCCGGCATGGCCACCGCCAATCACAATCACGTCAAAGCGTCGCATATCCGTCAATCCGCGCCCGATTCGGCCGCGCGCATCCTATGAACGGCGGCGGCGCGAGTCAAAGCCAGCGTTTCACGTGGAACTATTTCCGGCATTATGTAGCAAACACACCAAGGCGAAGCGGGCCTAATCGGCCCGTCGTTGTTATAATGCCTGCATGGCTGAAACGCACATCATTTCCGCGCTGGTTGAGAAGCGCGCCCGATTGCTTGGTGAGATTGAAAATCGCCGGTTCCAAATCATGCGCTTGGAAATAGAACTGGGGCACCTGGACGCGACGATAAGGATGTTCAAGCCCGGCTATGACGTGGCAGCCATTTTGCCCAAGCGCAGTTTCGGTAAGAACCCGGCCGGCGTACCGAAAGGTGCCGGTGGCCGCTATGCGCTCTCGGTCTTGCGGGAAACAAATCGCCCACTAACAGCCGGGGAAATTGCTGAGCGGGTGCTTATACGCTTGGGAAAGCCGATAACGCCTGATGCCCGCAAAATGCTTGCCGCCGCCATCTTTGGTACATTGTCGCGGCGAAAGGATGGAGCCGTCATTTATGACGCAAGCACACATCCGGGTAGATGGCGGTTGGCAATGAAACTTGTCTAGTCGTCGTGCTTAAGGAATCCATCCTTAATCGCACGCCTTATGCCTTCCTCAATCAAGTTGCTCATAACCTTTGGCACGCTCGTGCCGTAGTGGCCTTTCTTAGCCAGTTTATTGAGGCGCTGAATAGTCAATGCCGAAAGGGTGCACGGCTTTCGCTCTGTTGGCGATTCGTCAATGTCTTCTGGGTCGGCCATGTAAATAGCATACTACAAGACGGATAGATTCAAAATTGATTCGATATTGAATCGGATTTGACTCGGAAGCGAGACAATAGGGATTGACGATTGGGTAAGACAATGCGAATATGTTGTGGCAGAATAAAAACAGGCAGCCGAAGCTGCCTGTTCTAAGGTAAAGAGGCCCGGGCCGGAATCGAACCGACTTATACAGCCTTGCCAGGATGTTGCATTGCCATTCTGCCACCGGGCCTGGAAACCCCGCTTTCATTGAGGGCGGGGTTTCGCTTTTATAGTGATCTAATTGGCATAGGTGGGTCAACTATTTTGTGTCTAGCGCGCGATTAGACACAGCATTTAGTGGTAGTCACCGTTTTTCCGTCAGTTTGTCCGCTGCCAATACCCCTTCCAATCACGGCTAACAGGGTGCGCCATCGCGGCGGCGGCGGTCATCAGATAGAGCCGCCCGTTGTCGATGCGGCGGTTATCTTCGCGCCACGCCATTTCATTGGCATAGGACCGGAGATAGCGCCCGCTGATATGATGATGCGTGCCGATTTCAGCCCGGCGCAAGCGGGAAAAGAAGCTTTCGGCTTGGTTGGTGCAAGCGTCTTCATCACGGAAAGCGATGGAATGATTGATGCGCCGCGTGTCATATTTGGCGTGCAAGGCGTCCCAGGACGGGGCTTCGTCCGCATAAACTGTGGTGCCGACCTCAACGCGCTCCCGGATGGTTGGGACGCTTTCATCCTCACCGGTACAGACGAACGGGAATGACTTGCCGCCCCGTTCGCGCATGATAACCACCACTTTGCGCTTGCCCGTCCGGTTTTCTTTCAAGCGCCGGTCCTTGCGGTCTTCCTTGCGGTTCTCTGGCTTAACATAGCCGCCGAAATAGGCCCCATCGACTTCGACATGGCCGGACAGCTTGCGGTCCCGCAACTCGGCCCCCAAGGCTTCCCTGAGCTTGTGGGCCAAAACAAAGGCGGTTTTATATTGGCAATCAAGATGACGGCTTAATTCCAAAGTCGAAATGCCCTTGGCGCCGTTCACAAAAATGGCGATGGCTGCCAACAGGTCGCGTAGGCTCATTTTGCGGCTGGCGAAAATGGTGCCGGTCGTAAGCGAAAATTGCGCCTCACACGCTTTGCACTTAAAGACGCGGCGAACTTTGTACGAATAGACCGACACGCAGCCGCAACGCGGGCAATAAGGCTCTCCGTCTGTTTCGGCCCAGCGGATCGCTTTGAAAGTCTCAAAGGCTTCCTGATCGGTCATCCGCATGACCTGAACTAAGGAAAGGGTGCGGGCTTTTGCAGATAAAAGAAAGTGTTGCGTGTTCATTGAAGGTATCCATATTCGCTACTTATATCGCTGAATATGGATACAAAAGGTGTCGTTGTCAAGTGCTTTAGTATCGGTTATGATGACATATGCGTTGAATATGGAGGCCATCATGCCCGATAAGGAATGGCAGGACCGCGTAAAAGGTATCCTGAAAGCGGAATTGAAGCGCAGAAATGTGAGTTATAGGCATCTTGCTGAGAGGCTTGGGGAGCTAGGCGTTACGGAGACTGAGTTAAATATTAAAAACAAGATCAGCCGTGGTGGATTCACGGCTGTGTTTTTTGTTCAGTGCTTAGTAGCGATTGGAGCGCAGAATGTCCGCCTTGCGGATGAGTGATGTGCTTAGCTTTCGGGCAAGTCTATCACTTGATGCACCTGAGTGACGCGATACCCGATTGGTTGGCCCCCG
Source organism: uncultured Sphingomonadales bacterium (assembly GCA_964590595.1). Lineage (GTDB taxonomy): Bacteria > Pseudomonadota > Alphaproteobacteria > Sphingomonadales > CAKZYD01 > CAZPXQ01. The sequence continues at coordinate 52,214 of CAZPXQ010000001.1, read as the reverse complement.
CGCGACTCAACGTTTACATCTACGACAAAGGCTTTTTTAAATACATTGTCGTCGGCCTCTCTGATCTCATGTTTTATCTGACGCTCCGCCATCTCGGACGCATATATTAGCGCCTGCGCCTTGTCGGATATGGCATCAATAATTACGCGTTCGCCAGAGCGTTTCCCGACCGATGCGTCCCGCGTGCTGGACCTCTCAAAAACCATCGTGACGCGGCGATGGTCGGCGGATTCGGTTTTCTCTAAATCCGATTTATGGGACTCCAACACCTTCACCGCTTGGCGCGCCTCAGATGTTGTGAAGGACACACTAAGTTTTCGAGTCCAAACACCTTGTTCGAGTATCACATTTTCAATTGTAGCCTTGCCGTTGCTATCGTGAGCCACGGATTTGACCATATCCGTGACAGCCTCAATATCGGATTTCCCGAAATCACCTATTTTCCGGCCAGATATATATTCCTTGATCTTCCAACTAACGAGGCCGCTGAACCCGGTCACTATTAAAACCGCGTCCATAAGGTCAACCATGTCCCTAATTTGAGGAACTATATCAGCGATAATTGATCCTTTGCGGACCTCCTTAACGAATATCTTAACCTTGCCGGAAATGTCGGGATAATTGTCCGCAATGTATGCGTCGAATTGATCGCCCAAAGAAGCAAATAGCCTCGCAAAGTCGGTAATCTCCACCGGCTGTTTAAGGTCTAAACTGACCGTGATATATGCCCCGCTATCACTCACAAGCTGAGAATAACTGCAATACCTCATTTGTCACGTCCATTCTGCATGTGCACGGCCATGTGCCTTGGTGCGTTTGCTACATAATGCCGACTATTTCCCGATGCAGAAATCGCTGAAAATGCGATCGAGGAGGTCTTCGACATCGACCCGGCCGGTGATCCGGCCCATCGCGCGGGCGGCGAGCCGCAAATCCTCCGCCGCCAGCACGGCGTCGGTGGCCAACATGGCTTGAGCGCGGACCAAGGCCGCCTGCGCCGCCTCCAGCGCATGGCGATGGCGGGCGCGGGTCAGCAGCGGCGCTTCGCTTGGCGCGTAAATGGCGGCAAGCCGGGCACCAATCGCCGCCAGCAGCGCCGCCACGCCATCGCCGGCACGGGCCGACACCGGCCAATGATCCGCCGGCACGGGCAGCGCCCCGCCCAAATCCATCTTATTGGCGATGAACAGGCTGTCATCGCCAGCGATGGCGGCCAAGTCCGGCGGTGGCGGGCCGATGCTGGCGTCATAGACCAGCAGCCGCAGCGCCGCGTCGGCCGCTGCTTGCCGGGCCCGGCGCATACCTTCGGCCTCAATCGCACCGGCGGCCTGGCGCAGCCCGGCGGTATCGATCATCGTCACCGGCAAGCCGCCAAGGTCCAAATGCACCTCAATGAGGTCGCGGGTGGTGCCGGCTTCAGCGCTGACAATGGCGACATCGCGGCGGGCAATTTGATTGATCAGGCTGGACTTGCCGGCATTGGGCGGCCCCAGCACCACCACCTTAAGACCATCGCGCAGGCGTTCGCCCTTATGGCCGTCGGCCAAATGCGCGGCGACCGCCGCGGCCAATGTGCCGATGCCGGTGGCGACCCCGGCCAGCATGTCGGGCGGCAAATCCTCGTCCGCGAAATCGAGATCGGCTTCCAGCAACGCCATCAAACCGATCAATGTCGCGCGCCAGCCATCATAGAGGCGCGCCAAGCCGCCTTCGGCCTGGCGCTGGGCCTGGCGGCGTTGCGCCTCGGTATCGGCGGCGATAAGGTCGGCCAAGGCTTCAGCGGCGGTGAGGTCGATGCGGCCATGATCGAAAGCGCGGCGGCTGAATTCGCCGGGTTGCGCTGGTCGCGTGCCGGCTTGCGCCGCCAGCGCCGCGAGCAAGGCGGCGACCACAGCGCGGCCACCGTGGAGGTGAAGTTCGGCGCTGTCCTCACCGGTGAAGCTGGCCGGACCCGGCATCCAAACCACTAACGCATGGTCGATGGTTTCGCCCGACGGGTCGCGCAACCGCCGCAACACCAAATGCCGAGGCGGCGGCAAAGGCCGGCCGGTTAGCGCCCGCAAACATGCCGCCGCCTGATCGCCGGACAGCCGCACCACCGCCACGCCCGACGGCAGGGCGCCGGAACTGAGCGCATATATGGTATCGCTTTCTGTCAAGACGACTATAGGTTGTGCATTAGGTGTTTCGCTGCGCGGCTATTTGGTCTTGCCGCCAGACTCGCCCTGGCTGGCCGCTTGCCAAAACTGGCGTTGCAGCGTTTCAAAATTGGCTAAGCCGGCGGTCATCCAATTCTGCATCAAGGCCTGTGCTTGGGCTGGGTCCAGGCTTTGCTCCGCCATCTCGCCCAGCCGCGCCACCATCATGTCCTGCACCGGGGTGAAATCGGGCAGGCCCAAAAAGGCGCGGGCTTCCAGCGGCGTGCAGTCGATATCGATCTTGATTTTCATCCTGGGGGTCTCCTTTGCTGGCCAAACATGTTAAAGCTTTCTCAGCGTAACGAGAATGGGCAAAGCATGACATTGAACCGTTTGGCTGAGGAAACCAGCCCTTATTTGCTGCAGCATCAAGACAATCCGGTCGATTGGTGGGCTTGGCGGCCCGAGGCCTTCGCCGCCGCTAAGGCACATAACAAGCCAGTGCTGCTGTCGGTCGGTTATGCCGCCTGCCATTGGTGCCATGTCATGGCCCATGAAAGCTTCGAAAACCAGGATGTCGCGGCGCTAATGAACCGCTTGTTCGTCAATATCAAGGTTGACCGCGAGGAGCGCCCCGACATCGACCATATCTATCAAACCGCGCTGGCGGTGATGGGCGGCCAAGGCGGTTGGCCGCTGACAATGTTTCTTACCCCTGACGGCGAGCCGTTTTGGGGCGGCACCTATTTTCCCCATCCCGCCCGCTATGGCCGACCGGGCTTCATGACCGTGCTGGAACAAATCGCCGACGCCTTTCAACGCGGCGACCCGGCAGTGGCGCAAAATCGCGACGCCATCACCCAGGCGGTGCGCCGCGCCACCGAAGACGCCGCCCCCGGCCAATTGGCCCCCGCCTTGCTGCAGCCCATGGCGGACAAATTGCTGGAATTGGTGGACTGGCGTCATGGCGGCATTGGCGGCGCGCCGAAATTTCCGCAGACAGGTGCCCTGGCGATGCTCTGGCGGGCGTGGTGGCGGCATGGCGTCACCCGCTACCGCGATGCCGTCACCCTGGCGTTGCGGCAAATGGCGCAAGGCGGCATTTACGACCATCTTGGCGGCGGCTTTGCCCGCTATGCCGTCGACGAGCGTTGGCTGGTGCCGCATTTTGAAAAAATGCTCTATGACAATGCCTTGCTGGTAGAGCTGTTGAGCCAGGTGTGGGCTGAAACCAGACACCCGCTGCTGGCCGAACGGGTGGACGAGACGATTGGCTGGGTCGAGCGCGAAATGCGCGTCGAAGGCGGCGGCCTGGCGGCGTCCCTGGATGCGGATTCCGAGGGCGAGGAAGGCAAATTCTATGTCTGGGACGCCGCCGAGGTGCTGTCCCTGCTGGGTGCCGAGGACGCCCGCTTCTTCAGCGAAGTCTATGACGTCCGGCCCGGCGGCAATTGGGAAGGCAGCACCATCCTCAACCGCTTGGGCGCGCCGGAACCCCTGGACGCCGAGGCCGAACAACGGCTGGCACGTTGCCGCGAGACCCTGTTGGCGGCGCGCGCGCCACGCATCCGCCCCGGCCGCGACGACAAGACGCTGGCCGACTGGTCGGCGCTGATGATCGCGGCGCTGACCCGCGCGGCGATGATGTTCGACCGCCCGGACTGGCTGGCGCTGGCGCGTCAGGCCTATGATTTCGTCGTCCAGCGGATGGACGCCGGCAATCACCGGCTTTATCACAGCTACCGCGCTGGCAAGCCCGGCGCCCATGGCCTGCTTGAAGACTATGCCGGCATGGGCCTGGCCGCCTGCCGCTTGGCGATGGCCACCGGCGACGACGCTTATTTAAATCAGGCGGCGCGCTGGGCGGATGTGATTGAAACCCATTTCGCCGACCCCCGCGGCGGTTATGCCCACAGCGCCAATGACGGTGAAGCCCTGATTGCCCGGCCGCGCCCGATCCATGATCAAGCAACACCGTCCGGCAATGGCTTAACGGCGGCATTACTGGTCAGCCTCTATCAGCTCACCGGCGCGCCGCTATGGGCGGAACGGGCGCAAGCCCTGTTCAACGCCTTTGGTGGCGAAGTCACCCGCAATTTCTTTGGCCTGTCCAGCTTCTTGATGGCCTATGAAGATTTCGTCCATCCCACGCAGATCATCCTTGCCGGCGATGTTGACCCGGCGATGTTGCAGGCGGCTTGGCGCCACGCGCCGCCCGGCGCTAGCATCCAGTGCCTGGCCGCCGGCGCCCAGCTTGCCGCCGCGCACCCGGGCCATGCCATCGACGCCAGCAGCCCCGCCGCCTATGTCTGCGCCGACATGACCTGCAGCTTGCCGCTCACCGATGCCGACGCCCTGGCCGCGCATCTTGACGGCCTGCGCGGTCCCAATCCCGATCATCCGGAGGCCGGCAATGGCGCAGCTTAGCCTCCATAGCCCCTATGGCGAACTGACCTTGACCGAGGAAGATGGCGCCATCGTCGCCCTTGACTGGGGCGAAGGCCGCGACCAGCACGAAACCCCCCTGCTGCGCCGCGCCGCGCTGCAGCTTCACGCCTATTTCGACGGCGAACGCAGCGATTTCGACCTGCCACTGGCACCGCGCGGCACGCCGTTTCAAAGCCGGGTCTGGGAGCGTTTGCGCGCCATTGCCTATGGCCAGACCCTCACCTATGGCGCGCTGGCGGCTCAAGTCGGCAGCCACCCCCGGGCGGTTGGCCAGGCGGTTGGCCGCAATCCCATTGGCATCATCATTCCCTGTCATCGGGTGGTCGGCGCGGCCGGCCTTACCGGCTATTCCGGCCTTGGCGGCATCGACACCAAGGCCAGTCTGCTGCGGCTGGAAGGCGCCCTGATTTAACCTGCGGCTATTGATTCATCGAATCGAAAAAGTCGGCATTGGTTTTGGTGTTCTTCAGCTTATCGAGCAGGAACTCCATTGCATCGACCGGACCCATCTGCATCAAGATCCGGCGCAGCACCCACATTTTCGCCAGCGTGCCCTTGTCGACCAGCAATTCCTCCTTGCGGGTGCCAGACTTGGTGACATCCACCGCCGGGAAGATGCGCTTGTCGGCAACCTTGCGGTCGAGCACGATTTCGGAATTGCCGGTGCCCTTGAACTCCTCGAAAATCACCTCGTCCATGCGGCTGCCGGTCTCGATCAGCGCGGTGGCGATGATCGACAGCGAGCCGCCTTCCTCGATATTGCGGGCGGCGCCGAAAAACCGCTTCGGCCGCTGCAATGCGTTGGCGTCAACGCCGCCGGTGAGCACCTTGCCGGATGACGGTACCACGGTGTTGTAGGCGCGCGCCAAACGGGTGATGGAATCCAGCAGGATGACCACATCGCGCTTATGTTCGACCAGCCGCTTGGCCTTTTCGATCACCATCTCCGCGACTTGAACATGGCGGGTCGCCGGCTCATCAAAGGTTGACGACACCACCTCGCCCTTGACCGAGCGCTGCATGTCGGTCACTTCCTCCGGCCGCTCGTCGATGAGCAGGACAATCAAATAGACTTCCGGATGATTGTCGGTGATCGCATGGGCAATATTTTGCAGCAAAACGGTCTTACCGGTGCGCGGCGGCGCGACGATCAACGCCCGCTGGCCCTTGCCTTGCGGCGAAATGATGTCGATCACCCGCGCCGAGCGGTCCTTGGCGGTTGGGTCTTCGCTGTCGAGCTTGAATTTCTCGTCTGGATAAAGCGGCGTCAGATTATCGAAATTGACCCGATGACGGACATGTTCCGGTTCATCGAAATTGATGCTGTTGACTTTGAGCAGCGCGAAATAGCGTTCGCCATCCTTGGGCGCGCGGATCAAGCCATCAACCGTGTCGCCGGTACGCAGCCCAAACCGCCGAATCTGGCTGGGACTGACATAAATATCGTCTGGACCGGGCAGATAATTGGCTTCAGGCGCGCGTAAAAACCCAAAACCGTCCTGCAGGCATTCGATCACGCCGCCGCCGGAAATCTCCACATCCTTATCGGCCAGACTTTTGAGAATGGCGAACATCATATCCTGCTTGCGCATGGTCGAGGCGTTTTCGACGCCATGTTCCTCGGCCAAGGCCAACAGGTCGGCTGGGCTTAATTTTTTGAGGTCTTGCAGGTGCATAATATTTCAACCTTTAAGCGCGCGGGAGGCAGGGCAGGCTGGCGTTTGCGATCGGATAGCCGATCAACACGCAACCGCGCCAAAGTCTGGAAGTGATGGACCGATGTTGAAGGACACTGTCGTCCGCCTGGTTCTGGGAAAGTCCGAAATCTGAGGTCAGGGAAGGAATTTTGATTGTGATTGCCGGCGCGACGGGTTCAAAAACCCCGGATCGCCGCTTATCCAAAGGCTCTTACCGACGTTCCAATGGCAAAGTCAAGCCTTTCCGCGCCACAAAGACTGTTCTGATTCATGTCAATAAATGTCGGTATCTTTTACAACCCGCGCACGTGGAAACACCCTGTAGGACTTTTTTCCATTATATTTCAGCGCCTTGATCGTCTTGGCCCAACACTTGCATATGCTGTCTTGGTTGTATATGTGCTTCTATTCATTGGAGGAAATGTGATGCCGTTCAAATTCTCTGTTCTCAAAACGGCCGTGACCGCGCTCGGCTTCACCCTGCTCAGCATTGGCGCGGTTCACGCCATGGCAATCACTGGGCTGCGTGTCGAAGGCGGCGGCACCCAACAGGTTTTTGCCCTAAACAATGGCAATTTCCTCGGCCTTTGGGGCTTCGACAATCGTGAAGGCGCCAATCCCGGTGCCGGCGCGGTGACCTTGAACAGCCGCAATGATCTGCTCGCCGGTTTTACCAGCGGCACCGTCATCGAATTCTATAATGGCACCAATCCGGTCAATGCCGGCGCTTCGGAATTCGACCTTCTCACCTTCCCGATCGATCTGGCCGACGACGTCCGCCTGTTCGACTCAGTGTGGGTGGAGTGGACTGGCGGCAATCTGGTCTATGCCTTGCCCTCGAACGGGACCTCCACCATGAACAGCACGCAAATCACCCGCGAAGGCGATCCGTTCGCGGTGGCCGACGTGCCAGAGCCTGCCAGCATCGCGCTCTTGGGCGCGGGCCTATTGGCCGCTGGCGCCTTGCGCCGCCGCCGCCGCGCCTGAGCGAAACTGTTCCCTGTCCAAAACTGCAAAGGTCGGCCATCGCGCCGGCCTTTGTTGTTTTCGCCCGCTAGAGGGCCCGTGCGATCCCAGCCTTGACTCGGCGCAGCGGGATCGAGGATTCAATCGAGGCGACGCCGGGGATGCGAGTCAAACGGCTGCCCAAGAATTTCTCGAACGCCGCCAAATCCGCGGTCGCCACCCGCAGCAAATAATCACGGGTGCCGGTCATCAGCCAACAATCAACCACCTCCGGACAATCGACAATCGCCTCTTCGAACTGCCGCAACGCATCGTCGATCTGCTTATCCAGCTTCACCGACACGAAAACCGAAACGCCAAATCCGACCTTGTCCTCGTCGATCAAGGCGCAATAGCCACTGATCACGCCCCTGTCTTCCAACAACCGCAACCGCCGCGAACAGGGCGACGGGCTCAGTCCCACCTGCGCGCTTAAATCCTGAATGCTGACGCGGCCATCAGCCTGCAAGGCGCGCAGAATGGCGCGGTCGATCTTGTCTAGCTTAACGTTTTCCACTTTATATTCACCGAATATTGCTTTTTTCCACTAATTCTAAACCAATTCATGCATGAAAACGCACGGACATGCCAGCCTCTTAGCGATATTCTTGTCGGTATTCGCCGCTGAATGGAGAGCCACCCCCCATGTCCCATGCCGATATCGCCTTGCTCGAACATTTGGAGCGCCGCGTGCTGTGGCTGGCGTCCTGGATGATCCATCATGCCAACCATGTCCGGCCCAAGGCCGAAGGCGAGGTCAAGGTTGGCGGCCATCAGGCTTCCTGCGCATCCTTGTCATCGATCATGACGGCGCTGTATTTTCATCATTTGCGCCCGGCGGACCGGGTCGCGGTCAAGCCCCATGCCGCACCGGTGTTTCATGCCATTCAATATCTCGCCGGCCAGCAAGGCCTCGACGCTTTGCGGGATTTCCGCGCCTTAGGCGGTGCCCAAAGCTATCCCTCCCGCACCAAGGACGCGGACGATGTCGATTTTTCGACCGGCTCGGTTGGGCTGGGCGTGGCGCAAACCCTGTTCGCGGCGCTGGCCCAGGATTATATCCGCGCCCATGGCTGGATGGCCGACCGCGCGCCCGGCCGCATGATCGCGCTGATGGGCGACGCGGAAATGGACGAGGGCAATATTTACGAAGCCCTGCTCGAAGGCGCCAAGCATGACATTCGCAATTGCTGGTGGATCGTCGATTATAACCGCCAATCGCTCGACGCGGTGATCCACAAGGGCTTGTGGCAAAGTTTCGAGGCGATGTTCAAAAGCTTCGGCTGGCGGGTGGTGATCTTGAAACATGGTCCCTGCCAACGCGCCGCCTTCGCCCAACCCGGAGGCACAAAGCTGGCAGCGTGGATTGATGCCTGCCCGAACGAACTTTATGCCGCGCTGACCTATCAAGGCGGTGGTGCCTGGCGCAAGCGGCTGTTGGCCGATCATGGCGACGATGATGACTTCGCCGCCCTGATCGCCGCTTATGACGACGCCGCGCTGGCCCGGCTGATGAGCGACCTTGGCGGTCATGACATCGCCAGCTTGCTCGACGCGTTCGAGACCGCCGCCCGCGACGATCAGCCGACGCTGTTCATCTGCTATACCGTGAAGGGCTACGGCCTGCCCCTGGCCGGCCATAAGGACAATCACGCCGGCTTAATGACGCCCGCGCAAATCGCCGACCTGGCTGGTCAATTCAACATCCGCCCCGGCCATGAATGGGACCCCTGGGAAGGCTGCGGCAAGGAAGCGGACGCCCTACAGCGCCTGGTCAGGGCGGCACCTTTTTTCCAAGACGGCCGCCGCCGCCATGCCGCTGCTGCGGTGCCTTTGCCCCAGCATTTGCCCACCCCTTCTGCCAAGTCCAAGCCGATGTCAACGCAAATGGCCTTTGGCCAGATCCTGAACGACATCGCCCGCGCCGATAGCGCCTTGGCCGAACGCATCGTCACCACCGCCCCGGATGTCACCGTGTCAACCAATCTTGGGCCCTGGGTCAATCGCCGCGGCCTGTTTGCGCGCCAGGCTCATAAAGATGTGTTCCAAACCGAACACATCCCCTCGACCTTTAAATGGGGCGCCGCGCCCAGCGGCCAGCATATCGAGCTTGGCATCGCGGAATCGAATCTGTTTCTGCTGCTGTCCGCCTTGGGCCTGTCGCACAGTCTTTATGGCGAACGGCTGTTGCCGATTGGCACGGTCTATGATCCGTTCATTTACCGCGCCGCCGACCAACTCAATTATGCGTGTTATCAGGACGCCCGCTTCTTGTTGGTGGGCACGCCCTCCGGCATCAGTTTGGCGCCCGAAGGCGGTGCCCATCAATCGATTGGTACACCATTGATTGGCATGGCGCAAAACGGCCTGGCCAGTTTTGAACCCGGCTTTGTCGATGAACTGGCGGTGATCATGGGCTTTGCCTTGGACTATATGCAGCGCCAGGGCGACGCCGCCCCCGACGGCGACACTTGGCTGCCGGACGGCCAAGGTGGCGCGGTTTATTTGCGGCTGTCGACCCGGCCGCTGGAACAGCCCTTGCGGCAATTCAGCCGGGCGCAGGAACAGGCCATCATCCAAGGCGGCTATTGGCTGCGCCCGCCCGGACCCAATAGCGAAATCGTCATCGCCTATACCGGCGCGGTGGCGCCGGAAGCGATCGAAGCCGCTGGCTTGATGGCCGAAGATCGCCGCGACGTGGCGCTATTGGCGATCACCTCCGCCGACCGTCTGCATGCTGGCTGGAGCCTGGCCAGCCAAGCCCGCGATCAGGGTCTGGCCCATGCCCGCAGCCATGTCGAACGGTTGCTGGCGGATGTGCCGGCCCATGCCCGCATCATCAGCGTCATCGACGGCCATCCCGCCAGCTTGTCATGGCTGGGAAGCGTCCATGGCCATCAGCAACGCGCCTTGGGTGTCAACCAATTTGGCCAAAGCGGCACCATCGGCGATCTCTACCGCCATTATGGCATCGATGCCCAAGCGCTGTTGCGTGCAGCCCAAACCACCCATGGCCGCCCGATCCGGCATCTCCGCAGGGCCTGAGCCGAAAACCCTAAAAGGGCTTCACCACCGCCAGAATGACGATCACGATCACGAACAGCGACGGCACTTCATTGACCATGCGGTAAAACCGACTGTCGCGTTGGTTTTCGCCGCGAGCAAAAACCTTGCGCCAGCGCCCCAACAGCCCGTGAAAGGCCGACAACAGCAGCACCAGGAAAATTTTCGCATGCAACCAACCACCGTCAAAACCAACATGCGCCGCCAGCATCAGGCCCAGCACCCAGGTCGCCGCCATCGACGGGTTAACAATGATCCGCAACAGTCTTTGCTCGCGCGCCTGCCAGGCCTTATCCTCAGCCGATCCCACCGCGCATTCGGCGTGATAGGCAAAATAGCGCGGCAGCATGAACATGCCCGCCATCCAGAAGATCACCGCAATCAGGTGCAGCGCCCGCACCCATAAATACCCATCACCCAAATAACCGATCATCGACCGCCATCCTTCCGCACCATCGCCACCAACGCTTCAACATGCGCGATTGGCGTCTCCGGCACAATGCCATGCCCCAGGTTGAACACATGCGGACGCCCGGCAAAGCCCTGCAAAATTGCCTCAACCTCGCGCTGCAGCGCCGCGCCACCGGCCAGCAGCGCCATTGGATCGAGATTGCCTTGAACCGCCAAGCCTTGGGGCAATTGCCGGTTCACCCAGCCCGGCGGCAGGCTGGCGTCCAGTCCCACCGCATCAACCCCCGTGCCAGCGACATAATCAGCCAAACGCGCGCCCACGCCCTTGGGAAAGCCGATGATCGGCACATCGGGACAGGCTTGGCGGATCCGCGCCACCAAGGCCCGGGTCGGCGCGATCACCCAATCATCAAAGGCCGATGCCGCCAAACTGCCCGACCAGCTATCGAAAATCTGCAGCGCATCCGCACCAGCGCGAACTTGCGCGATCATATACTCAGCGGTCGTTGCCACCAGCATGTCGATCAAGGCCGGGAAAAACCCGTCCGCCGCCTCGAAAGCCCGCCGCCTGGCCGCGGCTTGATCCTTCGACCCGCCGCCCTCCACCATATAGGTTGCCACCGTCCACGGCGCGCCGGCAAAACCGATCAACGCCTTCTCCGGCGACAATTGCTGGCGCACCCGCGCCACCGTCTCCAACACCGGGGCATAGATCGCGGCGGCCTTTTGCGGCTTCAGCGCGGCCAGATCCTCAGGCCCGGTGACTGCCGCCAGCACCGGCCCCTCGCCCGCGCGGAATGCCACATCTTGACCCAAGGCATGCGGCACCACCAAAATATCGGAGAACAGGATGGCCGCGTCAAAATCGAAGCGGTGGATCGGCTGCAGCGTCACTTCCGCCGCCCGCGCCGGGTCGTAACACAACGCCAGGAACCCATCGACCTCCGTTCGTAGCGCGCGATATTCGGGCAAATAGCGCCCCGCCTGCCGCATCAACCATAAAGGTGGCGGTCCTGCTGGACGTTGGCCCCCCAATACCCTCAACAAGGCCGGTTCCACCTTGGTTGTTGTCGCCATGACCTCTCCTTTCGCCGCCCAAAGCCCTACTCTCTTTCTTAAATAGAGTCTTATAGAAGGAATAGTGATAGTAATAGGCCCTGTTCAAGCTGTGGAACCAAGGTCTTTTCCCCAGCTTTGTTCACAGTCCTTGCGCCTGTTTGTGGAGACTGTTGAAAAATCGCCATCACCGCGCTGCGTCGTGACTTTAGGCTTGCCGGCTTGTCGATGATCTAGTGAAATTCATGGCATAAATGGTTTTGATGATAACGGCCCTCATCGGCCGCGCGGCTGTGGGCAAGACCGGGAGCAAAGGTGGGCGAAAACCGCGAAAATCGCGCGGCGGCGAAAACCCGCGCCTATTCCACCGTTCTTGCCAATCGGCTACACAGGTTTTGCACAAGCGCCGACAAAGGATCGCTGCATTGAACGAGAGCGCAAGATTTCATCTTCACCTGGTTTCCGACGCCACTGGCGAAACCCTGGAAGCCGTGACCAAAGCCTGCATGGTGCAATTTGAAGGCGCGGAGGTGCTGAAGCATTTCTGGCCGATGGTGCGCACGGCGCGGCAAATGGAACGCATTTTGGACGATATCGGAGAGCGGCCCGGACTGGTGCTTTATACCCTGGTCAATAAAGAAATCCGCGATGCGCTCGAACAAGGCTGCGCCAAGCGCGGCATTCCCACTCTGGCGGTTCTCGACCCGGTGATTCAGGCCGTGGGCCGGTTTCTCGACCGCGAAGCCCAAGGCCTGCCGGGCCGGCAACATGCCATGGACGCCGCTTATTTCAAGCGCATCGACGCCATTCATTTCACGCTTGCCCATGATGATGGGCAGATGGCGGATGAAATCGACCGCGCCGATATCGTCCTGGTTGGGGTGTCGCGCACCTCGAAAACGCCAACCTCTATGTATTTGGCCAATCGTGGCTATAAAACCGCCAATGTGCCAATCGTGCCGGAAATTCCCTTGCCGCCCAGCCTTTGGGACCTGGGTCCTGAGGTGTTGGTGGTGGGTTTGACCACCAGCCCCGACCGGCTCTCGCAAGTGCGGTCCAGCCGGCTGAAATCGCTGCACGAACAACGCAGCACCGATTATGTCAATCTCGACCGTATCAAGAGCGAGGTCGCCCATGCACGGCGGCTGTTCAACAAACAGGGCTGGCCGGTGATCGATGTCACCCGCCGTTCGATCGAGGAAACCGCCGCCGCCGTGATCAATCTGTACCAACAACGGATCGTCGGCCAAAACGGGATAGTGGAACCGCATCATGGCGGTTGAAGTGATGGCGGCGCCGTTGATCCTGGCATCGGCCAGCCGCGCCCGGGCCGAGATTCTCAAGGCCGCCGGGGTTGCCTTTGTTTGCGAGCCGTCGCGGCTGGATGAAGAAGCGCTCAAGGCCGGCATTCGCGCCGCCGGCGCCAGCCCACGGGAAATAGCCGACGCGCTGGCCCAGGCCAAGGCGCTGAAAGTCTCGATGCGTCATCCCGGCCGGCTGGTGCTGGGCGCCGATCAGGTGCTGGAACTGGATGGCCAAGCTTTCGATAAGGCCCCGGACCGCGATCATGCCGAGGCCTATTTGCGGCTTTTGCGGGGTCGCGCCCATCGTCAGATATCGGCTTTGGTGGTGGCGGAAAACGGCCAGCCGGTGTGGCGTCATGTCGCCACCGCCAGCTTGCACATGCGGGCTTTTTCAGACGATTTCCTGCGTCACTATCTGGCCCAGGCCGGCGACGCCCTGACCAGCGCTGTTGGCGGTTATTGGCTGGAGGATATCGGCAGCCAATTATTTTCCCGCATCGATGGCGATTATTTCACCGTGCTGGGCTTGCCGTTGCTGCCCTTGCTGGATTATTTGCGGGTTCGGGGGGTGTTGGTGACATGACCATTTCAGGCGCGGCGAAATTGGCGGGCGTGATCGGCTGGCCGGTCGGCCATTCCGTGTCGCCGCGCTTGCATGGCTATTGGCTGGACCGCTATGCCATCGACGGTGCCTATGTCCCACTGCCAGTCCAGCCCGAGGATTTGAAGGCGGTGCTGACGGCCTTGCCGAAAATGGGTTTCGCCGGGGTCAATGTCACCATTCCCCATAAGGAACATGCGCGCCGCCTGGTCGATACGCTGGAACCGGCGGCGCAAGCCATCAATGCCGTTAACACCATCGTCATTGGCGCGGATGGCCGCTTGCTTGGTCGCAATACCGACGGCATCGGTTTTTTCAACCATCTTTGTCAGGCCACCGGCCGTGGCGATTGGCGCGGCGCGCGCGCGTTACTGCTGGGCGCCGGCGGCGCCGCGCGGGCGGTGACCTGGGCGCTGCGCCAAGCCGGCGCGCAGGTGACCATCGCCAACCGCGGCGCTGAGCGGGCACAAGCGCTGGCCGCCGACCTAGGTGCCAGCGCCGTTGACTGGCAACACCGCGCCGCCGCCTTGACGGATTGCGACCTGCTGATCAACAGCACCAGCCTGGGCATGACCGGCCAGCCGCCGCTGGAAATCGATCTTGGCGGTTTGCCAGCGACAGCGGTGGTTTATGACCTGGTCTATCATCCGCTGCGCACGCCGCTGCTGCGGGCCGCCAGCGAACGGGGCTGCCAGCTGGTTGACGGGTTGGGCATGTTGATTCACCAAGCCGCCCCAGCCTTCGCCGCCTGGTTCGGGGTGATGCCAGCGGTGGATGACGCTGCCCGTGCGCATGTGCTGGCGGCATTGCCATCATGAAAATTGTTGGCCTGACCGGCTCTATTGGCATGGGCAAGTCGACCACGGCAGCGATGTTTCGCGGGCTTGGCGTGCCGGTGTTCGACGCCGATCGTGAAGTCCACAGGCTGTTGGCCAGAAACGGAGCGGGCTATCGGCCAGTCAGCGACGCCTTTCCCGGCGTCGCCAGCGCCTCTGGCATTGACCGTAAGGCGCTAGGCGCGCGGGTGTTTGGCGATGATCAGGCGATCATGCGGCTGGAAGCCATTCTCCATCCGCTGGTCCAGCAAGCCCGCCAAGCCTGGCTGGCGCGGCAGCACCGGCGGCGGCGGCGGCTGGTGGTGCTGGACGTGCCGCTGTTGTTTGAAACCGGCGGCGCCCAAGCCTGCGACGCGGTGGTCGTGGTCAGCGCGCCGGCGCTGCTGCAGCGCCAGCGGGTGTTGGCGCGGCCGGACATGACGGCGGGCAAATTCGCCGCCATCTTGGCCCGGCAAGTGCCCGACGCCATCAAGCGCCGGCGCGCCGATTGGGTGGTCTCCAGCGGCCTTGGCCGCCGCCATGCGCTTGATCAGGTCCGCCGCATCGTGCATTTTTATCGCTCCAGCCAAGAGAAGCCCGCTCATGCGCGAAATTGTCCTTGATACCGAAACCACTGGCTTCGATCCTTATGAAGGCCACCGCGTGGTTGAAATCGGCTGTGTCGAATTGGTCAATCTGTTGCCCACCGGCCGGCATTTTCAGGCCTATCTTAACCCCGAGCGGCCAATGCCGTTGGAAGCCTTTCAGGTGCATGGCCTGTCCGATGCGTTTTTGGCCGACAAACCGCTGTTCGCGGCGATCGCGCAGGGGTTTCTGGATTTCATCGGCGATGACGCGCGCCTGATCGCCCATAATGCCGATTTCGACATGCGGTTCATCAATTGGGAGTTGCAGAATGCCGGCCTGACTGCGCTGCCGATGAGCCGGGTGCGCGACACCGTGTCGATGGCGCGCCGCGCCCTGCCAGGCATGCGGGTGACCTTGGATAATCTCTGCCGCCGCTTCAATATCGACCTTTCGGCGCGGCAAAAACATGGCGCTTTATTGGACGCGGAATTGCTGGCGGAAGTTTATCTGGAATTGTCCGGCGGTCGGCAAAACCGCTTGGCCTTGGCCAGCGCCGGCACGGCCTTGCCGGGGGCGGGTGGCCAACCGGCATCCGCCAGCCAGCGCAAGCCACGGCCGCGCCGCCATTTTGCGCCCAGCGCGGCGGAAAAGGCGGCGCATCAGGCCTTTGTCGATCAATTGTCCAGCCCGCTGTGGCGGCGTTGAGGACGTCTGCTCAAGCGTGGCCGACGATGGTCGATGAGGCGGTGGTGCCGCCGGCCTGCTGTTGCGCCTTATTTTGCCGGTAAAGCGCGGCGAAATCGACCGGGTCCAGCAATAAGGGCGGAAACCCGCCGTCGCGGGCGGCGTCGGCCATGATGCGGCGGGCAAAGGGAAATAGCAGCGTCGGCGCGTCGACCAACAAAAACGCCTCCAGCCGCTCTTCCGGCAGGTTGCGAATGCCAAACAAGCCGGCATAGCTGATTTCGATGACGAAAAACGCCTGGTCCTGCCGTTTCGCCGTGGCTTCGATTTTCAGCTCGACCTCATAGCCTTCCTCGGCAATGCGTTGCGCCGCGACATTGACATTGATGCCAATTTCCGGCCGCTCCTGGCCGAAATTTTGGATGCTTGCCGGCGCGTTCGGATTCTCGAATGACAAGTCCTTGATATATTGCGCGATCAGTCCCGCTTGCGGTTGGGTATTTTGTTGACCGCCAGCCGCCTCTCCATTGCCCGCCGGGGTTTCCGGTTGCGGCGTGTTTTGGTCTTGCTCGTCCGCCATTGCCTGGTTCCTTCTCGTCTTGGCCGCCGGGTTGGCTGGCGGGCCGAAATGCCGGCGGCTTGGCTATCATGCTTGGCTGCGCCGCACAAGGCCGCAGCGTTGCCGCGTTCAATAAGGCGGATGGCGGCGATATTCGCCTTCAATGATGGTGACATCCGCTGGCGCCGTCTCGGGCGCCTGGGTTGGCAGCCAGCCGGTCAGCCGCCGCCGCACCATTGGCAGCGCCAGCACCAAGCCAAGGGTGTCGCTCAGCAGGCCCGGCAGCAGCAACAGCAGGCCAGCCATGGCGAACAAGGCGCCCGCCAGCGCCGCCGCTGGCATCGCCGGTTGATCCGACGCCGACAGCCGCCGCAACAAGGCAATGCCTTGCAGCCGGATCATCGCGACGCCGGCAATGCCGGTCAGCAGGCACCATAACGCCACCGGCCAGCCGCCCGTGGCGCCGGCGGCCAACAACAGCAGCAACAGCTCCACCGCCGCTAAAACCCAAAATCCTGTGATAAACCGTCGCACCGGCCCTCATTCTCCGCAAATGCCCGCATCGCCGTCGCGCCAAGATGGCGCTTGGCCTTGTCCTGGGACCATCGATCCCTTATCTAAGCCAAGATAGGCATTGGCGCGGGTCTTGCCTAGGGCAGCCCGGCAAGCAGGGCCGGGTCGGTTCATACATGCTTTAACGGATAAGCATGATTTTAATGGATAAGATTGCCCTATCCGCTTGTGTTGTGGGATAACCAATGTCATGCCTGCCGCAACCTTGGTTGCGCTGGGCCGTTGAAGGTGGGTGCATTGACCGACGGATATCAAATGATCGAAATCGTCATATTGGCGATGTTCGCGGGCTTCATCATCCTGCGCCTGATCAGCGTCTTGGGACGGCGGCCGGAAAATGAAGAGCCGGCGGCGCGTCCGGGGCCGACCATGCGGCGGCAGATGAACGACGGCGACACCGGCGCCGCCGCCGACATGCGACGGGCGGAAGAAGCGGCGGCTGTGCCGTTTCACGGCGACCCGCAAGTGCGTGCGGCCTTGCAGAAAATCTATCAGGCCGATCACCAATTCGACTTGCCGGCCTTCATGGATGGTGCGGCCGCAGCCTATGAAATGATCTTGACGGCGTTTTGGGCCGGCGACCGCGACAGCTTCAAGCCGTTCGTCGCCGACGATGTTTATGACATTTTCGACCAGGCCATCGCCGAACGGCCGGAAGGCGGCGCCGATCTGGGGCGGGTATTGGAAACCGTCAAATCCGCCGAACTCGTCGACGCCGAACTCCATGGCGCCATGGCGGAACTCAGCATCGCCTTTCGCAGCCGGGTTCGCGACGCCGACGGCAGCAGCAGCGAAGGTACCGACATCTGGACCTTCTCGCGCAATGTCACTTCCGACGATCCCAATTGGCTGCTGATCGAGACCCGCAGCGAGGATTGATCGATCATGCGCGCAAGCCGGTTCCTGCTGTTGGCGGCCGTCCTTGCCGCCATCGCGGTATGGCTTGGCTGGAGCCAGACCCCTCAAACCCCGGCTTTAAGAGGGGTCGCGCTGACCGCCCTGCCTGGCTGGACACAGGACAACCCGCAAGCAACGCTGCGCGCCTTCATTGCCGCCTGTGATCGGGCACCATGGCGGCGGTTGCATCCGCCATTGGCGGCGCGCTTGAAGCTGACGCCCGAAGATTGGCAAGCTACTTGCGATCAGGCCAGCCGCACCCCGACAGCCGCGGCCCAGAGTTTTTTTGAAACCCATTTCCAAGCGCTGGAATGGCGGCGCGGTTGGGCCCCGGCGGGTTTTTTCACCGGCTATTTTCTGCCTGAACTGGAAGGCGCGCGCAGCATCGATCCCTGCTGCCCGGTGCCGCTTTACCGCCGGCCACCGGAGCTGGTTAGCATCGATCTTGGTCAATTCGCGCCCGACCTGGCCGGTCGCCGGCTTGCCGGCCGGGTTGAGGGCGGCCGCTTGCAAGCCTTTGCCGACCGCGCCACCATCGACGCTGGCGCCCTGGCCGGGCGCGATTTGGAACTGGCCTGGGTGGCTGACCCGGTGGAGGCGTTTTTTCTCCACATCCAGGGCTCGGGACAAATCCGCTTCGCCGATGGCAGCCTGCTGCGGGTGGGCTTTGCCGGCCATAATGGCCATCCCTATCATGCCATTGGCCGCAGCTTGATCGCGCGCGGCGCCATCACCGCCGAGGCGCTCACGCTCGACAGTCTGGCGGACTGGCTGCGCGCCCATCCCGAGGATGCGGCGGCGCTGATGCGCGAAAATGCGTCCTATGTATTTTTCCGCGCGCTTGACGGCAGCGGCGCTGAAGGCAGCCTGAGCACGGTCTTGACCGCGGGTCGCAGCCTGGCGGTCGATCCCCTGCATGCGCCGCTGGGCTTGCCGGTATGGGTCGACACCGACACCGACACCGACACCGGCGATGCGGCGGGGCGCGGGCCCTATCGCCGCTTGATGCTAGCCGAAGACACCGGCGGTGCCATCAAGGGCGCGGGCCGGGCGGATATTTTCTTTGGCGCCGGGTCCCGGGCGCGGGCCTTGGCCGGCCATCAAAAACACCCAGGCCGGCTGGTGCTGCTGGTGCCCAAGCCCGCGCCATGAGCAAGCGCGGCGGCGATAAGCGTGACGGGCCAGCCGCCGATGCCGATCATGCGATGTGGCGCGCTGCCATCCGCGATGTCGCGCCCCTGCGCAAACGCGCCCAGCCAAAGCCCTTGCCGCGCACGCTGGCGCCGCGGCCTCGCTCGGAGCCGGCCTTGCCGATGCCGGATTTCACCGGCCCCGGCGGCCGGCCACTGAGCCTCAACCAGGGCCTTGACCGGCAATGGCAGCAGCGCTTGCGGCGCGGCCAATTAACGCCCGACCGTAGCCTTGATCTGCATGGCCTGGCGCGCGAGCCGGCTTATGGCCAATTGATGCGATTCATTGGCCAGGCACTGAGCGCCGATTGCCGGGTGTTGCTGGTGATCACTGGCAAGGGTCGGCACGGTGTGCCCGGCTTGTTGCGGCAATTGCTGCCCGACTGGCTGGCCGCCAGTCCTTATGCCAGCGCCATCATGGCGGTGCGTCCGGCGCATCCCAGCCATGGCGGCAGCGGCGCGCTTTACGTCATCCTCCGCCGTCGCCGCTAAGTTAGCGCGAGGGTATCTATCTTGCGTACGCCACCTAAAGAATATAACGCGATAAGTCGGCATTTCCGGCCAAATCGCCAACGCGTTCGCGGACATAGGTGCTATCCACCGCGATGGCCTCGCCGCCTCGCTCACTGGCTGAAAAGCTGATATCGTCAAGCAGCTTTTCCAGCACCGTGTGCAGGCGTCGGGCGCCGATATTCTCGACGGTGTTATTGACTTCGGCGGCGATCCGGGCGATTTCATCGACGCCGTCGCTGGCGAACGACAAGTTGACGTCTTCGGTTCCCATCAAAGCTGTATATTGCTTGATCAAACTATTTTCCGGCTCGGTCAGGATGCGGCGGAAATCCTCCTGGCTCAACGCCTTCAGCTCAACCCGGATCGGCAGTCGGCCTTGCAGTTCCGGCAGTAAGTCCGAGGGCTTGGCGCTGGCGAAGGCGCCTGAGGTGACGAACAGAATATGGTCGGTCTTGACCGCGCCATATTTGGTCGACACGCTGGTGCCTTCGATCAAGGGCAGCAGATCGCGTTGCACCCCCTCGCGGCTGACATCGCCGCCAAAACGCTGCGATGACGCGCAGATCTTGTCAATTTCGTCGATGAACACGATGCCGTTATTCTCGACCAGTTCGATGGCGTCGCGGACCAGCGCGTCTTCATCCAACAGCTTGTCGGATTCCTCGGCGATCAATACGTCATAGGCTTGTTCCACCTTCATCCGCCGCCGCTTGGTGCGCCCACCCAGCGCCTTGCCCAGCATGTCAGACAGGTTGATCATGCCGACCTGGGCGCCAGGCATGCCGGGAATTTCAAATTGCGGCATGCCGCCACCGCTGTCCGCCAAGTCAAGCTCGACTTCCTTTTCGGCCAGGGTGCCCTCGCGCAGCATGACGCGGAATTTGTCGCGGGTCGCGGCGCTGGCGTCCTTGCCAACCAGGGCATCGACGACGCGGTCCTCGGCATGGCGTTCGGCCTGGGCGCGGACACCGGCGCGCTTGTGTTCGCGGGTCATCGTCAACGCCACTTCCATCAGGTCGCGGATGATTTGCTCGACATCGCGGCCAACATAGCCGACCTCGGTGAATTTCGTCGCCTCAACCTTGATGAACGGCGCGCGCGCCAGCTTGGCCAGGCGGCGGGCGATTTCGGTTTTGCCGACCCCAGTCGGGCCGATCATCAGAATATTCTTTGGCAGCACTTCCTCGCGCATCGGCGAGGTCAGTTGCTGGCGCCGCCAGCGATTGCGCAACGCCACCGCCACAGCCCGCTTGGCGTCGGCCTGGCCGATGATATAGCGGTCGAGTTCGGAGACGATTTCACGCGGCGAGAATTGCGGCAATTGCAGCTCAGGTTGGTTGGGCATCAACGGCTCTTCAATGTTTCTATAATGATGTTGTTGTTGGTGTAGACGCAAATATCGGCGGCAATCTTCATGGCCCGGCGCGCGATCTCCTCGGCTGAGAGGTCTTGATCATAAAGCGCGCGGGCGGCTGCCAAGGCATAATTGCCGCCCGAGCCAATGCCGATGATGCCATCATCCGGTTCCAGCACGTCGCCGGTGCCGCTCAACACCAGCGAGACATTTTCGTCGGCCACCGCCATCAGCGCTTCCAGACGCCGCAAATAGCGGTCGGTGCGCCAATCCTTGGCCAGTTCGACGGCGGCCCGGGCCAATTGCCCGGGGAACCGCTCCAGCTTCGACTCCAGCCGCTCAAACAAGGTGAAGGCATCGGCAGTGGCGCCAGCAAAGCCGCCAATCACCGCGCCATTGCCGATCGGCCGCACCTTGCGCGCGGTGGCCTTGACAATGGTTGGACCAAGGCTCACCTGGCCATCGCCGGCGATGACCACGGCGCCATTTTTCCGAACCGACAAAATCGTCGTGCCATGCCATGGTGGTTGTTGCTGCTCCGCGCTCAAGACGGCTCCTTTCTTGTCCACATGATTGATCTGATATAACCCCGCCTTGGTTTGAAACAAGGTCCCGCGGCTTGCTAGGGCTGGCCTTGGCTTCGGCTTCTTGCTATAGGGCGCTCGCCCGCCCGCGACGGCAATGGCGCCAGTCGTGGCAGGAACGGGCCCAAAGGACGGCTCCATGCGTAAGGCGACGATGACCCGCAAAACCAAGGAAACCGATATCCAGGTTAGCCTCGACCTGGATGGCAGCGGCCGTTACGACATTGCCACCGGCATCGGCTTTTTGGACCATATGCTGGAGCAATTGTCGCGCCACAGCCTGATCGACTTGACGGTCAAGGCCAAGGGCGACCTGCATATCGATTTTCACCACACCACCGAGGACACCGGTATCGTCATTGGCGAAGCCTTCGCCGCCGCGTTGGGAGAGCGGCGCGGCATCACCCGCTATGGCGCCGCCTTGATCCCGATGGATGAAACCCTGACCCAAGTGGCGCTGGACATTTCCGGGCGGCCCTATCTGGTTTGGCAGGTGGCGTTCAGCCGCGACAAGTTGGGCGACATGGACACCGAATTGTTCAAGGAATGGTTCCAGGCCTTCGCCCAGGCCGCCGGGGTGACCTTGCATGTCGAAAACCGCTATGGTGTCAATAATCATCATATCGTCGAGACCTGCTATAAGGGTTTGGCGCGGGCGCTGAAACAGGCCATCGCCATCGACCCCCGCCAGGCCGAGGCGGTGCCGTCGACCAAGGGCAGCCTGGGTGGTCGCGGCAAGACCGTGTGAGCTTTGAGCGCAAATGACGGAACAACTGGTATTGGTCGATTATGGCTCGGGCAATCTGCGCTCCGCCGCCAAGGCGGTGGCGCGGGTGGCGGCAGCGGCCGGCCGCGATGTCGCGGTCTGTGTCACCAACCGGCCCGAACAAGTGGCGGCGGCCGATCGCTTGATCTTGCCCGGGGTTGGCGCCTTTGGCGACTGCATGGCTGGTCTCGGCGCCATCACCGGCCTGCGCCAGGCGCTGGATGAAGCGGTGCAGCGGCGCGGCCAGCCGTTTTTGGGCATTTGCGTGGGCATGCAATTGATGGCACGGCAGGGCACCGAACATGGGATTCATGCGGGGCTGGGCTGGATTGATGGTGTCGTCGACGCGCTGGCCCCCGCCGATCCCAGCCTCAAAATTCCTCACATGGGCTGGAACAGCCTGACATTGACGCCGCAGGGCCAGGCCCATCCGGTGCTGGCGGGGCTGGACCGCTGCGGCGATGTCTATTTCGTCCACAGTTATGCCTTGCGCTGCGCTGATCCCGCCGATGTGTTGGCGACCACCGATTATGGCGGCGCGGTGACCGCGGTTGTCGGCCGCGACACCATGATCGGCACCCAATTTCATCCGGAAAAAAGCCAAGCCGCGGGCTTGCGGCTGCTGGCCAATTTCCTGGACTGGCGGCCATGACCCCGCCCGCCGCCGCAACGCCCGCACCCAGTCTTGGCGTCGAGGTGCTGGAACGATTCAGTGGTCGCGATCTGGCGGATTTGTGTCGCGCCACCCGCGACACCGCCATCGAGGGCACCGATTCCAGCTTTGGCGGCGCCCCCACCGAAGTGCGGCTGGCGGCGTTTTGGAAAGGCGTGGCGCTGGCGCCGCACCGCACCTTGATCATTTGCCGGCTCGACGGCGTGATCGCCGGCGCGCTGCAATTGGTGCGGCCCAGCCCCTTAACCGAAGCCGGGCCTTATGTCGCGGATCTGGAAACCTTTTTTGTCGCGCCTTGGGCCCGTGGCCATGGCTTGGCGCCGTTGATGGTGGAAAAGGCGGAAGAGGTGGCGCGCGCCAAGGGCATCCGCATCCTCGACGTGTCGACACGCGCCAGTCGCCGCCGCGCCATTGAGGTGTTCGAGGCGCTGGGTTATGTCCGCTGGGCGGAAAAAGAGCATTATGCCTTTATCGACGGCAAATTCGTGCCGGGCTTGTATTTATCGAAACGGTTGGACGGTCAGCCATCATGATTTTGTTTCCCGCGATCGACCTCAAGGACGGCCAATGCGTGCGGCTGAAATTGGGCGCGATGGACAGTGCCACGGTGTTCAATCCCGACCCCGTGGACCAGGCCGCCCGCTTTGCCGCCGCCGGCGCCACCTGGCTGCATGTGGTTGATCTCAACGGTGCCTTCGCCGGCAAACCGGTCAACGCCAACGCCGTGCGGGCGATCCTTGAGGCGACGCCGCTGAAAGTGCAACTGGGCGGTGGCATTCGCCGCATGAATGTGCTGGAAGCCTGGATGAATCTGGGCCTTGCTCGCGCCATCCTGGGCACCGCCGCCTTAAAGGACCCGGTGTTCGTGCGCGAGGCGGCCAAGGCCTGGCCTGGCCGAATCGTCGTCGCGGTCGATGCCCGCGCTGGCAAGGTCGCGGTCGAGGGTTGGGCGGAAAGCAGCGAAATCACCGCCGTCGACCTGGCCCGGCGGTTCGAGGATGTCGGCGTCGCTGCGCTGTTGTTCACCGATGTCGACCGCGATGGCGCACTGGAAGGCGTTAATTGGCAAGCCACGCTAGGCCTTGCCGAGGCGGTCGATTTGCCGGTCATCGCCTCCGGCGGCGTTGCTGGCATGGACGATCTCGACAATTTGGCCCGCCGTAGCGCCGCCGCGCAACGGCCGCTTCAAGGTGTGGTAGTTGGCCGCGCGCTTTATGACGGCCGGGTCGACTTGCCGGCGGCTTTGGCGCGGCTGGCGCCTGGGGGTGCGGTCTGATGCTGAAAACCCGGATCATCCCTTGCCTGGACGTGCATGCCGGCCGCGTCGTGAAGGGCATCAATTTCGTCGACCTGGTCGATGCCGGTGATCCGGTCGAACAAGCCATCGCCTATGACGCCGCTGGCGCCGATGAGCTGTGTTTTCTCGACATCACCGCGTCTTCCGATGAACGCGCGATCATGCTGGACGTGGTCCGCCGCACGGCGGAGGCCTGTTTCATGCCGCTCACCGTTGGCGGCGGCGTGCGCAGCGCCGAGGACGTGCGCAAGCTGTTGTTGGCCGGCGCCGACAAAGTGTCGATCAACACCGCCGCGGTCGCCCGTCCGGCCTTGATCGGCGAATTGGCCAATCGGTTCGGCGCTCAATGCATTGTCGTCGCGATCGACGCCAAGGCGGTCGGTGAGGGCCGTTGGGAAATCTTCACCCATGGCGGCCGCCGCGCCACCGGCATTGACGCCATTGACTATGCGCGCGAGGCGGCGGCCTTGGGTGCTGGCGAAATCCTGCTCACTTCGATGGACCGCGACGGTACCAAGTCCGGCTTCGACATTGCGCTCACCCGCGCCGTCTGCGACGCGGTGCCGGTGCCGGTGATCGCCTCCGGCGGTGTTGGCACGCTGGACCATCTCGTCGCCGGTGTGCGCGACGGCCATGCCAGCGCGGTGCTGGCAGCTTCTATATTTCATTTCGGCACCTATTCAATTGCCGAGGCCAAGGCCTATATGGCGGCCGCCGGCATCGCGGTCAGGGAGACGGTCGATGAACGATGACAGCGGCGATGTCGCGGTGCTGGCGCGGCTTTATCAAACCATCCTCGCCCGCCGCCAAGCCGATCCCGAACAGTCCTACGTCGCCCGGCTCAGCGCCAAGGGCCGGCTCAAGATCGCCCAAAAGCTGGGCGAGGAAGCGGTTGAAACCGTGCTGGCGGCGGTTGGCCAAGGTGATGACGCGCTGGTTGACGAAAGCGCGGATCTGCTTTTTCATCTGCTGCTATTATGGGCCGATGCCGGCATCCGGCCCGAACAGGTCTATGCCAAGCTGGCGGCGCGCGAAGGGGTGTCGGGCCTGAGCGAAAAAGCCGCGCGCAAGAAACTCTGAGGAAGGGATCGCGCCATGGTGGTTGCCGCAACCGCGCCTTATGACGACAATAATATCTTCGCTCGCATCTTGCGCGGCGAAATTCCCGCCAAGACGGTCTATGAAGACGACTTCGCACTGGCCTTTCACGACATCAACCCGCAAGCGCCAGTGCATGTGCTGGTGATTCCCAAGGGCCGCTATGTCTCGATGGCGGATTTCACCGCCCACGCGCCAGCCGAGTTGATCGCCGGATTTTTTCGCGCCGTTGGCAAGGTCGCCAAGGCCCTGGAGCTGGAAGACAGCGGTTATCGATTGCTGGCCAATGCCGGGCCGGATGCGCATCAGGAAGTGCCGCATCTTCATGTTCATCTGTTCGCCGGCCGCGCCTTGGGCCCGATGCTGGCGAAATCCGCCTGATGCTGGCGCCTGTTATCCCAGCACGTCCTTGATCAGCACGGCGAGGTCGCGTTCCGGGCGGGGGCCGAAATGCGAAATCACTTCCGCCGCCGCCACCGCGCCGATACGGCCGCAATCATAAGCCGCATGGCCGTGGGTCAGGCCATAAAGAAAGCCGGCGGCAAACAGGTCGCCAGCACCGGTGGTGTCGACGACATGCTCAACCGGGGCGGCGTCGACAATGTGAACCTCGCCATCGGCCAGCACCACCGCGCCTTTTTCCGAACGCGTCAGCGCCGCCACCGGCACCCGGCCGCGCACCAGTTGCAGCGCTTGGTCGAAATCATCGACCTCGAACAGCGCCATCAGTTCCGCTTCATTGGCGAATAGAATGTCGATGCCGCCGTCAAGCAGGGCCAGGAATTCCTGGCGATAGCGATGCACGCAAAACGGGTCGGAAAGGCTGAACGCGACTTGGCCACCATGGTCGCGGGCATGAGCCATGGCCGCGCGCATCGCCGCCTTGGCCGCCGGCGGATCCCATAAATAGCCCTCCAGATACAAGACTTGGGCGCGGCCGATCAGGCCCGTGTCGATATCTTGACCATCCAATTGCGTGGAGGCGCCCAAAAACGTGCTCATGCTGCGCTGCGCGTCGGGGGTGACCAGCACCAAGCAACGCGCGGTCGGCAATCCGCTGGCGGCCGGCGGTGTCTGATAATGCACGCCCTGGGCGCGCAAATCATGGCTGAAGGCGTGACCCAAGTCATCGTCGGCGACGCGGCCGATGAAGCCGGCCTTGCCGCCAAGGGCAGCGATCCCGGCAATGGTGTTGGCGGCGGACCCGCCAGAACTTTGCGTCGCCGGACCCATGCGGTCATATAAGGCGGTGGCGCGATCGGCGTCGATCAAGGTCATCGTGCCCTTGGCGATGTCTTCGCGCAGCAGGAATGCATCGTCGGCGCGGGCGATCACGTCGACAATGGCATTGCCAATGCCAACCACATGCAAATCTTTCCGGTTCACGCTATTCTCCCCGCCACTTTCGGCGGCAGTATAGGTGCTGCGACGGTGGTTGCAATGGCCGCGCGGCGCTCTAAGCTGTCGCTGCCACCGAACCGGGAACCAAGCCATGCTGCAACATTTCGCGCGCGCCGTCGCGCAACTCAACGACCGCAGCTTTCAGCGGGTGCTGTGGCTGGGCCTGGCCGGCGCGTTGATTGCCTTTGTCATCGCCTTCGCAGCTGCCAAATGGGCGCTGGGATTCGCGGCGACGGTGGATTGGGGCTGGCTTGACGGGGTGTTGGACTGGCTGTTGCAATGGTCGGTGGTGCCGCTGTTCCTGATTTCGGCCTATTTCTTTTTCCCGTCGGTGGCCACCGGCATCATGGCGGCTTTGCTTGACGATGTCGTCGACGCCGTCGAACGCCGGCATTATCCCGGCCATGTCGCGCGGCGGCAATTTGGCTTGATCGAAGGCGCCTGGTTGGGGCTGCGGATGGCGGCGATCATCCTGTTGTGGAATCTGGCCGCGTTGCCGCTTTATGCGGTGCTGCTGATCACCGGCATTGGCCCGGCAATCTTGTTCGTTGCGCTCAATGGCTATCTGCTGGGCCGGGAATATCTGGAAATGGTGGCGCTCAGGCATTTGGACACGGCCACTGCCAAGGCCTGGCGGCGGGCCCGGCGCGTTGATGTGTTCCTGTTGGGCCTGGCGGCCACCGGCCTGTTCCTCATTCCGCTGGTCAATCTGCTGGCACCATTGATCGCGGCGGCAATGGCGGTGCATGTGTTCCACGCCAACCGCCCGGCAAACGCCCAACCGACCAATCAAGACATTGCCATAAATCCGTAAACGCCCTCGGTTGTCATGGCCGGGACGATCACCTCTAATGACCGAGGCGACCATTGAAAAGGGGGCAGCCATGCATGTCATTGCGCGTATTTTTTCGATCGGCTTGATCGTGGCCGTCTTCAGCCTGTCCAGCGCGGGCCGTGACGCCCGGGCGGCGGACAAGGAAATCGCCAATGTCGGGCCATTCAAGGTCTTGATCAATGAACGCCGACAATGCGCGCAAGTGGTGGGCTTGGCGTTTCTGGCCGCCGACGCGGCGGCCTATGAAGATGAAGCGGCGATGGCGGTGGCGGTGGCGGCCGTGCGTCAGGCACTTGGCGGCAAATGCCAATCCTTGAAGGCGTTTTCGATCACAGGCTATGCCAACCGCGAGCCGGTGTATCGCGCCAGTGCCTCAGCGGGCGAGAATTGGCAGGTCAGCGGCTATTGGGTGGGTGAGGCCGGGCGCCAGAAAAACCTTGAAAAACAAGCGTCTCAGCGTCGCGCCTCGGGCGCGCCGGCCAGTGCTCAAGACTATTTGGATCATTATGCGTATATCGAGGCGCCCGCTGAAAACCCTGGCATTTGCGGCGCCTTCACCCTGCGCCAGCCGCTGCGCGGACCTGACGCGCCGGCAACCACGCTGGCGCAAGTGGTGAACGGCCTGTCGGGTGGCAACCCAGAAATCTATATTTTTCAGCATCACAAGATTTTCAGCGACATCGCCACCCAACGTAATCGCTTCAACAATCGCTGCGCCGCTTCGGTGCGGTTGGGTCGCGACAGCCTGTGCGGCGACCAGGATTTCGACTGTGCGGTGTTGACCGCTTGCATGGGCCATCTCAACCCGGCGGCAACCGAGGAACAGCGCGCCTATTTCGGCCAATGCGTTGAAAACCAAACCTACCGCATCGCCAATGAGCGGCAAAAAACCTATGCCGCCCGGTTCATGGTCGAGGCCGAGGAAGTACGCATCCATCTCGGCAAGGCCGTTGGCGCCGACGACAAGCTGGGCGACTGGTGTGGCGAACATCTTTGGGGCCGGATTGAATATCCGCGCGAACTCAACGTGCTGCCGGCCTTGGCAAAGACCACGGCGGAAATCGTCAATGCGTCATTATCCAAGCAATGTCCGGCGGCCAAGACGGTGACTTTCGCGCTCTACCGCTTCTCGACCAAATTCAGCAGCCGTCAGGCGCAGCATGAGGTGAACTACTTGCAGGCATTTCGCGACGATGATGTCTGGCACGTCAATCTCCATCCCGACTATATCCAACAATTGCGTGCGCAGCAAAATGTCAGCGCCCTGTGGTCGATGATTTCCAATCCCACCAGCTTGGGCCATGCCATGGGGATGGCGCGTTATAATGAAGCCGCGGCCATGGCCGCGCAGTCGCGTTATGCGCGCTATGCCCGCGAAGGCAAGGTCTGTCAAATGCGCGAGGCGGTGCGGCATTGCTATGTCTCGACCAGCTGGTCGACCGGCTATGGCGGCTCGATTGGCCGCACCATGATCATCACCCACACCCCGACTTATTGGTCATCTTGCACGGATCCGTGCAAAAACCACCGTGGCTATTGCAATATGGAAACCGGCGCGCGCTATGGCACGGCGGAGGCCGCCGAACGGGCTAATTGCCGCGCCGCCAGCCAAACCGAGATTGACGCGGCCATTGCCGCCGTCTCGGTCGAAACAGCGGTTCCCGGCTATCGTTATGAGCTGTTATATTGGCCTTATCATCAAATTCCGCCGCGAGGCCAGTAAACAGCCCATTGAACAGTAATGCCGAGATTGACTATTGCCCGCCGGAACAGGACAAGCATCGCAGCGGTGATGTGATGGCGAGAGTGGACGCAGTGGTCAAAACTTGGACGAGCTACGCATTATGGGTGCTGATCACCGTGTTGGCGGGTTGCGCCGCGCCGTCTGGCGGTCCGCCAGCATCGCCGCCAGTGCCGCCCGCCGCCTCGCCGACGCCACCGGCCGCCGCCGCGCCCGAGGCGCCGCCGCCGCCGCCGCCGGCCCTGCCCGCGCCCTCGACCCTATTAGGGCTTGGCCCGGCGGACACCATGTTGCTGTTGGGCACGCCGGATCTGGTGCGCCGGGACGACAGCGTGCAAATCCATCAATATCGCGATGGCGCCTGCGTGCTTGATTTGATTTTTTATGAAGGCCCCGATGCCGGGCCATTTGCCTTGCGCGCCTATGACGCCCGCGATCGCCTTGGCCAGCCTTTTGACGGTGCTGCCTGTTTGGACCGTGTCAAGCGCCGGGAGCCGACGCCTTAGCGAGGGCGGCGGCCGTGGTCTTGTCGGGATAGGCGCAAAGATCGGCGACCGGGCAGGCCGGGCATTTGGGCTTGCGCGCAGTGCAGATATAGCGGCCATGCAAGATCAGCCAATGATGGGCGTGGCGGCGGTATTTTGGCGGCACCACCTGCATCAAGGCCTGTTCGACCGCCAGCGGGGTCTTGCCCGGAGCCAGGCCAGTGCGGTTGGCGACGCGGAAAATATGGGTGTCGACAGCACAGGTTTCCTCGCCAAAGGCGACGTTGAGCACGACATTGGCGGTCTTGCGGCCAACCCCTGGCAAGGCTTCCAGGGCGGCGCGATCGGCAGGCACCGCGCCGCCATGCTGGTCGACAAGCTGGCGGGCGGCGGCGATGATGTTGCGGGCCTTGGTGTTGAACAGGCCGATGGTTCGAATATAGCGCTTCAAACCGGCCTCGCCCAAGGCCAGCATCGCCTCGGGGGTTCGCACCTTTTCAAACAGCGGCCGGGTCGCCTTGTTGACGCCAATGTCGGTCGCCTGCGCCGACAGGGTCACCGCCACCAACAGGGTATATGGGTTCAGATAATGAAGCTCGGTCTCCGGCGCCGGGTTGGCGGCGGCGAGGCGGGCGAAAAACGCTTCGGTCTGTGTTGGTGTCATCGCTCCTGTTTAAAGCAGCGCGACGCCCAATGCCACCATGCTTAACAAGCCCTCAGCTTGATGTATCGCAATGAACCATATCCATACAGACAGTATGTATGTTAGACTTGCGGTGCTGATGGGTTGGTGCCTGTAGCGGTTGCGTGGGAGTGTGGTGTGGAAAACCCCGTAAATACTCAATCCTTTAATCTCGCCCGGCGCGGCCGTGGTCGGAGTGCGCACACCCGCGCCGGGTTGTTGCAAGCGGCGCGGGCGGAATTCGTCGCCCAAGGCTATGCCGGCGCCGCGACCAAACGCATCGTCGCCGCCGCCGCTGTCACCCGTGGCGCGCTTTATCATCATTTTACCGACAAGGCGGCTTTGTTCGCGGTGGTGGTCGCCGACATCGCCGCAGAGATCGCCACCGCCATGCGCGCCCGCGCCGAGCGCGCCGCCGAGCCCTGGCAGGCCTTGGAGCAAGCCAGCCTTGGTTTCATTGACGCGGCCTTGAAATCGGAGGCCAGGCAAATCTATTTATTGGATGGGCCAGCGGTGCTGGGCTGGCAGGCATGGCGGCACATTGACGGCGCCGCGGCAGGTGGGCTGTTACGCGCGATGATGCATGATTGTCTCGACCAAGACGCGGCGGCGGCGGGAGCGCTCTCGGGCAATGCCCTGACCACGCTGGTTGCCGGCGCGATGCATGCGCTGGTGTTCGCAGTGGCGGAACATCCCGCCAATCTGGTGCAACGCGCGGGTCATGAGCGGGCGCTGCTGGAATTGCTGCGAACATTGAAGTTCCGCGCCCAACATGGCGGTGTCGGATGAACGCGCCGGTCCAGGGCCAGACGCCCGGCCATCTTGATCTGATCTTGACGCCAGCGCGGTCGTTAACGCCGCGTGGCTTTGCCCTGTTGATGTTGGTGCTGGCGGCGTTTTCGCTGCTTGTCGGCGGCTTTTTCCTACTCAAGGGCGCCTGGCCGGTCTTCGGCTTTTTCGGCCTCGATATTGCCTTGGTCTATTGGGCGTTTCGCGCCAATTACCGCGCCGGCGCGATGCGCGAACGCCTCAGGCTCGACGGCCAGTTTCTGGAAATCACCCGCCGCCAACCCGATGGCGCGGCCCAGTCTTGGTCTTTTCATCCCCATTGGGTGCGGGTGGAGTTGCGCCAGCGGCCGGCCCGCCAACCAAAGCTGGTCCTGGCCAGTCATGGCCAAAGGCTTGAGTTCGGGCAGTTCCTGCCGCCGGAGGAAAAACGCGAAATCGCTGATATCTTACGCCGCGCGCTCAGCTTTTGGCGCTAAGGCCCAACATGTCGGCCATATCGTAGCGCCCTGGCGCTTGGCCAGCCAGCCATAGCGCGGCGGTGACGGCGCCATGGGCGAAAATTCGCCGATCGCCGGCCTTGTGGGTGAGTTCGATGCGTTCGTCATCGGCTGCGAAAATCACGCTATGATCACCCGGCACATTGCCGCCGCGCAACGTGGCAAAGCCAATGCTGCCAGTCTCGCGCGCGCCGGTGATGCCTTCGCGGCTCAACACCTTATATTGGTCCAGTTCGATACCCCGTCCGGCCGCCGCCGCCGCGCCTAGCGCCAAGGCGGTGCCTGACGGCGCGTCGACCTTATGGCGAT
This sequence comes from uncultured Sphingomonadales bacterium, assembly GCA_964590595.1. Classification (GTDB taxonomy): domain Bacteria; phylum Pseudomonadota; class Alphaproteobacteria; order Sphingomonadales; family CAKZYD01; genus CAZPXQ01. The sequence goes on along the minus strand of CAZPXQ010000001.1, from coordinate 20,161 downwards.
GGTGCATCTCGACAATCTCGATGTCCCAATCAGCGCCTAGTCGCGCGGCAGTTTGCTCGACCAGCCCGAGCAGTAGATTCACCCCCAGGCTGGCATTGGCGCATTGCAGCAGCGCGATATGGCGGCCGGCCTCATTCAGCGCTTGATGATGCGCCGCCGTCAATCCGGTGGTGCCAATGAATAAGGCGGCGCCATGGGCGCGGGCCGCGGCCAAATGCCGGTCCAAGGCTTGCGGGCTGGTAAAATCGATCACCACATCGCTGGCGGCGAACAGCGCGTCGGCATCGTCGGTCACCGTCAAGCCGGTGTCTTGATGGGCGCCATCGCGCAGGCTGGCGCCGATCGCAGGGTGCCTGGGATATTCCAGGCCACCCGCCAAGGCCGCTTCCGGCTTGGCGGTGACGGCGGCGACCAGGGCTTGGCCCATCCGGCCCATGACCCCGGCAATCCCGATCTTGATGGTCATCACGCCCCCTTGGCGAACGGTTACGCCGTCACTCGGTCAAGTCCGTCCACAATTCCTTGACCTTGGCGAAAAAGCCATGGCTGTCAGGGCTGTTACCGTTATCCAGATCGGCGAATTCGCGCAACAATTCCTTCTGCCGTTTCGACAGATTGACCGGTGTCTCCACCCGGACCACCATCACCATGTCGCCATAAAGTCCGGCCGCGCCCAATTGCGGCATGCCCTTGCCCTTGAGCCGGAATTGCCGCCCGGACTGGGTGCCGGCGGGAATTTTGACCTTGGCGCGCGCGCCCTCGATGGTCGGAATCTCAATCTCGCCGCCCAAGGCCGCGGTCGCCATGCTGATTGGCACGCTGCAGCCAATGCTGGTGCCTTCGCGCTCGAACACCGGGTGCGGCGTCACCGAAACGAAAATATACAGATCCCCCGGCGGTCCGCCGCGCAAGCCGGCCTCGCCTTCGCCGGCAAGCCGGATGCGGGTGCCATTGTCGACGCCGGGCGGCACCTTGACCGACAGATTCTTCTCGCGCCGTACCGCGCCCTGGCCATGGCAACTGCGGCACGGATTGGCAATCACCTTGCCGGTGCCACGACACGCGGTGCAGGTGCGCTCAACCATGAAAAAGCCTTGGGTTGATCGCACCGCGCCGGCGCCGCCGCAGGCGCGGCAGGTTTCCGGCTGGGCGCCTTCGGCGGCGCCGCTGCCATGGCAGGTGTCGCAGGCCACGGTGGCCGGCACGCTGATATCCTCGGTAAGCCCGCGATAGGCCTCGTCCAGCGTGATCTCAAGGTCGAAGCGGAGATCGGCGCCGCGCCGGGCTTGGCTTTGGCCGCGTCCGCGCCCGCCCATGAATTCGCCGAACAGGTCATCGAAAATATCGGAGAACGACCCACCGAAGTCGCGGGCGCCGCCGCCGCCGCCAAAACCGCCGCCTTGTTCAAAGGCGGCATGGCCGAAGCGGTCATAGGCGGCGCGGCGCTGCGGATCGCGCAGCACCTCATAGGCTTCGTTGATTTCCTTGAACTTGGCTTCGGCGGTATCGTCGCCATTGTTGCGGTCGGGATGATATTGCATCGCCAGCTTGCGAAACGCCGCCTTCAACGCCTTTTCATCGACGTCGCGACCGACCCCCAGGGTTTCATAATAGCAGGCTTTCACGCGCGCATGTCCCTTCTGCGGCTAATGGCGGCCGCGCCGTGCTTGCCCAAGCGGGCCGCCATCTTGCCTGTTCTTTATGCGGACTTCGAGCCCTTGTCGTCGTCGACTTCCTCGAAATCGGCGTCGACGACATTGTCGTCTTGGCCGGCTTGCGGGCCACCGGCCGCCTCGCCGCCACCACCAGCGGCGGCGTCTTGCTCGGCCTTGTAAATCTGCTCGCCGATTTTCATCGAGGCTTGCGCCAGCGCTTGGCTTTTGGTCTCGATATCCGACACATCCTCGCCCTCCAGCGCCGTTTTCAGCGCCGCCACGGCCTCTTCGACAGCGGTCTTGTCGGCGGCGGCGATCTTGGCGCCATGGTCGGCCAGGGTTTTTTCGGTCGAATGGATCAAGGCCTCGCCTTGGTTCTTGGCCTCGACCAACGCCCGCCGCTTCTTATCATCGGCGGCATGGGCCTCGGCATCCTTGACCATCTTGTCGATATCGGCATCCGACAGCCCGCCCGAGGCCTGAATCCGGATCTGCTGTTCCTTGCCCGTGCCCTTATCCTTGGCCGACACATTGACGATGCCATTGGCGTCGATGTCGAAGGTGACCTCGATCTGCGGCACGCCGCGTGGTGCCGGTGGAATGCCGACCAAGTCGAACTGGCCGAGCATCTTATTGTCGGCGGCCATTTCCCGTTCGCCCTGGAACACCCGTATGGTGACGGCGCCTTGATTATCCTCGGCGGTGGAGAACACCTGGCTTTTCTTGGTCGGGATCGTGGTGTTGCGGTCGATCAAGCGGGTGAACACGCCGCCCAGGGTTTCGATGCCCAGGGACAGCGGTGTGACGTCCAACAGCAGCACGTCCTTGACGTCGCCTTGCAGCACGCCGGCTTGAATGGCGGCGCCCAGCGCTACCACTTCATCGGGATTAACGCCCTTATGCGGTTCGCGGCCGAAGAAATTCTTGACCGTCTCGATCACCTTGGGCATCCGGGTCATGCCGCCCACCAGCACCACTTCATCGATGTCGCCCGCGGTTACGCCGGCGTCCTTCAGCGCCTTTTTGCAAGGCTCCAGCGTGCGCTGAATCAAATCGTCGACCAGCGCCTCCAGCTTTGCCCGGGTCAGCTTCATGGTCAAATGCTTGGGGCCCGAGGCATCGGCGGTGATGAACGGTAGATTGACTTCCGTTTGCATCGATGAGGACAGCTCGATCTTCGCCTTTTCCGCCGCTTCTTTCAGCCGCTGCAGGGCCAGCTTGTCCTGGCGCAGGTCGATGCCCTGGTCTTTTTTGAATTCCTCGGCCAGATAATCGATGATGCGAACGTCGAAATCCTCGCCGCCCAAAAAGGTGTCGCCATTGGTCGACTTCACTTCAAACACACCGTCGCCGATTTCCAGCACCGAAATATCGAAGGTGCCGCCGCCCAAGTCGAACACCGCGATGGTCTTGCCGTCCTGCTTGTCCAGGCCATAGGCCAGCGCGGCGGCGGTTGGCTCATTGATGATGCGCAGCACTTCCAGCCCGGCGATCTTGCCGGCGTCCTTGGTCGCCTGGCGCTGGGCGTCGTTGAAATAGGCCGGCACCGTGATCACCGCCTGCTGCACCGTTTCGCCCAAAAATGCCTCGGCGGTTTCCTTCATCTTTTGCAGGATGAAGGCGGAAACCTGGCTGGGGGAATATTGTTCGCCACGGGCTTCGACCCAGGCATCGCCGTTCGACGCCTTGACGATCTGATAGGGCACCATGCCCTTGTCCTTCTGCGTCATCGGGTCTTCATAGGTGCGGCCGATCAGCCGCTTGATCGCGAACAGCGTAGCTTCCGGATTGGTCACCGCCTGGCGCTTGGCCGGCTGGCCGACCAGCCGTTCGCCGTCTTGGGTGAACGCCACCATCGACGGCGTCGTGCGCGCGCCTTCCGCGTTTTCGATCACCTTGGGCTTGGCCCCTTCCATGATCGCGATACAGCTGTTGGTGGTGCCTAAATCGATACCGATGACTTTAGCCATGACCGTCCTCTTTTGTTTGTGGCAGATCCGCCGGGCCCCTCAGGCGCGCCGCGCGATCTCCAGGATTTCCCCTCATGTGCGGCCCCGCATGCGCCAAAGCCGCCAATTCGGGCCATATATAAGCGCGGGATTGAAGCCTGCAACCCCGCCTTCTGGGTTTAAATGGTTTCATCAACGCCGGATTTGGGCGTCTGCGCAGCCTTGGCCACGCCCACCATCGCCGGCCGCAACAGCCGATCCTTGATGACATAGCCGGGCTGCATGACGTTGACGACATGGCCCGGCGGCACCTCGCCGGTCTCCACCTCAAACATGGCTTGATGGCGGTTGGGGTCGAATTTCTCGCCCTTGGCCTCGATCTTGGCGATGCCATGTTTCTCGAACGCATGCAGCAGGCTGCGCTCGGTCATTTCAACCCCGGTGACCAGGCTGGCGAGGTTTTCATTGGCACGCAATTCCGCCGGCACCGCGTCCAGCGCCCGCCGCAGATTGTCCGCCACGTCCAGCATATCGCGGGCAAAGGCGGTGGCGCCATAGGCCAGGGCGTCGGTTTTTTCGCGCTCGGCGCGGCGGCGGACATTTTCAGTCTCGGCCACCGCCCGCATCAACCGGTCGCGGGTTTCCTGCAATTCCGCTTCCATCGCCGCCAGCGCGTCGGCCTCGCTGACGGCGGTTTCGGGCGCCGCCATGTCGGTGTCTGGATTTTGCTGTTCCGCCCGCGGCTCGGCTGGGCGATTGGGTTGTTGCTGCTCAGGCTGGTTCTTGCCGTCTTCGTTCATGATTCTTCCGATGATTTCTAACCAAATTCACTCAGGCCTTATCGTTCGGGCCTTATCGTTCGGGCCGCGCCGTCAAAGCCGTTGGCCCAACAGCCGCGCCGTATAATCCACCATCGGCACGATCCGGGCATAGTTCATCCGGGTCGGCCCGATCACGCCGATGACGCCGATTACACGATCCTGACCATTCATATAAGGGCGGGCGATGATTGATGAACCGGATAAGGAAAACAAATTATTTTCCGCGCCGATGAATACCCGCACCCCTTCTCCCTCGCGCGCCAGGTCCAACAGCCGAATGAGGTCGCGTTTGGAATCCAAATCGACGAACAACCGCCTGACCCGCTCCAGGTCTTCCAGCGCATTGACGTCTTCCAACAATTGGGCATGGCCGCGGACAATCAATTGCGCGTCCTCGCTTGGCCCGGCCCAGGTCGCCAGTCCGCTTTCCACCACTTGCGTCGCCAGTGCGTCGATCTCGGCCTTATGCGCTGCGATCTCAACATCGATCGCCCTGCGGGCATCGGCCAAGGTGCGGCCGGCAAGTCGGGCATTGAGATAATTCGCGGCTTGGGTCAGCGCCGCCGGTGGCATGCCCGCGGGCAATTGCAGCAGCCGATTTTCGACCGACCCGTCTTCGCCGACCAAAATCGCCAGCGCCCGGCCAGGGCCCAATAAGACGAACTCGATTTGCTTAATTGGTACTTCGGTCTTTGGCACCAGCACGATGCCGGCACCCTGGGCCAGGCCCGACAAGGCGCCAATGGCTTCCGACAGCACGTCTTCGGCGCGGCGTCCGTCGACCCGGCAGCGGGTCTCCAATTCTTGGCGCGCGTCATCGGCCAGATCGCCGACTTGCAACATGCCATCGACAAACAGCCGCAGACCCAATTCGGTCGGAATCCGCCCAGCCGAAGTATGGGGCGCCGCCAACAGCCCCAATTCCTCCAGGTCCTGCATCACATTGCGGACGCTGGCCGGCGACAGGGTAATTCCGGGCCGGCGCGAAATCGTGCGGCTGCCGACGGGCGCGCCGTCGGTCAAATAGGTTTCCACGACATGCCGGAAAATATCCTGGCTGCGCTGGTTGAGTTCCTTGATGTCCATGCCGCTCCCGCCGATTGTCTTGAGGGCCGCTCATATTTAGGAAGCCGGTGGCCGGCGGTCAATGCGGTGAAGGCCGTGCCGGCATGGGGCTGGACCGCGATGCCGGTGCGCGCTAAAAGGCGGCCACGGATACCGCTTTTGCCCAACATCCCAAGCCAAGGAGCCGTCATGCGCCCTTCAGGCCGCGCGCCAGACCAGATGCGTGAGATCGAAATGACCGCCGGTTTCGCCAAATATGCCGAGGGTTCCTGCCTTGTCAAATTTGGCGACACCCATGTTCTGGTTACCGCCAGTTTCGAGGAAAGGCCGCCGCCCTGGCTGCGCGACAGCGGTCGCGGCTGGGTGACGGCGGAATATGGCATGCTGCCGCGCGCCACCCATCAACGCACCGCCCGCGAGGCCGCCCGGGGTGGACAGTCGGGCCGGACCCAGGAAATTCAGCGGTTGATCGGTCGCTCGGCGCGCGCGGTCTGCGACTTGGCCCAGCTTGGCGAACGCCAGGTGCGGCTGGATTGCGATGTGCTGCAGGCCGATGGCGGCACCCGCACGGCGGCGATCTCGGGCGCGCAAGTGGCGCTGGCGCAATGTTTCAAGCGACTAATGGGCCAAGGATTTCTGGTGCGCAATCCGCTGACGGCGGCGGTCGCGGCGGTCTCCTGCGGCATTGTCGAAGGGGTGCCGGTGCTGGACCTCGACTATGCCGAGGACTCAACCGCCCACACCGACGCCAATTTCGTTTTGACCGACAAGGGTGGCCTTGTCGAAATCCAAGCCACCGCCGAGGCCGAACCGTTCAGCGAGGAACAAATGCTGCGGCTGCTGCGGCTGGCTCGCATGGGCTGTGGCCAGATTTTCCAGGCCCAGCAAGCAGCGCTGGCCAAGCTGGAGGGATGAGCGTCCAATGACCCGCAAGCTGCGCAAGGGCGAGACCCTGATCGTCGCCAGTCATAATCCCGGCAAGATCCAGGAAATCGGCGATTTGGTTAGGCCTTTCGGCTTGGCGGTGGTGTCCGGCCCGGAACTGGGACTGCCCGAACCCGAAGAGACCGGCGACAGCTTCCGCGCCAATGCTGTTTTGAAGGCGCAAGCGGCGGCCAGCGGCGGCCGGATGCCGGCGCTGGCTGATGATTCCGGGCTGGTGGTGCCGGCATTGGATGGTCAGCCGGGGATTTATTCGGCCCGCTGGGGTGGACCGGAGCGCGACTTCAACCTGGCGATGCAAAAGGTCACCGCTGCCCTGGATGAAAAGGCGGTGCCAGCGGCCGAACGGCGGGCCTGTTTTGTCTGCGCTTTGGCCCTGGCCTGGCCCGATGGCCATGTCGAAAGCTTTCAAGGCCGGGTCGATGGCCATCTGGTTTGGCCAATGCGGGGTGACAAGGGTTTCGGTTATGACCCGATTTTCCTGCCTGAGGGCCGCGACCTGACCTTCGGCGAGATGGAGCCCAAGGCCAAGCATGCGATCAGCCATCGCGCCCGCGCCTTCGCGCAATTGGTGCCCGCCTGCCTTGGCGGCTGAACCGGCCAGGGTCGCCGAGATGGGGTCGCCGCCGCGGCCCATGGCGCTTTATGTGCATTGGCCGTTTTGCGAATCCAAATGCCCCTATTGCGACTTCAACAGCCATGTCCGCAAGCAAATCGACCACCGCGCCTGGCGCGATGCCTTGCTGGCGGAGATGGACGATACCGCCAAGCTGACCGGGCCACGGCGCTTGGTGAGCCTGTTTTTCGGTGGCGGTACGCCATCGCTGATGGACCCCGACACGGTGGCGGCGCTGATTGCCCGCGCCCGCGCCTTGTGGCCGGCCGATGAGCCGGTCGAAATCAGCTTGGAGGCCAATCCCTCCAGTGTCGAGGCCGGACGGTTCCAGGCGCTGGCGGATGCAGGCGTCGAGCGGCTGTCGCTGGGCATTCAAGCGCTGGACGATGCCACCCTCGGCTTTCTGGGCCGTCGCCATGACGCCGCCGCCGCGCGCGCCGCGATCGCCATCGCGCAGCGGCATTTTCGTCGTGTCAGTCTTGATTTCATCTATGCCCTGCCCGGCCAAAGCCTGGCCGACTGGCGCCGGGCTTTGGCCGAGGCGCTGGCCTTCGGCAGCGAACATCTCTCGCTTTACCAGCTCACCATCGAACCCGGCACGGCTTTTCATGAACGCCATGCCCGCGGCGGTTTCGCGCTCCCCGATGAGGACTTGGCGGCCGATCTGTTTGCCCTCACCCAGGACATGACCACCGCCGCCGGCCTGCCGGCTTATGAAATTTCCAACCATGCCCGGACCGGCGCGGCGTGTCGGCATAATCTGGTCTATTGGCGCGGGGACGATTATGCCGGCATCGGCCCCGGCGCCCATGGCCGTCTGCGCCTTGCCGGCGGTTGGCATGCGACCGAGACCCTGGCCAAGCCCGAGGCCTGGGCGCAAGCGGTCGCCGGTCACGGCCATGGCCGCCATGTCCTCACACCCCTGGCTGGGTCTGAGCGGGCGCGGGAAATTATGATGATGGGCCTGCGCTTGGCGCAGGGCCTCGATCTCGACGCGGCGTCGCGGCGCAGCGGCTTGGCGCTTGACGCCGTCATCGACGCGGACGCCCGCCAGGCTTTGCTGCGCGACGGCCTGTTGGCTGAACAGGGGCACCGGTTGATGGTGACGCCGGCCGGCCGGCCCTTGACCAACAGCGTGCTGGCGGCGTTATTGGCGCAAGGCACCGAGTAACAGCGGCGCGGAGAAACTGGCGGGGGCGGGATCTTCGACCTTCAGGCCCTCTGGGGCGATTTCCATCACCGCCAACAAATGCTCGGTGACGCCGCTGGGCTTCAGCCGGAACCGGCCACTGACCCCGGCAAAACCATCGGGATCGGTAAAGGCGGAGGGTTCAAAACGTTCCTCCGGCACCGGCGCGCGCGCCAGAAGGCCGACCAGGGCCATCGCATCATAGGCCAGGGCGGCGATTTGCGGCGGCCGGCGCTGGTGCAGTGCCGCATAGCGTTCGGAAAAACGCACGAAAGCGCGGCTGGGCGGTGCCGCGAACCAGGCGCCATGCAAGGGCGGTTCGCGGCGCAGGCCTTCATCATTGAACAAGCCGGTGCCCAAGAATTGCACCTCCTGCGGCAACACATCATAGATCGGCAGCAGCGGTGCCAGGCTACGGAGCAGCGCTCCACCCTCGGCGATCAGAATCGCGTCATAGCCGATTTCGCCCCAGGTTTCGCGCTCTTCCAGGCCTTCCAGCAATTCTTCGGCCAAATCATCTTCGCCGAGGCCACGCAGGAACGCCCGTTCCTCCTCCAGCCATTGCCGCCGGCGCTCATATTGCGCCAAGCGCCGCACTGGCTGGTTCAGGCCTTGCGGGTCGCGGGGATAAATCTCGACCCCATGCAGGGCAGCGCCGGCGCGGGCCAGCCGCGCTGCCAGACTGTCCAGCACCATGGCGCCATAATCGCCTTCGGGCAGCAAGGCGGCAAAGCGTCGGTGGCCGCCTTGGCGGATCGCATAATCGACCACCCGCTTGACTTCATCGCCGGGCTGCAAGCCCAAGACATAAACACCAGGCTGAGCGGCGGCCTGGTCGTTGGAGAAAGCCAGCACCGGGACCCCGGCGGCCTGCGCGGCCGGCGCCACCGCCCGCACCGATGACGAAAACAGCGGCCCCAAAATCACCATCGCGCCGTCGGCGATGGCGGCACGGGCGGCGGCGGCGGCGGTTTCGGGCGCGGCGCCGCTGTCATAGACCCGCAATTTCAGGCGCGGATCATAAGCGTCGAACAGCGCCAGTTCGACCGCCTGCAACAAGGCTTCACCCAGTCGCGCCTGCGGCCCCGACAAGGGCGCCAGAAACGCGACCGGAATATCGTCGAACCGGAAATCATCGAGGTTGAGGCCAAGCCGCGCTGGCGCCAAGGGTGCTGGCGGCGGCGCCGGCGGCGGAGTGTCGGTGGTGCAGGCCGTCAACACCATGCCCAGCGCCGCCAACATGCCGATGGCGCGCCGGTTTGGCCTGCCTGTCATCGCGCGTTCCCCCGCCATCATCCTCTCGCCAAAGCTTGCCTTGCCGGCCCTGCTCATGCAAGCGTGGCGGCATGTCGGTCCCTCATGCACCATCGCCGCCGCCGCCGCCAGCGGATTATCCGCCGGGCCTTTATCTCGTCGCTACTCCAATTGGTAATTTGGGCGATATCACGGCGCGGGCACTGGATTGTCTGCACATGGCCGATTTAATTCTCTGCGAGGACAGCCGGGTGACCGGCCGGCTGCTCAAGCATTTCGGCATCAATACGCCGATGCTCGCCTATCATGATCATAATGCGGCGCGGCTGCGGCCGCAAATCATCGCTCGGCTGGAAGGTGACCGGATCGCGCTGGTGTCGGACGCGGGCACGCCCTTGATCAACGATCCCGGCTATAAGCTGGTGCGCGACGCGCGGGCGGCGGGCCGCCATGTCGCGGTGGTGCCGGGCGTTTCGGCGCCGATCACCGCCTTGTGCCTGTCCGGCCTGCCCAGCGACCGCTTTCTGTTCGCCGGTTTCGCGCCGGCCAAGACCGCGGCGCGGCGGCGCTTTTACCAGGATTTCGCCAGTCTGCGTGCCACGCTCTTGGTGTTCGAGACCGCGCCAAGGTTGGCTGCCAGTCTGAGCGATGCAGCGGCGGTTCTCGGCCCCCGCCCGGCCGCCATCTGCCGGGAACTGACCAAGCTGCATGAACAGGTCATCGCCGGCCCGCTGGATCGCCTGGCCGCGCAAATCGCCGCCCAGCCGGTGAAGGGCGAAATCGTGCTGGTGATTGCCCCGCCCGCGGATGACCAGCCGGTGCTGGACGATGCCGCCATCGACGCGCGTCTGCGCCAGCTATTGCTGGGCCATGGCGTGCGCGACGCGGCGGCTTTGCTGGCGGCGGAGACCGGGTTGCCGCGCAAACGGCTTTATGCTCGGGCGTTGGCCCTGGCCGCCAGCCATGCGTGAGCGCCGGCAACGCGCCGAGGCACAGGGCCGTCGCGCCGAACGGCTGGCGCGTCTGCTGTTATCGCTTAAGGGCTATCGCTGCTTGCGCGCGCGTTACCGCAGCCCGGTTGGTGAGGTGGATCTGATTTGCCGGCGCGGCCGCGTGCTGGCCTTTATCGAAGTCAAAGCGCGGGCCAGGCTGGACGACGCGGCCGCCGCCATCACGCCGCCGCAACTAGCCCGTATTCGCCGCGCCAGCGCCTATTTCCTGGCCAGCCAGCCGCGCCTGGCCGGACTCGACTGCCGGATCGACGCGGTGCTGGTCGCCCCAGGCCGCTGGCCGCGGCATTTGCGGGCGATCGGCTGAGCCAGGCCATTGTCTCGGGACGCCAAACGCGCTAGCAAAGCGCCCGGGCAACAACAAGCGGACAGCGCCATGGGCTTAGCCATAGCGATTCAGATGGACCCGTTGGAGGCCATCAATATCGAAGCCGATTCAACCTTCCGGCTGGCGCTGGAAGCGCAGGCGCGGGGGCATCGGTTGCTGCATTATCTGCCCGATGACCTCAGTTTCCGGCATGGCCAGGTGCTGGCCTCGGCGCGGCCATTGCAGGTGCGGCCCAAGCACGGCGATCATTTCACCCTGGGGTCGGCCGCCATGGTCGATCTGGCCGACCAGGATGTGGTGTTGATGCGCCAGGACCCGCCGTTCGACATGGCTTATATCACGGCGACGCATTTGCTGGAGAAAATCCACCCCAAGACACTGGTGGTCAATGATCCCGGCCATGTCCGCAACGCGCCGGAAAAATTGTTCGTCACCGAATTTCTGCAGTTCATGCCGCCAACCCTGATCACCCGTCGCCGCGACGACATCGCCGCATTCCGCCGCGAGCATGGCGATATCATTTTGAAGCCGTTATACGGCAATGGCGGCGCCGGTGTGTTCCGGGTGCGCCCGGACGATGAAAATCTCAACGCGTTGATCGAAATGTTTTTGCTGATCGGCCGCGAGCCGGTGATGGTGCAGCGCTATGAGCCGGCGGTGCGCCAGGGCGACAAGCGCATCGTGCTGGCCGGCGGGGTCGCTGTCGGCGCCATCAACCGGGTGCCAGCCGTGGGCGAGGCGCGCTCCAATCTTCATGTCGGCGGTCGTGCCGAAGCCACCGACTTGACCGCACGCGAACAGGAAATCTGCGCCGTCCTTGGCCCAGCCTTGCAAGCGCGCGGCTTGATCTTTGTCGGCATCGATGTGATTGGCGGCTATCTCACCGAAATCAACGTCACCTCGCCGACTGGCATTCAGGAGATCGAGCGTTTCACCGGCCGCAATGTCGCCGCCGATATTTGGGACGCGATCGAAGCCGCGCGGCTGAAGGCATAGCGACCGATGTCCGAATATGTTCTCACGCTTTCTTGCGAAGACCGCGCCGGCATCGTTGCCGCGGTGTCGGGCTTTTTGTTTGAACGCGAATGTTTCGTCACCCAATCGGCGGATTTTGGCGATCCGTCGACCAATCGCTTTTTCATGCGCGTGGCCTTCCGCCACCAAAATGGCAAGGACGCGCTGGCCGGGATCATGAACGAATTTTCCGATCTCGCCGGCCGCTTCATCATGGATTGGCAATTGCATCCCGGCAACCAACCGGTCAAAACCTTGATCATGGTTTCCAATCACGGTCATTGCCTGAATGACCTGCTGTATCGCTGGCGACATCGGCAATTGCCGATCGATGTCGTGGCGGTGGCCTCCAACCACGAAACCTATCGGGCCAACGCCGCCTTTTATGATTTGCCGTTCCATCATCTGCCAGTCACCGCCGCGACCAAGCCGCAACAAGAAGCCGCACTGGAAGCGCTGATCCAGGACACTGGAGCTGAACTGGTCGTGCTGGCCCGATATATGCAAATTCTGTCTAAGGATTTATGCGCCAAGCTGCGTGGCCGGGCGATCAATATTCATCATAGTTTCCTGCCTGGCTTCAAGGGCGCGGCCCCCTATACCCAAGCCTATCATCGCGGCGTCAAGCTGATTGGCGCCACCGCCCATTTTGTCACCGCCGACTTGGATGAAGGCCCGATCATTGAGCAAGCGGTCGAGCCGGTCGATCACAGCCATATGCCGGAAGACCTCGCCGCCATCGGCCGCGATATCGAATGCCGAGTATTAGCCCGCGCCGTCAAGGCGGTGGCCGAGCACCGTGTCTTGATCAATAATGGCAAAACCGTCGTCTTCAAATAAAGACGCGACCGCCTGCCACCGCCAACGCACCCATGCATTTCCTATTGCGGGGACGGTTTATGCAATTATTATTTCTGCGCGCAAGCCGTCCCGAGACCGGTCAACGAGCCGCACCCTGAAGACCCCAATGCGTGGTCTTGCTAACGTTCGTTGAAGGCGCCGGACAGCGCCCGTTCAACGGGGCGGGCCAAATAGCCCAGCAGGCTTTTCTCGCCGGTCTTGATGTCGGCGATCAGGGTCATCCCGGGGCTGACCAAATTGCCAAGGCCTTGGGCGCCGACAAAGTCGCGGGCCAATTTGACCCGGCCGCGAAAATAGGGCTGGCCTTTTTCATCGAGATAGGATGCGGCCGAGACATGGGTGATTTCACCCTCGATCCCGCCAAAGCGGCCGAATTCATAGGTGTCGACCTTAACCAGCGCATTGGCGCCGGATTTGACATAGCCGATATCGCGTGGCGAAATCCGAATCTGGGCGATCAATTCGCTTTGCTGCGGCACGATCTCGGCGACTTGATCGCCCGGCGCCAGCACGCTGCCGACGGCCTTGACCATCAGGCCATTGACGGTGCCGGCAACCGGTGCGGCCACCACCAGCCGGCGGACGCGGTCTTCAAGCCGGCGCAGCTCCTCGCTGACCTGCGCCAATTCCGCGCTGGCGCGGCCCAGCTCTTCCAAGGCTTCATTGCGGAGCCGGTTCTCGGTTTCCAGAAAACGCCCTTGGGCTTCCGACAAGGCGATTTGCGCCCGCGCGATCCGGCTTTTGACTTCAGCCAGCTCGCCCTGGGTGCGGTTCATCTCCCGTTCGGTGGCGAGATAGACGATTTTCGAGGTCAGGCCCTTTTGCAGCAGTTCCTCGCGAATCGACAATTCCTCGCGCACCAGCGCCACTTGCCGTTCCAGCATCGCTTGCTGATCGCGCAGGCCGGCGATTTCCTTGCGGCGGTCGTCGATCTGATTGTCCATCACTGCCAATTGGGCGCGGCGGCCCTCGACCTGAGCGGCGAAAATCGCGGCTTGATCTTGATGCAGGCTGGCATGATCCAAGGCCGGCGCGGGCGGCATGGCTTGTTCAAGCGCAAAGGCGCGCAGCCGGTCGATCTGATAGCGCAATGCCGCGTGGCGGGCGCGGACCCGGTCAAGATCGGCCATTGATTGGGTATCGTCCAGCATCACCAGCGGTTGGCCGGCCTCGACTTTGTCGCCGTCGCCAACCAGGATCGCGGCGACGATGCCGCCTTCCAAATGCTCGACCGGTTGCACATGATTGATCGGTAAAATCTCGCCGGGCGCGACTGCGGTTTCATCCAGTGTCACCACCGCTGCCCAGATAAAGAAGCCGACCACCAACACGGTGGTCAACGCGATTACCGCGCTCAAGCTATAGGGCGGACGGGTTTCCTCCAACAGCACCGGGCGCGCCAGATAACGCAGGCCGGTGGCTTCTCGCGGCGGTAAAAACGCATTGCGCGCCCAATTACTGACCCGGCCCAATGGCGCGGCGACCAATTGCTTGCCTGCACTCATGCGGCTGCTCCTTGCATGGCGGGGAGAACTTCATCCGGCTTGCCGGCGGCGACCACGGCGCCGGCTTCCAACACGATCATTTGATCGCATAGTTTTAAATGGCTGGGGCGGTGCGACACCATCACCACGGTGGTATTGCCGCGCAGCCCGCGAATCATGTCGGCGAAGGCTTGATCGCCCTCGAAATCCAGCGCCCGGGCGGCTTCATCCAACAACAGCAGCCGGGGCTTGCGCAGCAGCGCGCGGGCAATCGCCAGCCGCTGCTTGAAGCCGACATTGAGCTGCTGCACGCGCTGATCGCCAATTCGGGTCTCGATGCCGTCTGGCAGGGCGGCGATCTGATCTTGAATGCCTAGCTGGACGCAGACGGTGTATAAATCATCGTCCGAGGCGGTCGGATGGCCGAGCCGCAAATTTTGCGCGATGGTGCCATGGAACATATGGCTGTCCTGGGCGACATAGGCGACCTGGCGGCGCAAATCGACCGGGTCCATCTGCCGGATATCGACACCATCGATGGTGATGATGCCGGCTTGCGGCCGATACAGCCCCGCCGCCAAGGCTAGCAATGTCGACTTGCCGGCGCCATTGCCGCCGGTGACGCCCAAAATGCCGCCGACCGGGATTTTGAGGCTGACTCCGATCATCGCCGGTTCGCTGTCTGGCCGATAACGGAAGCTGACCCGCTCGAACGCCAGTGCGCCGGCGATCGCCATGTCGACCCGCGCGGGCTTGTGCTGCCGGCTTTCCACCGGCATCCGCATCAATTGATTGAGCTGGGAGACCGATTGCTTGGCCTGTTCATACCGGGTCATCGCCAGGAACAGATTTTGCAGCGGCGACAACACCCGCCAAACCAGCGCCATGACCGCGATCAGGGCGCCCATGCTCATATCGCCCGCCATCACCCGCAAGGTGCCGAACACCACGGTAGCGACACCAGCGCCCATCATGATCGCTTGCGCCACGGTCTGCAGCAGGAAGCTCAATTGCGCGGTGCGGAAATGGGCATGGGCGGCGCGCGCCGAAATGTCGCGAAAACGCTCCAGCCACACCGTCTCCAGCGCCAATTGCTTAATCGCGCGGGCGTGGCTCATCATTTCGACATTGAAAGCGTGGCGTGCGGCGCGGGCGCGGGCGGCCTTGGCGATGCTGCCGCGCAGGCTGGGCATGATTGCCGCGCCGATCAGCAAATAAACCCCGATCAGGGCCAGCGGCACATAGGCCAATGGGCCGCCAAGCCAGGCGATGACAGCCAGGAATAGCACCACGAACGGCAATTCCAGGCCGACGGAAACCATCGGTCCGGTCACCAGGTCGCGGATCGAATCGAATTCCTTCAGCCGCGCGGCCTGGGCGCCGACGGTGGCGTTTTCGGTCAACGCCGCTGGCAGCGCCAATAGCTGGCCGAAGGTGCTGGTGGCGATGATGTTTTCCAGCCGTCCGCCAATTGACGCCAAGATCTTGCCGCGGACCAGGCGAAAGCCGAACTCGATGGCCAAGGCGAGCAGGACACCCCCGGCAAGCCCGATCAAGATGCGGCCAGAATGGGCCGGGATGACCTGGTCATAGAGTGTCATGATGAACAATGGCACCGCCAGCGACAGCGTGTTCAAGATCAAAGTGATGCCGAACAGTCGGGCGATCAGCCCGCTAAACCGCGCCATCATGTCGCCAAACCAATTATCGCGCTTGGCGGCTTTGGGCGCGCTGGCCGGGTGAACTAGATGAATGCGGCCTTCCAGGGTCTCGCCGTCAATGTCTTGCTCGGTCTTGGACTCGCCGTCGAAAACCCGAAAACGGCCATCGCCCAGCGCGGTCAGCACCACTTGGGCTGCGCCGTCGGCGCGCTCCAGCAGGCATGGCAGCAGCCGGCGGTCCAACGCCGCCACCCGGCCGTCAATGACTCGGGTCCGATAGCCCAAATGCGCCAGCGTTGAGATTAAATCCTCACGGTCCAGCGTGTTGGCGAAATGTGGCAGCGTTTCCGCCAGGTCGCGCAGGGCGCCGCGCCAGCCAATGGCGTTGAGCAATGGTAGCAGGCAGGCGGCATAAGCCGAGCCGGCTTGAAATTCGCCAACCCCGCCCTGGCGCAAGGCCGCCGCCAGTTGATCGCCGCCATGGCGCTGTTGCCGCGCCTGGTCGGCGTCGAACACGCCGGCCAGCCGCTCCGATAAGGCGCGGGCGTCAGTCAGCGGCGCCGTCATGGGCCGATCAGTGGCGCTCATGCCCGGCTCCTTGCAACCATGTCATCGGCGCTCGGCTTGGGACGCAGCCCACCATCCGCCAACAGCAGCCGCTGATCGCCAATCGCCAGCAGCGACGGCCGGTGGCTGATCAAGGCAATCGCCAGATCCTCGCGCGCCGCCAGCAAGAGCTGTTTCAACCGCTCGTCGGCGGCGGGGTCGAGCGCGGTGTTAGCTTCATCGAACAAGATCACCCGTGGCCGCCGCACCAGCGCGCGGATGATGGCAATGCGCTGGGCAACGCCGGCGGCGACCAGGCTGGCGGTGCCGGTGCCAAGCTCGGTTTCATAGCCGCCGGGAAAGCGCCGGACGATCGCGTCCAGGCCCAGTAGGGCGGCCAGCCGCAAGGCTTCTTCTTCAAAGGCTTCGCCGCCAAAGGCGGTGAGATTGTCGAGCAAGCTGCCCTGAAACAATGTCGGCCATTGCGGCAGATAGGCGATCTGACCCCGCACACTGGCCAAGTCCCAATTGGCCAGCGGCGCGCCATTGATCAACAGCCGCCCGGCCTTCGGCGCAATGCCGCCCATCAGCGCCCATAGCAAAGTCGACTTGCCGGCGCCGTTGCGGCCTTCGATCGCGATGATCTGGCCGCGTCTCAGTTCGACCGACAAATCCTTGAACAGCGGTGTCGGCGCATCGTCGAACGCCACCGTCGCCCGCTCCAGCGCCAGGCTTTCAATCGCCGGCGCAGCGGGTTTGCCAGCGGCGCCTTCGGCTGGCAGCGCCTCGACCTCGCCCAGACGTGTCTCGGCGATGCGGATCGACTGAAACCGGCTCCAAATGCCCAGCGCTCGCAGCACCGGCTGTACCATCCGGCCCGCCAACAGCGTGCAGGCGGCCAAGACGCCGACGGTGATATGCCCGCCCATCACGTATAAACTGCCAATGGCGGCCACCGCGACCATGGTGATTTGGCTAAAGGCAGTGCCGATCGACTGCGCCAAATGGTTTAAATAGCCGACCTGGTAGCCGGCGGCGGCGCTGCTTTCCATCAGCCGGTCATAGCGGCGCATCATCAGCCGTTCCATCGCCAGCCCCTTGACGGTGCGAATGCCGGCCAGCACCTCGATCATGAAATTGAAACGGCGGTCGTCCAGCACCGCCCGCGCGTCCAAGGCGCGGTGGAGATGATTGCCGATCAGCAGCGCGGCTAGGCCAAAGCCCAACATCAATGCCATTGGCACCAGCACCAGGCTGCCGGCGATGGTCGCCAAAAAGCCCAGGAACAACAGCGCGAACGGCAGGTCGACCAAGACCAGGCTGGCTTGGCTGGCGTAAAAGTCCCGCACTGGATCGACACTGGCCAGGCGGTCCAGATGAACGCCGGCTGGCACCGCCTCGATCCGCCCCAGATTGGTGTTCAAGATCCGCTCCACCGCGGCGACGCCGGCGGCATGCTCGAACCGCGCCCCGGCCCAGCCGGCCAGATAGCTGCGCGCCGCCCGCAGCAGGGCGTCTAGCAACAAGGCGATTAGCAGGCCACCAACCAGCAGCGACAGGGTGTCGATGGCGCCATAGGGGATGATGCGGTCATAAACCTGTAAAATCACGACCGGCAAGGCCAGCGCTGTCACATTCAGGATCAGCGACGCGGTCAATACATCGGCCTGGGCCAATGGCAGAAATTCGCGCCAAAGTTTATCAAGACCGAAGCGCGCCGCCATGCCCGGTGTCTCCATCGCCCGCCGGCGACGACGCAACAAGCCAGCGACCTTCACTACCCCTAACACCTGTTTTCACCCCTTGCCGTGCTTGCGCGTCGGCGCGACAACGTCTTGATTAACCAAGCCTTGTCCGCAGCCTAGCCGGCGATATCTTGAATAAGCGTTAAATTGAAAGCAGTTGCCGGCAAGTTCCGGCCACGGCTGCAGCCGCGATGGTCAACGCGTCGCGCCCCTACAACCAACACGTTAACGGCTTCTTAACGGCGTCTTTCAAGGAAGGCTTCAGACTTGGCAGTTAGATTTGGCCTTAAGCCGCCCTCCTTGCGCCTGATATAGGGCGCGAGATCGAGACGGGCAGAACGCCAGCAAGGCCGGGTCGGCGGCGCTGCCACGCGCCGCGCGCCACCCTGCACGAGTAGGAAGCGTATGATGGCAGAAGCTGACAACCCGCAATCGGCTGGTGGTCCGTTTTTCAACGATCCGGAGGGTCAAGCCGGTTTTGCCGGCAAAAAGCCCAAGGCCGAGGACGACCCCCGGCTCAACGCCCCGGTTGACCAAAAGGCGGAGGCCGATGGGTCGCTGAGTAATTTGCATCAAGGCAGCCAAGATGCTGCGGGGATCGCCACGCGCGGCCGCTTCGATGACGGCGGGCGCCCAGCCGACCCTGCCATCGCGGCGACGGACCCGGTGCGCGGGGCGCCTGAGACGGCCTTTGCCAATCCGGTATTCGCCAATCCGGGCGGGGCAGTCAGCAACGCCGCATCGCTGCCGCCCCAGGCCCGCGCGTTCAGTCCAGCCGCGCCCGAGCCGATCGCGGCCGAGACCAATCCGGTCAATCGCCCGGCGCCGGACCATTTCACGCTGACACCCCAGGCCATGGCCGCCGCCACCGGCGCCAGCGCCGCCGCCGCGCCGACCGCCGCCGCCATCGACCCCGCGGCACCCCTGTTGGCGCAAGGCGAACAGGTGGCTGCGCGCGAGGATGAACCGGTCAGCGGCAATCTGCTCACCAATGACGCCGATCTGGATGTCGATCTTGAGGGCGGCCTCGCCGGTGCGCCGCTCAGCGTGCGCGCCGGTGAATTTGAAACGGCAGCGGGGGGCCGCATCATCATCGATGAAAATGGCGCCTATACCTATGTGCCGCCGCCCGATTTCAGTGGCGAGGACCGGTTCGACTATCAAATCATCGCGGGCGATGGCCGCGTCGCCACCGCCACGGTCACATTCGACGTTGCCCCGGTGGCGGACACGCCTGGCCTCGCGGTCGCCGACGCGTCCGGCGATGCCGGCGACTGGATCGCGCTGGACATCAGCGCCTGGCTAACCGACGCCGACGGTTCCGAAACCCTCGCAGTCATTCTCAGCGACGTGCCAGCGGGGGCGCGGCTTGACGATGGCGTCAATCAATTCAGCGTCGGCGTCGATGGCGTGGCCGACATCAGTGGCTGGAATTTCGCAAGCTTGCGGATCGCGCCACCGGCCGATTTTGCCGGGGCTTTCGACATCACCGTCACCGCCCGCGCCGAGGATGGCAGCGACAGTGCTGAAACCGCCGCCGCGCTCAATGTCACCGCCGCGCCGTTGGTCCAACCCCCGGCGCCAGAACCGCCAGCGCCGCCGCCTCTCGCACCAGAACAGCCCGCGCCAGTCCCCCCCAATGCCGCTCCAGTGGCGGCCGCCGCGGTGCTGGCGGCGCAGGAAGATGGCCCCATCGTCGAGGGTCAGCTTGCCGCCAGCGATGTCGATGGCGATGCCTTGACCTTCAGCCTGGTTGAAGGCCCGGCGGAAGGGGCGGTCACCGTCGATGCCGATGGCCGCTACAGCTTTGATCCCGGCACCGGCTTCCAGGACCTTGGCGTTGGCGAGAGCCGCGACGTTGCCTTCACCTATCAGGTCGATGACGGCCAAGGCGGTACCGCTCAGGCCACCGCCACCATCACCGTCACCGGCGCCAATGATGGCCCCGTCGCGGCCGACGCGGTGTTCAAGGCGCAGGAGGATGGCCCCATCGTCGAGGGTCAGCTTGCCGCCAGCGATGT